>JADHTQ010000108.1 GCA_016784965.1 Bacteriovoracaceae bacterium | reverse complement strand
AGCAGTACCCCGTGGGAGATCTGACTCGTCCCTTTCCAGACTCTAACTCTGAGCGAGGTGAGATGTTTGTCAACACCACAATCTTTTCTGTGGATCAAGATACATCTTGCATGTCTTGCCATATATATGGAACCAGTGACGCTAGGTCATGGGGAGCAGGTCAAGCTATTGCTCAAATGAGGGATGGGAAATTTGTCAGTGGGGGGCTTTTGGGAATTCCTCAAATTCGCAACTTATTTGCCACTCAACCATTTTATTTTGAAGGTACACATACTACCTTTGATGCCCAATTTGACGATGCAAGAGAGCATGTTGCTCTCCATGGATTTTTACGCAAAAATGTACACGGTGATTTTACTAAGATTAAAGCACCCGAGTCTCGAGAAAAAGACAAATATGAAGAAATTCAAGATAGAATGTCCGCCGAGCGTTGGGACGAGCAATATGAAGACTTGAAAGAAAGGCGAGATGAACACATTAGAAAGTTAACTACCAAATATTTTGGGAAGGCATTTAACTTTAGAGACTTCCAACGATTTATTGGAGAATATCAAGCTGCCGAAAATGGTCTTAGACCAAACCCGTTTGATCAAAATAACCCTTCTGTGATAAAAGGAAAATTACTTTTTAATAGTCTCGAAGTTGGATGTATCTCTTGTCATAAAGCACCTGAGTTTACTGATAAATCCAATGAATTGTATAATAATAAAGAGCGTACACTGCCTGCTCTAATAAGCTTCACTCCAAGAGAACAAAGCTTCACTCTGGTCAGCCCTCACTGGATGGACTCTGTAAATAATTACAAAAGAGATGTCGAGTATTGGGAAACAGGGCGAATTGAAAGAAAAGAAGGGAACATGACTACTTTCCCTCTACGGGGCCTATTTGATCGTCCCTTTGCTTTTTTGCATCACGGACGAGCAAAATCTATAAGGGAGTCGTTTGCAACTCCTAATCACTATGCTTTGAGAAAGTTCAAATACCCAGTTCTTCGAGGTGATGAAAATATTAGAGAAGATCGCATGGAGAGAGGATTTAATGAGTTAAGCTTTTTGGGAGAAAAAACTTTTATGATGGATACCCATGGGGGAACATCTCACTTAAATGCAACTCAGGTACAAGACCTTGAAAACTTCCTACTCTCAATAGAGTAGCTTTAAATATGGTGGAACAATATGAAAATTAAAATTTCAGTTTTAATATTTACCTGTTTATTTATGTTAGATGTAAATGCTGGGAAGTTTAAGCAGATCAAAACTAAAGATGGGGGGACAATGATTCTTATTCCCAAAAGCACCATAAAAATTGCAAGCTTAAAAAGCTTCTATATTGACAAATATGAAGTTACAAATGCTCAGTACCTCGCATTTCTTTCATGGGTAACAAACAATACCGATAAGACTGTAAAACACCCAGATCAACCAATCAATAAAGACCATACTCCTAGGTTTTGGAAAAACTTTAAACCAATTTTGTTAGACAAGCACGGTACAGGAAAACTACAATACTTTTCATCTAAGACTTTTACAAAAGATGATCACCCAGTTGTAGGGATTGATTGGTTTGATGCTTACGCCTATTCCAAGTGGGCAGGTAAGCGCTTACCAACCAAGCTTGAGTGGGAAACAGCTGCCATGGGACCTGAAAAAAATATATGGCCCTGGGGTAATAAATGGCATTTTCAATATTGCAATAGTGGTGGATATGAGTGGAAAGGGGAGCGAGATGGTTCTATTTATTCTGCTCCAGTTACTTCTTATCCCAATGGTGTAAGCTTTTATGGATGCTACAATATGGCCGGAAATGTGTGGGAGTGGATTGATAAGGAGACTCTCAAAAGCACTGCACTCATTAAAGGTGGCGGATCTGATTCATACCCCAGCTCTACACGAGTAATAAGTCATAAAGAGTACGAATTGGGTTTTAGACATTTCACTATTGGATTTAGATGTGCAAAAGATAAATAACTTCATTTTACTGCAATTTATTATAGTTTTTGCTATGGCCACTACTATAGAGGTCGCTAAGTCCAAAGGTGTCAATAAAAAGACCATCACCTATGCTTCATTAGACAAAATTATAATCACTGCCGATTTATATATGCCCCACAAAAGTAGTGCTCCCCTAATTATTCTCTATCACCAAGCAGGATGGAGTAGAGGTGAGTATCTTGAAATTGCCCCAAAGCTTACAGCGCTGGGATTTAACTGCTTAGCAGTCGATCAACGATCAGGTGGAGCAGTCAATGGTGTTGAAAATTTAACCCTTAAAAAGGCTACTTTAGCAAAAAAGAGGACAACCTATTTTGATGCTTACCAAGATATGGAGGCATCACTTCTTTATGCCATAAAAAACATCTTACCTAAAAAAATTATTATCTGGGGGAGCTCATACTCTGCGGCCCTTGTATTCAGGCTAGCAAGTGAGTATCAGCAAAAAATCCATGGGGTTGTCTCTTTTTCTCCCGGTGAATACTACAAAAAACAATCAAAAACTTATGTTGCAGACTTTGCCAAAAAGCTCAAGCTTCCCGTTTTTATCACATCGGCCAAATCAGAAAAAAACTTGTCAGGTCCAATTTATGAAGTGATCCCCTCAAAAGAGAAATTCTATTTTCTGCCAAAAAGTAAGGGCAACCATGGATCAAGGGCACTTTGGAGTAAGTGGAGTGATCATAATGAATATTGGTTAGCACTCAAGAAATTTTTAAAGAAGATAAATTGATGATATTTGGAGCCTCAATGAGAAAAATAATTTTGTTACCTGTAATAATTGCTGCAATAATTTCTAGTAATCTTGCTTTTGCAAAAAATCCAGCAAAACTCTTCAAGCAACTAACCTGTGTTACCTGTCATGGCCAACAGGGGCGAGGAATGATTCGGCGTAGAGATAGATTGCATCCAAAAACTGGAAAGTTGTTGTATAAAAAGGGTGATCTCAAAAAAGGCTATGAAGCTTATCCAAAACTGGCAGGGCAAAACGTGGGCTACCTAATTGCACAACTTCAAGATATTCTTGCAGGTAGACGAAACAATGGTAAAACCAGCAAAATGCTTAAAATAAAACCGCTGATAGATAAGCTCACTACTGAAGATGATCTTAAAGCAATTACCAGTTATCTCTCAAAAATTAAGTAAACACTTGCTTAGTCGGCCTTCTGAAACTTATTATAGCTTAAGCTTTTAATATATTTTAAAAGGGCCTCCATCTGCCTTGTTGGATCTCCATCCATAATTTCATCCTCCTGGGATTCCCCATCAAACCAGAAATTAGGCATTACTGTATAATCCAGTACCTCTGTAGGATTTTGTAGCCAATTCAAAATCCATTGAGGACGCAACCTGTTGTAAGCGTAGTGAAGATCTGGGGCGATGGCCTCTATATCGGAAAAACCGATGGTATGACATGAGTTGCAGGCCAGCTCATCAAAAAGTTCAATTGTGGCCTCTTTTTGTCCACTTTCCCAGACAAGCTCCAAAGAGTTATTCTCAAAAGTAGAAACATTGGCCTTGGCCTGAAGCCCCCGCGTGATCTGATTTCTTTGCTCATTGGTCAAATTAAAAGAGGGCATTCTAATTTTAAGGGCCGGGCGAACTTTATAGACGTTTTGTAAGAATTGATGGAGCCAAGTTGAGCGCACTCTTTTTCCCTCTTGTCCCAACCTAGTGGGCCCAAAATTTAGGTCTTTGGCATATATTTTTTGAATTTCGCCTCCCTGTCCATCGATTTCATGACAGCCTCGGCAATTATATATGTTCATTACTTTATTAGCTTTCTCTGTTAGGTGTTCATTGGGAGAGAGTCGTTTTATTCCCTCAAGAGGAATTTTTTGACTCACTTGGGCCAAAAGAGCTATTGTAAGGGCCTCGATCTCTTTTGTGGGAAGGTTGAAGTTAGGCATTCTTTGAAGATCTCTAAATGATTTAGCTGTCCCCTGATCCCATATGCGGGGGTTTTTTAGGTGACTACTAAACCAGACATCTCTTTTATGTTCAATTGTCTGCCTACCAAAGGCGATCTGACTAATGGGTTTTGAACCAACACGAGTCAACTCTGGCCCAATAGGTGTTTTATCTGCAAATCCCAGCAAATTATGACAAGCAAAACACCCATACTTGCTCACAGATCGATGACCCAGCTCTAACGTTCTCTCAGCATCGCTCAAAGTTGCCAATTTTGCCCTAGCACCTTTTTTGGTATCCAACACACTTAGATACTCCAAAAGTAGCTCATCTCGGGTACTCTTATCTATCGGGCCAAAAGGAAGTGATTGAAACTTGTTGTTTTTAAAAGATAGTAGGTAAGAAGCAATATTATTGGCCTCAATGTTGCTTAGACGAAAAGAGGGCATAACGGTACTGGCTTGATAGTGCACAGGACGCAGAAGCCTTGATACTAACCAGTCTGGATTTACTTTAGAGCCAAGAGCTGTGAGGTAGCTACCAGCACGACTTTTTACCTTGTTGTAAGGACCTTTTGAAATACTTTCAACTTGGTGACACCCAAGACACCCGACAGTAGAGATGAGATTTTTTCCGGTATTAGGGTCACCTTGCTGGTATTGAACAAAAGGAGAATACTTTTTTGATTTTGTTAAGATATACTCCGTTAGAGCATTGATTTCTGTGATGTTTCTTTTTAAAAATTGATCCTTTGAGTTGTTTGTCTGGCCAAAAAATGAGGGCATTTTTGCTTTTGGATTAAAGTCCCGAGGATTCAAAACCCAGTTTTTAAAAAATTGTTTAGATATTTTATCTTTGATGGACACTAGACTTGGGCCTGATTTTTGAAAGTGCTCCCATCCTTTGATTTTATGACAACCATTACAGCCGTAGGTTCTAATTAGCTTGCGCCCTTTATTTAGATGAGTGGCATAAGTAATATCATCGACTCCTTGGTGGCACTTTAGGCATCCAGCTTCTGTATGCTTTAACTTATACATAGGCCTTGTTATATGGATCGCTTTGTGCCAGTTGTAACTATTTTCCCACTGCTTTTTTTGCTTGATTGTTGAGGGAGTATGTCCAGCTGCAATGAAATCCTGCATTCTATTTCCTTCACCTCCATGACAGATGGTACAGCCAATTTTTTTAATTGGGTGAGGCGAGTTCTCACCGAGAATTAGAGAGAGGCGAGGATGGGTTTTAAAAGGATTTTTTTGACTTTCAAATCCTTTCTTATCTATAAAGGTGTGGCAAGTTATGCAGCGATCAACTCGGGGTACCTGGCGGAAATATCGATCTTCAGTAATATTGCCAAGAACTATCTGGGAAATTTTTAAAGTTGGGTCCAGGTAATCAAAAAAGGGAGCATTTCGCAGCAGCCAGACAGGGGTTGTGGGATCAGTTTTTTTCTGGGCCTCTATCAAACGATTTTTTACTCCAGTTACTTTTTCTAACTCTTTTTTGGCCTTAATCTCCTCTTTTTTTAACTCTGAGAGCTTATTTTTTAGTTTGTTAAAGCGAGACTTATACTCTTTGATTTGATCATTTGACTTTTCAAGAAGTGATTTATATTTGCCCAATTTATCCAATAGATCTAATTTATTTTTAACTTCAAACTGGTATGTAAGTTGAGCGAGCAAAGAGCTGTATTTACTATTTATAATTTTTTCTCGGTGCTGTTTTCCTTTTAATTTTAAAAGGTCTGCCTCTACATTTTTGATCTTTAATCCATTGGACAGTACCTGTTTTTTGGCATGCTTTAAATTTGCTGTTAACTTCTTTAACTTGGTTTGATCTATTAATTTGTTTTGGACCTTAATTTTTTTAGATAACACCTGCCCTTCAACTTTCATGGCCTTAACCTGCACACCCTTCCAGGGGCGGATAAAGTCGTCTAACATCATCCAGACTACGGTTAAGAGTAAAATGATAGATACAACAGCGAAGATTTTGTGTAGATTGTTTAGGTTATAGGCCATACCTGGTTCGTGTTTCATAGAATCATCCTTCTCATAAATTTAACTCAAACTCAGAAATGGCGATAATATATTTCAAATTGAAAAACCAGCGCAGATACATCTTAATGGGAAGACTCATCATCCCTAAAACCAAAAATGCCGTAAGATAGTAGCGGATGGCCCCCATCTTTTTTAACAGCTCTTTGCCCCATAACTTCGTCACAAAGATTATAGGAACTGTAAGATAAAACAGTAGTAAAAGAATTCCTAAAAACTCGCGAGCAAAAATATTTTGGGGCATAGTTGTCCCCAAGGCCAATACCCAAAAATACTCTGAAAGATTGATATTGCTTGCTGCGGTAACTTTATGGATATCCCAAGGCTCAAAGGGTCCAAAAAAACTCCAGTTTGGGCCTCGAAGAAAGGTTCCAATTAGAATTAGATAGACCCAAAGAACGATCCACCCAAACAGGAACATAAACATGGCCAACTTTCTTTGCATAAAGGTGTAGTAACCACTGCCTTTTGGATTGGGATCGATGTAGGGAATTAAAATCAATCCAATAATAATTAATCCAGGAAGAACTACTCCGGCTATCCAAGGATCAAAATAGACCAACATCTCTTGCAGTCCCAAAAAATACCATGGGGCCTTAGCGGGATTTGGGGCCCAAGTTGGATTTGCTGACTCCTCAAGGGGAGCGGGAATGAGTATGCCCCATACGATTAAAAAGGCACAAAAGGCCACCATGGCAATCAACTCAATATAGACCAGATTTGGCCACACCCATACTTTTTGTCTCTCCTTCTCCGTGTTCTCTTCTGGCTCCAATCCAGCTTCAATCCTGACATCATTGCAAGCCGCTTTAAAAATTGCATACCAAGTAAAAAAGCCTACAGACATAATCAACATCAAAATGGGGATGTTGTCGGGGGCAGTAACATTTTTATAAAAGTTATCATCACTTAAAAAAAGCCCAAATAAAACAGAGAAAATGCCAAGTGCTATCAATCCAAACTTTTTAGTACCAACAACTCGGTAGTACTTAAACCCCACACAAAATAGAATCAAAAGAGTACTAAATGAATAGATGGGAGCAGAGATGGTATTGATTATATCTTTTATCACAGCAACCATTGTTGGTCCTTGTTTTATAGCTTTAAAGAGGCCTTGAGAAGCCGTCTTTTCGAACTCGCCAAAAGTGTACGGCCATTAATATCCCAGCAACTAGCGGAATGAATACACAGTGAAGAATATAAAAGCGCAGCAGTGCTGCTTCTCCAACAAACCTGCCGCCTAAAAGCTGAAAGCGCAGATCATTAATGTCTGACACAATGACAAAGTCACCAATTTGCATCAAGCCGGCTCCAGGACCTTCGTGTCCTAAAAAGGGGGTGGCAGAGGCCATATTCGTTCCGACGGTAATGGCCCAGATGGCCAATTGGTCCCAGGGAAGAAGGTAGCCGGTAAAAGACAAAAGTAGTGTCAAAACCAGAAGAGTCACACCAATAGTCCAGTTAAATTCCCGAGGGGCCTTATAAGAGCCGGTCATAAATA
>JADHTQ010000047.1 GCA_016784965.1 Bacteriovoracaceae bacterium | reverse complement strand
CATACTTTTCTTTGTATAATAGGCCAACATTTATTGTTTGCAGACTGCTTAAGGAAAAATATCGTAAAAATGACCATGTCAATGACCAGGACAGGTATTTGAAGATCAGATCAAGTTTAGGATGAAAAATTCAGGTATAGTGTTGACTCTAATTAGAACTGTATCGATAAGGAATTGTAGATGGAAACGAATCAAGAAAAAGTAAGTTATCTTATAGGGCGTCAAATAGGTGAGGATTTTAAAACACAAGGTATTGCCTTACAGGTGGATATGTTCACAGATGGCCTAAGATCAGCTTTTTTAGGTGAAGCCAGCAAGCTTTCAAATGACGAAGCAAAAACTGTAATGGAAGGTTTTCAACAAAAGATGCAGGAGCAGGCCCAAGCAGCGGCCGGGGCTTTGGGTGAAGTTAATTTAAAAGAAGGTGCTGAATTTTTGGCAAAAAACCGTGAAGTTGAGGGTGTTGTTGAGTTGACTTCTGGATTGCAATATAAGGTTATTAAAGAGGGATCAGGAAACACTCCATCAGCAACCAGTACTGTCGAAACACATTATGAAGGTACTCTTATCAACGGGACAATCTTTGACTCATCGTACAAAAGAGGGCAAACCGCGACCTTTCCAGTAAATGGTGTGATTCCTGGCTGGACAGAGGCCTTACAACTCATGAAAGAAGGTGCTGTGTGGGAACTATGCATTCCTTCTGGTCTTGCATATGGTGCAAATGGAGCTGGCGCTGATATTGGCCCAAATGCCACACTTCTATTTAAGATTGAGCTTATTGCTGTAAAATAATGGTCCTACCAGTTAGTAACCCTAAAGAAGACCAACTTTGAATTTTCTATTTTTTATCTTGCCGTCTTGCAGTTTTTTGACGGCATGATCGATGTGATCGCGCTTAATAGCAACATAACTTACAATATTGTAAATAGAGATTTCTCCCACATCACTAAAGTTCAGATTCACATCACCCGTAAGAGCTCCTAGGATATCTCCTGGCCTTAGATTATTTCTCTTCCCGCCTCCTATATACATGGTCTTCATAGGAGGAACTAAGTCATAGAGATTTGATTCAGTTAAACAAAAATTGGTGATATCTTCTACCTCACATGGAGTGTGAGTGACATCTTCAATCTTGTCTAAAAGATGACTACTTTTTTTAAGAAACAAGCTAAAGACCTGGCCTGTCTTTCCGGCTCGACCAGTTCGACCAATCCGATGAATATATACTTGGGCATCTGTCGGTAGATCAAAATTAATCACTGCAGGCAACTCAGTGATATCAAGCCCGCGGGCCGCTACATCGGTGGCCACTAAAACAGACAAACTGTGATTAGAAAACTTGGTCAAAACAGAAGTTCGCTCATTTTGCATAAGATCGCCGTGGATAGCTTCTGCAAAGATACTATTTTTATTTAGAAACTTGGCCACATCATTAGTAATTTGTTTTGTTTTACAAAAGACTATTGTTCGTCCTAGTTTGTACTTTGCTAGAATTTTTAGAAGCGTCTCATTTTTTTCTTTATGGCTTTCAAGCTCATAAAATATTTGGTTGATTGCATTGGGGGCGTGTTGAGTATCAACTTTCACATATGTAGCATCTCTTTGTACGCTTTTACCTAACTCCACTATTTCATCTGGAAAGGTAGCAGAAAACAGTAAAGATTGCCGTACCCTAGGTAGATGAGCAACAATGGCCATAATATCATCGTGAAATCCCATATCTAACATGCGATCAGCTTCATCTAAAACAAAAGTTTTAATTCTGGGAACTCTCAATGAACCTTTTTTTAAAAGTCGTAGCACTCTCCCTGGCGTTCCCACAATGACATGTGCCCCATGAAAAAGAGATCTTTCCTGATGATATTCTGCTGTCCCTCCACAAAGGGTTAGAATTTTTACATCTTTTAACATTCGGGCAAGTTTTCTAATTTCTTTTGCCACCTGTTCGGCCAATTCTCTAGTAGGACAAAGAATTAGCGCTTGAAGGTTCATACCTTGAATATCTAATGAATTTAGAATACCTAAACCAAAGACTGCCGTTTTCCCGCTACCAGTTTTGGCCTGGGCTATGACATCAACCCCCCCTAACACCTCTAAAAGGCTACTGGCCTGAATTGGTGTCATGGAATCAAATTGTAATTCTGCCAAATTCTTAATCAAGTCCTGCTTTAATGGAAGTTTTTCAAATTTTTCATTCATGATGAACCTATAGCAGCCATTTGACCATTTAGCGACAAGTAAATTGCTCTATGCTTAAAACAATGAGCAATGCAGACTAAGTATGATTAAATATATCATCAAATGTTATAACATGTTTAATTACACCATCAGTGCGTATCTTCTCACTTACACCCTCTGGTGCGATTAGAGTTAACTCATATGTGTAATGTTTAAATTTGGGATTCTGTTTGATAAATAGATCTCTTTTATCTTTTATACTCTTGATAATTTGTTGATCATCTAAAGTTTCATGGTAGTTTTTTATCTCACAGATTACGATTCGACTATCCTTTCTAATATACATGAGGTCGATCTGAAATCCTCTATCTATTTGATCCGTCTTTTTACTAAAAAAGGCTCCAGCATTATACTTGACTTGGTTAAACATCATAATCTCTGCAAGTAATTTATGGTTTTTGCGGCACCATTTTTCAAAAATAAATCCCATAGAAATTTGTAGCTTCTGTTCATCAATAAACATCATTGGAGAGTCATCATACATATTTGAATTGATATTTCGAAGCTCTGGCAGAATGAAGCGGTTATAAAAATTTAAATACTCATCAGAGATACAATATCTTTTAATGTTTCGTGCATTTTCATTTAGGATTGGTGTATATGCATCAATAAAATTACATTCGTCTAAATCCTGCAATATTTTTGTGAGGTTCCCTCCTGGTGTTTTTAGCCTTAGATGGTCTGCAATTTGGATTTTTGAGGCAAATTTTTTTTTTGATAAATAATTTATAATATTCTTGTAGTGCTTATTAGAGGACATGCTATTAATAAAAATTTTTTTAAATTCGGTCTTTAAGGCACCATCTTTTACTGCTGATAATTTACATAGGGTTTGAAATATTGATGACTCGCTTTTTTTAAAATGCTCGAGATATCCACAGATACCACCTACTGTGAGTGTTGCCATTAATATTTCTCTTGCACCAAATCCTGCTCCTAAATATTGCTTTATTTCAGTAATGTTAAATGGTGATAGATTTATTTCACTGGAGGAGCGATTGTAAAATGCTTGATTGGAAGCGATTTCATTTGAAATAAATGACGGTGAAGAACCACAGATTATAATTCTAAGTTTTGGGATATGCTTAAAAAAATCATCCCAAAAAACCTTAAGTCGCGAAAAAAATTCTGATCTATATGAAGATAACCATTGCACCTCTTCAAAATATAAAACGTCACTTTCACGAATATGAATCCTTAAAAGTTCAAAAAAGTGAGACCAAGTATCTACGGATCTTGGAATCTTTGAATCATTTGTATAGATGGCCAATCTACGTAGTGACTCGCTTATTTGTCTTTGCTGATCTTTTAAAAAATCAAATCTTACACTTGGGTCTACCTGTAAACCTTCGAATTTTATGATATTTTTTTTTCTGAAAAACTGCTCGATCAACTCCGTTTTCCCCACTCTTCTTCTGCCATATATAAAAATTGCTTGAGCGTCACTGTTTTGATCAATCTCCTTTAACTTGTTAATTTCTCTAACTCTGCCGACAAATTGTCTGTTTACTGCTATCTTCAATCCTCTCATTGCTGAATGCCTCTTGTTTACATTGCTTAGCCGTTTGCATGTAATTATATCACCAAACGGCTAACTTGTGGACAATAATTTAGCCGTTTACATGTTAGTTAATGAACAAACGGCTAAACATAACTCATAAATCAATGTAATAACAGGGGTATAGCGGTTAAAGATTTTTAAGAAGCTCGAAAATCTTAAACTGAATATTTTGCTCTTTTAGGTAGCGACCCTTTAACCATCGCATTGCAATTTCTCTCTTCTTATTATTTTTAGACTTTTTTATTCTTTTGTTTAAAAGAAGCAAGAGGCGATAAGTTTGCAGGCCAAGATGTGCTTGCTCAAATTTGATTGTGCTGTAAAATTCGCCAGATGAGTTGGGGTAGATCATGGAGGCATCATTTTCACGGCCATCTAAATCGTAGTAGGGATAGTTATGAATCCCCGAAAAATGCCACCCTAAAAGGTGACTGGCACCAAATTGACTTGCCTTGAATAAGGCGGCTCCAAATGCATGTGTTGGGTTATCAAAAGGTGCGCTTGCTTGGTTGTAGAGTCCCCATGAGTTGCCACGTTTTTGGATACGGCGGGCCTCTTTGGAGTGATAGTTTGAGTAAGAGCCATTTGTAAAGAGGTCGTGGAGCTTTTTACCAGATCCCATATTTGAGCTCATATGGGAGAAGCCACCTCTTTTGAAAAAGGGGAAATATTTTTTTAGAGTTTTTCCCTTTTTTATATCGCGCTCTAAAGTATCGCTATATCCTAGTGCCTCATCGGAAAAATCAAGAACAATTGGTGGCCAGTTCTTTTTTGCTATGAATGTTTTAAGCATGTCGGAAAAATTTTGCAACTGCTTTGAATCTAAATCAGAAATAGTCTCTTGTAAAAAATCACCTCCGTAGGAAAAAATTGGTCCCTTGATGCCTTGGTTTTTTGCGACCCCAAAGAGGTCATCTATGTCTTCACTTGTGAAGCTCCAACTGTTTTGTTCGCTTTTTACTTTTAACTTGGGGATACCACTCCATGTGTTGAATCCCCTGGTAGTTAGCTCTTTGAGCGCCTTAGTTCGCCACAATCTTTTTTCTCTATCAATCTCAGGCCCTTCATAGTAACTAAACTGTACTGGGTTTAGACCTAAAAATCCTACCGACAAATCAACTTTGGGAAGAGTTCCTTTAAATAACTGGACTGAGATGGGAAAGCTCCATGATTTGCTTTTAAGGGACACTTGTAACTTTGAGTGGTAGAGACCAGGTTTGGCATTTGCAGGTAATTTAAACTGCAGGAGTATTTGCTCATTTATGTTTTTTCTAGTGTTGATGCCCGAAAGTCCGATTGGACGCAACTGCCTGGTAGCAAGGGTGTAGGTTTCGTGATTTCGATCGTAGGACATATATTGGTATTGTCCTTTAAAAAGCTTGGGCACAATTTTCAGTGTGGTACCTTTTTTACTTTTAAAAGGTGCAATTTTTATATTTGCACTACTTTCTTCTTTGGTTCTAATTATCAACTGGGCATTTAAGGTCATTTCTTTTAGACCCCGAAGCTTTAGTTTTTTAATTGATTTTAAATTATTTTGACTGGGAGAGACTCTTGTAAGTGTGTCTGACAATTTAACAATATCAGACTTTATGTTTTGTTTGGAGTCGTCGAGTTTTACAAATCTGATGTGTCTATCAAAATCCTCAGAAGTTGAGTGCTCAAGTTGTCTTGTAAATTTAGCAATATTTTTATCTTTGTCCTTGGGCCAAATTAAAAGCCAATTTAGGGCAATACCGGTGGGATCACCTTCAAATCCTAAGTCTAAGTAGCCCTTTGTGACGGTAAAATCTTTTTCAATGGGAGTAAAAAGCTGTTTTAAATATAGCTGCCAGGGGTGATCATCTGGAGTTGGCTCAATGTTTTCAAAGCGCAAAAAGTCCATTAAGTAATCGCTGGCCGATGACCTCAACTCACCAACCGCTGGCTTGCCTTGGATGTACAGGATTCTTTTTTTCCAAAAAGGAACATCCCAGTATCCCAACATGTTCCAGTTTAAAAGCATTTTATAATCGCCGTTTGGAAGATGTACTCTGAATACTCCTTCGGTAACGATAATGGTGTCTTTATTTAGGCCATCAGCGTACTTTGAGTTGTGAGAGCGCCAAAATTTTGCACCCATAAACCCATATTCATCTCCGCGAATATAAGTATTTTGACTTGTTACTGGGGTGAAACAAGAAAATGCAGAGTCTTGGTCGGTGGCAAAATCAAATGCTTTTAGCCCTTTAAAAAATTTAACGTGAGATTTAGTCGTTAATTTTATATTATCAATCTGAAGTTTTACTGTTGCCTTCACCAGGCGATCTGGATCTACGATTAGCCAGAATTTTTCAAGATTTTTATAGTTGATTTTGCGTTTAACTTTAAAGGACCCTCTTTCTCCTACATTTCGGTTAAGGGGGAGGCTTAAGTGGTTTTTACCTGGTGCCAAAGTAGAAGTAAAATTTAATTGGCTCCAATAACCGTTGGTTAAATCATCTGCAAAGACGATGTATATAGGCATGGGAGAGTTGCTTTTTTTACGAGGATAGTAGACATCAATTTCTAAATAATCGTATTTTTTTGAATTGATTTTCTCAAAGATGGAGCTATCAAAATGATAGTATTTGTGGGATGAAAAAACGGCCTTTTTATTCTTAATTCGGTCAAAGGGACCAGGGTCTTTGTTATCGAAATTATAGAGGGTCAAAACTTTTTTTAAGCGGTCACCAAAGCAAGCTTTATTGGTGGTGATTAGATTTTTACTCTGTTTTTTAATCTTGTTTGGAGTAAATTCTAACTTTTTTGAGTCTTTTGAGACGGCTTCAATTTTAATATCATCGATCCAAACCTTACCCGGTGACTTTAATCGAAACCACAACTCCAGCGAGCCATCAACTACTTTGGCAGTATAGGACAACTTGCTCCAGGAAAAACTTCCGTGGATATTTCGAAAGGGTGATTTCTCAGGGCCTGCTGAAGCATAGAAGTGCCAAAAGCTAGTCTCCCACTCTCCTTCTTGAATTCTATCGCCCTTTATCCAAGCCGATACCTTGTAAAAACCAGGTCTTAGACCAGTAAACTTTCTATAGTAGGTTCCCTCCTGGCCAAGCATGGCCGAAATGGAAAGCGCCCCCGTAGATTTGTTCCCGATTTTGGTCGTATAAGTAGACTTTGCAGATCCCCAACGGTGCCAGTTATTTTGAGATAAATCGTCGTAAATAGTTGCCTTAGAAAAAGCAAGTATTGGGACCAGTAATGTGAATAACCATGTAAAATAATTCATCCATAGAGTATAGCCCAGTTTTACATAAATGTCTGTTTCACTTTTAATTATAGTGGGTTACGTTACTGTGAGACTTAAAAAAGTTAGTTCTAGGCTGAAATAGTGACCCAATTTTTTAAATTGCCAAACTGCAATATTTTTACTAACGATATGTAATATTTATAAAATTAAGCATTGTCCTTGAGAAGGGTAACGCATTGGGTTATAAATAGTTTTTACACATATCATTGGGATTAAATATGAGAAATTATTTACTAAGTGTTCTAATAATATCAATCCTTTCAGTTTTATCATTTAACCTCTACGCATTCCATAATGAATTGAGCTGGGGAAAATTTAACAACGATACTCAAACCTTTGCTCTTGGATACCCGGAGGATGGAAAGTGGATTTTCGAGGTTTTTGAGCAACAGACAGATGAGTTTCAAAAAAAGATTCATAGTAGAAGTTTTACCAGCAAAGAGAACCTATTAGCTTATCAAAACAAAAATTTTCCAGATTTATTAAGCGGATACAAAATAGTTAATTTGAATATGGCCAGAGCTGAGGTCGAGTATGACACTTCGGTATTTGGTTTTGAAATGACAAATTTTGGCTACAGCGAAGAAACCTTTGAATATGACCCTCCAATTAGAAAAAGAGTAAGAAGAAATAAAGAAATTTGGAAGGTTATAAATAATTGGAGTCAGGAGTGGGAGAAAAAATACTCAAACTGGCTTCAAAATGAGGTAGATATTGATATTTTTAAAAGACACGGTGTAAGAATCGATTGTGCAGATGTAATTGTTGGCCTGAGATGGATATTTGCTAGAAACAATGGTCTGCCAGCTGCAAGTCACTTAGCAGGAACGGGAGATTTATTTTCGCAAAGTGATGTTCTTAGAAAATGGAGAAGATTAACAACCGCTGATAAATGGTATAATGATCAGCTTTTTATGAGAGCGCTAGATTACTTAATGGGTATGACTAGCACGAGGACTATAATCCATGATGGGTACCCAATTACTTTAGACCAAAAGGGTCTGGTCCCAGGAGTTTATATACTATCAAAAAATAATGGTTCTGGTCATGTACGTATCATTTCAGAAGTTTATTATAAAGGTGAATCTGGAGTTCCAATTTTTACCCTTGCATCCACAAGCCCAAGGCAAGTAAGAAGTCTAGGCCGAGAGATTTTCAGTGATGAAGGGTGGCCCTATAAAAAAGATAAGGAATTGCTATCATTTAGGTGGCCTCAAAGAACTAGAAGAGGATGGGTGTTAAAGAGCTCTGAATCTCACTTTAATTATTCACCCGAACAATTTGATGAGAATCTAAAGGCCACAAACCCCAATTTTGTAAATTTCATTATCTCAAGAGTGAGACAAGAGTTTGCTCCAGACAAATTAGTTCAAGAAGGGATTAAAGATATTTCTGACTACATCAAGCTTAGAATTAAAATAGTTGCAGATGGCTTTAAATATTGCCAGAGTAACGACTGTTCTGAAGGTACTTCTAATTGGGACGATTGGAGTACACCCAGTAGAGATTCCAAGATTGAGAAAAAATTTATAGCACTTGAAAAGATGGTTTTAGATGCTGAAAATATTAGTCCAGAAATTTTTAATGAATGGTTAAATGCCCTTTCAGACTCTAAAGTGCTAATAGATGGTAGCGAAATTAGTTTAAGAGGGATACGCTATCTTTGGGAGCAAAAACTATATTCATCTGACCCATCTGTAAGCATAAAAAATAGATGGGGTTTTTCAGCTGAAGATGTTTTTGTCAATATTTCCAAAAAACTTGAAGATGGATTACTTAAACGGCAGAAAAAACTAGCATATTATTCCCAAGGATGTGTGACAGATTGTTCTCCACGCAGAGGTGGTTGGTGGGACCAAAATACTTATAAGCTAGATTATAGTCTCTTGGAGTTAAACCATATATATAGGTCTTATTGTTATTACTTGCCATTTGAAGACTGTGAAGTTCAAAAGTCACGTGTATCACAAGGTATACTAGAAATTGGTGAGCAAGCGTTGACTATTAAAGAGTGGATGGACAGAGTGCCTATTTTTAATTCTGATCCACGTGCTGGCCAAGCCAATAGGTGGGGTAATTATTCTGATCACTTTGTAGTTCACTTAAACCCATTTGATAGTATCCAGATCTCCAAAGATAACCTAGCAATTATCAATAACAATAAAATTTTAGACCTTAAGTCAAATAGCTTCTTAAGCATGCCTAGAGATTTGAAGAAATTATTTATGGGTAAACAGGGGCATATTGTTGCCTTAACGGTTGATTCTCAAAAAAGTACAAGACTCTACTTACTCAAGGCCCTAAATTGGAAAATGATTTTTGAAAAACAACAGTTTCAGGGTAAGTACAAAACTTATTTTAGAGCATCAAATGATATTGTGGTGAATTTTATAGACAAAGCAACACAAAAGGAGCTTTTTTATAGAGTTGATACTAAATTGGAGCAAATGGCCCTCTGGTTTGAAAAGCCTACTAGTTTTGCTCACAAATTCAATGAGCGTTTTTTGATTTATAAGGTTGGTGAGGATAAAGGGGTTATTGTTGACTTAAAAACTGGAGATTTACATCAAGATATCTCATTTGGAGATCTAGACATAATGGCACTTGATCTTAAGTGGGTTGTAAACTCAACAATTGTTGGCAACTATAGACACAAAGATGAAGATCGCTATTTTCCAGTGTTAGTAAATACAGGTAGTAAACAGATTTCCCATATTGGTGACCAAAAATCTTATCTAGTATGGGTAAATCAAATTAGCGGAGCTGCTGTTTGGAAGTTTGGTTTAAATGATGATTTCAATAAATTTTACTACAGCACAGTATCTGGTGACCTACTTCAAAGAGGCAAATTTATCGGAAATATTTTTCTTGAAGCATCACAGATAGGTCAAAAGTCTTTATTATTAATGGCAGATAGAGATAATTGGGACATGTATCCACTACATCAACTATTTTTAGCCGATGCAGAAAGTGTTCAAAAATCAGATTTGGGTACCAATGCAAAACCACTGGCATTAAATGGCAGTAATGTCGTTGCAAGTAGTGAAGAAGCTACTTTTATGATTGATATTGAGACAAGTAAAAAGAGATATTTGCCAGAGATGATTTATATTAAATTTGGAAATTCGAGTTCGGTTCTTTCACCACTAAAGTCAATGCCCATTTGGAGATTCAATAATGGTCATGGTGATTTTGCAGGATTTGGTGGAATTGCGCTGGCCCGTGATACAGAATTTGGAAGTGAATTTATACCGAAATTTTCTCTATACACTAATCGTTTCAACAATAGCAGAGAGGCCAAGATTTGGGCCGACCGTTTTGCTAACACAGAAGTTAACTCAGGTATATTAATCGAAACAGGAACTGAAATGGCCACTTGGGTACTTGAAAAAACGCAAGAGTAGACTCATAATTAAGCCATGAGAACATTCAAATTATATGTGCTATATATCTTAAAACACATTGGTTTTTTTAAAATACTATTATTTTTAAATAGAAAAAAATTACGTATTCTTTGTTATCATGGTCTATCTTATCGAGATGAACACCGTTTTTCACCGGGGCTTTTTATGACCCCTGATACCTTTAAAATGCGCATTGATGCCATCAATGCCTTGGGCCTTGATGTATTACCACTAGAAGATGCGGTCAATAAATTATTTGCAGGAGAGTTAAAAAGGCCAACAGTTGTTATAACTTTTGATGATGGATTTGTTAGTACTTTTGAATTGGGCATTCCCATTTTGAAGCAATTTAGTTATCCATCGACAGTTTATGTAACAACTTACTATCAGCAGAAACAAAATCCCATTTTTCGCTTAATAGTTCAGTATTTTTTTTGGAGAACTCAGTGTGATTTACTAGACCTAAAAGGATATTCTTTGCCATTTGAAGGAAGTTATCCCTTGTCTACTACAGATGACAAGTCAACAATTTGCTGGAAGTTGATCGACTTTGCTGAGCAAGAGTTACAAGAGTATCAACGATTGGAACTTACAAAAAAGCTGCAAAAGAGCTTGAAAATTGCAATTTCTGATAATTTTGCACCCAAATTAATGATGCTGGCAACTGATCAGGTGTTAAAAGATTCTCAATCTGATGGTGTTGATATTCAACTTCACACACATAGACACAGGCTTCCTGAAAACCCCAAAGAGTGTAACGGAGAGGTCGAGAGTAATAAAGCTATATTAGAGAAGATTATGGATAAAAAGTTGAATCATATGTGTTATCCCAGTGGCATCTGGTCACCAGATCATTTTGCATGTTTGCGGACTGTGAAAGTTTCCACTGCTACAACGTGTGACCCAGGAATTAATAAGAAAGATACCAACAGTTTAGCACTCAAGAGATATTTAGACAGTGAAGAAAAAAAACAGATTGAATTTGAAGCAGATATCTGTGGTGTAACGGATATAATTCTAAATTTTAAAAGATTATTTCACAAATTTTACTGAATAATTTCTTTGAAAACCTTTCCTACTTCTTCACTTTCTACAAAGTCATGATGTCCGGAATCTACTTGATAGGTATTAATTTTACCTTTAATGGTCTCTGACCATCCAAGCTGTGGATCGGCATACCATCCTTTATCCTTGATTGGCGCCCGAATCAGTTCTATATCTCCATCATAAGTTGAGGTTTTGTGTTTCCAAAGAAGTCGGTAGTTGTTCATCTCAATATTGAAATAACGAATTTTGTGAGGGATTGGAATCCCAAACATTGTTAAAATCATATATTGCAAACCATAGAGAAATGTTTTAATTCGATAGTATAGGGAGGTTTTAACATTTTGAATGAAATTTCTATCTTGCTCCCCAAAGCGTCTGACGTCATATTTTGGACCAAAAGTATCAAACATTATAAGCTGTTTAACTTCACGGTTTTGTTCTTTTAATATTCTGGCAACCTCTAATGCCAACAAACCGCCCATAGAACCACCAACTATGGTGTATGGTCCTATAGGATCAATCATACAAATTTCTTCTGCATAAATTGAGGCCATGTCGTGAATTGATTCCGCTAGCTCTGTTTTCCCATCTACTCCAGGAGATTGCAAACCAAATATAGGAGTATTTGGGTCGATATGCTTTAACAATTTTCGGTAATTTAGAACATTCCCTCCAACACCGTGAATGAAAAATAACGGCGCATTTTTTCCAGAAGGTCTAATTCCGACAAGTGATTTCCAGTCAGAAGGTATATTTATATTTGACCTAACAGCAGCTGTATCTTTAGAGTCTATTTTATCTATTTCATTGGCCAATTCACTAAGAGTTGACGATTCAAAAAGAACACTTAGCTGAATGTCAGCTCCCAATTCGTCGTGAATTCGATTAAAAACTCGCACAGACAGTAGCGAGTGACCTCCAAGATTAAAAAAGTCATCATCTTTTCCTATCCTTTCTACTCCAATTTCCTCGGACCAAATTTTTGCAAGGGCGATTTCAGTTTTACTTGAAGGAGCAATGAAGTGATCATCTTCGGATATGGTTTTTTCACCAAAAGGTGGTGGTAGCTCTTTGCGATCAATTTTCTCATTTAGTGTCATTGGGAATTTATATAATCTCACAAAATGTGCAGGGATCATATATGCAGGTAATTTATCTTTTAAGTGTTCGCGCAGCTCACTTTCAGGTATCTCACTTCCGGTACTGCTGATATAGTAAGCAACGATACGAACATCACCTGGGCGATCCTCGCGCACAATTACTACTTGTTGTTTGACGTGGCTGTGACTTGCAAGGACTGATTCAATCTCTCCTAACTCGATTCGATAGCCTCTAACTTTTACCTGACCATCATTTCTGCCCAGGCACTCTAAATCACCATTTTGATGATATCTGGCCAAATCACCAGTTTTATAAATTAGTTTACTTGGATCTAGAGGGTTTTTAATGAAGCGCTCGCGAGTTAGATCTTCTCTAAATAGATACCCTGTAGCAAGACCCGCTCCACCAATATAGAGTTCTCCTGGTACGCCAATAGGACATAAATTCATATCGTCATCAAAAATATAGATCGTAGTATTGTCGATAGGCTTACCTATCAGAATTGGTCCATTAGTGTGTTCGATCCGTTTACATGTTGACCAAACAGTAGTCTCAGTCGGTCCATACATATTCCATACTTCACAAACTCTATCAATTAGATCAGATGCGAGATCTTTTGGAAAAGGCTCACCTCCACATAGAGATTTGAAATCGTCACTGCCCTTCCAGCCTGCATGTATGAGTAAGCGCCAACTAGCAGGGGTTGCTTGCATAATTGTTACTTTTTTGTTTTCTAAAATGGCCTTAAGTTGCTCACCAAAAAGTGCAGTCTCTCTTGAGACGATAACCACTTTAGCTCCTGATATTAAAGGTAGGTATAACTCTAAAACGGCTATATCAAAACTAAGTGTGGTAACAGCACAAAAGACATCATCAGAACTCATGCCTGGTCTTTTTTGCATGGCCATCAAAAAGTTAATTGCACTACTATGAGGAATCTGTACCCCTTTTGGTTTACCTGTTGATCCAGAGGTGTATATTACATAGCATGGATCATCAGGCGACAAGTCGATGTTAGTTCTTGTCGTGGGCATCACAGAGATTGGTTGTTTATCTCCGTCAATTGATATGATAGAAACATTACTAAAGACTGATAGTTGCTTGTTTTGCTCATTAGTCAAAACATAGCGACACTTTGAGTGTTCTAACATATATTCAAGTCTTTCACTTGGAAAATCTGGATCAAGGGGTACATAGCCAGCACCCGATTTAAGGATACCTAAAATCCCAACGATCATATCTATAGAACGGTCAATAGCGATTCCTATCAGCTCACCCTTTTTAGCGCCACATTTTAGTAAATAGTGTGCTACTTGATTTGCTCGTATATCAAGCTCTTGATAAGTAATGGTCTGATCCTCATACTCAAAACAAACTTTATTTGGAACCTTATCAACTTGCACTTCAATTAAATTGTGAAGGCCAACTTGCTTTGGCAGGGCAACTTCAGTTTGGTTCCAGCCATCTATTAGTAACTTTCTATTCTGTGGATGAAGTGATGGAAGATCAGCAAGCTTTATCGATTCATTTCCTATAAAGGAGGATAGAATAAATTTTAAATCATCTCCCATTCTTTCTACTGTTTGTGGATCGAAAAGATCGCTCATAAAGTCTAAGCCGCCTGTCATTCCATTTCTATCTCTTCTGGCCCAAAAATCCAGGTCAGTATGGGAGGCCCCTCTTTGTAGAGGATAAGAAGAAAACTCCATGTCTACAAATCCCTCTTTTCGATTAGTAGCATCTTGAAACATGAAAAAAGTCTGATAAATCGGTGTAATAGAAGGGTTTCTTGCAACATTTAGTGCGTTTACAATATCATCAAATCCTACCTCGGCATTTTCAAATGAGTCAGCAGTACTACCACTTACTAAGCTGAGAT
This sequence comes from Bacteriovoracaceae bacterium, assembly GCA_016784965.1. Lineage (GTDB taxonomy): Bacteria > Bdellovibrionota > Bacteriovoracia > Bacteriovoracales > Bacteriovoracaceae > JADHTQ01. The sequence continues at coordinate 21,427 of JADHTQ010000047.1, read as the reverse complement.
TATCAAGAACACTTTTATTTGAATCGAGTTTGGTTCGAATTGCCAAGTTATTGACAAAAAAGCCAATAAGTTTATCTAGCCCGCTGTGATTTCTTCCTCTAACAGGAGTACCGACAATTTGATCATGTTGGCTGCTATAACGAAGAAGTAAAATTTTATATCCCAGCAAGAGCAGGTTAAAAAGAGTGGTCCCATTTTTTTTTGCAATTATCTCCAAAGGAACAATCTCATCTTCGCTCCATTTTAAAAGGGTACCGCTACCGCGATAATTTAAGATTTTAGGTCTTGGGCGATCAAGTGGAAGCTGTAGTACCGGCAGTTCTCCAGATAGTTTGCTTTTCCAAAAATTCATCTGTCTTGTATACTCATCTCCTGAGAGGAATTCTTTTTGCCAGAGACAATAATCGCGGTAAGTAATACTTGGAAGATTATCGAGTATGTTTTCCTGTCCACTTTTAAAGCCTTGGTAGAGTTTTGCCATTTCATCTCTAAATATATCGTAGCACCATCCATCCCAAATTATATGATGAATTAGAGTGAAGCAGACAAAATTGTTGTCATCAAGTTTAAAAAGTTTGACTTTAAAAAGAGATTCTTCCTCTAGTTGGATAGTTGTTGATGCCTTTTTCTTTAAAATTGTGAGTAAATTATTTAGTTTAGAATTAAGTGATTTACCACTTACGGTTTCTACTTCCAAGTCTAACGTCATAGAGGGAAGAATTTCCATGAGGGGTCCACTTTTTGATTTTTTTATGACAGTTCTAGTGGCTTCGTGTCGTGCAATAAAAGTATTTAATGCTTGCTTATATGCATTTAGGTCAAAATTTCCAGTGTAGTGGTATGCTGCTGGAAGGTTAAATAGAGTAGTGTCAGGTGCAAGGGTTTGTACATACCATGCTCGAAACTGCTGTAGAGATAGTTCAATAGGGCCACTATGTTTAACACTTTTAATTTTATGTTCATAAGTGGTGGTGGTAGTTTTTAACTTATCTTCAATTTTGCAACAGATATCAGCAAATGATTTTGCACGAAAAATATCTCTTAAACCAATCTTTACCTCAAATTCCTCATCAATTTTTAACATCATCTCACTTGCAAGCAAAGAGTGGCCGCCTAGTGCAAAAAAATTGTCTTCTTCTTTAATAACCCTGTCGCCAAGTAAGCCAGTCCAGATGGTCTTAAGTTTATCAACGGTCTGTTGATTGACGGTGGCTTGTGGGGCGTCGGCAATAGGGCGCTTTGCAACTTTCTTAGCAGCAGCAACTTTTCGTGTAAGGTCCAGTGGAAGCTTATCAATTTGAATATCAATATTTTCTGAGACTATGTTGAGTAATTGGTTAAGGGAGCTCAACCACTTATTGATTGAGTCAGAGCTAAAGAGGTCAGTATTATATTGAGTCTCTAGTACAACGTGGTCACCGCAAACGGTAGCATTGACAAATATTTCAAAGTTTTCAAAATGCCTGGGATTAGTTTTATATGAACAATTGAGCCCTTTGAAATCAAGGCCTTGTCCTATAGGTTGCTGATCGATATTAAAAATGACTGACACTAGAGGAATTCTACTAACATCTCGCTTTAGTGGAATTACCTTTAATAGGCTTCCAAAAGTAAATTCTTGGTTATCATAAGCAGATAGAACCGCTTCTTTTGTATTTATTATATGAGACTTAACAGTACTGTTTGGATCAACACTATTTCTAATGGGTAGTAAATTTACACAATGTCCAACCAGTTCATCTTTACCTAGAATTGATTGGGCAGCAGCAGAAATACCTACTACTAAGTCGTTTTGTTCGCTCAGCTTGTGCAGGAGTAAGGTAAATGATCCATAAATTGTATGGTAAAAACTAACACCATTTTTTGCACTAAGACGTTTTAGTTTTTTTACTAGATCAGAAGATAACTCAAAGTCTATGCGCTTAGAATTATAGGTTCTAAACTCTGGTCGATCAAAATCAATTGGTAAATCCATAATGGGACCACCATCTTTAAACAACTCTATCCAGTATTTTTTATGCTCATCTATATTTTCCTGACGCTTGATTTGATCCTGTGAAAATTGCCATAGCTGGTAAGGTGACTCAGGTGAAAAATCTTGATGTGTGAGTGAGGCATTATAAAATTGCCCCAAATCATGCATAACTATGGCCCAGGACCAACCGTCACAGATAATGTGATGAGCTGAGGCTACAAGATAATGTAGGTCACCATGAAAAGATATAAGTTTGCACCGAAAAACAGGTCCATTTATAAGATCAAAATTAATTTTTGTTTCATCGTCTATGATTTTTTCAAACAGCTCTTGCCTTTCATCATCAGAAACGTTGGTTAAATTAATCCTTTCAAGGTCAACAGAGGATACTAAATCCACCATCATGTTTTTGCCATCAGGGGTAAAGGTTGTCTTTAAAGCCCCGTGGCGGTTAATAGTTTTTGAAATTGCTTGCTCTAAGGACATAACATTTATCGGCCCCTCAAGCTTAATGGTCATCGACTCATTAAAAGCACCAGTGGCACTTTCATCCAGTAAAATACTATTCCATATTTCTTTTTGGGATTCGGTGGTAGAGACGGCTACTTGTAGTTCATTGTTGCCTGCAAACGGGTTGTAATTCACATGTTTAAAGCTCAATTGTTAACTCCCACTAATTTTCAACTTGCAGATATTGACCTGCATTTTCTTTATCTTCTATAAACCAAGCTGGTGAACCATTTTGGTCCTTACCAAGCCTTGCTCCAATTACTGGTGGAGTGATAAAATCTTTAGAGTCAGTGTAGGTTTGACTATAGTTTGTAGGAAATAGTCCCGCTTCTTGCATTTGGGCCACACTCTTTTTAAACATGGCAATTACCTGCTGCAAGTCCTCTTCAGTATGTGCCATAGTAATAAACCATGGAAAACCATCCCAGACATGTACACCATTATGTCTCATATAAGCAAAGAAGACATCATTGTTTGCACCACTATCAGTAAATTTAGGCTTCAACACACTTCCAAAGTGATTAATCTTAATAGGTGCTCCTACAGAGGAGCTAAAGAGGTTTAGTTCTTGAACAAACTCATCACTTCTTTTGTTAATTCTATCATATAGTTGTGGTCCTTCTTCTTTTAAAATTAAAAGTGCTTCCCTCATGGCTCGAAGAGCAAGTGGGTGTCTAACAAAAGTTCCAGCAAAATATGTCACACCAACTGTTGGTGATGATTGATCACCAAATTGCCAGTCGCCTCCATCAAGAGCGTCCATATACTTACTATCACCAGCGATAACTCCAATTGAGAGTCCGCCACCGATAATTTTGCCATAGGTAGCAAGATCTGCTTGGATACCGAAGTATTCTTGGGCACCACCTGGAGCAATTCTAAAGCCTGTAATAACTTCGTCGAAGATAAAAGCAATATCTTGGTTACTGGTCAATGTTCTGACTTTCTTTAAAAACTCAACAGGTCTAAATTCAGTTCTTCTACTTTGGACTGGCTCAACTATTACTGCCGCAATATTTGCAGCTTCTTTTTCGATAACTTCTAAAGCTTCATCGGAACCATATTCTAAGACGATCATGTCAGACACAGAAGACTTCGTGATACCTGCTGCAGCTGGCATTGCTCTGCCATCTTTTAGACCTCTTACGATTACTTCATCGTTGATGCCGTGATATGAGCCTTTGAACACAACAACTTTAGAGCGGCCAGATATAGTTCTAGCAATTCTAATTGCTCCTAAAACTGCCTCAGATCCTGTGTTGCAAAATGCAGCTCTTTCCATTTTAGTGAATTCACAAATAAGTTCTGCGCACTCACCAACTAATTCATGTTGAGGTCCAATTTCAAATCCGCGGTCAACTTGGTCGTGAAGTGCCTTAGTAATCCTTGGGTTCTGATTTCCAAAGAAGTTTGATCCAAAACCACAAGTAATATCGACATACTCATTTCCGTCAATATCCCATAGGTGTTGTGCTTTAGACTTATTGACAACTAGTGGGTAAACAATTTCTTTTATCTCAGGTCTAAACCCTGTTACGACGCGTGGGTCAGCATTTTTTTTGCGATATTTTTGCGTGAATTCTTTAGATTTATTTGTTTTTTCTATATAACTATCCATGAAATTATGTAGGCTTTTAATTTGTTTTGCTTCTAGCTCAGAAACCTGTTTTGTGTTGATTCTAGCTTGTGCACCAAAAGCAGACTTTGAAGTGTCCACTGTAGCTTTAACAGATTCAATTTTTTCTTCTTGGGCAGGTGTCTTTTTTACAACAACTTGCTTAGCAGCTTGTTTAACTACTTTTTTAGCTACAGTTGTAGTAGGTGCAGTCGCAACAGATCTACCCTGTAGAAGAAGGAGTTGTTTTTCCATAAGCTCTAATTGTTTGGCCACAACAGCTTCTAGGCCATTTGCATCAGCAAGTGGTACAGAACTTACCGATGGTTGTGGTAGGGATACTTGGACCTGCTCCTCCATAATTTGATCCTGATCTTGTAACTGATTTACTTCTAACTCTTCTTCGTCAACTTGTACTTCTTCATTTGACTCATAAGTCATAATAATGCTTTTTGGCGCATTATTCACCAAAAAAAATGCCAAAGAACTGATGGTTGAAAACTCATCCAAAAGTTGTCTAAAAGTGAGCTTGCACTCAAATTTTCTACCAAGCTCTAGGGCCACTTGAGTGAGTAGCAGTGAATCAAACCCCATTTCTAAAAATGTTTGATCTGGAGATAATTCTTCAGCAGAAAAACCCGAAGCATCTTGTAAGATAATACTTAAATCACTGGTCAAATTATTCAATACCTGGTTCACATCTGTTCCTTTATTGCGCTTGATTTTTATTTGTGCCTTTTTAATTACTTTTTCATTTTTACCACTAATCCAAAAACTCTTTCTTTGAAAGCAGTAGGTAGGAATTGGTACTCTGCTGCCAGCTGCGGCATGGGTGTCACTCCACTTAAAAGCGATCCCCTGACTCCAAAGTTTGCCAAGAGATAATATGAATGCCTGCAACTCAGCTGCTCCAGGATTACCCTCCATTGAGGCGACTGACACAAGACTACCTTTGCTTACTCTAGCTTCTTGTGCAGTAAGTGTAGCCAGAGTGTTTCTTGGACCAATTTCTAGTAGTACAGATTTTTTCCTGTCAATTATCTTTTTAATCGCAGGGTTAAATAAAACTGTCTCTCTTACATGCCGACCCCAGTAACTTGGATCTTCCATTTCACTGCTTATCCAATCAGAAGTAAGTGTAGATAAGATAGGAATACTTGGACTTTTAAAAGAAACAGTACTCACAATTTTTGTATATTGATCAACAATTGGTTCCATCATTGAGCTATGAAATGCGTGAGATGTGTGAAGCTTTTTGCAAGCGATACCATCTGCTTGCAGTTTTAAAATGGCCTCATCAATGTGCTCATCTGCTCCTGCTACTACACAAAGTTTTGGTCCATTAACTGCAGCCAGCTGAACCTTTTTTGTAAGGTACTTTTGGATGTCTGCTTGGGCCGCTCTGATACTCAACATACTTCCGCCAGGAAGATCTCTCATTAGAGTTCCTCTTTTGGCTATTAGCATACAAGCATCTTCTAACTTCATAACACCAGAAATGGTAGCAGCTGCAAATTCACCCACACTATGGCCAATTAAGCCAGATGGTCTGATACCAAATGATAGATAAAGTTGAGCTAGAGAGTACTCAATGACAAATATTGATGGTTGAGTATAATATGTATTTTTTAGCCGTGTATCATCATCACCAACTTTCCCAAAAATGATGTCTCTGATATCACAGTCGAGATATTTGTTTAGTATGCTTGCACATTTATCAACACTTTCTTGAAATACACTATAGTTTGTGTATAAACTCTCGCCCATGCCCAAGTATTGGGCCCCTTGGCCAGGAAATGCAAAAATCACATCATCTCTACTAGCTTTATTATATTTGAGGGCAGCAGTTATACTTGAGTTAAGAGATTTTAAAAGTTCATCTTTTGTCGAAGCAACAACTGAAGTACGAAAATCAAAATTTTCACGCCCCTCTCTTAAGGTATGGCTGATGTCCAGAAGATCACTATCTTCTTTGTCTTGTATGAAGGCCTCTAATTGCTTGAGTGAAGCATTTAGGGAATTTGAGTTTTTGGCAGAAAGAGGGAAAATAAGAGGTAATGTTGATTCTGTTTCTTTATTGTCACTTTCTATTTTTACAGGTGACTCTTCAAGTACAACATGGGCGTTTGTACCGCCGATACCAAATGAAGAAACAGCTGCTCTTCTTGGGTGCTTACTTGATTGCCACTTTTTTAAGTCTTTGCTCACATAAAAAGGAGTGCTTGCAAAATCAATTGCTGGATTTTCTTTAGTAAAGTTAGCACTTGGAGGAATTACTTCATTTTTTAAAGACAATACAGCTTTAATAAAACCAGCAACACCTGCAGCTGCTACGGTATGACCGATATTAGATTTGACTGAACCTAGGGCACAGTAAGTAGTCTTTTTCTCTTTATTATTCCAAGCTTGAGTTAATGCCTCAACCTCTATTGGGTCTCCTACTGGTGTAGCAGTACCATGAGCTTCCATTAATTCTATGGTAGATGGATCAATGTTTGCCTCATTTAGGGCCATTTCAATGGCGCCACGCTGGCCATTTACACTTGGAGCTGAAAAGCTTACCTTATCATTGCCATCATTATTTACACCAACACCTTTAATGACACCATAAATTGTATCACCATCAGCAATTGCATCCTCAAGTGGTCTAAGTACGACAACTCCGGCACCGTCACAAAATAAGGTGCCACTACTTTTATGGTCAAATGGTCTACAATGTCCGTCTTTAGTACGAATTCCACCTTCTTGAAAAAGGTGGCCAGCTTTAGATGGAACTTCAACGTTTACCCCACCTGCTATTGCAGCTTCGCAGTCTCCTGCTTGTAAAGAGCGAACAGCTGAAGCTATGGCAACAAGAGATGTTGAACAGGCGGTATGAATGCTTAGTGCTGGACCATTGAGGTTTAGTTTATGAGCAATCTGGGTAGAGATGTAATCTTTTTCATTAAATGTTGTAACAGTCCACTCTCCCACAGACTTTATCTTTTGTGGAGCGTTTGCGATATTGTTTTTATAATAAGTATTTGCTGACATTCCAGCAAATACACCGATTTTGCCATCAAACTTAGTAGGAGCAATGCCCGCATTTTCTAAGGCCTGATGAGATGTTTCCATCATTATGCGCAGTTGTGGGTCCATAAGCTCACATACTCTAGGAGATAGACCAAAAAAGCTACCATCGAATTGATCGACATTTTCAAGTATTCCACGTGCTTTTATATAGTTTGGATCATTGCGCTCTTCTACAGGAACTGCAGAGTCAATCTCATCATCTTTAAAAAATGATATACCTTCTGTTTTGTCACAGATCATTTTCCAAAATTCACTGACGTTACTTGCACCTGGCAATCTTGCCGCAAGTCCTACAACTGCAATATCTTGACTAATATTTTTCTTTTTTGCTTTTTTTCTTTTAGTTTCAATTTTATTACCAATAAACTTTGCAAGTTTAGAAACATTTGGGTATTGAAAAAACTCAGCCACAGAGATACTGGAAGAGAGCTCTTTGTTAATTTTTGCTATTAGTTTAATAGCAAGTAGTGAGTTTCCACCGATTTCAAAAAAGTTATCCTCAGTGCCAATGCCCCCAATTTTTAGTGTCTCTTCCCATAAGTTTAGAATTTTCTCCTCAGCTTGATCAATTGGATCAACTTTTTTGCCGGTACCACTTTCTTCGATTTCAGGAAAGGCCCTTTTATCAACTTTGCCATTTGGAGAAAGAGGAAATGTATCCATTTTCTTGTAGCGATGTGGAAGAATATTTGCTGGCAATTTCTCCTTTAAAAACTCTCTTAAATTTTTTGAATCAGTATCGCCTATATAGTAAGCCGCCAAAAGTTTAATACCATTAACTTCAATCAATTTTACAGCAGCATCACTAATATTTGGATGTTTGATAATTGTCGCTTCAATTTCACCTAGCTCAATTCTAAAGCCATTCATCTTAACTTGCTGGTCAATTCTTCCATGGAATAAAACATTGCCCTCACTATCATATGAGGCGAGGTCTCCTGTTTTATAGAGTCTAGTATCTACCCCATCAATAGGTGCAGTCACAAAACGCTCAGCAGTTAACTTTTCTCTTTTCCAATAGCCAACTGCCAGACAAGGCCCAGATATATGAAGTTCACCTTTTTCTCCAAGAGCAACTGGCTTCATTGACTCATCTAGAATATGGATAGTGGCGCCCGTTAATGGTTGTCCGATTGGAGGCAACTCACTCCACAAGGTAGGATCACCCTGCATATTCATGTTGGTAACGATTACGCAACCTTCGGTCGGGCCATATTGATTGTTTAAGTGAACATTGTCGAGTTGAGAGAAAAACTCAACCAAAGTTTTGTTGATTTTCATGGTATCACCAGCACAGTTAACCTCTAAAAGGCTTGCTGGCATTTTTCCACTGGCGTTTATTTCATCAACTAATGTATTTAAAACGACAATTGGAACGGATAAGCGGTTAATCTTTTCATCAATTATCGTTTTTAATAAAATGGCAGGATCTTTTCTCTCTTGTGTTCCAATTAGCACCAATGTCTTAGCTGTAAAAAAAGTACTAAAAATTTCCATAAATGAAGGATCAAAACTAAGCGGGAAGTACTGCAAAGTTGTGTCACATTCTAGCAATCTAGTTGAAGTAATATTCCACTTTAGCAGTAATCTAGAGCTTTGATGTCTAACACAGACTCCCTTTGGATTTCCCGTTGAACCAGATGTATAGATGACATATGCCATTGGATTTTCTTCTGGCTCAGGTAAACTGCCTTCAAATTCATTATTTTGCTCCAGTAAGCTGTCCATAGATAGGGCAGTACAGGATAAATTTTTATCATCAAATAAAGTATCAGTAGTTTTGTCCACAATAACATGTTTAATCTCTGAATCATTTGCCATATAGTGGAGTCGCTCAAGAGGGTAATCTGGATCTAGAGGAAGATAAGCACATGAGGCCTTAAAAATGCCCAGTAGAGATGCAATCATCTCTGGGCTGCGATTTAAACATACTCCAACTAAAGAGTTACCTTTAACTCCTTGTTGAATTAAATTTTTGGCCATTTGATCAGATAATTCGTCAAGTTTTTGATAAGTTATCTGTGTTTGGTTGTGTTTGATTGCCAATTTGTGAGGAAATTTTTTGGCCACACTTGTAAATACCTTATGTAAAAGAAAGTTTTCTGATGAATCCAGGCTGGAATGTTTCATTTATTATCCTCTATCTATAAGTTATGAATTGCTGTATATATTACACAATGTGTCAAAATTACACAACCACAGAATGAACCAAATGTAAAAATTACACGGTGCAGCATCTAGCAAAATCAATAAGTTATGACAGCGCGTGGCTTGTTAAGGTTTTGTTCAATAAAACCGAAAATGATATTAAGAGAATACTTGCGAGGTACCTCCAAATGTCTGAAGAATTAACGTATTTTCAATTTAATGCCGAATGTAATGGTCAGATATATATCAAGTGTGACCTTGAGTTATTTAATGAATCACTGGAGAGCTTTCTTGAGGAATGTCGATTCACCAAACTTGAAGAAAATGAAGTCAAGGATATTGAAGAACAAATTGAAGAATCATCAAATGTACGAATTCTCTCTATGGTAAATGCAACTCCAGCAATTTCAAGACAGATCGAATTGGCCAGAGATAGTGATAAATATAATGCAGAAAGTATAGTACCAAAACCTGGGCATAAAATATATCGTTTCAAAAAACAGGGCATAATGATTTATTCGATTTCTTCTAAAAGATGGGAGCTTGGTACCTATTCTGACTTTGGATCACAAGAGAAGCTATTTGAAAGTAGATCGATAATTGCTAGATTTCTTGGATGGTCTTTGGCTCAACTTGGGATTATTGGATTTTGGGGTGAGGCAATTGAAAATGGCTTTTATGTCCAAAGGCAAAATGATGCCCAGGGGAAGGCAGTCTATATCGATATTGTAAATAACAAAGTATTTACTCAGGAGGGAGTTAAAAAAATTGGAGAACGCTTTTTATTTATACGGTCTAGCTCAGTAAGATTAAGTGCAAATGGTGACCGTGGTATAACTATGTCACGGGAGGAACTGTTAAGCTTTTTAAGTACTCACTGCACCTATTTTGACTATGAGGGATTGAGTGTTCCAATCAGACAGATAATTCAAACTCTTTCTAAAATTACTCAGGGTAAGGTATTGTTTCAAGAAATTGTTCGGCAAAGAACGAACTTGTCATTGTAATTTTCTTTAGTGTAAGCTGTTAGAATATGGTTGTTGATATTGATCCAGTGATTTTTGCTCTTGGGCCCTTACAAGTACGTTGGTATGGTTTAATGTACGTGTTAGGCTTTGTCCTCTCTGGTGTCTTTCTTAGAAAACTTGTAAGTGAAGATCTCTTTAAAGTCTCGCGCGATAAAGTTGACTCATATGTTACCCATGCGATTATTGGAATGTTTTTAGGCGCCCGGCTTATCTATGTTTTTATATATAATTGGCAATACTATTCCAGTCACCTTTCTGAAATTTTATCTGTTTGGCGTGGAGGACTTAGCTATCATGGCGCCGTTATAGGTATGATCATTGGTCTAACCATCTTTGCCAAAAAAAATAAGTTACATCCCGTTCATGTGTTTGATGTGTTAGCTGTTGCTGGATCTCAGGGAGTTCTATGGGGCAGGCTTGGCAACTTCATTAATGGTGAGTTATATGGTCGGGTAACAGATGTATCTTGGGGATTAGTATTTAAGCACGGTGGACCTTACCCTAGACATCCTTCCCAACTCTACGAAGCACTTTTTGAAGGATTAATTTTATTTTTAATTTTATGGCTTACAAGGAAAAAACTTCAAATTTGTGGCTTTCATTCGGCATTATACCTACTGGGGTATGGTATTTTTAGGTACTCAATTGAATTTTTTCGAGAACCTGACTCACAACTTGGTTATTATTTTGCTGGAACTACAACTATGGGCCAAATCTTGTGCTTAATAATGATTTGCTCAGGATTTGTCTTTTTATATCTATCAATTAAAAGAAAATTTGGACCTATTCAAAAACTTTCTTAGCGTTCTACACCAAATTGGATCATTAATGGGGAGTACTTATTCAATTCTTCTGGTGGAGAAGTAGTTACTCCTGAATAGTACATTGGGAAACAGACTATGGTGCATGCCCCTCTGTAGTAGTGGCTAAATCCCGATTTGCTATTCCAGGTATAAATGGCCGTTCTATCTTTTAACAAGTACTTATCTTGTGGCCCCAATCGGTTAATGAGTGATTGATGAAAAATGTCGTGTAAAAAATATGTAGGTAGAGTCATAAAGAAGTCTAAAACCTTATCCTCGTAAAGTTGGATGAAGATGGGGAATTTATAGCGCAAATGAATGACATCGTATTTCATAATGCTGGTATCACCCTTGCCTCCCATAACTTCGCCTTTGCCATATTTTTGTTTGATATCTTGTAGATTTGTCCCGGGAGCAAAAAGTTTCATACTATCTAAACTAAAATCATAGTTTGGAGGGTCTACTTTTGAATATAGGGATAAGGGTAAAAAGCAGTAAACAAAAAGTATGTAAATTGTAAGTTGGTTTAATCTTTTTTTCACATTTAGATTTTATCTTTGTTTAGTAATAATTGCTAGAGGGGGCATCAATAGACCGATTTGAAATTAAGGGAATCTTTTTGCTGTAGTTTGACTTTAATTGTGTCCTTGCGTGAGAATACTATAGATGCTATTTTAATATCTTAAGCTAAATATTATTATTTTAAGATAATGAGATAGCATTCGGATGATAGAGTTGCATGTAACATTAAGAGCAAAAGGGGTATATGTGATTGTAATGCTCTTCACAATGATTGTGGTCTCATGTTCTGGGGTTGACTCTGTCGAGGGCAGCACCAAACGCTCAAAGCAAGATAGCGTTAGTGTGGCTAGAAGCTCTAGTGCAATTGCCTTGGCCCGTAGTAAAAAAGATAAAAATGGCGATAAACCGGTATACTATCAAACTACACCACCAAAAAGGATCGTAGGAAGTTCAAAAATACAACAACCACACAGTCACCACGGAAAGACATATTTTCTATATGGAGCTGAACATTTAAAATTAGATAACTACTATTTTGATATTCCGGTTGTCTATAACCCTGCTGTAAAAAAGTGGATTAATTACTTTTTAAATAGGGGAAGAGGCTTCTTTGAACGGTATAGTGCAAGGGCAGGAAGATATGCACCTATTTTGGGTTTGATTTTAGAAGATCACGGTTTGCCACGTGATTTAATTTTTCTTGCTATGGCAGAGTCAGGTTTTCAAAATAATGCGAAATCCTGGGCCAAGGCAGTGGGGCCTTGGCAGTTCATGCCTTATACCGGAAGAAGATACGGCCTTAGGGTCAGTTGGTATATTGATGAACGACGTGATCCGATCAAGGCAACCATTGCAGCAAGTAGATATTTAAAAAAATTGTATAAAGAATTTGGTGCTTGGGAGCTAGCGGCGGCTGCTTATAATGCAGGCGAAGGTAAAATGTCACGAGCTATTAGGCGCTATAAAACTGAAAATTTTTGGGATCTAAGAAAAGGAAGGTATTTAAAATCTGAGACAAAAAATTATGTACCAAAAATTATGGCCTTAGCAATATTGGGTAAGAATTTGAAGTCGTTTGGGTTTGAGGACATTGATTTTCATGAGCCCCTAGATTTTGATGAAGTAGATGTACCTCCATTTACCGATTTGATGATTTTATCTCGGATGATAGGCATTCCCTTCGAAGAGATTCAAAGACTCAACCCAGAAATTTTGCGTTGGTATACACCCCCCAATGTTCAAAATTATAAACTGAGAATCCCAATAGGCTTTGCTGTTGTTTGGAAGGATGTAATAAAGACACAAGACTTAAAGGCAAAATCTTTCCAAATCTATAAAGTCCGAGGACGAAGGTCTACTTTGTATGATGTAGCAAAGAAATTCAAATTAAAACCCAAAATTTTGCGAGAATTCAATAATATTAAAACAAAGAAGCGTTTAGCAAAAGGTACAACCGTTGTCTTACCTTTTAGACAAGGTCAGAGTAGAAAGGATCAAATGTATGCTGATTTATACGAAAAACCGCGAAAAAGTGTTTTGCGAAGAAGGAGATACAGAAGGCGTATAAACTTAGCAAGGCGCAGAGGCAAAAAAATATATAATCCTACTGTTTTTTACACAGTTAAAAAAGGTGATACTCTTTGGAGAGTAGCAAAAAGGACTGGAACATCTCTTGACACTTTGATTTTATCAAATCTACGTCTAGTCAAATCAAGAATGATTCGAGTTGGTGACAAATTGGCCATAAGATAGTAGTATGCCTGTTATGCAGCTACAAGACTTAAAAAAAATTTCAAGTACAAATGATGTGAATGTGCATACACCACGTTACTTAGTGGTTGGCAATGATCTGTTCTCAATTGCTATGTACTATTATATAAGCCAATCAGTAGAAGAAAGCGAAGTTATTCTTCTTAGTCCGAGTGAAATTACAGTAGATGATTTAACTATTCGCGGACCAAGTACTGTCAGAGGTGATAGAAATATTGGGGAGTTCATTTTACAGAATCCCGGAGTGAGTTTAAAAAAATGTGAAGAAAAGTCTTCATTTTACAAAGACCAAAAGTTTCACTTCTTTGGCGGAAGAAGCAAACCAGGAAAGACTACCCCTGAAGAAGAGTTTTTCATTGAGAGTAGAGTGGATTTCTCTTTAGAAGATGTTTTTCTTTTTTTAAAGGATGAAAAGTTTTTAGATCAACTTAGAGATAATTGCTTAGTCTTAAATTACACCTCAGTTGATTCTTTTGTTAAAAATGATGAAGATTTGTGGAGAGTTCAATGTTCAACGGGTGATTTAATCGAATCACCTTACTTAATCTGGGGAGAAGATCCTTCAAAATTTATTGATTCATTAAAGTCTGTTAAACTATTTGATGATAACTTTTATCAAATGTGTGCAAAAGCAACTTCAAAAGATGTCTTGTTTGTTAAGTATATTTTTAATGAGCCAATTTCAGATAATCAGTCCACTATGTTTATACCTCTAAGTGTAACTCATCAATGGGGACACTTTATTGGAGAACTGATGCCATATGAGGCAGGGCAACAGATTGAATTTCTACATTTTATAGACTCAGACCAGACCACAGAAGATGAGATTTCAAAAAAGATTAAAACTCTAAGAAGAAATATGGAGAAAATTTTTCCAAACTTTAGTAAGTCCCTTAAGGATGAATTCATTTGTTTGAGTGAGCTATACTCCAATGGCAAACCATCAAATGATGAGTTTGATAAAACCTTATGTAGTGCCAAGACTCCTCACTTTATAGGTGTCAATGCTCCATTGGGTCCACATCAAAATGGTCTTAGCCATTTTGTTAGGGCAGTAGTAAGTATAAATAATTCCCAAAAAGAACTTAAATTTTAAAAAGTAACCTTTAAAAGCTTGAGGTTTGGTATGCGCTTTAAATTAAAAATATTATTTTTTTCCTTATGTATTGCTACTACAAGCAAGCTATATGCTTCTAAGGCAAGGTTGTTTGCTCTAGGCCAAGATGGTGGTAATAGATCTTACTACATCAATGATACAAGATCGGTTTTTGTAAACTCTGCATATTTAAACTTTATTAAAGATTATATTGTAACCGAGGTGGGGGAGCCGATACCCGGTAAGGATTATGAGTCAAACGCCGAAGGCGGTGTTTTTAAAGAGGTAGGTTATTTTTTATATGGGATTTACTTAGGTAGTGATATGGAGGGCTATTATTTTGACGAAAAATTGGCCCAAGGTTTTTTAACTGCAGACAACAGAGTAGATCTATTTTTTGCAGGAGATGCCGGAATAGAATGGGGAATCAGAACAAATTTTGCCTTTGGTAAAGACGATCAAAGTGTAGCGAGAAGGAAATTTTTAGCAGTTGGTTTGGGGTTGGGAGTTGTAGTGAAAGATGCTGAACTCTATACTAATTTTAATTTAAAAGATAGCGCTGAAGGTTCAGCTACGGGCACTGATAAGTGGAATGGAGATATCGGTATTCAAGTAGGAGGGGCATACGTTATTTCTGACCTCAAAATTTTTGCTGAGTACTCTAAGCTTGGATATACCTCTAGTGTTGGTAGCACTACTAATGAATACAGTGACATAATGTATACTGTGGGATTGGGTAAGATTTATGAAATGAAAAAGGGAATGAGGATGTTTTCTGATATTATGTATCGGCATCAAAGGACCAAGCTTAAAGGAAGTTATGATTCTGCTGCAAATGTCTTACCTATAAATGTTGCTTTTGAAGCAGATGTAAATTCATGGTTATCAATTAGGGGTTCAATCAAGCAGTATATATTTGGATCAGTTTTAAATATTGCAGATAAGCTCAAGTCAATCGGTGAGAGTACAGAGGTCGCAGCAGGTGTTACACTAAAATTTGGAGCTGTTAGAGTAGAAGGAATCATAGATAAGGCATTCAGGTTGTCTCTAAATTATTGGTTTTAAAAATCTATTTGCCTTAATGCCTCATAAGAAACAGTTGTTGCAGCATTTGCCAGATTAAGGGATCTAATTTTATCACTGTACATGGGAATTTTAAAAAAATTAGTTTTGTATTGACTGAAAAGATCACTTGGTAATCCAGTTGTCTCAGAGCCAAAAATTAAATAACACCCCCTTTGAAAGTTTGCCTGATAATAGGTAGAAGTACTACTTTTACTAAAAAAAAATAGATTATTAGGCAAAGGATTTTCAACCTTTAAGAAGTGATCAAAGCTGTCAAACTCTTTAAGTTGTACATATTTCCAATAATCAAGACCCGCACGGCGCACCGACTTTTCACTAAGATCAAAACCATATGGTTTAATCAATATCAATTCTGCATTAAGGCCTACACACGTTCGCCCAATACTTCCAGTATTGCCTGGGATAACTGGTGCATATAGTACAATTTTAAACGGCGGGTCGCTGCTATTGTTTTTCATAACTAGTAAGAAAGTGAACCAGTGTTCGTACCATTAAGCCAGATGCCCCTTTTGAAGGGCAATAAGGTAAGTGCGTTTGGTCAGTAGCAATCCCTGCAATGTCTAAATGGGCCCAAGCAACATCTTTGCTGACAAAGTTTTCTAAAAAAGCAGCTGCAGTACATGATCCACCATAACGGTTTTTTCCAACGTTTTTAAGATCTGCAATCTCTGATTTCACACTATCTCTAAACTCATCTATGATTGGAAGACGCCAAATATATTCACGTATATTGTTAGCCGAAACCTTAAGGTTTTCACATAATTTATCGTTGTTACTTAGAAGACCACATATCTGGTTACCCAGCGCCACTGAAATGGCTCCTGTCAAAGTGGCACAGTCTATTACTACGTCTGGCTTTTGATCACAAGCATAGCTTAAAACATCGGCCAAAACCAATCTACCTTCGGCATCTGTATTTAAAATTTCCACAGTTTTTCCATTTCTGGCCTTAATTACAGAGTCAGGGAAAGTTGCAGTTTTTGAAATTGCATTATCAGTCATTCCTAAAAAACAGGATATTTTGGCATTGGGATTTAATAAAACGGCGGCCTTAAATGCACCATAAACGGTTGCGGCGCCGGCCATATCCCCTTTCATACCTACCTGGGAAGCTGGTGGTTTAAGAGAATACCCACCAGAATCAAAAGTTAAACCTTTTCCAACTAATGCAATATGTGGAGTATTTCTAGTTACCTTGCTAGGTACATAGGATAAATGAACTAGGTTGGGGTCCTTACTAGACCCTGCATTTACAGATAAAAATAACTTCATTTTTTCCTTTTTTAAATGCTCCTTTTTGAGAACCTTAACCTTGACTCCCTTAATCTTTTTAGCATCACTAGCAACTTCTTTTGCAAAATTTTCTGAATCTAAAATGTTTGGTGCTTCAAAAACAAAGTCGCGAGCAAGATTAACACTACTACTAATAATGTCTGCACGCTTTAGCGCATTTTTGGCCAAAGACTGTTGTGATTTATCAACCTTTGAAAATGACAATATAATATGTTGCAAAACATCTTTTGATTTAGCTTCAACTGATTTATATTTTTCAAATCCATAACAGGTAAGACTTATACTTTCTGAGGTAGTATAAACGATCTCATCGATATTTAAATTTGTTTTATCCAAAACACCATCTAATAAAAGTACAGCGTCATCATATTTATTTTTAATGGCCTTATATAATTTAGAAATTTCTCTTCTAAAGGTCTCACCATCAATTTGTTTTGCATCACCGAGTCCAAAACCCAAGTATGTATTTTTCCCTTTGGTGAAAGTTAAGGTATCACCGTTATTTCCTTTAAAATGCTTAGATGCATTTATTGCCTTAAACTCATTTTTTAGATCCTTGGACCAGTGCGACAAATCCAGGGCTGCGGGTACTTTTTTTTGCCCGGTTTTTTTACCTGAAGTGCTCTTGGTGAAGATTGGTAGAACAAACATATAGGAATTTGGGTGCTTGGAAGTATTCAAAATTAAGGTTGTCTTCATGGCTTAAACTCCGCGTTTCATTTGTGTAACTTGAGAATTCGGTAACGAACAGTTAAACTAACATAATGTTACGAATACTTCAAAGATATTTGGCGGCAAGTTTTTTGCCCCCTTTTATAATAAGCCTCACTTTTTTTGTAGTGTTTTTAGTCACCTTTCAACTATTTAGAATTATACGTTTTATTGCTAGTAAAAGCGTTGAGGTGCAGACAGTGCTCGAGTTAATGTTGCACATTTCAGTATCATTTACACCAGTAGCTGTACCGCTGGCACTAATTTTAGCGATGATTTATACTCTAAATAAATTAAGTGAGGATTCAGAAATAATTGCTATGCGCTCCTTTGGAGTTTCAAAGTTTAAATTATTCTTTCCATTTTTAATGATAGGTATCTTTATTGCGATTGCCATTTTTTCATTAAATAGAAACATTGTACCACGTTCAAATGGAGAATTCAGAAAAGGAATAATTCGTTTAGGGTCTGCTAGCATGCTAAGAGACATAAGGTCTGAAAAATTCTTTACACAGATCCCATCAATAATTTTATTTGCAGAGAAGGTTTCAAATAAAGGAAAGGAGTTAAAAAATGTTTTTATTCTTTCTAAGAATAAAAACAACAGTGAGGGGACTGAAAGAATTATTTTTGCTTCATCAGGTGAGCTTATTAAGCAAAAACCAAAAGAGCTAGAGTTTCCAGTAGTAAAATTTCATTTAAAAAATGGGAATATAATCAACCTCTCGAGGCAAAAAGGTAAAGAAAGTGACGTAGAGAAGATATTTTTCAAAGAGTACAATTTTCCAGCTAGACCCAACAGGTTATCCATTCACTATGTGACCAAAGATGGGATGAGAACTACGGCGGAACTTTTAGATAAAATGTACAAACAAAAGTTGAAGTTAAGACCCGGAGAGTTTAATAGAGGCTTAGTTAAAAGTGAGCTGGAACTTTGGACAAGACATAATACACCACTACAATGTATTGTGTTTATACTTTTGGGTTTTGTTTTTGGAGTTAAAAAAGGTCGTGGCAGCTCTAGAAATGTAAGTTCTTGGGCGCTACTTACCATCACGCTTTACTATGTTCTTTTGTTTGCAGGAATTGCTTTTGCAAGAAAGGGGCTTATTCCAAGCTATGTGGCAGTTTTTTTGCCAACCTTGCTTGCTACCATACTTGGAATACGTTCATATCGCAATTTAGATTGGATAAATTAATTTGTGATGTCGTTTATTGAGCATTTTTTTAATCACCACGTGTATTCATTATACAGCCATAGGCTGCTACTGACCCCTACCTTGCCTACCTTGTTTTTGACCCATGCCCATGCCTTTTCCTCTTCCTCTTCCTCTTCCTCTTCCCTTACCCATTCCTCCACGTCGACCTCTCCATAGAGTATCTAAGTCTAGGTTTTTGATTTGTTCAGGTTTTAGGTTTGCTTTTATTTGCTTTACAAGCTGGTATCTTGCATTAAGCCTGGCTTGTACGTTTTCCCCAACTTTTTTAATCAACCCCTCAATTTTAGCTTCATTTAATTTTTCTTCTAGCAGCAAAGAGCGCAACTCAAAACGTAAGTCCATGCCTGCTTTTTTTACAGTATGCATGGTCTTGCGGTGACTTTTTTTAACCTCAAATAGTTTGTCTCTTTGTGCATTTGTAAGGCCTAGCTGTTGTTGCAGTAGTTGTTTGCAGACACCGCCTTTACCCTTAAAACCTTCTTTGATTTGTTCATCGCTTTTGCCTTTGCCGCCTGGTTGTGCAAAGATAAGGTTGGTTGAAAGAAGTGATACAAATATTAAAGTTATTTTTTTCATGATGTCCTCCCTTTTAAAAAATGTTTTCATATGAATCAAAATAGCCATCAATTTCATCTAAATAGTCTTCAGTACCGTTATCTGCTATAACCTCTTCATCATATTCATCATCATCAAAATAATAATCTGATATAAAAAAGCTATTTTCATTTGCTAGAATTTGTTTTTGTTTAATGGAGTTAAAAAGCTTGGTGTCGACACTAAAAAAGATTATAAATAAAACTGTAAGTGTTAAGCTTACTGCTGCTGCAGTATGTTTTGAAAAAAGAGTTCTCTTGCTGCTTTTGTTTGCTTTTACCTCAATTTGTCTCCACAACTCATCCGATCTTTCCCAATCTTTTAGAAACAACTTTTTTGAGTTATGAAATATTTTTTTAAGTGACTCATTCATCTCTCATGTCCTTTTTTATTTTCAATTTTGCTCGATTGCAAATTGATTTTAAGGTGCCAATAGGAGTGTCCATTAGTTCACTTATTTGGCCGTAATCCATATCTTCTAAGTACCGCAATATTAAAATCATTTTACTTTTTTCATCGAGATCCTTTAGCAACTCTTTTATCGTCTCATTAAGCTCAAATTTGTTATATGCATTGTCTACGACTTCTCCACGAGATATTAAATTTTTTACATATTTTATTGCTACTTTATAATGACGTTTTTGATCCAAACATAGATTAATTGTTACTCGATACAGCCATGCTTTAATATGTGGTATTTCGTCATTACTTCTCAACACTTTTGAATACTTAACAAACACTTCTTGAGTGATTTCTTCTGCCTCTTGCACATTGCCTATATAATGATAGCTAAGAGCTAAAATATTTTTGTGGTAGAGCAAATATACTTCTTTTAAATTTTCTATCATTTCAAGTTATCTCTTTTAGTAAAATAATTGAGCTATAATACTATAACGATTTGAACATAGAATTGGTTGCATCAGAATAAATATTAATACAATATACCAATAATTTTAATAATTTAAATATGTGAAGTGTTTTATCTAATGATAGAGAAGGAGAGAATTTTGTCACCCTTTGTAATTTTATCTAACACACTTAATCCGTCACTAACTTGTGCAAAGACAGTATATTTTTTATCTAAATGTGGAGAGGTGGTTAGGGTAATATAAAATTGTGAGTCTGCACTATCATTGCTTTCGCCACGGGCCATTGCAATTGTTCCCTTTATATGCTGTATATTGCTAAACTCCGCTCTCAATCTTATCCCAGTTCCACCGGTGCCTGAATTTGTGGGGTCTCCAGTTTGAATAACAAAGTTAGGGATTACTCTGTGAAAGGTCAGCCCGTCGTAGAAGCCTTGTTGCACAAGTTCTAAAATACGAGTCACAGTATTTGGGGCGTGTTTGGGGTAAAATCTTAATGTAATATTTCCGTAAGCCGTCTTAATCACGCCCTTAACGCGTGAAAGCCCTGTAGAATCAATTTGAAGATCGGAAGCTTTGAGGGTTTGAGTCGGCGTAATAACTTTTTGGCCTTCGTTTAAATCACTTAGGTCTGCAGATTTTTTTTGGCACGACAATACCGCAACGAACAAAAAACAGGTTACAATAACTATATTGAAACGGGGGAATATTCTCATTTTTATATCTTTTTATAAACAACTAGTTAGCTAAGTACTTAAGTATTATATATTTGTGTTAGACATTTGGAAAGATAATCGAAAAAAAATTAATAATGGTTGACATTAATAAGCAACTCGAATAGATTGCACCTCAGCTTGTGTTTGTTGGTTTATGGATATACTCCGTGAATAAAGAGAGGGGGTGTAGCTCAGTTGGGAGAGCACCTGCTTTGCACGCAGGGGGTCGCAGGTTCGACTCCTGTCATCTCCACCACAAGTTGTGCTCATTAAAAATTGAATAAAGAACGAAGAGTTTATGTTACATTTTTTTACGAGGATGTAACAAAACCAGAGAAGATGAGAAAGAACCTAAGAGTATGTTTTGTTAGGGTCGATGTAACTAGAAAGTTGCTTTGCTGA
>JADHTQ010000107.1 GCA_016784965.1 Bacteriovoracaceae bacterium | reverse complement strand
GTTTTATTTAAGTGTTTTTTAACCTAACTTAGGAGGAATCATGTGGAAAGAAAGACTATGGCAGGTGTTCTTGGTAGCAATTCTTGGTCTGACGCTGACAATGTGCAGCAGGTCTAGTAGCAACAAGAGCACAAGCAGTACAGGTATTCTAAATGCAGACGGTACGACCACTGTAACGGTATCATCACTTCCTTCAATAACTCTGGCAAATGCAGGGCCAAGCGCGATATCCCACACGATGTTTTGTAAATATGCCAACTATAGCTCTGAAGTTGTTACTTACTCCAGTTGTGATGCAAGTGACGACACTGTTTTAAGTAGTGGAGCAATAACCCATGATGCTGCTTTAGCTGCGGGATGGAAGCTAGTTGGCCCAGGGTGTGGCGGTGGATCAGGAGCTGTGTGTGTGCTTTTCCAAAAATAATCATTCTCTTTAATTCTATTCACAGTCTAGCTGAATATTGGCAAGGTCTAAAAGAGCAATGAAGGGGGGTGGGGCCACAAAACTGGCATCAAGCTTTATATATATCATCCCATCAACCTACACGGGGGAGATTTTCGGTTTTATAAACTTTGAACAACTAAATCCAATGGGAGAATTATGGCAAATACTAACTTAACTAATCAAAGGCAGGTGTTCGTTGAAGAGTACGTACGCTCTGGCGATCACCTAGAAGCAGCAAAGAAGGCTGGATACAAAGACACGCATACATTGCGTAATCAAGCTTGTAAGCTCCGAAGAGAGTGTGCAGATGAAATAACTGAGGAGTTACATCGTAACTTTGCCGAAATAGCACCTAGGGCATTGAATATACTATCTGATCTTGCAGAGAATGCTGAAAGTGAGAGTGTACGTTTAGGTGCAACTCGCGATCTTTTGGATAGAGCTGGGTTTAGGCCAGTTGATAGACATGAAATAGTCAAAGAGAAATCAGTTGAAGAACTCAATGCTCAGCTTGTTAGTCTTGTTGGAGATGATGGAGCAGAGATGTTGATAAGTGCCTTCAGAAGTAGGAGAAGTATATCAGGCCCCGAACTGGCTGGATGAACACTTATAACCCCGAGTATATAGAATACAAACCTTCATCAATGCTAGTAAATAACATAAGATACAGAATTTAATATTACAATCCCCCACCTACTCTAGCCGGTCATTTACCACCATATATTTTAGATAGAATTATCCGTAAATCAAATTGATTGAGACTTAATATTGTTTGCAAAGGTTAACGGAAAGGACGTTCTATTGAGGCTCTACATTCACACTATTGCTTTCAGACTCGAATTTGTGGCTACAGAATCTACAGATAATAGCTTTGGCCTTATCAACTGAGGAGTACAACTCTGTAAACAAATCAGAGTTGGTGTCAGTTTTTGCAACTATGACATTGTGTCACAGTCCCCTCTTAGTTTTCAGAAATCCATAATCTCTGAGTTTGCTTTTAACTCTTTGTAAATTAATACAATCTCGGAATGTGCAGGCGAAACACAAAATACATTCCCCCGAGTGACAGGGTTAATCTTAACAAATCAGTAACTTAGAAGAAAAACAATATGGTATAATGTGGGATAAATTTAAAATGTGGGATAAATTATTTGATTCTTTCAATATCAAATTTAACACCTACCTTTGAATAAATAGGGTGAATTAATCTCTCTAACTATAATCAAATCCCTTGCATTTAGTCACATTTAAAAGCAACTCCTTGTCCATAAATCATATCATCACCGAAAATCTCCCCCCTTTTTAGAGAATCTAAGGTAAGCGGTTCATCTTTGAATAGTCCACTTTCAACTGGTTCTGCATTAATAAACACCACGTTATCTGCACCATGTTCATCATGTCCCTTTTGACGCATGTCATTCTTCAATTGCTCTAAATTCCCATCGTCAGAGAGTAAGAATTGTTGTTCATACTCCACTTTTATTGTACCTAACCGCTGGCAACCATCAAGTAAATTACTCATTTGAGAATGAAATGCTATTTGGGCAGCTTCTTTGGTAATTTTTGCAGAACAACCGAATAGAAGGATTGATGTTACTATAATTATTGTTAGATTTATTTTCATAAATTATTTAATCATTCGTTTTTTTGCAAAGATCAATAATTAGTAATTCAGGATAAGCCCCTCTTAAAATGTGGAGTATCATAAATTATGATAGAAAGGTCAAGACAATTTTTTTTGCATAAAGTACTAGAAATACTCAGTACCGGAATGGAAAGAGTGTTGAGTGAGTGTTTTAAAAGAGAAGTGGGTGTAGGCTTTGGAAGGTTATGAAGAGGAACAATCTTTCTGAAATCTAAACATTCAATGGGTGTTCGGTACAGCATTACTCCTTGGTGGATTCGCTTTCACAACCAGATCATCAAGGTAAACTTCCCATATGTCATTGAGCTGAAACACAAGAGTATAAGTAAGATTTCTTAACTCATCCGCTTCGTCTTCATTCTCACATTGGAAGATAAACTGCTTTCGTTCTTCGATGCATTCTCCAAGTATAGACCAGAATAGTTCCAGCCTTTGCTGTTCGGTACAAGGTGATGGACTCATGCCAAAGTAGGTTTGCGATTTTGTTTCTTCTGGGGTGTCTTTAGGCTCTTTTAATGATACATTTTGCCCATTAGTAGCATCTAACTTCACTCGAGCTTCTTGTCGTTCCAAGTACTTCTTTGCTAATACTTCAGATAATTCCATCATCATTTCTTAGTATATGTTCAAAAGTACACTAATATGCCTTTGATCCCTTCTAAATAAGGGCCTTTAAGTTGCTGTACCTTTTGTTTAATTTAATATTCAGGTACACTTAGTTAAAGATCATAGTGTACTTTGATGTTTATATTTTGAAAAAGTACACCTTAATAAACCCAGTGAATATCAGGACTTAGCGCATTCTTAGTGTACTATTCGGAAAGTTCTTAAAGAATTGGCTTTGCAATATATTTTTTCCCTCCTTTTGGCCCCTTTATTTCATCAATTAATCCGCTTTCTTGCAGTAAAGCAATCTGTTTACGGATATCACTATTGCCTTTAACAGACTTTCGTAGGCCTTGGTAAATGTTGTCTACAGATAGAGGTATATGAGCTTCACTAAGACGTGTAAAAACTTTACTCAAAGTCTGATCACGTTCGCAAAGATAAGTTTCAATGAAAGCAGACTGCATATTTGAACAGAACCATTGATTTAAAGTTATTGCCTCAGATACTGTGTTAACTGAAACAGGCCCAGTCTCACCTTTTATACAATGAATGAGTAAGGATATTCGTAAACAATAATTTTTCAACTTCTGAAAACTCGAATACATCTCCTGTAATTTTTTATTTGACTCTTTTGTGAACTTGTCATGCTGTTGATATATTAAGTCTTCAGCATCCTTGTCAAAACTAAACTGTTCTTTTATTTCTCTTTGATCAATCAACTGTTTTATTATCAAATTAATAGAGTTTCGTTCTTGTTTTGAAATATTGTCTCTTATTTTTTTCCTTTCCGAGTCAATTAATGGAGGAGTGGGGTGTCTAAAAGGAACGAGTAAAAAACGAGCAACAAAACCATTTGCTATATCTTCTGGATTAAATATTTTCTTCAACAAATCTGTTTGGATACCACCGATTATGGGGACGAATGAATCTGTTATATAGCGATAGCTATTCATCGTAGGATTTGAAATCTCTCTACCGTTCCACAATTCAAGGAGTTTTGGAGCATCATCTCCTTTCCCTTTATACTGATTACGGCCAGAAATTAAGGCGTCTAGTTCATCATGAATCAAACCAATACCAGTAGTGTTGTTTAACAGGCTGTCTGTTAATTTCTCCAGAGTCGTATACGTAACCCAAATCATTCTAGCTGAAACTTCAGGCCTTTCATCTCGAATTTCTTTTGGAGTTTCATGCCATCTTTCAAGTGATGCTTGCTGTTCTGTATAATCGTCAAAAAGCTCACTATTTCTTACAGCCAAAACATCTCTCCCGCAATCCCTTAAAAGCGGTGTTTTCCCTTTACCAGTAGGTGCGTGAAATACTAACCAAAGCAGTGCCTTTTCTTCCCAATCTCCAGAAACTATGGTTTTATTACCACCGATTGCAACAGAACACATGCCAAGAAAAGCAGCAAGAGCCGTATCAAATGTAACGTTGTGGCCCATTGCTATTTTCTCAAGTGCTATTTGTAAGGTGGGATTCCAGTCTGTGAAGAAGTTTTTGAGAATGTCTGAGCCTTCCAACGATTGCTTTAGTGTGTTTTGTTCAGGTTCATGCTCTTCATCATGTTCTTTGGCTTCAAATGTATTATTATTGAAATTAGTCATTTTAGTTTTATGGAAATGCCCGAAAGCACATTCTTGTCTTGTAATTGCTGGCTTAAATCCATAAAATACAACACAAGAAATCAGCTTCCACGGGCGGATTTACTTGATTACTGAAACCCTGTTTTAGGTCTATGACCTTTTGCGGGGTTTCGCTGTTTTTAGTGGGTATTAGAAGTTTCAGGCTCTACTCGTCCAGCCTCCATAAAAGCTAAAACATCATCTAACTTGTATCGTATACTACGACCAAACTTTGAATAGGGTAGTCCCGCAGATTTCCATCTATGTTGGGACAATGTTTTTTGGCTTAGCCCTGTTGATTCAGAGACCTGCTTTTCTGTGAGATATTGGGGTAATTTTTCCATACTGTATACCTGTCTGAAAGGTTAAAAAGACTCCTTGAGAGGAGTTGACAGTATCCAGTCTAATTTAATGTAAAATGGGAGAGCAATTAACAAGATGCAGAAAAATAAATTCCTTTGATATTTCTTTGACTTATCTTTGACTTTTCTTTGACTTGGACATTTTTTGTTTCTTTTTTTCTAATCTAAAAGCTTCATCAAATGTTGATTTTTTAAGAAGCGTACCATCTTCAGAATGTTCAAATTTGTGCCAACTATACCAAACAGCATTCCCCTCAGCCGATTTTGCATATTTCAAATAGACATATCCTGCTCCTTCAACATTAATTCGGGTTTCCCCTCGTGATTCACCAGCGAGTTGTTTTATTTTTCTCCAAAATGCTAATGGCTTATCACTCTCTGCAATTGCTTGAGAGGCAAGATAATCTGTATGAAAAGTACGTGTAGTTTCTTTGTTGGTACTAATTTTAACTAACTGCTCCATCTCACCTTCATTTTCAGACCTCAATCTTTCATATTCTTCCCTTGAAACCCAAACATCTTTTGTGGTGATGTATTGATAATCTTTTTGAATATTACTACCTAAAGGATCAAGAGGATCCCCAGAAACAATTATTGAAGGATCTAAACTAATTTCTACAGTATCATTATAATCTAGATTAAATTCTTCTCTTTCTTCTTGAGTGGCAACAATGGAGGTAATTGAAACTTCTTTATCAAAGTTTCTAAGTAATTTTTCACAAAAGTTGGGGGTCAGTGTTTGATACCCCTTCCAACTTCTTTGCTTCAGTTCTTTCGGTGTATCTATACTATCATTTGTAACGTACAAGTCACCCTCTGTATACGCTAAGTTAGCCTGCAGGTAGATATTTCCTTCACTTGCGAATTGTAGAATATCTTTTTCTGTGCAATCACAACCTTGAGCACATTCTGAAAGCGTGAAGCGTTTTTTCCCTGATAGTAATTTTTTTATCATTCACTCACCTCAGCATTTCTTCAGCCACTGTTTTTGGTACGTTGTTGCTCAATTTCATTAACTTAATTTAGAGACTGTAACTTCCTTTGCATGAGTTCATCTGCACGGTCTACTATACGTTGCTGAGCGCCATCAACAAACTTAGCATATCGTTTCATCATAGGAGAACCAAGTTCATGGCCTAGCATATATCCTACCTCATCCATTGGGGAACCATTACTTAGCATAGTGGAAGCAATAGTATCGCGTAAGCAATAGTTTGGGCGATAACTCTTCGGTATACCTGCACGAATGCAAATTTCTTTAACATTTTTTCTCCATCCGTCTGGATTCCTTTTTCCGCCGTCTCTACGTGGAAATACAAAGGCACTGTTCCGCATATTACTTGCCTCAGACTCCAGCAATGTCCTTTGATCCATCATGATAGTGGAAACTTCTTTACTCATTTTAAGTGGTTTGTCTTTTCCACTTTTGGTATTTCGTTTCATAATCACACTATGCTTGAAGTCAACGTCATCCCATTTAAGACTACATGGCTCTGAAGGTCTCATACCTGTCCATGCAATAACTTTATGAAGATTAACAATATGTTTGTCTGGATACTCACTCCACGCCTCAGCTAGACCTTCAAACTGCTCATCTGTCAATACTTCTATCCGTTCACTCTCAACTTTTGGTAATTTTATTACAAAATCCAATGGTGAACATAATTTATTTTTAACTCCAAAGTTTATGATCCTTCTCAGTAGTTCAAGTACATTGCGGGTACTTCCAGATGTATGTTTCTGATCAATGCTTTTCTCTAAACGCTTAACTGTAAAAGAGTCTATCTCTTCGGGGGTTAACTTACCCAACGATCCTTCTAGATGATTGGTAAACCGACTTTTATCTGTCCTTACTCCCTTTAGTGAATCACCTTTGTATTCTAGATACTTTGTAAACAGTAAATTTAGTATAGGACGATTAATTGACGCTTCTTTCTCTGTTTTTTGTTTAGCTCGTTTTTCTGTATTAGTTTCTGATTTACCTTCTATCCGCAAAGCCCTCATTCTTGAAGCTTTGGCGGATGTCATGTTGTCCTTAAATTGCCTTCCAGCTTTTTCCTCAACTGCCTTTCCTCCTTTACGATATCTAATCAGGAAAACCTTTTCAGACTGTTTTCCATCAAGAGATGTTCCTTCAATATAATGTACTCCAGCATAATTAGTTGAGTGTCTTTTTTGAATTGGCATAAGACCTTTACTTTTTGAGTTTAAATTGTGGTTATAGAACCATACCCCACACTATACCCCACACATTTTGTTAAACAATATAGAAAAGGGGAGAATTACTGAGAACTTATTATAAGAGATAAACTATTAATATACAAGAATAAATAGAAGAAAATAAAAGAAATGAGGAATTGAGAGGAATTGGTAGTTTGTGTTCTCGTAACCCGAAGGTCGAAGGTTCAAATCCTTCCCCCGCCACCAATTATTTCCTGCAATATCAGATATAAACAAGGGCAGTTTAATCTTTGTTAAAATATTTGTTTTTTAGTCCCATCACGTAAGAGGGTTTTTTTGCCTCGTGCGTGCGTGCGTGTACTTACATTTTGCGCATGCTTATACTACATAGGGGTATGCTGTATAATGCTCAAATCGACCGCTACGCTAAGATTTAATATATATGTAGACAAGCCTCAAATAATTGCTTTATTTAGTTCTGCGATGGTTCTGGGCGTTCTCAGGGGAGTTTTTAGATAATGACACACTGCCAATTGTTCAGAAGAATGTAGAAAGGGGTCAGGTCTAACATTCTTACATGCCGTTGCAGTTTATTTCACAACGTGAAGAATCATAATGTAAGAATGTTAGACCTGACCCCTATTCTCCAGTCACTGGCAGAGTATACGAACCAGCAACCCGATTG
>JADHTQ010000046.1 GCA_016784965.1 Bacteriovoracaceae bacterium | reverse complement strand
ACTTGTTGAAAAAAGAAAAAACGAGCAAAAGAAGTATTAAAGGAAAACGCTTGAAGTCCGCTTGGGACAACAACTATTTGCTGGCAGTCATAAGTGGCATGGAGCGTCCTAATGTCAAAGATTAAGTGCGATCACCCTTGTGACGGTTACCTTGAGGAGGGTTACCTTGAGGTGCTTGTTGGATCTTGAATCGCAGGGGCAACCATAGGTTTTGTAGGTAACCCTCTTCTTCGATCGTACATGTGTGGGTCTCCTTTGTGTTTTCTGATATCATCAATGTCTGGGTCTATATAGCTACCATATCCGTCCCCTGTACAACTTCTGCCAAATGTATCCATTAGACAGCGATGAAATTGCTCAATATTGGCTAAGTTATCTTTTAGATACTGATTAAAATTTCCACTAGCATATAGTCCATGAATATTTTTGACACCACCTAAGTCAATGCCTAGCATTTTTGCCATGTCTTTAATTACATCATGACCTTTTCCCACAGCATTGAATGATTTGTAAATGTCACTAATATCACAAGACCCCAAAGAGATTGTACGCTCTACCCCACTACATAACTCTTTTTTCCAACGAGTAAAAGTTGAATCTTTATCTTTAATTCCTTTTTCTAGGTCATCCATTTTATCTAAAAATTGCTTTTGTAAATATTCATGTCCCGTTAGAGTTTTTAATCGCTGTTGGTTATCAAAAAACCTTGCCGCTTGAGATGCCTTGCCTCCACCTGGGATGTTTGATCGCTTTAATCTGTCAAACAATTCGCGATAAACGCTTTGCTTTTCACTCATTGGTTTGGCGTCAATGATACCTTTTACAAGATTAAACTTCTGCTCTGGAGAAAATGGCCAACCGGTTTTAATTCTTACTTTTTGCAGCAGTACATTGCTAGAGCTACTAAAAAACCCTTTCCCCACTCCAGCGTGTCCGGATTGTTTGAAGATTTCATCTTCAAAAGATTGATATTGTGTGTTTAGTGTCTTTTGTAAAGAAGTGATCTGATTTTGTAATTTTGCTGCAGATACCTTTTTGCCAGTTACTTCTTCAGATACAAGCCATTTAGGGGTCATGACTAAAGAATCGACAGACTTTAGGGGGTCTTTTAATACATCTTCAACTTCCCTACCATCCACTTTAGAAAACTGAAAGCCTTGCTTTTTTAATTGTTTGATATCTTTATCTAACTTGATTTCGTTATATTCAGTTAATGCTCTATGAATTCTCTTTTTTAAAAATTCCCGGCCTAAATCAGCATTGTCACTGCGGTCTTGGCCCTGGGCCCTTTGTAGTGTTTGTAATTCACTTATCAGTTTTTGCAGCTTCTTATATTTTGCTTTAGTTTTTCTAAGGGCCACATCGGCACCAGGTGGAAGAATTATATGAGTAGAGTCAATTTTATCTCTAAAATGGCGGGCATTATGCGTATCAATAAATAGTTTTTTAGCAACTCCCACGGGGATTTCTTCTAGGGCATTTTGGTGAATTTTTAGCTCTTCTGCCATATGGGCCTTAAGTAGCATTGTGTTTAAACGTGCCATATTTTTTAAATCTTCCATGAGCGCTTTAAATTTGGTCTTGAAGTGCTCTTTATTTTCATCACTGCCGTAGGGTGAACTACAATTTTTAAATCCAAAATTAAAAGGTATCCCCCCTTTTCGTACTGCAGAACATCCACCTTGTTTTTTAAATTCATCCAAGTAGTGACGAGTTGGAATACTACTAAATGGAGATGTACCTCTTGCTAATCTACTATTGTCGGTACGCATAATTAGTGCCGCTTTCTGGTGCGCATCCTCATATTGTTTTCTGTACTCTTGTTGTTTTTTAGCACCAAAACTTTGAAAGTTATCCCGGGTAATTCCATTGCCCCAAAATTTTGCATTATCGGCCAAATCATTGCTATTTTCACAGCCAAATAGCAAAAGCATTAAGATCAATCCAATAATTTGGAAAATTGTTTGTTTTTTCATACTTTATCCCCGACTACGATTTTTCTACGAATATCGTTATAGTGATTATATATCGATATTAGGTGATAATAAAGATCCAGAATTTTTTACCTAAGACTTTCGGTGCTAGTAATAATGCGGAGCCTACAGGAATCTGCGCACCTTGTTTTTTAATATTATATTTTCTTACAATTAATACTCAAATCGTCTCTTCCTAAAAAATCTCGTTGTCATTCATTGCATTTATGCATAATACTTAAAATGCATAAGTAATATTTTATACCCTATACCTCAGGAGGTTGATTGTGAAAGTAGCTATCTCTACCCTATGTATCTTGTTTATGAGTTTTTTTGCCTATGGTAAGCAAGTCCCCACCCCAAATTTAAATCAGATTTTTGAAGAGTATTTTCAGCTCACAAAATTTCAATCCATAGAGAACAAACATCTCACGCGAGCAGATCGTGATAGGTGTCGACCACCTTCTGGCCGAGGCTGTTTTAAAACTGCTTGTTCAAATCTTGGGGCCTTTGAGTGTGATGATGACAATGAAATCGATCAGCTTCTTCGTGCTTGTCGCGGCAACTACGATGGAGACTGTATTACAAAAAGTATCACTTTCATGCACAAATTTGAATATGATGACCTAGAAGAGATGGTTACTTTGGCCAATAGCTGTCGTGGAGTATTTGACTTAGAGTGCGTCGATTTTATGTGTGAGCGACTTGGTTCTTTTGGTTGTGATGATCTAGAAGAAATAGCTAGCGTCAACAAAAAGTGCGCTGGGTATTAAAATTTTGATCTAAAAATAAAATACACTGCCCCCGCTAAACACAGTGAGGCCCATACAAAGTCCCACTTCATCGCCTGTTTCATATAAAACACTGAAAATGGGATAAAGATTAGTAATGTAATTACTTCTTGAATAATTTTTAGTTGGGGCAGTGAAAATACTGTAAAACCGATGCGATTGGCAGGTACCTGCAATAGGTATTCAAAAAAAGCAATCCCCCAACTAAAAAGTACTGCCCAAAACCAAAAACGCCCACTTAAATGTCTTAAGTGAGCATACCAAGCAAATGTCATAAAAATATTTGAAGCAATTAAAAGCACTATCGTTTGAACACCTGCATTCATAATATCTTTTAGTCCTTTTAAATTTAAATAGTAAGCGATTCATCTTCTAAAGACGGCCACTTGCTTTTAACCTTTACAACTTCATCACTGATAACTTTGACTTCAATGTTTCCTTTTAAGGTTACATCCCTAAAGTCGGCCTTCCCTTCTACTATCAAAGACTTTAAATCGATAATTTGACAGCCTAAAAAGGTATCCAAAACATTTTGGACGCTCTTGTAAAACTTATCTTTTAAAGCAACATTGGGAAGCATCCCACAATTTTTGTTAACTAGTCTAAATGACTTTTCATCAAATTCAAAGCGGTCAGATCTAAACTGCATAAAATAATCAAATGCGGTTTTAATTGGACTAAAAAATTTTGTACGATTTGTCTCATCAACATTTAAAAAATGGACCAGCCCCTTTTTGTACCGACTCCTCCAATATTTATCCAGATTTAAAATAACTGTTCCCATCGCTCCTTCAAGTTGTGTATAGGTGCGCTCCACTCCGTCATTGTCTAGCTGCTTTTTTTGGTTTTGAATCAAACTAGGTGCGATAACTTCTAAAAATGCGGCCTCTCCTATCTCTTCTACGAGCTTTTTTATAATAGGAGTCAGTTCATTGTAGTTAATTAAAATCATGTTCGTGTTAAAAAAGGCCTCACCATCACCATCTCGAAGACCTAGCTTTTCAAACAGTGCAAGTTGCCCACTCATTTGTGCTTGGGCCTTTTCAACCATGGTTATAAAAGTCTGTGATGAGCTTGGATCCGGCAAAATTGAGATCTGCCCACCTTTTAAATCAATCTCCGTTTTGGTGGTAGTCACCATAACAAGTGGTACCTTTTTTTCTATCATCCAATTTGTTATTAGCGGATCGGGGGCACTACTTAAATCTTCACCATTTCCAACACAGCTGATTAAAGTTTCTCCATTTTCAATTTTTGGGCGCAAACTATCGATATAAGCGGCCCTCATGGCATCAACGCCAAAGAGGGCATGGCCTGCTGGGGCCTGTCGATTGTAAGAAATTCCACCATCGCTATCAATGGTGGGTACATGATACTGAAATGTTTTACCAAAGTACTCAAGGTTTTTTGCATCTTCTACAATTTGTTTATAGTTGAGCTTTTTGTTCACGACAGACTGTTTGTTCCATATAGCTTCGATAGAGTCTTTGGTTTCATCGCTGATAATATCATGGAGAATAATTTTTTTAAATTTTGCCCCCTCGGCATCACTTATTGCTTGCAAAATTTGAATTTCTGCCAAGCTGACTATGTCTCCACTTTTTAATTTGACAAATAAATCAGTACCTTTGGCACCTATTTCGACATCCTTTTCATCAATCCCAAAGTGATAGGCCAAATACTTATTGCGATGAATTGAGGAACCTGTCCCTGCTTGCATTTTTTTAATCCACAAAACTGCATTTGGTGCTTTATCCTGATCGTACAAAGAGTTAAGGTCTGTGTAGCTTGTATAAGGTAGCTGCTTTAAAAGCTCCTGTGGCGCCATAGCAGTGGGATAGACCAGGGCATATTCTTGATTGTCATCATTATGCAACTCATCTTTAATGGCCAGAGGCCTTTGAGTTTGTCCCTTTTTTTTATATTTAAAATAAAGGGATAAAAAATAAACTAAATTCAACTCATCAAGTTGCATTAGTTTTTTGAGTTTGTCCTCTATCTCTTTAGTCTTTTCTAAACCTAAACTTTGCAATGCCAGCTCATCCAGTAACTGCCCGATTTGTGCTTCCATCTACTTCTCCCTAATTTAAATGTAGATCTTATCAATTTTACAAGTATGTTTTAACAAATTGGTTATACTTGATTACAATTTGTTTTTTGATTGCCCGATAGTTTTTAATGGCCTTACTCTTCCACCTTTGCCAAATGCTTCTTTTGTCCGTTGATTGGCTCACCTTTTTAACAGTTTGTTTTGTCCCTTTAGTGCTAGGGTTAATGTTTTTTCCAATTGCTTTTTTAGTTTTGACGTTATTTGTTTTTTGCATATTAGCTGTTTTTAAGCTTGCTCGTTTTTTTCTAGCTCTGGCGAGTCTTGCCTTTTTCCTGGCGGCCTTTTTTTGCTTTATTTGCCTTACTTTTTCTATCCAAGCTCTCTCAATCCTCTCTTTTTCCTGGGGATCGACAAATTTGGGAAATTTCGGACGCTCCAGCAGCTTTAATTCTTTATCATCTTCAAGGGGAACTAAGTCTTCATCTTCGGAAGTGGCCAATGCCTCTACTCCGGCGACTTTATCGGCCGACACCTCTGCCTTTGCTCCACTTTTAATTTGTTTGGCCTTGTTTGTGGCGTTGCCATCGACACTTAGCACAAAGAGGATACAAACTAAAATCATTTTAGTTTTATTCACATTTTTTCTTTCCATGAATGGGCTCCTAAAAAACCAAAGTAATATAACCCTTACTATTATCGCTTAAAAGTTTTCACAATTCGACATATTTTGTGTTAAATAAGTACTTTAAATGTGAAAACAAAAAACGTTAAGGATTTAAGTGCCATGAAGATTAAAAAATTACCTAAAAAGTACAATGCCGGCCAGATGGAACCATTTTGGACCGAAGCCTGGAACTCTAAACAAATTTACAAGTATGATCCCAGTGTTTCAAGAGAAAATACTTTTGTGGTAGATACACCTCCTCCCACCGTTTCGGGCTCCCTGCACATAGGGCACGTCTTTAGTTACACTCAAACCGACATTTTGGTGCGCTTTCAAAGGATGATGGGAAAAAATATATTCTATCCTATGGGCTGGGACAACAACGGACTGCCCACTGAACGTAGAGTTCAAAATTCTTTTGGCGTCCTCTGTGATCCCACACTTGCTCCCCAAAAAGATTGGAGTCCAACTCCTACTAAAAATAAAAAAATGAATCAGTTTCAAAAAGTCTCCCGACCTGACTTTTTAAAGGCCTGTGCCATCCAGACAAAAGCAGACGAGGTCAAGTATGAGGCATTGTGGAAAAACTTAGGTCTGTCAATTGATTGGAATGAGCAATACGCTACTGTTGCCCAACACCCAAGAAAAATTTCTCAAGCGTCTTTTTTGGATTTGGTGGACAAGGGTTATGTTTATAGTCACAAATCTCCTACCATGTGGGATACCACTTTTCAAACGGCGGTTGCTCAAGCTGAAGTTGAGGATAAAGAAAGAGATAGTGCCTATTATGATATCCGCTTTAAAGTCGAGGCCGGCGGTGAATTTATCATTTCCACCACAAGGCCGGAGCTTTTGGCAGCTTGTGTAGCAGTTGTGGCCCACCCCGATGATGAGCGCTTTAAACATCTATTTGGCAAATATGCCATCACACCATTATTTGAGGCCAAAGTACCCATTATGGCCGCAGAACATGCTGATCCACAAAAGGGGACCGGAATTTTAATGGTCTGTACCTTTGGAGATATTCACGATGTGGAGTTTTGGAAACAACAAAAACTTCCTCTAAAAGAGATCATTGGCAAAAGC
Organism: Bacteriovoracaceae bacterium; assembly: GCA_016784965.1. Classification (GTDB taxonomy): domain Bacteria; phylum Bdellovibrionota; class Bacteriovoracia; order Bacteriovoracales; family Bacteriovoracaceae; genus JADHTQ01. Next base: position 29,794 of record JADHTQ010000046.1, on the reverse strand, counting down.
GGCAGACTCCTGGATATTAAATTTGGAGAGGGAGTTTATGGTAGTGAAAATCCAGTATCGGCCAATAAGTACTACAGCACAATTCAAGGTCTCTATGCCAAGCAAGCCAGAGCAAAAGTTGTCGAGCTTTTAGGTAGTGAACATACGTGTTTGCTGGGTATGGGATCCGCACTTGTGGGTGATGCCAGACCTACCAAACACTCAGTGAAATTCTACGAAAAGGGTGATTTGCCTCTAGAGTATGTAACTACTAGACAGTGGTTTATTAGAGTTTTAGAACATAAAAATTCTCTTTTGGCCCAGGGTAAAAAAGTAAAGTGGCACCCACCACACATGCTTGAGCGCCTAGATAGTTGGATTGAAGGGCTAAATCAAGACTGGTGCATCTCTCGTCAAAGATATTTTGGTGTGCCATTTCCCGTTTGGTATCCACTGGATGAGGGTGGACAACCAGATTACGACAACCCCATTTTCGCAGATTTTAAGTCACTGCCAGTTGACCCACAAGTGGATCTGCCGAAGGGTTATAAAAAAGAACAAAGAGGGATGCCTGGTGGTTTTATCGGTGATCCCGATGTAATGGATACCTGGGCAACATCTTCTTTAACTCCGCAGATATCGAGCCACTGGAGTCAAGATCAAGCTAGACATGGCCAACTATTCCCGGCCGATGTAAGGCCTCAGGCACACGAAATTATCAGAACCTGGGCATTTTATACTATCGCTAAAGCTTGGATGCATGAATCTGCCATTCCGTGGAAAAACATTGTGATAAGTGGCTGGGTAGTTAATCCCGATAAGAAAAAAATGAGTAAATCCAAGGGCAAGGTAGTAACTCCGGAGGGTTTAATAGAAAAATACTCTGCTGACTCTTTGCGTTATTGGGCAGGTAGAGCAAAACTTGGTCAAGACACCATGTTTGACGAGAGTGTGTTCAAGATTGGGCAACGTTTAATCACTAAGCTGTTTAATGTCTCCAAATTCGTCATGCTTCAGCTAAAAGAAGAAGGTGGCGGCGACACCACAATTGACTGGGGTATAGGTGACATAAAAGAACCGTTAGACCGGGCATGGATAAATAAGCTCAATGATCTGATCAACTTCTCTCAGGAGAGGTTTGCAAACTACGAATACTCAGCTGTCCTATCAAAAACTGAAAGTACCTTTTGGGATTTTTGTGACAACTATGTAGAGCTGGTTAAAAATAGAACTTACAAACAAAAAAATACTTCCCAAGGGCAATCAGGTGTGGCCACCTTGGCCTACTCATTGAAGGTCTTTTTGCGGCTCTTTGCTCCTTTTGTTCCCTATATCACCGAAGAAGTGTGGTCGTGGTATTTTAGTGAGCAAGACGATACAGCACACATCCACCAGGCCAAATGGCCGTCGTCTTCAGAGATTCAAAGTGTCGAGATGGCCTCTAACGACCTTTTAGTGAGCGCAACTTTTGTCTTAAACAAAATTAGAAGTGCCAAAACCAATGCTCAAAAAAGCCTCAAATGGGAGGTCGAAAAACTAGAGCTAAAAGGGGCCGCTCCCCTTATAAATAACTTTAAACAAGTCATGAATGATGTAGTGCAAGCTGGCAATGTGTCCTCAAGTGGTGTAGAGCTAATTGAAACAGATACCCCAGATGAATTGCTACTTAAAGTAGATATAACTTTAAGTGACAATCAATAAAAAATGTGGAGATAGTAGATGAGTACCCCCAATCCTAAGAAAGTAAATTTTATTAAATCTGTGATTAACAACTTAGAAAATAATGGTTTTCCACAAAAGCGAGTTTCTCTTCCTCTTGAAAAAATGTATGAAATTGCTGAAAATAAAGGCCTAAATTTAAACCAAGTTCTTGAGACCTTGGAAACCGATCATTCAATCGTGTCTGAAAAAACCGATGATCGCATTATCTTTACCCAACAACTTGCAAATGACATCGACCCTAACAAAAAAGAAGATCTCATGAAGCAGGCCATGGAGATGATGAACAAAATGTCTCCAGAAGAACTTCAACGCATTCAAGAAACCTTTGAAAATATGACTCCAGAGGAAAAACAGGAGATTATGCGCCAGGGTAAGGATATGGGACTTATCTAGGAGAGCAACTTTTTCGAGCCTGCCCCACATGCAATTATCGACCTCATGGTATCTTCTACGGAACAATTAGTTAGCTTTTGTACAAATTGTGCCTCTAGGTGATAAATATTGCCCGAAGTTGGATTTGGGCCTGTTGGTACAAAAACCGTATAACTGCCATCTGGGTGCTCATCTGTAACAAAACAGGTCACTTTTGTCTGGTTACCAAAGATACGGGCCAAGGCCACGGAGGAAAATGGTGAGCTTTGATCACCAATAAACTGTAAAATAGTCTCTTTAATAATTTTATAGCCTGGAATTTTTAAAAGCCATGGGTCCTCAATGCTTTTAAAGATAAAGTGCCCCAGCTTGGTGCGCTCAATAAGTCCAACTAGAAAGCATGCGACAATAATGAGCCCAATAACTATTAAATCGGCCAAAACTTCACTTATATGAAATTTCATCTTGGCCATAAGCATATTGGTAACTGGTTGAATAAGGTTGGTGACTTTCCAAAAAACCCAATTGAACACCATGATAATTACTGCGATGGGTAAAATAACAGTCAATCCACCTAGGACTGATGTAAATATAAATGATTTAATTCTTTGCATACAACTTTTCTCCTATAATTTTAAAGCATAATTGCATTAAGATTGCAGAAGATCAATTGTATTTTGACAGAAAGAGTGTTATGTTTTCGCACTAAATAATCTCGCTCTTATCACCAATTTAACAGGTAGGGGCCTTACACGACCAGGAGGTTAAAATGATTTATGAATTGGCCATTGTGGCAAAATCCGGCACCGGTGATGAAAAAATCACTGCATTAACTGAATTGATCCACAGCGTCATCAAGGAAGAAAATGGTGAAGTAGTTCTACAAGATGATTGGGGCGAGCGCAAACTTGCTCAAGCTACATCTAAAGGCCTAAACCGAGGACACTTTTTATACTTCATATTCAAAGCATGCTCAAAATGTAACTCCGAGTTAGCAAGACGTCTTAAAATTAATGAAGTCGTTATTAAAACTCTCACCGTTAAATTGGGTGAAAATGATGAAACTGAAAAAATCATTAAAGGTTACAGAACACCTTATTCAAAAAAATACAATGGCAGTGTACTAGATTTAGTAGACGGCGAAAACAGTATGGATGTCTCTAAAGACCGCCGCAAATTTGTACGCAAAAAAAGCTGTTGGTTCACCGCAAAAAAGGTTACAGCAAACTGGAAAGATCCTGCGACCTTTACTTGGTTGATCAATGAATTTGGCAAAATCTCTCCTGCTAGAATTACAGGAATTAGTTGTAAGCACCAACGCTTTTCAAATCTTGCCATCAAAAGAGCAAGGCAAATTGGTGTTGTCAGCCATATAACAAACCGCATAGCAGAATAAACTTTTTTAAAATCTAGCGATGAGTTATATAAGAATGAATGACGACACAACTAAATTTGACAAAAGTGGGAATGAAAAACAGCTCACTTGGGCACACTTGATATTTCTTGGAGTATCTAGTGTTTTATTGTGTTCGTTTGCCCCCCTATCTATTTTTGCACCCTTTCCTCTAACTATGGCCTTTTTGTTATACGGCAACTTAAAGACTTGGGGAATGGGCCTAGGTTGCTTTCTACTATTGTCCGTTTTGAGCTTTCAGTATGAGGTACCACAACTGCTTAGCGGACTTTTTGTGGTCGCATTTTTTTATGCACTGCTTTTGTCTAGAATTATATGGAAGCAGATCCACCCTCAAGTCGGGTTTGTCAAAACAGGCCTTATACTTGTTAGTATAACGTTTGGCATTGTGTTTTTAATTGCAATCATTAGTGAAAAATCTCTGCTCGGTCAACTTGAAGAGATCATCACTTCTGCAATTATGCAGTTTAAAACGCAAAATCCAAGTTTTTTAAAAGGTGGAGGCAACGATGCTAGAGTGCTGCAAGACCTATTTGCAAACCCCAAAGATATTGCAAAAGAGATATTATACTGGGGACCCGCAACAATTTTTATAAGTGTTTTTATCGGGCTTTGGCCAAACCTGTTTATGGTTTTGCGAAATGGCCGAGTATGGAGAAAAAAAATCCATTACCAGTATTTAACCAAAGATTTTATCCACTTTAGGGTTCCAGAAATCTTTGTTTGGCCTTTAATTGTCTCTTTGGTACTTCTTCTTGGAGGAGAATACATCATCGGAGAGTTCGGGCCAATTATTGGCGGCAACCTACTTTACTCCCTGGGAATTTTTTATTTTTTTCAAGGAGTAGGCATTTATTTAGACCTTTTAACTCACCTTAGAATTTTTAGGTTCTTTAGAACCATGTTGCTGGTATTTACCACTATTATGGCCTGGAAAGTCTTGGCCCTGATCGGCGTATTTGATATGTGGATAAATTTCAGAAAATTTTTTAAAAAAAATAATAATAATAAAAGTGAAGGAGATAATACATGAAAGTTATATTAACAGAAAACATTTCTACTTTAGGCAATGTAGGAGAGATGGTTAATGTTTCAAAAGGCCACGCTAGAAATTATTTGATTCCCAATAATTTTGCTGTCCTAGCAGATGAAACTAATAAAAAACAATTTGAAGACAACAAAAGAAGGCTCGCCTTAAAAATTGCTGAAGAAAAAAATAAGGCCCTAGAAATCAAAAAGAAAATTGATGGCCAAACGTTAGAGCTTACTAAAAAAGTGGGTGGCAACGGGAGACTTTTTGGAACGGTTACAAACACCGAGTTGGCCAAAGAGTTTTCTGAAAAAGGAGTAGAAATTGACAGGCGTCAAATTTCTATTGAAAAACCCATTAAAACTTTAGGCTCTTTTGAAGTGAAAGCAAAAGTCTTTACTGACGTTGAAGCTGTTTTTAATGTAAAAGTAGCTATGGACCCCAAGCAGGCCCAAGAGGAAAAAGCAAAGCAAGCAGCCGCAGCAAAACGTGCCTCTGAGAAGAAAAAGAAAACCAAAGCAGAGGCCACAGATCCCGAGGAAGCTATTGCAGAAGACACTAATGCCGAAAAACCAAAAGCTAAAGTTGAAAAAACAAAAACAGAAGCAAAGAAATAAAAAACTTTAGAAGCAATATCGGATCAACAATATGTCTCATGTAAAAGAGCTCCCTCACGATTTTTTGGCAGAAAAATCTTTTGTTGGTTGTTTAATAATTGATGGGACATCGATTAATGAAGTTTCCGATCTATCACTTGTAAAAGAAGATTTTTATCATCCACAGTACGGTCTAATCTTTGAATGCGTCAGAGAGCTCTCTATCGAAAACATGCCGATTGACTACGTTACAGTTTGCTCTAAGCTCTCTGATAAAGGTCAATTAGAGATGACAGGGGGGCAAGCTACAATTTTAGAGATTGTTGAGGACCAAGCATCTGCTGCTAATATTTACCAATACGCCAAAATTATTAAAGATAAATCCATCATGCGAAATATTATTCGCACAGCGATGAAAGTCGCAGATACTGGAATGAGCTTTTCTGGTGACACACAAGATTTTATTTCAGATGTGGAGGCACAATTTTTTAAGCTCACCAGTAAGGCCCGCGTAGGCGGTATGCGGATGCTTAACAATTGTTTAAAAGATAATCTAAAAAGCTTGGCCGCTCCGGCGCGCAAAAATGGTGAAATAGAAGGTATCAGTAGTGGATACCCAGAACTTGATCGTTACCTGCTGGGAATGCAGCCTGGTCAACTAATTGTTTTGGCGGCAAGACCCGGTATGGGAAAAACTTCTTTGGCCGTAAATATTGCCGTTTCAGCGTGTGAACACTCAGCAGCTCCAGTGGCCATTTTTTCTTTGGAAATGCTGGCCCGGGAGCTCAGTATGAGGATGCTCTCATCTCGGGCCAAAATTGATTCTACTAAGCTTAGAACCAAAAACTTTTTAGATACAGACCTTAGAAACATTAACAATTCTGTCAGTGAGCTTTCTAAATTTCCAATTTTTATAAATGACTCAGGTGCTACAACCATAATTGACATCCAGGGTCATTGTCGTAAAATCAAAGCAGAAAGGGGCCTTGGTCTAGTCGTTATTGACTACCTACAACTACTTAGACCCCACAGCAATAACCCCAACCGAGAACAACAAATTTCTGAAATGTCCAGAGGGCTCAAATCTCTGGCCAAAGAGTTGGAGTGCCCGATTCTTGCTCTTTCTCAGCTAAATCGAGGAGTTGAATCCAGGACTGAAAAGAGACCTCTGATTTCTGACCTTAGAGAATCTGGCTCAATTGAACAAGATGCTGATATCGTCATTATGATCTACCGCGATGATTTTTATGACAAGAATTCAAAAGATCCAGGTGTGGCCGAAATTATAGTATGTAAAAATAGAAGTGGCGAAAATGGCACTGCTAAACTTGCATGGGTAGGGCGTTATACCAGCTTTGAACAACTGTCAAACGACTCTAAATACAATAATGACTCACAACAATTCACCAGAAATTGACAATATTTATACCATTGTAGCAACAGGCAACAAAGGCATAAAATTTTTAAAGTTTCATAATACATCATCTGCCTTTGCCTATTATAAACACTATAGACTCAATTTACTTACAGGAAAAAAAAGCAAATTTTCACTGGATGAGCTACGTCAACATTTTAGTAAACTAAATTTCAAACAAACTTTTAATACTCCCATTGTACTGCATTTGTTTTATGAGCTGGGACATCTGTATTTGCACAATTTAGGTAATATTAAAGATGATGACCTATTGGCCATTGAGCTTCAATACTGCCAAGTTACGCCATATGTGCCGCCTAAAGTTAAGGGGGAGATCACTTTAAAAAAACTAAGCGCTCCTACATTTGACCACTATGAAAATATTTTTAACAAAGCATATGAACATTTACTTGCTGGCAACTGTTATCAGTTAAACCTAACCCTTCCCTACCAGTTTGACCTTCAAGCACCAAATGCAGAAAACATTTTGATTTCCAAGTTGTTTAAAAATTACGCCAATTGCTCTGCATATGCCCACGCCAGCGTTATTGGACCACTCGAGGTGATGTATCTAAGTAATTCTCCTGAGTGTCTGTTTCAAATCAAAAAACACTCTAAACACTTCAAACTGTGGTCAATGCCAATCAAAGGCACCATGCCTTTGGATAGCTTCTCCCAATTTAGCAAAACTTGGGAGAAGCTTACCAATTGTAAAAAAAATGAAGCTGAGCTTTTTATGATTACCGATCTTTTGCGCAACGATTTATCTGCAATAGATCTTCCGCGCTCTAGGGTTGTAAAGCTTAAAGCACCGCTAATTGTTCCAGGCATTTTACATCAGTATTCACTTATCGCTGTGGATCTTGGATATCACATAAACTTAAACGACATTATTAAGTCACTATTTCCTGGTGGCAGTATTATGGGACCTCCAAAAAAGAAAGTTGGCAACATACTTTATGAGCTAGAAAATTATACACGCGGCCTTTATTGTGGTTCAACAATTGTTTTGTATAAATCTATATTGGCCTCTTCAATTAACATTCGCTCAGCGGAAGTTAATCTAAAAAACCAAACTCTAAGTTATAAGGCCGGTGGGGGGATAACTTTGCAAAGTAGTGCACAAGTTGAGTTTAAAGAAATGCAGCTAAAAGTTGATAGTTTTATAGACCTCATTTAATTTTTTAAAATGTTGACGGCCTTTGTAGTCTGTAAATATACTAACATAGCTAGACTATATTTAAACAACTTACTTTTTGAGGCTTGCCGTGACAAATTCACCAATTTTACCCCCAATTGCTCTGCATCTGCGCCTTAAGTATTTAAGACAGTTTTGTGGACTTACCCAAGTAGAAGTGGCCAATTATTTAAAAATTGACCAAAGTACATTGTCTAAAGTTGAACACAATACCCTAACTCCAGATATCAATTTTTTAGAAGGCATCAGAAAATTATATTCGGTCTCTGCTGATGCTATTTTTGATGGTGTTATTCCCTACTTTAAGTGCGCTAAAAAAATGAACAGGAATCACCAATTATTAAACCTAAAATTTTTAAAAAATCCCACAACAACCATTTCAATAATTTACCCATTTATTGCTACTTACCGCTGTCTATTAGATAATAAAGATTTTTTAAATATCTTAAAGCAATTAGAAATTACACCTTATATGCTAGCAGATCCCACAATACCAATTAACATACGTCCTTTATGGGAGCTCATAGACCATGGAGTACAAAGACATTTATTTACAAATAATAAAGATATATATAAAAAACTAACCCGCAATATACCAGAAAACACAAAAAGCGAGTTGTTTATAAACGCTACTGGTGTTAATCCTAAAAACTTTTTCACCAACTTTATTAAAACGAGCGGTCTCCATGAAACTGTTCCACATTTCATCATTAAAGAAAGCAAGAAAAATTCAATACTTGTAAGCATTAATCACTACAACAAAAAAACAGAGGATGACTTTGCTTTTAACAATGCTCAAAGAGTCTATAGTTGCTTTGCTGGTGCAATTTTGCATGATTTGGCCCAAAGTTTTTCTGGTAAACAAGTAAAAGTATCTACTGAGTATGTGCACGAAGCAATTGACGATTTTAACCAAATTAGCAAGGTATATCATACAATAAAATGGTAGTAGAAAATAAAAACATCTTATGGCAACAAAGAGCGAAGAAACTGTGTAGTCTAAAAAATATAGATATAGGTGAGCTTAGCGCTCATCTCAACATCTTAAAAAATAAAAAAGGGGAGTTCGATTTTTCCAAATGCCAGTCCATCCTTAACATTTGTGACTATTTTGAAATAACTATTGAGGATTTTCTTACAGGAAATCTAGATTATGAATGGATTAAAAATCCAATCCTGCCCGCTATCTATCAACAATCTCTAGGTTCAACAGTCAGGACTAGTTTGCCCGCCTTGAGATATGCTCAACTTCTTGGGGGACCTGCCTATAAAAGTTTTATTTTAAAAAAGCTTAAGGTTCCAAAAGACTTTATCGCTAATCCAGATACTAAAGTTAGTATCAAACTACTTTCAGATATCCTCGCGACAATGGTAGCAAGAAGAAGTTTTAGCTATCACGACTTTATTAAAATGGGACATAATATTTTCACCATCAAAGAAAACCGGTCTTTTGCAAAATATTTTGCTAACGCTACTTCAGAAATGGATCTATTTGAAAAACTATTTAATGAGTATATTGTTAAATATGAGACAAATTTTAACTATACCATTGCTAAAAAAAGAGCATGTTCCATAGTCGTGGAAGTTACAACAAGAGATGAAAGGGCTGAAGAATTTCAATCTCATATCATTGATAATTTCTACGTAAGCTTGTATAGACACAGCACATGTGCTGCCCATTTATACTACATAAGACCCACTCCTGCACAAACTAAGGTATTAACTACTGTGCACCAGGGAGATGCGACTGAATCATTTGAAATTTTTTGGTAGACTGTAAGTTGTGCAAGCACAACTGATGAAAAAATCAGTGAAGATATGAACTCATAGGGGTAGTTTATTGATTACCCCCTTTGAGGGCGATCAATAATTTTAGGAGCTTACATCTTTGGAAAATTTTGTACAAATGCAGTTACTTGATCACTATGGATCAAACACAACTAATAAATCTAAATTTACCCATCAAAATGCCGCGCATGAAGCAGACAAAAAGTACTCCTTACTCTCTTTCACCCCCCTATTGCCCTAACAAAGATTGCATGCATCATCACACCCCAAATTGTCGATTCTACTACCTAAATGGAGTCATCAAAACTGCAAAATTCCCATTTGTAAACCAGCGCTATATTTGTCGATACTGCAAAACTCAATTTTCAAGCAACACTTTTACCATGGATTTTCGAAAAAAAATCGCTGGGGTTAACCCTATAATTATGGAGTTAAAAGCAAATGGCATGACTCATAGATCAGTCGGCAAATTGCTTAATATCAGTGAAGATATGTCACGAAAAAGATGTGCCGACCTTTCAAGACAGGCAATGATAAAAGAAAACCTGCTCGCGCGCCAGATTGTAATCAAAGAAGATGTTGCCTATGACGGCTTTGAAACATTTTCGCATTCTCAGTTTAGTCCGTGCTATGTCAATACAGCAGTCGGCAGCCAGAGCTTCTACACTTATGCCACAACGTTTAGCCCCCTCAATCGCAAAGGAAGAATGACTAAACAACAAAAACAAACCAATAAAAAGTTGAGAGAAAAACATGGAAAATACCCCACAGATTCTATAAGACAACAAAGCAGTTATATCTTTAAAAAGCTGCTCAACTACTGTCAAACACTTCCACTAAAGCTGCACACAGATGAGCACAAGGCTTATCTCAATGCTATCAAATTTGACCTGCCAGATGGCACTATTGAGCATCATACAACAAATTCTAAGCAAGCACGCACCCCTAAAAACCCTCTGTTTCCTGTCAATCATCTCCATATGATTAAGAGGCACTTTAACTCGGCCCATAGAAGAGAAACCATCGCTTTTAATAAGCATGAAGCCGGACTAATGGACATGGTTACCCTAAATCGAATTCATAAAAATTTTATGCGCTCAAAGTTTGCTAAAGGGAATAAGGGTGATGTACATGCTGGAAAACAATCACCTGCCACCTATATTGGGTTGACAAAATCGATATATTCATTTTCGGACTTTTTCGATATGAGAAGGCATGCAACCCATGCGGATTTTGATCAACAGGAAGTGGAGTTGTATAGAAGGCAGTATAAGTACTCTAGAGTTAGAATTACACCGTATGTTGGAGTATAAAGTTGCTATCACAAAAGAATTCCTTCTTAAGCGGTTATATTGATGCTACCAACTATCATTTGTGTCTAATAGATCATCATATTGCGCTACCAGCAATTATGCGATAGCGCTCTTGGTCATGATATTAGTTTGAGGTATACATTTATCTGATCATCAGTTGTGCTTGCACAACTAAAATTTTTTGTAAAATTAGTTGACACATTTAAATTTGTATCGATATGATTTATGGTGTCACATTTGGAAAAAAGCGCAGTATTCAACCAGGATGTTGAAGTTGCTACAAAGGAAGGTATAAATGGATATTACTAAAGCACAGGAGTGCATTGCCAAAGTTGATATAAAACAAGCAGGACCGCAAATGAAAGCGGCAGATGAGGCAGAAAATGTTGATCTCTCTTCTTTGTCTCATCTAGTTGGATTTCCTACAGAGTACATCAAAAAAGAGCTATCCTTAAGCGAAAACACGTTACCTATGAGTGAGTTAAGAAAAAAGATGATAAGTTACTTGGAAAAAGTAGCTAATTCGCCTTGATAAAGTGTTCGCGAGGTTTATCTCTTAAGTTGTAGCCAGAACTCATGGCGTATCCGTATGCCCCTGTTGCATTGATTAAAAGAATGTCTCCCTCTGTCGTCTCGGGCAATTTGCGCGCAAAACCTATGGTGTCACCAGACTCACAAATTGGCCCTACAATATCGGCAACCATTGAAGGTCCCTGTTCAAGACGAGTTAGGTTTACAATTTCGTGATATGAACCATAGAGCATAGGCCTTATAAAACAACTCATACCTGCATTTACACCGATGTAGCGCTTTTGTCCTTTGGTTTTAATCTGATTGACTTTAGTTAACATTACTCCAGAGTTTGCTACAACAAAGCGACCGGGCTCAATCCAAATTTTTATATTGGGAGCAATTTTTTTAAACTGCATTAAATGATCGTCAATGGCCACCAGGTCTATTGCTGCATGACCTATTCGCTCAGAAACTCCAAGTCCCCCTCCAAGATCCAAAATCTTTACATCTTTAAACACAGATGTAAAAGAGTGTAAAAATAAGGCCGTCTCGCTCCACTTGGTCTTAGAAAAAATCCCGCTACCAATATGGGCATGTAGACCTACTACTTTAATTTTTAGCTCATCTACCATTTCTAGAAGAGAAGGAATGTTTTCGGGTGAAACTCCAAACTTCGATTGCATCCCAGCAGTTTTGACAAACTTGTGATGGCCGGCCCCCATACCAGGATCTAGGCGAATAAAAAGTGAGCGGTTTTTAAACAACTCCTTCCAATGTTTAAGCGGGTGTAGATTATCAATGGTAACATATACATTTTGCTCCAGAGCATATTTGTACTCATCATATGAAGCATAATTGGGGGTAAAGATAATATTTTGTGGTGAAATCTTTGGAAACAAACGCAAAATAGCTTTAATTTCTCCTGTTGAAACACACTCAAAACCAATCCCTTGATTGTATATGGTCTCAAGAACTTGAGGATTAAAGTTGGCCTTCATGGCATAGAATATTTTATCCACTGCCTTTAGTTGTTTTAGCTCGCTGATGGAGTCTTTGATAGTTTGTTGGTTGTATACATATACTGGCACGTCTGAAACATCCATGGCCTTTAGGACCTCTTTTTGATTGCTCCACCAGGTAGAGTAAGTGGAAGCAACATCAGCATCCAAGTTTTGAGTGCACTCTTTATAAGTGGGACCTAACATCGATATGTTAGATGCCCCCTCTTTAAAAAGTTGAGAGTGCAGCTTTGGTAACAATCTTTGTGCCTGTTGTTCATCTACCACAATTGTCAAGTTTAGATCATTTGCAGCTTGAGAAATTAGATGAATTTTATGTTCTTCAAATAGCTCAAAAACTGGTGTCAATTGATGTAAAATTGTTCTAATTTTTTTACCAACAAGCCCTATTGAAGCGCAAGGACCAATTAACTTGGCATCTCCAAATTTCTTTAAATCACTCAATAATAGCTCCATGAGGTGTTTGTCTAAAGAGTTTGGCAGAGTATCTAAGCTCACTGTAATGTTGCTTTCTGAAGTTGAAATTAAATCAATTGATATTTTATGGTTTTTAAAACATAAAAAAAGGTCGGCCAAAAATCCCGATTGCCCCCACATATTAACCGTTTCGATAGAAATAAGCTTAACATCTTTTTTCATGGCAATGCCTTTTACTCTAGGGGCATTGCTGTGACCGAAGTTGGTAATTTGAGTACCTTCAAGAAGGGGGTGATACACCGATTTTATTTTAATGGGGATATTATATTTATAGGCCGGAGCGATACACTTGGGGTGGATGATTTTTGCTCCCGTTGAGGCAAGCTCTTGTGCCTCATCATAGTCAAGTTCTTTTAGTAAAAATGCTTCGGGAGTGGTTCTTGGGTCAGTAGTAAATATGCCCGGAATGTCAGTCCAGATCTCACAACTTGACGCTTGCAGTAAAGCTGCAAAAGTTGTTGCAGAAGTATCTGACCCACCACGACCAAGCAAAACCGTGTCACCACGATTATCTCTGGCGATAAATCCTTGGGTAATAATGGCCTTGTGGGGTTGTAGTAATTTTTTTACATCATCGCGCGGATCAAACTGACAATGTGCTGAAAGGTAATGGGCCGCCGAGAAATCGTTAGTGGCGGCATGCATACACTCTCTTGCATCTTGCCAAACAATGTCAACACCGTTATTTACAAGAAAACGATGGGCCATTTTGGTCAACATCAGCTCGCCAACAGACATGATTTGTGCCTGGATACGGGGACCAATTTCTTTAAGTAGTGATACCCCCAACAAAAGGTCAACCAAATTTGTAAAGTCAACTCCAATAGTTTTTTCAAAATCTATCTTAAACTCTCTACACAGCTTGAGGTGTTTGTTTTGTAGTTTATCTAGGGTTTGTTGATATTTTCCGTTTATGGCATTTTTAATTACTTGCTCTAATAGATTTGAAATACCAGAAATTGCTGAACAGACAACTACTGGAGTGTATTCCTCGGCAATCCTCTGCTCTATAACCGACCTTATTACTCCCCAATTATCCAGATTGGATACACTGGTACCCCCAAATTTTAATACAACCCATTTTTGTTCCATGACCTGCCCTTTTTGCACTTGCTTATATTACTTGGGAAGAAACTAAAAAGAATATTTTAATAAAATCTTTTTGATGTGTACAAGTAATTATTGTTACAATTATAATCAGCGCAGGAGGCATATTTATGAATACAATCCTACTTAAAAACTGCCAACTAATATCAGCTGGCCCAGAAGTTGGACTATCCAATATTTTAATTACTGACAATGTTGTCTCAAATATTTGCTCATCAACAAAAAGACTGCAGGCGCAAAAAGAGTATGATGTTAGAGGGGCACTGGTGACACCGGGACTCATTGACATGCACGTCCACTTAAGGTGGCCCGATAAAAGCAGTATTAATAAAGACCTCAAAGAAAATATTAAAAGCGGCACAGAAGCAGCTTCTAGAGGAGGTTTTACCACTATAGCTTGTATGCCAAACACCAACCCTCCAATTTGTACTGCAGAGCTAATCGACTCTGTAAGAGAAGCGGCCCTAGAACACAAATTTTGTAGAGTAATCCCCATTCCTGCTATCACCAAACAGATGAAAGGGAAGACTCTCGCTGATTTTAACATGTATCACCACAAAGATATCTTTGGAATTACAGATGATGGCAGGGGCATCAATTGTGATAAGATAATGACAGAGGCGTTTAAAAAGGCCCTAGAAAATCATCTTACAATCATGCAACATTGCGAAGTTTCACATCTCTCAAATGGTGGAGCTATCCATAAAGGGGAAGTCGCTGAACAATTAGAGATCGCTGGGATCCCTGCAGATGCAGAGTATGAGATGATTAAGCGAGATCTAGAAATTTGCCGCAAACACCCTGCCCAATATCATGTCATGCACATTAGTTGTAAAGAATCGGTGGATTTAATTAGAAGCGCAAAAGCAGAAGGATTGCCAGTAAGTGCTGAAGTTACCCCCCACCACTTAGTCTTATGTGATGAAGACCTTCTGTCTGCTAATTTTTTACCCAACTTTAAAATGAATCCTCCCCTGCGTACCAAACAAGACCGCGATGCCTTAGTAGAAGCACTAGACTCTGGCGTAATTGACATGATCGCCACAGATCATGCTCCTCATACAATTTTTGACAAACAAAAAGATATCCATGGTGCGGCCTTTGGAGTAGTTGGTTTAGAAACTGCTTTCCCGCTCCTATACACACATCTAGTTCTAACTAATAAAATTAGTTTAAAAACTCTAGTCTCTAGAATGAGCATTGATGCAGCAAGAGTTTTTCATCTACCTTGGGGGGACATAGAAGAGGGCCACAGTGCAGATCTTTCTGTCTTTGAATTAAAAAGAGTCCAAGAAGTTGATCCCGAATCCTTTGTCTCTAAAGGAAAAAATACACCCTTTGCCGGTATGAAACTATGGGGTTGGCCCAGTCTTACAATATTAAAAGGAAATGTTGTGTGGGAGAAAAAATGGTAAATGAAAAAGTAATTGTTGCCCTTGACTTTACCACTAAACAACAAGTCGAAGACCTTGTTATAAAACTAGGCACGGACCTAAAATACGTAAAAGTAGGAATGCAGCTATTTTACTCTCTTGGTAGTGAAATTATTGAATACTTATTGGAAAAAGATTTAAAAATATTTCTCGACTTAAAAGTCCACGACATCCCAAATACGGCGCAAAATGCCTGCTTAAATTTGGCCAAACTAGGAGTGCATTTAATCAACGTCCACAGCTTGGGCGGATTTAAAATGATGAATGATGTAATTACAATGCAAAATGAGCTCATTGGAATTAATAGACCGAAAGTTATTGCAGTTACCCATCTAACCAGTACTTCAGACCAAGATCTAAATCAAACATTAGGTGTAAAAGGAAGCATTGAGGATCACGTATTAAAGCTTGCAAAGCTAAGCCAAAGTGCCGGTCTTGACGGTGTTGTAGCTTCAGCGCTAGAAGCCAAAGTGATAAGAAAGTCATTGGGAGAAAATTTTTTAATCGTCACCCCCGGTGTAAGGTTAAACACTGCCAACACACATGATCAAACTAGAGTTGCAACTCCCCGTGATGCCATCAACTTTGGTGCAAGTCATATTGTAGTAGGAAGAGAAGTAACTAAGGCCCCCTCCCCGAGTGCGGCCTTTAATAAAATTTTAGACTCCATAAGCTAGAGAGGTCTCATTGGAAAACCACAGTAAACTCATTGCAAAAGCGTTAATTGACATCAAGGCATTTATTCTAAGTCCAGATAACCTCTTTACCTGGGCCTCAGGTATAAAGTCACCGGTATATTGTGATAATCGTCTAAGCTTATCATATCCAACAATTCGGGAGTTAATCGTAGAGGGATTTACAAATCAAATTGAACAAAACTTTAAAGACGTAGAAGTTATAGCGGGTGTGGCCACGGCAGGAATCCCCTATGCCTCCATGGTGGCACAGAAATTAAACTTACCTCTCATTTATGTAAGAAGTAAGGCCAAGGGACATGGAAGAGAAAATAAAATTGAAGGCCAGTTGCAAAAAGGTCAAAGAGTCATCGTCATTGAAGATTTAATTTCTACCGGAGGCAGCTGCCTCAAGGCAGCCGAAGCGATCACAATGGAACAAGCTGATGTATTAACGGTAATGGCCATCTTTTCCTATGGTTTTGCAAAAGCAACTCAAAACTTTAAAGCAAGCAAAATGAGCTTTGTTACCCTCACCAATTTTGAAACATTGATTGCCCAATGTATTGATATGAACGTGATAACTCAAGATGAATCCCAATTTATTCACCAGTGGATCAAAGCGGTAGATGTTTAATTGGCCCACGTAAGGGAGTAGCTGCAATGTTTAAAAAAAAACTCTTCCCACTAATTCAAAAAGCTGCATTTAAGCTAAACCCCGAGCTTATACACAATCAATCTTTTGCTCTTTTCCATAAATACCCAGATTTTTTTGCTAACACCTTTGCTGGAGTAAATCGAGCTTATGGAGATCACAACCGCTACAGAATTACCTCTTTGGATGGACTATCCTGGAGCTTTCCCGTTGGAGTGGCAGCAGGGCTTGATAAAGAGGCCATTGCGTTAGAGTTTTTATCCAAGATTGGGTTTGGAGCGATAGAAGTGGGCACTGTAACACCTCTGCCACAACCTGGTAATCCCAAACCGCGCATCTTTCGTTACGTGGAAGAGAAAAGTATCAGAAACCAAATGGGCTTTCCCAACGAAGGGATGGAAGTAATCGCTGACAGAGTAGAACAATTTAGACAAAATTGTATTGGTGTAAACCTTGGAAAAAATAAATTAACTCCAGATGATCAAAGCTTTAGAGACTACTTACTACTATATAAAAAGTTTGCTCCCATTTGTGACTACTTGGTCATCAATGTCTCTTCTCCCAATACACCAGGACTTAGAAAATTGCAAAGCAGTGAAGCTCTAAAGGAAATTTTGGGAGCATTATGGGAGCAAAGACATATTCACAAAACAAAGCTGTTTGTAAAAATTTCTCCCGACTTGGATAAAGAGCAAATTGCAGACGTTGTAGAGGTTGCCAAAACTTTTGAACTTTCAGGTATTGTGGCCACCAATACAACCATCATGGAGCAAAAGGGACCAGGTGGTGTATCAGGAGCACTCCTTTACAATAAGGCCTTTGAAGTTAGAAAGTATCTACTTGATTTAACCCGCGAAACAAAGAATTTGGAAATAATTGGTGTTGGTGGATTTTTTAACTTTGATCAAATTCATGAGTTTTGGAAACAAGGTGGTAAGTTTGTGCAGATTTATACCTCCTTTATTTATCAAGGACCAAAAATTTTAAGTGATATACAAGTTGGCATTGATGATTTACTCAAAAAACAAGGTGCCTCAAATTTACAAGAACTTCTCTCACAGTTTTAAAACAAGTTATAGCAATACTTATTTTTTTAATTTTTTTTAAGTGGTGTCATTTTGACCTCAATTTTATATAAAACATGAGTAGTTTTTACACGCTTTAAAAGCATCATTGAGATTCCATTGACAATAATATTGATTACTAGTATGACGATAGACTATACTCCCGATATTTCTTGGGAGAATTTAAAAAGAAAGGAAGTGGCCTTTTGTCATAAATTTACAAGTCAATTTATTTGAGAAGGAGAAGTTTAGATGGCAGTTTCAAGAATCAAAGTTTATGTTTTACTGGCCTCAATTTTATATTCCTCCCTCAGTTTAGGTGGACTAACCTATACAGTAAAACCAGGCGATACGCTCTCTGAGATCTCACAAGACCATCTTCCAGGAAAAATTTATGGACCAAATGGATCACTTGCAAGACTATTAGACCTTAATCCTCAGATTAAAAATCCAAACCTAATCTACCCCAATGACCAAATTCTTATTAATAATAACGTAGAACTTGCAAACTCTGTACAAGAAGATAAAGTTTTGCTCAAGCAGGCAGCAACTACTAAAGCTTCAACTAACCAGACAGAGATTGTCTTAGAAGATAATTCAAAAAGTCAATGGAGTTTTGATGGCTCGGCCCTTTTGTCTTTATCATATTTAACTACTACAGAGCCAAACGATGTAAAACAAGCTACCTTGGTCTCGCCTTTTACCTACTTGGCCCAATTAGAGACAACTTATCATTGGAGTGAAAAATTTGTTTCATCTTTAAATATTCAACTACAGAAGGCCTCTTATAAAAAAGTGGGTACAGCAGAAGTTACAAACGACTCCTCTACTTATTTTGGTGCACACCTTGGCAGTCACTATCTTCGGGGTAACAATCGCTATGGTGCCTTGCTGGGAATTAAACAGCGACCTTTTGCCACTGAGATTGCTGACGAAATTTTTAAAATTGGCAACGAATGGATTGGCAATTTAGCACTAAATACAAATTTGTTAATCAGCGAATCAGATAGTTTATTAATATATTTAAACCTACAAGCAGGTCTACTTTTACCTGGTAGTGACATCGATGCAGGCTACGAAGTTGCCTCTCGTATAGACATCACAAACGGTGACTTGTCTGTCTTTCCATACTTTAACTGGAATCAACAAAATACCAAAAGCACCGACCAGGATGTACTAGAAATTGGTGTAGGTTTGAAGCACCTCTTCTAGAAGGTTCACAATATAAATAAATTGTGAATAAAAACTCATAAATTAAACATATTCATTACATATTATGCAAGTACTTAAATTGGTATTGTCTATTACCAATAGGTGTAAGGAATATGCTATGTCCAACGTAGAAAAGAGCTTATCCTACAAGATTCTAATCAGTGTTATCCTTTGCAGCTCCCTATTTGCTCTCCTGGCCACTGCCTTTTCGCTGTATTTACAGTATCTTGAAGAATATAAAAATATTGATAAAAAAATATATCATATTGAAAGTAGTTACCTAGACATTGTCGGAGCAGATCTTTACAAGTTAGATAAAGAACATTTAAATATCGTCTTAAATCATATCATAGAGTACGAAAGTGTTGTATTTGTACAAGTTAAAAGTGATTTGCAAGACAGAAAAATAAATATGTTTAAAGGAACACCAAACTATAATCAAAATAATAAAATCAAAATATTCACCATAAAGCATCTGGTCAACAACAGGCCAGTTGAGTTAGGACAGCTGATAATAGCAGTGAGCTATAGTGGTATACATGTCAAATTATTAAAGATGTTGGCCCAAATGCTATCCATCAACATGTTTAAAACTTTTCTTGCATCATTTTGCATTGTCTTAATTATCAACTATCTTTTAACAAGACATTTAAAAAGCATTGCTACTTACTTAAAACACATTGATCCAACACAATTTTCCCCTCTATTATTAAATAGAAAATCAGGCAAAATTGACGAACTAGACCAAGTAGTCAAATCTTTCAACTCACTACATCTGACAGTCAAACAGAGTCTTGAGCAACAAAAAAAAATTGAAACGGACTTAAAAAAGACAAATCTGGCCAAAGCTCAATTTTTAGCAAATATTGGCCATGAACTTAGAACCCCAATTTGCAACATCCAAGGCCTAAGTGAACTAGCAAAAAAGCACAACTCCCTTGAATATATTGGCCGCATTGATCAAAGTGGCAAGGCCCTGTTAAATGTTATGGACAATATAATTGACATGGCCCAATTTGAATCCAAAGCTTTGGTTATGCAACAGGATAAATTTTCTTTAAAACAGATCTTTGATGAGCTTAAAAAAAATTTAAATTTTGAAAACAATGATTTTGATTTATCTATGGATCCTTCGCTTAAAGAATGTTACCAAGGCGATAAAAATTATATTACCAAAATATTTCAATGTTTAATTGATAACTCAATCAAATTCACTACAAAAGGGGTCATCTCGCTATATATCGCACCGATTGGTCATGTAGCTGATATGGAAAAAATTCAATTTTGTCTCTCGGACACAGGTATTGGAATCAGTGATAGCTATATGACAGAGTTATTTTTACCATTTACCCAAGAAGACTCGTCTTTGAAAAAAAACCATGGTGGAGCTGGGCTGGGTCTGGCGATTGTAAAGCATATCGTTGATGCATTGGGAGGCACGATTGATATATCTTCTAAAAAACATATGGGCACCACTACAACTGTCATATTAAGCCTACAAGAAGCTTGACTGTCGTTTTAGATGGCCATAAATAATACAAATGGATGCCTTTTTAACAAAACCTGTTAAACTAGACACTATAAATAAAACAATAGGTCAATTTATTAATTAAGGAGATCACTAGTGATCAACAAAGACAAAGTTAGGCCCAGTATCACAACTCTATCAGACCACCTAACCACACTAAGGCGCGATTTTCACAAGTATCCAGAACTAGGATTTAAAGAAGTTAGAACGAGTAAAGTTATTGAGGAATATTTACAAAACCTAGGTATTGAAACAAAAAAAATTGCCACAACTGGAATTATAGGAACTTTGAAGGGAAAACTTCCAGGCAAAGTTATTGCACTTCGTGCTGACATGGATGCACTACCGATTCAAGAAATCAGCAATTGCAGCTATAAGTCACTTAATGATGGAAGCATGCATGCCTGTGGACACGATGCACATATTGCCATCTTATTGGGAGTGGCCAAATACTTCTCTACACGCACCAACACTTTAAAGGGAACTATTCGCTTTATTTTTCAACCAGGAGAGGAGATGGAAGGGGGTGCCTTCGACATGATTGATAAAGGATGCCTAGATGCCCCCAAAGTTGATGCTATCTTTGGCCTGCACGTTTGGAGCAAGTACCCTTTGGGGAGCTTTTGTACCCTGCCAGGTCCCATTATGGCATCTACCGGAGAAGTGAAAATAGAAATTATAGGTAAAGCAGGTCACGGGGCGATGCCCCACGAAACTATTGATCCAATTGTTGTTGCTGCCCAATACATCACGGCCGTCCAAAGTATTATAAGTAGGAACTTAAATCCACTTGATGCCGGTGTGATTACTTTTGGAACGATTAAAGGGGGAAGCAAACAAAATGTCATAGATGCCTGTGTGGAGCTTACAGGCACTATACGCGCCATGAAAGATGAAAACCTAGCGTATATCAAGGCCCGGTTAGAAGAGGTTTTAAAGGGGATCTGTGCAGCAAATGGGGCACAATATAAAATTGACTTATCTAATGGCTATGCATCTTTAGTAAATGACCAAGTCGTAACTAAAAAAGTTATGCTCATTGCAGATGATATGTTTGACAAATCTCAAATTTTACAAAAACAGACCATGGGGGGTGAAGACTTTGCTTACTACTTAAAAAAAGTCCCAGGTTGTTACTTTTTTATCGGCGCAGGTAACGATAAAAAAGGCATCCTCTATCCTCAACACCATCCAAGCTTTGATATAGATGAAGATGTACTACCAATTGGGGTGGAAATGTTTGTGAGAATTTGTGAGAATTTTTTGCCTTAAAAACGGTGCCAGTACAACTGTCAGGCTTTAACTAGCTGTACTGGCATCATTTGCTTTGGGGGGTACCCAAAATTTAATCGTCGTCGTCTTCGTTTTTGGCCCTAAAACTTTTTGGGCACTTGTTGTGATAGCGGTTGTCGCCACTGGTGGCCTTACCAAAATAAATTTTGATATGTTGGTCACCATCTCTAACTCCATCATCAACACCTTGTACCGTAATTGTTTGTGGTACATTCCAATTTTGTGGAGTGAACGTTACTACTTCTGGACTAACCGTTATCTCATTATCATTACTACTATGAACGCTAAATGTTACATTATGTGTAGGTGCTTTGGACAACTTAACTGTAAAGGTTTCACAAGTTCCAGAGCTTTCTCTCACTACAAATACTGGTGTCATATGAGACCAACGGTTCCAGTAACGCCAGTAGTGCCAGTGAGGTCTTTGGCTGATAACAAAATCAGCGTCATCATTATCAATGTTTCTTACATTGATATACCTGATGTAGTGATGATGATAACTGTTATCACTACTAGTTGCTCTACCAAATAGAATTTTGTAGTTTTTATTACCATCATTTACTTGATCATCAACACCTGTAATGGTTACAGTTTGTTGTTGATTCCAGTTAGAGGGAGTAAAGGTTATGCTAGATTTATCTACAGTACCCTCGCTGGTATCACTACTACTAATTGGTATGGTAACATCTTGAGTTGGTGCGTAATGCAGTTTTATACGAAACTCTGCTGTACCACCATCTTCAGTTGTAATCAATGGTCTATCATGATGAGGCCTTGGAGTTATGTGAAAGCCATGTTTATCGTTGTCATAATTATAGACTTTCACATATTTTGCCCTTAAGTTGTTGTACCTGCTATCTGCACTAGTTGCCTTACCGGACTTAATTTTAAATTTCTTAGTACCATCTCTGATATCATCATCAACACCGGTAACGGTTACAATTTGAGGAGCATTCCAGTTATCTGGAGTAAAGGTCAAAGATGAAACTGAAATAGTACCCTCAGTGAGGTCTGTGCTGGTTAGAGAAAATGTTACATCTGCAGTTGGCCTGGAAGTTAGCCTTGCCGAAAAGTCTGCAGTGGTTCCATTTTCTGATACTTTAAGTCTACGTGGACCAATTTTAATACCGCGTGTTTCGTCATCGTAGTTTGTCACATACACATCACTTGGGTTGATACCACTATACTTTTGATCACTACTAGAAATTTGCTCAAGTCTAATTTTGTATGGTTTGTTACCATCTCTTTTATTATCATCGACACCTGTGATAACAACTGTTTGTTCTGCTGCCCAGTTATCTGGAGTAAAGGTTAAACTTGAAGCATCGATTGTACCCTCACTGGTATCTGAGCTACTCAAGTTAATAACGATATCGACAGTTGGAGGAGTATTTAGCACTACGGTAAAGCTGGCCTCACCACCTGCCTCAGTTGTTGCTAGGCCTTTTTTCGGATAGACGGTAACTCCTGGTGTGTCGTCATCGTAGTTATAAAGGGACACATTGTTTGGTTTTAGTCCATTATAATTACTATCGTTACTTGCTGCTACTCCTAAGATTATTGTGTAGTACTGATTACCATCTTCAAGATCATCATCCACACCTGTTATTACTATAGTTTGAGGAGATGACCAGTCATCGGAGTTAAAGGTCACTGATGAAACGCTCACGATCCCTTCTGTTTCATCATTACTGGTTACACTTATTACAACATCGTCAGAGGGCTCCGATGTAAGTTGGATGGTAAACGAGCTAGCAGTCTCAGTCTCTGCAGTATTACCTGTCACCTCAGTTAATAAGAAGCCGTGTGAGTAATCATCATCTCGGTTGGTAACAGCAACACTTGCTAGTAAAATATTATTGTAACGATCGTCTGTACTAGAGGTTGGCTCAAATACTACGTTGTAGACTTGCCTACCATCTTGCAAGGTATCGTCGACACCGGTTACCGTTACTTCTTGAGGTGAGAACCAGTTGTCTGAAGTAAATGTCAAAGACGATGGTTCAACAGTGCCTTCTGTTTCGTCACTACTACTAAAGGTAATTAGCACGTCCGCGGTAGGCCCTGAATTTAGCACAATAGTAAATGTTGCCGTATCTCCACCTTCAGATGTTTCACCACTAATCTCACTAACTTGAATACCCCAGCTATCATCATCTAGGTTAATAACATCTACATCTTCAGCGTTAAAGTTATTATAGCGAGGATCTAAGCTGATAGCAGGTGCTGTGATGATTTTGTATTGTTGGTCACCATCTTGAATATTATCATTTAACCCATAAACGGTCACAACTTGGCCTGCATTCCAGTTTTCTGGAGTAAAGGTCAAGCTTGATGGAAGCATTACACCCTCACCAGTGTCACTGCTGCTTAGATCAATTATCACATCAGCTGCTGGCTCTGATAAAAGTACCACTGAAAAGATGGCCGTTGCAGAGGCCTCAGAAGTTGGTCCAGAAATTGGACCCACATAGATTCCAATAGTACCATCATTGTCTAAATTGTTAACGGATACGTCTGCTGGGTTTATCCCATTGTAACCTTCGTCATTACTAGTTGCAGCTGCAGTTATGATATCAAAAATTTGAGTACCATCTATAATGTCGTCATCGATTCCGGTTACTGTTACTGTTTGTGGTGAAGTACCGTTTGTGGATGTAAATGTAAGAGTAGCAGGTAAAACGGTCCCCTCACCTAAATCGCTACTACTTAAATTAATAGTTACTTCATCATTTGGCAGACAATTTAAAACCACGGTAAAGGTAGCCGTATCGCCACTTTCTGTTATGTCACCACTAATTTCTGATACTGTAATGCCTGGTGTTTCATCGTCAACATTAACTACTGAAATACTTGGAGGTATGATTCCATGATACCTTTCATCTTGACTTTCAGAAGCATAAAAAACGACATAGTAGGTTTGATCACCATCACTAATATCATCATCAACACCGGTTACAACAACTACTTGTGGTGCATTCCAGTTATCTGGAGTAAAGGTTAGCTCCGATAGTCCCAAGAGCCCTTCTGATAAATCACTACTTATAAAGGTGATTGAAACATCTTCTGTTGGTGCTGATTCTAACACTACAGAAAAGGTTCCAGAGTCTCCAGTTTCTGAAGTAGGTCCTGAGATTGCGCTAATGGAGAGACCTATAGTAATTTCATCGTCAAGATTATTTACCGCCACATCGTCAGGATTAATTCCATTGTATCCTGTATCATCACTACTTGCTTCTGCTGTTACAATATTGAAAGTAATTGTTCCATCAACTAACTCATCATCAACCCCTGTAACAGTTACAGTTTGAGCAGTCATCCCGTTTGTATTTGTAAAGGTTAAGCTTTCATGAGATATAGTCCCTTCACCTAGGTCGCTACTGGTTAGTCCGATGGTTACATCAGAGGTAGGTAGACACCCCAACACAACTGTAAAGGTAGCCGTGTCGCCACCTTCGCTAACGTCTCCACTGATTTGAGAAACTATAATCTCAGGAACTTCATTATCTATGTTGGTAACTTCGATGCTTTCTGGGATGATACCACTATATCTAAAGTCTGAACTTGAAATAGCATCAAAAATTATAAAATAGGTTTGATCCGTATCACTTACTAGATCATCAACTCCATAAACGGTAACCGTCTGAGGTGCATTCCAGTTTGCAGGAGTAAATGTCAGCTGACTGGTGCCAAGAGTTCCCTCAGTGGTATCACTACTAAAAAAGGATACTGTCACATCGGCAATTGGTTCAGTATCAAGGGAGACTGTAAAGGTAGCACTGTCTCCACTTTCAGATGTATTTCCAGAGATTGCACTGATGGCGACAGTTACGTCGTCATCAATATTATTAACCGCCACATCGTCTGGGTTCATTCCATTGTAACCAAGATCGCTACTGCTGGCCGCTGCTGTTATTATATTAAACAGCTGATCACCATCAGATAGGTCATCATTAACACCTGTGACAGTTATAGTTTGAGCTGTGGTGCCGTTGGCGCTAGTGAAAGTTAAGCTAGCAGGTGCTACAGTACCTTCGGTCAAATCACTGCTTGAGATGCCTATGGTGACATCCTCACCTGGCAGACAATCAAGTTTAATAGTAAAGGTAGCAGTCGTTCCAGTTTCATCTACGTCACCGCTTATTGCCGAAACAGTAATCCCTGGCACCTCGTTATCAGTATTGGTCATTGAGATACTTGGAGGTGTTAGACCATTGTACCTAGAGTCAGCACTGGTGATGGCGCTAAAATCTATACTATAGGCTTGGTCAGGATCACTAATTGAGTCGTCGACACCTGTAACAATAACGGTCTGAGCACTACTCCAGTTTGCAGGAGTAAAAGTTAAAGATGACACACTTAGTGTCCCTTCTGAAGTGTCGCTACTGGTAAACGAAATAGTGACATCTGCAATTGGCTCTGCTGCTAGGGCAAAACCAAATGTAGCACTACCTCCATCTTCACTTGTCACTCCACTAGTAGTGCTTCCACCTTCGTCACTGACGGCCAGTCCTACTGGGTTATCAAAGTCAACGCTTAGGTCATTTTTATTATAATTTGCCACCTGAGTGATGTCTGACACGTTGACAATAGCTGATGCTAAGAAAGTAACCCCTAAGTTACTAACGTCGTCTTCATCGCTGTGGTTTGTTGCGTTGCCTGTTAGAGACATACTGATTTGAGTGTCACTATCTCTTATCAGACTTACAGTGAGGCCTGCGGGGATATTGGTCACATTAATTCTTCCAGCTAAATCAGGTGCAAAGACGTCTCCATCTAGAGTGATAATCAAAGTATTGGTGATAGCGCCATCGTTTTCAAACCTCTCATCAAAAACGGTGGAGTCATAGGCAATTGAGGGATAGTCCCTAAA
This sequence comes from Bacteriovoracaceae bacterium, assembly GCA_016784965.1. Lineage (GTDB taxonomy): Bacteria > Bdellovibrionota > Bacteriovoracia > Bacteriovoracales > Bacteriovoracaceae > JADHTQ01. The sequence continues at coordinate 3,120 of JADHTQ010000046.1, read as the reverse complement.
CTGCACACCTAAATCCGACTTCACTGAATTGGTTATGTTGGCAATATCTGTAATGTTCACAAATGCAGAGGCAATGAAGGCGATGCCTAAATTATTAATGCTATCTGCACTCAAGTGATTACTGGCGTTTCCTGTGAGATCCACTTTGATTTGTGTATCACTCAACCTAGTAAAGGCAGCACTTAGGCCTGTAGGTACATTCGATGCTGAAATTTTTCCTGCAATACTCGCTGCAAAGGTATCTCCGTCTAATGTTATGGTTAAAGATTCATTGACACTACCATCGTTTGCTAGGGATTCATTAAATAGTCCAGGACCATAATCCAAAATGGCAGGGCCCATAAAATCTACTAGCAGGTCATCTTTTTGGGCATTTTCTACGTTAGCTGCCACAGTGTTATTGACAAATGTGGCATCGGCAAATGAAATCTGCATATTAGTTACGTCATCTGCATCTGTGTGCGCTAAGGCATGGCCACTAAGAGACACTATCATGGTAGTGCTGTTTAAGTTGGCAATATTAAAAGTTAGACCCTCTGGCACATTTGTTGCCGTTACGTTACTTGATACAAAGGGTGAAGAAAATGTATCACCAGTTAGAGTTATAGTGATGCTTCCTGCAATTGATCCATCAGAGGCCAGAACCTCAGTAAAGGCAGCTTCGCTATAAGTTAGAACTGCTGGGCCTTCAAAATCAATTTCTAAGTCATCCTTATTAGCACCTAATACTCCGGCAGCTGATCCGCTAGCAAAAGCGTTATCTTGAAACTGGAGGGTGAGGTTTGTGACATCATTAGTATTGGCGTGAGCATTTGCGCTTCCTGTAATTGAGACAGTCATTCGAGTGTTGCTATCTTTAATGGCCACAAAGGTCATTCCGTCTGGTAGGTTTAATATATTTAACTTGCCTGCGGCCACAAAGTCCTCATATTGAGCACCTGTAAAGGTGGTCCCCGCAAGTGATAGCACGATGGTATCTTCAGTATTACCGGTATTTGCTATAACCTCTGAAAACTTACTACCTGCATAAGCTAAGGTGTAAGCGTTATCAAACTCTATCTTCAAGTCATCCCTATTATGGTCTAACACAAGATCGGCAGTTAGATCTGTAAAGGCGGTATCCAAAAACTCAAAGGCCAAGTTATCAATATTGGCGCCATTGCCGTGTTCTGTAGCATTTCCATTTAGTGAGATAGTTAGCTGGGTATCACTAACTTTGATCGCTACAGCAGTTAATCCGTCTGGTACATTGGATGCAGTTACCTTACCTGCAGCGATTAAATCACTGGAGTTGCTGCCACTGAAGGTAGTGCCTACTAAGTCGATAGTTAGACTGCCAGACATGGCACCGATATTAGTGGCCGCTTCAACAAAAGCGTCGCTTGAAAATGTTAGTGCTGGCCTTGCACCAATATTAATTGGGCCATAACATTCTGCCCACCCACCACTAATCGCTCTTATATAAAGAGTTTCAGCTTTTGAGTGTTTTACGTTACTAAAGGTAGCAATTCCGTTTACTGTTGTGACTGTAATGTTGTCAGCACTCAATGTTCCATATGAAGCAATGGTACATGCAGCATTAGTATAAGGAGCTAGTGTTACACTGACATTTGGTGCAGAAACGGGGTTGTCGAAGGCATCCAGGGCCCGTAGTGTAGGTGCAACCTCTAATGGGATGTCGGCATACCCTTGTGAGCTTGGAGCAGTAGAGTAATCTAGCTTGGCCAGTGGCCCATTTATAAATGTTACGGTATCTCCCGTTAGAATGAATGGGTTAACAATGGATAGAACCTTATCCTCCGCTTTTGTTGATTTTAAAGAACACGTAGATGCCCCGGTGTTGCTAGTTGGTGTACACCCTATCAGGGTATTTTCGCTACCAGTTGCAGCAAATGTGGGAGTAAAATCTTTAATCGGATTGTTGTAAGCATCTAAAAGGGTAACTGTGATATATGATATTTCAAAATTATCGGCGACGACATCAGTCGTTCCCGTTATGCTTGAAGTAGTAGTTGCCACAGGGCCTGGCTCAAAGGTAACTGTATTTCCAGTCATAACCGCAGGGGTCTTAAGAGATATGGTTTTTTCCTCGGCCTTGGTGGACTTCAAGAGGCAATGAGATATACCTTGAGTATCAGCTGGGGTACAGTCCCCGTAGATATTAGTATGACCTGTGTCCGTTGCAATAAAGGTAGGAACCGTTCCAAACATGGGGTTACCGAGAGTATCAATTAGAGTAATGGTAATCTGCGAGGGGTTACTACCGTTTGCTACTGTATTAGTCCCCACGATGCCACTTACGTCGTGATCAACGAACTGCCTGACGGCCACTAGAGAAGAGCAAGCTGAGTTTAGATCGGGGGTACTTGCTTTTAAGTAGATGTCATCTTGCTTGGAGTAGCCGATTCCGGTGAAGGTCACTTCAGTGGCTATGCCGCCGGGAGAGAGGGGGTTTTGATCAACATATAGTACTCCAGTAGCTGGCACTGTACAGCTAGAGTCAGTAAACGCCTCTAACTCAATATAACCAATACTGGATACAATTTGATTGCCAAGTATATCTAAAATTTCCACCACGGGATCGACCGCCATAGTCTCACCCACCAACATGGAAGCTGCAGGATTTACTCTAAAACGCAGATCCGTTGCTTCATTGGGAATAAACTGGACGCTGCCTCCAGAAAACGCTTCCGGCGATACAATCCACAACTGCTTGTTTTCAGCAACAGTAGATTTTAAAGTACACTGGGTGAAGCCGTTTACATCAGTCGCAGGACACGCTCCGTATGAATTGCCGTTATTTGTGTTTGTCGCCCGAAACTCCGGCACCACGTTTTGGAGAATTTTCCCCTCAGCGTCCACCAGTACGATTGAAATCACACTGTGTGCCTCACCGTCAGCAAAAATCGGGCCCGTTCCCTCGATTTTTGATGTTTGAGCAATTGATGCTGGTGCGTTTTTGGCCGTCGGTAGCTCCTTACACCTGAATTTTTCATCCTAAACTTGATCTGATCTTCAAATACCTGTCCTGGTCATTGACATGGTCATTTTTACGATATTTTTCCTTAAGCAGTCTGCAAACAATAAATGTTGGCCTATTATACAAAGAAAAGTATGATT
>JADHTQ010000106.1 GCA_016784965.1 Bacteriovoracaceae bacterium | reverse complement strand
TTCAAGCAGCAAAAGCAAAAGCCAGAGGCTTTCGTAATATACGTTATTTTAAAATAGTTGCGTTCCTGGTAACGGGGAAACTTGATTTTACTAAATTTAACATACACTACTCACCCACTTAAAATCCTAAAGAGCCTTAATTAACGACTTTTGTCGTTAAAAGGAGATACTGTGAAAATAAAACTTACTGAGGAGGTTTGGAAAGAAGGTAGTATGTTTATTGCGTATTGCCCTGAATTAGATATTCCTGCATGTGGAGTAACTATTGTAGAGGCTAAAAAAAATCTCATTGAAGTAATAAATATTCAAATTAGTGAAATGAAAAAATTAGGAACTTTTAAGGAAAACTTAGAGAAGGCAGGTTTTGATCTGGCAAATAAATTAGAAGTTATAAGCTTGGATAAAGAGCTTATGGAATTTAATAATATTTTAGTAACCGCATAGTTGAAGCCTCTGCATCATAAAAAACTTTTCAAGATATTTGAAAAATTTGGATGTATTTATAGTCATACCCGGGGAGACCATAAGATTTATCATTTCAAAGGTGCAAAGAGAGCGGTTGTTATCCCTAAATATAAAGAAGTGCCGGTTTTTATAATCAAAAACAATATGAGAACTATTGGAATGGTAGATTCTGATTTTAAGAAACTCCTTAATGAGGTTTAATAATGTCAACTTTCAAGTCTTATAAATTCGATAAAAAACAATTACAAAAGAATCGTCAGCTAGGAGCCATCATCCATGAGCGATGGACCATGAACCATCCCTGGCCCAGACCGCAGGGCGGGCAGCGAGCAACTATCAGTCTTTTCTAATGCATGCCTTGCCTCTCAAGCAATTAGCTATTAATTTTTTTTCATGCTCATTTGTGAGATTTTCCCTCTTTAATTTTCAACCACGGATTCACACGGATGAACACAGATATAAAAGTCCGTTTCAACTTGATGTTCTATTTTTATTTAGTAATCAGAAGATATCCGTGTACATCGGTGTATATCAGTGGTTAATAAGGTTTGTATCTTTTGCGCCTGTCCGTCAGTCTGTTAGGCGGGAATTTCTGAATTGTATTTAATCATTTGTCACTGATCAAGGTGACCCCAGATTTTTCTACTGCGAAGTCAAATTTATTTTAATGTTTAGTAACCTTTTAGATACAATTTGAAATCGAACTCACTCAGACTACTGCAAGACACATACGTGCTTTTAGAAAGTTTGAACAGAATATTGTACTTGACGCAATTGAAAAACAATTGACTTATGAGCCAACTCACAAAACCAGGAACAGGAAACACCTTGGTGAAAAGGAGGTTAAACTATGCAAATAGTAGAAATAGAAAAATTACACCCCACTCTTGATGAAGTTATAAATATAGCAGATCAAGAAACCGTTATTTTGCGAAAACCGGGTGGAAAGATGTTCGTTTTGTCTCAGGTAGACAAATTCGACGTAGAAGTTGAACTATTGAAAAATAATAAAGAATTTATGCGATTTTTAAAAGAATTGTCACAAGAAAAATCTACAATATCATTAAGTGATTTTAAGCATGAATTAGGATTATGATAGGTAGTAGCTCACTTTACACTTTAAACATTTAGTCACTTTAAATGTATCTCAATAGTTTAGGTTTGATAATCACAAATCAGTGAGATTTTTCCCCTTTAATTTTCAACCACGGATTCACACGGATGAACACAGATATAAAAGCCCGTTTCGACTTGATGTTGTATTTTTATTTGTAATTAGTAAATATCCGTGTCTATCAGTGGTTAATATAGGAGAAAAATAACATGGAATTGTTAGAGAAAAATTTAACTGAGAAGATCATTGGTGCATGTTTTGAAGTGTCAAATGAACTTGGAGTAGATTTTCTTGAAAGCGTATATGAAAAAGCATTAATTATTGCCCTCGCTGACAAGGAGATAGATGCAACCGCACAATCGCCACTTAAGGTGTTATTTAGAGATAAAGTGGTTGGTGATTTTTATGCTGATATTTTAGTCGAGGACAAGGTAATTATTGAGCTGAAAGCGGTCAAAGCGCTTAGTCCGGAGCATGAAGCTCAGATAATAAACTATTTAAAAGCCACAGGAATAAAAGTTGGTTTGTTAATTAATTTTGCTAAACCTAAACTTGAATGGAGAAGATTAGTTTATTAATTTTCAACCATAGATGCACACGGATGAACGCAGATATAAAAGCCCGTTTCGACTTGATGTTCTATTTTTATTTAGTAATTAGAAGATATCCGTGTACATCGGTGTATATTAGTGGTTAATAAGGTTTGTGTCTTTCGTGCCCTTTCGTGTGATTTAGTGGCCAATTATAAATATGAAAATAATACTAGTCGCAGGTGCTCGTCCTAATTTTATGAAGATTGCTCCTCTCATGAGACAGTTAAAAGTTGAAAGTGAGAAATTAAAAGTTTTAAGCCAGAAAACTAATGACTATCAGCTAATGACGATTGACTATCTTCTCGTCCACACCGGCCAGCATTATGACTATGAAATGTCAAAGGTATTCTTCGAAGACTTGGACATTCCGGAGCCGGACATTTATCTCGAAGTGGGTTCCGGTACCCATGCTGAGCAAACTGCAAAAGTCATGATCGAGTTCGAGAAAGTGCTTATGGCTGAAAAACCGGATATTGTGATTGTAGTAGGAGACGTTAATTCTACTCTTGCCTGTGCCCTGGCAGCATCCAAGATAGACTATGGAGAAGGAATAGGAAAGGATCAAAGTTCAAGGATTGAGAAATCTGCTGACTGTCGTCTGACATCTGGCATCTATGGTCGTAGGCCACTGATCGCACACGTAGAGGCTGGTCTTCGGAGCTATGACCGTTCAATGCCTGAAGAAATAAACAGAATACTTACCGATCAGATATCTGACTTCCTTTTTGTTTCAGAACCTTCAGGACTCAAAAACCTCAAAAGAGAAGGTTTCCCTGATAACAAAATTTATTTTGTTGGTAATGTAATGATTGATACCTTACTGAGGTATAAAACTAAAGCAGAAGGGCTTGGTGCGGCCCGTAGACTGCTGAAAGCTGATAAGCCTTATGCGGTAGTGACTCTCCATAGACCTTCCAATGTAGACCATAAGAAAACACTCTTTGCCATAACAGAGGGACTACGGGAGATATCGAAAGACATTTCAATCATCTTTCCGGTTCACCCTAGAGTTAAAATCAATATTGATAAGTTTGGGCTTTCTACTTTTTATAACTTTAACGGTTCATGCTCTGCAAACATACACTGCGTTAATCCACTTGGTTTTCTGGAGTTTCTGAATTTGAATATACATGCAAGCTTCGTAATGACCGATTCTGGAGGTATTCAGGAAGAAACTACAGTACTTGGTATTCCTTGCTTCACATTGAGAGATACAACTGAAAGACCGGTAACAATTACTGAAGGCACCAATAGACTCATCAATACCGAAAATCTGGCTTCTGAAATAAAAGCGATTCTTGATTCATATATACCTAACAGTGTTAATTCTATGCTCTACGCTCATAGCTCTACAAATAGGAAAGTTCCTCAATTATGGGATGGTAAGACAGCAGAGAGGATAGTAGAGATATTGGTCGAATATTATAAGGCCTAACTTGTTCATTTATCCCGTGAGATAAATGTCTTATTTCATCGGGACCATTCACTATTCACGAACTTAGTGGGATGGGAAAACATCTGAGCGGATAGTAAATATATTAAGCGAAAATTTAAAATTTCCCCATTTAACGATTTGTCAAATGAACTATTCGTTTTTTTTCGTGCCCTTTCGTGTGATTTAGTGGCTAATTATTTATATGAGAATCTTAATTTTAGGTATAACTGGCATGCTTGGACATGCTGTTTGGTTGAATTTGAAGGACGGACATGACACTTTCGGGTCTATCCGTGGCGGCCTTGAAGAACTCAGTGGAAGATGTTTGCTTTTTACCAAGAATGATAAGAAAATAATAAGTAATACTAATGTGCTTAATGATAGTGATCTGGGAAGCGCACTAAGCACCGCAGAGCCGGATGTTATAGTGAATTGTGCGGGGATCATTAAACAATTACCGAATGCGAAATTTTCCATTCCTTCTATCTCTATGAATGCACTATTTCCACACAGACTGGGTGAAATGTGTGCTGAACGTAATATACGATTAATACATATTAGTACCGATTGTGTCTTTTCAGGTAAAAAAGGAGCGTATGTAGAGAGTGATATTTCAGATGCATATGATCTATACGGGAGGACTAAATTTTTAGGTGAGGTGACCGGGAATGGTTGTTTGACGTTGCGGACATCAATTGTGGGAAGACAACTGTACGGGGCAAGTAGTCTTTTTGAATGGTTCCTGTCACAAAAAGGAAAAGTTCGTGGCTACAGAAGAGCAATTTTTTCTGGATTAACAACCTATATACTGGCAGAGATTATTGCCAGTTTGATTGAAGGTCATCCGACTGTAGATGGCCTATACCATGTATCAAGCGAACCAATAAATAAGTATGATTTATTAAACAAACTAAAAGAGGTTTTAAAGTTGGACATTGAAGTTGTTTCTGATGAAAGTGTCGTAATAGACAGAAGTCTAGACTCAACAAGATTTAGAGAGTTGACACATATCTATATTCCTACATGGGATGAGATGATAAAAGATTTTACCAAAAGGGCTCCGGATTACGAAAAATGGCGTTTCTAATCCACATCCAGAAAAGAGGCAGATATGATATTTAAAGATAAGAAAATTCTTATAACCGGAGGTACCGGTTCCCTGGGACAGAAGCTTGTTTCAAGAATTCTAACAGGTGATTTTGGCACCCCATCTAAATTAATCGTCTTTTCACGCGATGAAGCCAAGCAACATCAAATGCGTCTGGAGTGGAAACATAAATTTGCAGCAACAGATGAAATAATTTATCACGAATCGAATGAAGTTTTGGAATTCTATATCGGAGATGTCAGAAATCTTCAATCAGTGCAAACGGCACTAAAAGACGTAGATATTGTTATCAATGCAGCTGCGCTGAAACAAGTACCTACTTGTGAATATTTCCCTTTTGAGGCAGTGCAAACTAATATTCATGGGGCAAACAATATAGTCACAGCTATAGCAAATGATAACTTTATGGTTGATACTGCGGTGGGTGTCTCAACTGATAAAGCGTGCAAACCCGTTAATGTTATGGGCATGACCAAATCAATCCAGGAGAGAATTTTTACCGAAGGAAATCTGAAGTCTCCTCAAACAAGATTTATTTGTACAAGGTATGGAAATGTCTTAGCATCAAGAGGGTCAGCAATTCCGTTGTTTGTGGATCAAATTAAAAAGGGTGGACCTGTAACTATCACCGTGCCAGAAATGACAAGATTCTTGATGAGTTTGGATATGGCTATTGATCTTATCTTTGCTGCTATAAAGAGTGCTAAACGGGGAGAAACATACATTCCAAAAGTTCCCTCTGCCAAAATTACAGATGTTGTTGATGTTATGATTGGTGACAGGAAAATAGAAATTCAGTATACTGGCATCCGTCCGGGCGAGAAAACACATGAAGTACTAATTTCTGAAGAAGAGTGCTATCGAACAATTGATCGAGGTGATTATTTTGTAATTCAACCAATACTGCCGGAATTAAGATCATCTGAAGAGATTACTACTTGTCTTAATAAAGAGTACACCTCGGCGGATGATTTGATGAATAAGGATGAGATTAGAGAATTGCTAAGGAAGAATAATCTTTTGATAGATGACTAATCCACAGATTGCGCAGATTGACGCAGATTTAAAAGTTTTCTAATCTACGGATAACAAATTATGGAAAGGGATGAAAGAACATATAGAATAATAGGTGCAGCTATAGAAGTACACAAGGAAATGGGTTGTGGCTTTTTGGAACCTGTCTACCAAGAGACATTGGATATAGAATTCAAGAATCAAGAAATACCTTATAAAGCACAACCTGTTATAGATATATTTTACAAGAAAAAGTTGCTTGAGAAAAAATATCAGCCAGATTTTATTTGTTTTGATGAAGTAATTGTAGAAATAAAAGCATTAGAAAAACTGTCTGGCATTGAAGAATCTCAGATTATCAATTATCTGAAAGCTACTGGATTAAAAGTAGGCCTTCTAATTAATTTTGGCTCAAAGTCGTTAGAACATAAAAGGTTTGTTTACAACTATTAATCCGCAGATTACGCCGATGCCACAGATTTTAAACAAAGGCTCCCGGGACACATGAAATTAGCTGACTCTTCCTTGTTTTGGTGTATGCAAGCTGGAATATAAGCGTTTTGTATTTACAAATAAACAATCTGTTTAATCTGCGAAATCTGCGGATAACTTATTATGGAAACAGACGAAACTGATTAAGGAGAATTTATGCAGACAAAAACAAAATATGAAGAAATGGTTATTAAAGAATTGCGCGGAATTCCTGAAGATTCGATACCTCAGGTCGTAAAGATACTTAAGTCTCTGAAAAAAAGTATTTCTGTTGCGACTAAAAAAGAAAGGATTAAAGAAAGTGGGCTTTGTGGCATCTGGAGAGACAAAAGGAATGCTGATGAAATTGTAGAGGAAATACACTCACACCGAAGTGGTTTCGGTGGTCGTAGGATAAAGTTATGACTTATTTGATCGATACAGATATATGTATTTACTGGTTGAAGGGTAATGCGAATATCGAGCAAAAAGCATTGGCTGTAAGGTTGGATAACATCTATATTTCCTACATAACACTGAGTGAGTTATACTATGGCGCTTATAAGTCACAAAGGATTAAGGGAAACCTGATTGCCGTAAAGGCCTTATGGAACAAGCTCGGTTTCATTGAGTCAAATGAGGATATTTGTGAAACCTTTGGAAAGCTTAAGGCCGACTTGGAGAAGAAGGGCAATGTAATAAATGACGCAGATATGTTTATTGCTTCCTGTGCGTTGGTGAATGGTTTTACACTCGTTACCAACAACGAAAGACACTTCAAGAGGATCAAAGGATTGAAGGTGGAGAACTGGATCAAATAAAGTGGGAGCAGATCCAATGCCTGTCATGTGGAGGGAGTTAATTGTCCCGTGAAATGTGGATCATATTTAACTGGGATCTATTTCACTGTGGATCACTGACTAGAGTAATGACGGTTCGCCAGGGTAGACTAAATGACAACGAAGCTATATAACCATTTGGCGATTTAACCAATAACAAATGGTAGAATACAAATATGATGATTTCCGTGATCTAGGAGTTTGGCAAAAGTGCAGAGATATAAGAAAAAAAATCTGGGAGTTGTGCAAGAATTTTCCTAAGGAAGAATGATCTTTTGATAGATAACTAGTCCACAGCCGAAAGTGACTAAAATGAGCTAAAGTTTAAAATGCCTAAAGTTATGGATAATAAAGAATTCTCTAAGGAACTGGAAAAGAGAACTCGACAATTTGCAGTACGGATAATTCGTTCTCCCTGAAATAAATCTTTCTTCCTTATAGAATAAGGGAGACAGCGTTTTTTGAGTATGTTAAAATTGCAAGAAATTGCTTAATATTACTCAAAAACTGGAGGATTTCATGCAAGCAAAACCTATGTCTCTGCAGA
>JADHTQ010000105.1 GCA_016784965.1 Bacteriovoracaceae bacterium | reverse complement strand
TAAACGATTTCTGAGGAGTTTTGGGCCTAATCTCGGCCATTTGGGTACAAAAATAAGAAAATTATTATGATTTTTATTGATCATTTTAAATGGTTATCAATATTTAATGGATGCTATGCGATAGGTGAAAAGTTCAGGAGAAGGGAGACAAGAAAACAGGGTGCGGTGCAGCTTGGCATGAATGTTGAACATGGTTTTGTACAAAAGTAAGTAGGGAGGGAATATGAAAATTAGCTTAAACAAATTAATTGTAGGATTTTTAATAAGCTTATCTGTTGTGATTTTTATACTAACTATCTCTAATGTTTACAAAAAAACAGTAACCATGGTTAATGAAAACAATCAACTTATGGCACCGTTAGTTGAAGATAAATCTGTATCCCTGATTAGCGAATGTGACGAAAACGTCAGTGTTTATGCAGATAAGCAGATGCTGATGACAATATTAAGAAACTTAACAATGAATGCAATAAAGTTTACCCCGTTAGAGGATGATATTTTGGTTAAAATCAGTACAGGAGATAAGCAAGGGTTTATAGATGTTACAATTTTCGACATCAGTATTGGATTATCAAACGAGGATGCAACAAAACTATTTGATGAGCATATAGATATATCAAAAATTGGTCCAGTTTCTGGTAAGGGAACTGGTCTTGGATTGAAAGTTTGTAAAGGGTTTGTGGTGATGAATGGTGGCGATATTTGGGCCGAATCTGATTCAAAAGGGTGTAAGTTTAATTTTAAATTACGCAGTAGTTAGAGAGGTAAAAAAAGTAACTGCCCAGATAGAAAAACTGGCAGCGATTGGATAAATGTATATTAGATTGATGGGGAAATTGAACTTTTTTAGTATCCGAGTTTTTTACCCATACATATTAAAATGAGGTATTTAATGAGTGACGAGTTACAAAGTATTGACTCTAAGTATAAGAGTTTGTTGGATCGGTTTGAACCATATGTACTATCGTACCCTGATAATTTTTCAATGTTCAATATGATGCCGTTTGGAGTAGAAATTCCCGAAGAAAACAGACTCTCATGTATCGATTCAAAGAATGCCATTTTTTTTAATGCTCTTCAAAGTCTCGATAAACTAACTTTTGGACCTGTAGGTATGGCAATGGATAAATGGATATTTTTTGACTGTGGCGAGATGCCAGGAGGTATTTTTGGCCTGGGCATAAGGCCTGATAAACTAGATGAAGATGCTCTGTGGAGATATGATCTTAAGGATACGAAGTATACGGGTTTAATACCTATTTCAATGTTTATTGCGATTCCTATGGCAAAAGACAAGGCATGGTTTGGCCATAATCTTTGTAGTGCAAATAGGTTTTTAGGAGATAAAATACCACTTTCAGGACTAGCTCTTTTGACAAAAGTGCTGGGAGTAAAAACATACAAGATAGAAGAGATGTTCGGTGCCACTCAGTGGAACTCTGGGGCATTAAATATTCATCTACAGATGGCAGACATGGAGATAGTAAGTTCATTCACTCCGGCTCATTCATTTAATGAAACAATAACGTATAGATCTAGGTATTTGGATGAGTTTTTACTAAAATCTTTATCTGGAGAAAAAAGAGTTGCCAATAGCTGGGATAGATTGATTATTTCTAATGATCGTGATGCTATTCGAGAGCTTCAATATGAAATTGAGGATGGGAAAAAGTTTAAGATTATTGGTAGACCAATGATGATTGATGGAGAAACATGTATACCAATTAAAGAAACATTAACAATTAATTTAGTTGCAACAAGTCAATCTGAGATTAGCAACAAACGTTTACATATAGATCAATTTTTTTCTGGCCAATGACTATGTTTGGACTCTCCTTAGCTAAAATCATTCGCATTTCCTAATTCATCTCTAGATATCACTTTTGTATGTAATCTATGATTAGTGAAATCTTTATGTGTTTCTTTTTATAAGTTCATATAGCGAAACAAAACTAATATTTGAACGACTAGTTATCTTCTTATAGAGCTTCTGACCTACTTATCATTTATAAAATTATATCATTTTTTTGTAATGGTTAAAGTTGGCCCTTGGATTGCAGTGAAAATTATAGAGATGAATTGTTATGTAATAGGAGTCTAAGATGCATATTGCTTTTATCGCAGATAGTTGGGAAGAACTTAACCCAGAGATTGATTCAACGGTTAGATTGATTCATGAATCATGTATTCGAGGGCATCGAGTAGGATTATTTGCTCCTGGCAACCTTACAGTCAGGGATAATGAAACATATGCTTACTGTAACATGTTTTCAAAAAATCAGAATACCTCTGAAAATATTTTAACATTTTATAAAAAAGCAAAATTATCTAGACAGATGGTCCCATTAAAAGGGTTTGATACAATTTTTATTCGTAAAAACCCACCTGTTCATAATTTGGTATTGAGTTTTTTAGACTCAGTAAAGAATGATACCTTTATGATTAATGATGTTGATGGATTACGTAAGGCCGGAAGCAAAATATATTCAACGACATTTGATGAAGCTAGTGAGTACGTACCAGAAACTCATGTATCAAAAGATGTAGATTATCTAGAAAGTGTCATTAAAGAATGTACCGCTGATAAAATGATCCTTAAACCTCTGGATGGATATGGGGGGAAAGGTGTTATTTTGCTTGAAACAAAAGCACAGTCAAGTATCAGGTCTCTTTTGGAGTTTTATGTTGAAGGTCAAGACAGAAAAAATTATGTGATATTACAGGAGTATATTCCTGGAGCAGATCAAGGTGATATTCGAGTTTTAATGTTAAATGGGGAACCAATTGGTGCAATGAAACGAACGCCAAAAGAAGGTGATGCCAGGTCAAATGTTCATGCAGGAGGTACAGCAAGTAAATACTCATTAAACAAGCAAGAGTTGGAGTTATGTAGAAAAGTTGGGCAGAAGTTAATTATTGATGGAATCTATTTTGCGGGGATTGACATAATTAACAATAAACTCATTGAAGTAAATGTTTTAAGCCCAGGAGGAATCACCAGAATCAATAGTTTCAATAAAGTGAAATTGCAACGAAAGATAGTCGATTTTGCAGAGCTGATTCATAGAAAAAGAGAAGATGCTCTTAATAAGAAAATTGCATTTCGAAAGGCGATTGAAAATGCTTAAGCGAATGGGAATGGAGGAAATTATTTTTAAAATAAAAAAAAAGGAAAAGTTTTCATGTGTATCTACAGATGGATCCTTCACCTTAATTATTGATGAATATGTTCCATATATATGTACGGCCATCCATAGTGGTGGAAATTTAAGATCAGAGTTAAAGGATAAAATTAATTTAACAAGAAATGAACGATGGTATGAAGAAGACCCTTTGACTGGTGATTTTATTTCTCCATTTCCTATGAGGGTTGTTGCTAATGATAGCAGATATGAGTACGATCTTAACAGGCCAAAAGATGAGTGCATATATAAAAAGGCCTGGGGAAAGAACGTTTGGAAAAAAAAATTGTCAAAGATAGATAAAGAACGGTCTCGAAAGAAACATGATGATTTTTATAAGGTTATGTTAGTGCTCGTCGGTGAAATTGAAAAGCGCTTTAATGCATGTTTAGTTTACGATATTCATTCTTATAACTACAAACGTATCGTAGATAAAACACCTCTCTTTAATATAGGTACTACCAATATTGAAAAAAAGTTTAAAAAATATGTTGAACATTGGATGATTGAGTTAAGAAAGACACAAAGTGAGTATGTCGATGTTGAAGTTGAAGAAAACGATGTATTTAAAGGTAAAGGTTATTTTTTAAATAGGATCACTAAAAGTAGAAAAAAAACATTGGTCTTAGCAACTGAAATAAAAAAAGTTTACTGTGATGAGCTTTCAGGTGATGAGTATCCTGAAATAGTTGCTGATATAAAAGAAGGACTAAAAAATGCAGTTGTCAATAATGCTAATTATTTTATTGAAAAAAGAGCAAAGTTTGTAGCTAGAAAGAAACATGAGTTACTAAGTTCAACTATTGACTCTTCTGTATTGAAAATTGATACAGAAATATTTAGACTTTTAAGAAAACTTGATCTTTTAGAATTTATCAATCCTCGTAATCTTGAGAAGCAAAAGAAACAGTTTATTGCATCTAAATTTAGAAAAAATCCTCAGTTTGAATATCGACCATTAAATATTGATGGACCTCTTTTAAAAAGAAAACTTTATGACCTACCAATCGATGATATTGATGATATGGCATTGCAAAACTTATATCGTGGAGTAATTGATGGTCATATTGATGAGATAGACCTTTTGTCATTTAGGGGGTCTGAAAAATTTATGTATACAAGCCTAAGACATTATGGTGCTCCATCTGATGAAGATAAAAAAATGGCCAATTTTATATTGAAATGCCCAGAATACCTATATGACAATGAGTTATTGCAAACTTGTAATGCCATAGAGGAAATTCAAGAAGAGATAGAATCTTATGGTTTTAAAGGTAAAGTTGAGCAAACAAAAAATATTCCATCTCATGCAGTGTTTTCACCAATAAGGAGAACCATAAGGGTTAAAAGTGGAATCAGCTTTTACTCAAGATATATAATGGCATTAAGACACCATGAAATTGGTATTCACATGCTAACAACTGAAAATGCCTTATTACAACCTCTTAAAATTCTTCAATTGGGCCTTCCTTTAAACACACACACTCAGGAAGGTTTGGCAATTTTAAGTGAATATAAATCAGGAAATCTGAGTATAAGCCGTTTGAAGGAGTTGGCCTTGCGAGTAATCGCTGTAGATCATCAGATTAAGAATAATGACTTTAAAGAAACCTTTACATTTCTTGTAGATGAGTATGACTTAGATATTGATGAAGCTTTTTATTTAACAACAAGAGTTTATAGAAGTGGAGGGCTGACTAAGGATTATCTTTACTTAAAGGGGTTCAAAGATATTCTAAAAATAGCTGATAGTAAAGATAAATTAAATTCTCTTTTAATAGGGAAAACATCCTTAGCCTATATTGATACAATTAATGAACTCATAGTTCGTAAAATACTGAACAGACCTCAATATATATCTAAGTCATTTGTTTTAAAAAAGAGAAAAAAAGATAAAATACTAGATTACTTGATTAGTGCGTTGTAATACACTTTTTGAAAATATATTTAAGGGGTTGAGCCAAAATAGCTTTTACTTTTTATGATTTAATATGGAAGTTTACTTGGTTGAAAATCAAACAAGTAAATATTTAAAAAAGACTACATCTTTAAATTTTCTCTTTTCAATAAAAAACGCATCCCTTGGACAAAATTCGCCGCCATTAGTGTTAATACCTACGGCCCATACTTTTCCAAAAACTGCTAATTTTCGCTCTATCTTGGAGCACGAATTTGTTCATGTTAATCAAGTAATTATAGGGAAATTTCCTGGAAGTTTGGGATGGCGCAAGTTTGACAGCTTGACATGAGGCCCAACACCGAGAGGCCCATTTGGCCCGCTTGTTGATATTATAACCATCTTTGCTGTAGTGCAGACAAATCCGTACTTGCCAGCTCGTCAATTTTGATAAATACTACCTACATGTTTTTAAGAACTAAAAAAAGAAAGCATTCTTCTTTTGGCTATCAAAGTCCAGAGATGTATAAGTTAACTAACTTCGCTCGCTAAAATGAATCCACAAATTTTGGGGAAGTCCACTACACCTACTAACTGAAATTAAAAAAGGTGTCAAAAAATTATTTAAAGCTACCAAATTGTCGTTTCCAGATAGAATCGTATATCAAAGTCCATCTCTTCCAAAATATGTAGTGCTCACTTTACCCACGAAAAAAGCTTAATTGGCTTTAAATCACTGTTTTAAGGTGTTTTAGACTCAAAATGCTGTCAAACTAGCGACAGATCCCATGGCACCTACTTATTTAGATAAAAATGTTTTATGTATTTTATGGATATTAATCTGAAAAGAGATATCTGAGTGTTTTTATTTATACCAAGGTCATGAATTTTTAGGTTCTCTTCATAAGCAAAGTTACCCCCATCTCCATCCGCAGATTTTTGACCACCACTTTTGTTTGCATTAGCGTTAGTATAACCTTCTTCTTCTTCATAATCACCTGGAACAACATTACCAAAACTAACACCATCAGCTCTCGTTTGAGTACTTGAATCATCATCATCCTGATAACTTTGAGGAGAATATTTCCTTTTGCTGCCCCCCCTAGAGTTAAAATAATCATCAATACCAAAGGCCTTGAATTCCGCGCTCATTGTGCTTTGCATTCTTTGGCCATACCGTGCTTCATTTCCCCTAAAATCAATCGGCCTTTTTCTATTTTTTATTAGATAGTTGTTTAAATCCTTTTCTGTTTTTCTGGATAACTTTTTTAGACTCTTTTGTTTAGATGCCAACAACTCAATTTTACCCCATGTTTTCTTATCAATCCCTTTTGCCCTATTAAGTCCATCTCCAATTTCTCCAATTAGTTTTACAGCATCGACATACAAAGGATCAGGATTTCTCCACATGACTTTAGGATCTCGCCTTCTAAAGAATTTCGAAGAGGAAACACACCGGCCCCTAACTTCAGTTATACAATGCATAGGATGTCTAAACCTAATAATATATTCATCTCCTTTTAAAGATGCATATGTATTAGGAAAAAGATAACTCATAACTTTCTCGAGAATAGGATATCTCAACATTTCGCGGAAGATACTCTTATTAAGGTATGATTGATTCTCCATTTGCTTCTGCTGTTCTTTCATTTGTTTCAATAAACTATCAATTTTTCCTCCCTGATCCTCATGCCTCGTTTTTTCCTCAAAACGATTATCTGAAACCACTTCTGCTGTTGAGGCAGCATAATCACTAACAGGTATTTGCTGCATATTATATCTTTGACGTCCATTTTGAGCATCTACAACCATTTTTTCTGCACTTGTTATCATGGCAGAAAGAACTGATGGTGGCATAAGTGCTTCTCTCAAAGGAACTGGAGAAGCAAGTGCTTCTTCAACAAAAGATCGTTTTATAATGCACGATAAATAATCCCAAGATCCCTTTTCATTACAATTAAAAAGTTCTAAATCTTTCTTCCTAATTGAAGACAAATGGCAATAGGGATCATCTACATAATCTAAACACTCTGGTCTAGGCGCTTTCGTACAAGTATCTTCAGCTATGCACATAAATTTCAAGACCCTTCCACCGTTAGCTTTAACTCGTGCTATTCTCGCTTGCTCCTCGGCTTTTGCCTGAGCTGCAGCTTGTCTTGCAGCTAGCTCTGCTCTGGCCTTCTCTTTCTTCTCTTCAGACCAATTACTTATACCGCCATCACCTTCCGCTTGATAGCCCGCTGCTAGTGTATTTCCCAAGTCCCATGATCGAATTTCTTCTTGAGCTGGCTGTGCAAATCGTTCATCAAGATAATTTCCAAACTTTTGTAATTCAAATTCCGCTTTTTCCAAGTCTTCATGAAGAGTTTCATATCCCATCTGTTTTGCAAGCTGACCTGCCTCATAAGACTTTAAGATTGCATAAATCCCAAGTAGTCCTTCATAAACCATTCCTACCCAAAAATAACCTCTAATTGCTGCCAAACTAATCCGTCGTGCTAGAAACCTCCCCCCCACTAAACCTGAACTTTTCACCTATCGCATAGCATCCATTAAATATTGATAACCATTTAAAATGATCAATAAAAATCATAATAATTTTCTTATTTTTGTACCCAAATGGCCGAGATTAGGCCCAAAACTCCTCAGAAATCGT
>JADHTQ010000045.1 GCA_016784965.1 Bacteriovoracaceae bacterium | reverse complement strand
CCGCTTTAGACGTTAACTCGGCAACTAGTATAATTGGCACAGGCGCTCTAACTGACACTTATGGCACAATGATCACATATGGGTCAAATGATGCCTCAGCCGGAAGTATTACCAATGCGACAGGACTCTATGTCCGTCCATATCATAGAGGATCTACGACAATCAATAACAGTTATGCTGTAAGAATTGTCAGCCCCCTAACAGGCGCCACCGTTACCAATCAATGGGGAGTTTATCAAGACAGCACTGGTATGAGTAACTATTTTGCAGGCAATGTGGGAGTTGGAACGACCGCCCCAGATAGTAAGCTGCAAGTTGAAGGTACCTCCAGTGATGCGAGCAGTGCTGCTATTGGCGCAACAGACTCAGATGGCAATACTCTGCTGCTAGTAAGAAATGATGGCAACGTAGGGATCGGCACGACTGCTCCGGACTACAAGCTACAAGTATTAGGTGGAGCAAATTTTGACAACGACGGTGGCACAACTTCGATTGTTGTTGGAACAGGTACAAATGATGAAGGTGCAACAATTACTTTTGATGATACTAATAAATATTTAGGCCTCTCCATAAATGGAGATTCAAGTAATTCTTTTGTCGTGGCAAATGGTGGCAACATAGGCATCGGCACCACAGTTCCCCAAAGCAATCTCCAAGTAAGCGGTTACATCCAGCTAGATTTAACTTCCGGAGCCCCTCCTGCTGCTGACTGTGATGAAGCCTCAGAGCGGGGGCGGATGCAGGTGGATAATGTAAACAGTGTCCTATATATCTGTGTCAACTCGGGCTGGATAGCGAAATAACCATTATTTATTTATAAATTCTCGCTAAAACATCATTATGTTTCATTATTAATACTCTAATAATTTCACAATAAATAAATGATAACTATTTTACTACAAACTATAACTACCATTTGAAAGTAAATAAGTAGTTTTGAGTATGATTAACTTCCCTGGCCATAGAGTAGATATGCAAGTGGGACAAGGGATGAATACATGGTCTATAGAGGAGTACGTCTTCGAAAAAGTGAACCCTCAAAACAACCATTAATTAATTTGTAAATCTGTAAAAATTTGTAGATGATTACATACATGAAAATATTTATATTTACTCTAATATCAATTTTTATATTGTTTCATAGCACTAACACAACGGCATCTCTAGATTACTCTCTCAATCTCGAAATGAGAAGTTATCCCTCATTAGGTGGCAACATCAACTTTGATGCTGGTTATAATTATCTTTTTTGGGGAGATAACGCTGATATTTGGTATGGTCTGATAAGGCCTTCAATAAACTTTAAGTCAAGCCTACTGCTAAATGGTCTTGAAGCGAAACTAGAAGTATACCCCATATCCCTACTAGGCATTGCTGTCGGTTATAAGTGGAGTGATGTAAATACTGACTTTTCTTTTTTTGACTGTGGAAATAGTGTGTACTGCCAAGGTCAACTCACAAGAGGCTATATTACTGCAAAAACGGGCTATGCAATTGATGGTTTTTTCCTTACGGCCAAAGCAAATTTTGAAAAGTTAACCTTTAGTAAAACTGATAAAAAATTTGCAGATTACATTTATGCTTTAGAGGGAAATAATGCAAAAGACTACTTGGGGAAACTCGAAATTACAACTGGCAAAGTGTTTTCTAACTATACAATAGGGTTAATCGGTGAGTTTGCAACAATGAGGCTAAATAAATCTCTTTATCGCAGCTACTATTTATTTATTAAAAAGCCAATCAGAAAATACTCAGTCATCGTTGGTGGAGGGTCCTTTCAATCAGATATCCAACCAATAGGAGCAATCATTTTTATTAACCTAAGCTATATATGGGCCCCAAACAAAAAGCTACTGTAAAAAGCCTAGAGATTCTTATACTCTTGCTCTAACTCATACTCCCTTGAAGTCACATGGTCCTCCATCTTGCAAACCTTTTCATTTAAAACCATAAATTTATACTTTAGGGCCGATAATGTATCTCTAGGAGACCTCGTTACCCCTCGCCAAAAGACCTCTTCTGCATGATTTTGAAAAATTTTCGTTGGCTTTGGTTTTAAAAGAAAAACTCCCACGATATATACAAATAGTGCCATCCCTCCAGAAAACATAAAAAAGATAACCGCAAGAAATCTAATTATGCCTGGGGAGACATCTAAGTAATCTGCCAGCCCGGAACAAACTCCTGCAATCCAGCCTTCTTGCCTATTGCGATACAATCTATGAGGATTTATCGAATTGTCATATTTCATATATCTATCCTACTTTTTAACGTTTTTATAAATTGTTTCTAAATTGATAACCCTATCTTCCATTTTTTTTGCTGTTTTCCACAAGTCTTCAAGGATTTTTTCATCTTCTCTAGTTAACCTTGCTGCCACCTTGGATTTGCCTAAATAATTAAACAGAATCCACAAAGGGGCAACAAAGAGAGTGAACAATACTAACGGTACTTGGAGAAATTCGAACAAGTTCATGGTGCTGTCCTTTATTTGTTAAGTTTTTCTTTTAGTGCTTTTAGCTCATCAGCAATTTTATTCTCATTTTCTAAACGTTTAAACTCATCATCGAGGTTATTTCCCATTTCAAAAGCTTCTACTTCTCCCTCTAACTGATCAACTCTTCTCTCCATTGCTTCAAATTTTAAAATGGCGTTGTTAGAGTCGGCCCTTTGCAATTTTTGCTTTACATTGATCTGTGAATTAGCACTTTGGGCCCTCATGATAATATTTTTTTGCTTCTTTCTGGCTTCACCAAGCTTTAATTCCAACTGCTTAATATCCTCTCGATATTTTGCTAAAACGTCATCAATATTTTGTAACTCTGACTCCAATCCAACGCAAAGCTCTGCTTTAGAGGCCCTTTCTTCAAGTGCTAACTTAGCAAGATCATCTCTACCTTTAGTCACTGCTAATTCTGCTTTACTCTGCCAATTTTGCTCTTCTTCTTTTAAATTAGATTGCTTCCTCTCAAGAAATTTTTTATCAGCAATAACTTTAGCTGTCTGAGATTTAACTTCTACTAAGGTATCTTCCATTTCTTGAATCATTAGACGGACCATCTTCTCTGGGTGTTCTGCTTTATCCAACATATGAACTATGTTAGAGTTGACGATATCAGTTAGCCTTGAAAAAATTCCCATAATTTACTCCCTTGTTTTCAACCTTTATGGTTGTTATGTGTTTACTTTTGTATAAAGCAAAGATTATGCCAACACATAACACCCTGAAATAACATAAAAACACCTTTTCCACCCACTTTATTTGGCTAAATCAACCACAATATGTGGCAATTTTAACCATTAATGGTAAAATTTACCACATGAAGGAAAATGAACTTATTGGTGAATCAGATGTTTTTCATAAACTCCTGGATCATGTTTCTGCCCTATCAAAGTTAGCAAGGCCTGTGCTGGTTATTGGTGAGCGAGGTACTGGTAAGGAGCTAATAGCAGAGAGGATACACTACCTATCAAAAGTATGGGATGGACCTTTTATTAAGCTTAATTGTGCCACATTGACCCCTGAGCTTCTTTCGTCTGAATTGTTTGGACATGAAGCAGGGTCTTTTACTGGAGCTATTAAAAGGCATATAGGACGCTTTGAGCGGGCAAGAAATGGAACCATTTTTTTAGATGAAGTAGCTCATACAACACTAGGAATGCAGGAAAAAATCCTCAGGGTTATAGAATATGGTGAGTTTGAACGAATTGGGGGCAGTGATATTTTAAAAACAAATGCCCGCATAGTTGCAGCAACAAACATAGATCTGCCAACAGCTTGCCTGGAGGGTAAATTTAGAGAGGATCTTCTAGACCGCCTGGCCTTTGATGTTATTACCATCCCTCCCCTTAGAAAAAGAAAAGGAGATATCCTACTTCTTGCCTCCCATTTTGCAGCAAAGATGTCGCGGGAGTTAATGCGAGAGTATCCACCAGAATTTTCTTTAAATGCCCAGGAGTTGTTAGTAAACTTTTTGTGGCCTGGAAACATCAGAGAGCTAAAAAATGTTGTAGAAAGAGCTGTCTACAAAACAGCAAAATCAAAGCGCATCGTTGAACATATTCAATTTGATCCCTTTGATTCCCCCTATCGTCCCTCAAAGCCGGCCATAAAAATGGATATTCAACAAGCTTCTGAGGAATCATTTAGTGATAATTCCCTACTGCAATATGCACACCATTTAATGCAAACATCCCCAATTGATCTTAAAAAAGTTATAAATGAAATAGAAAAAAATATCACCATTATGACTTTACAAAACAATGATTATAATCAAAAAAAGACAGCTATAGCTCTTGGCATTACATATGATCAATTGAGAGGAATTATAAAGAAGTTCAAACTACAAGGGTCAATGCAGTTCCGCACCTAGCTTGGCGCCTGGGCGAATAACCGTTTTGCGCTCTTGTTGCTCATCTAGAGCAGTCTTATCAGCTTTGGTTACCGTAGTTCTGACCGAGTCATCAGAGGCAAAATTGACAATATATTTTTTCAAGTCTAGGTACATTTTGCATCTTACTTCTAACTTATTGTTTTGAAGCACAATTTGTCTGGCCATTTTAGTTTTATTATTAATAACAATTGGGGCTTTCAGGTTGGCCGTCATGTCTGTCACTACACTGGTAATTGTGAGTACAGTGTAGATACTAGCGTCCTCTAAGTTTTCCAACTCCAAGCTAGAAAGCTCTATGGGTAAAAGGCCAACAGTATAATCAGGTTTAAAAATTTTGGGCTCGAGGATGGGGAAAGCGACTGACTGGTCGTCAATTGACTGTAGCCAAAGAATCAAGGTCTGGTCACCCGGATCAACGACAAAGAATTTCTTCAAACCTTCAAATCCAAGAAGCCCATCCTTAAATGTAATAATGTCCTTCTTATCGACTTCCAGTTGTCCAAATCTTGTTGTATTAATTTTCACCATCTTCCTCCAAAATTAGACGGGTACAATATACGTCAGTTGATTTTAACAGGTATTGGCATAAAAGCGCAAGAAGGAATTTATTTCTTAGTTAGCTCTTCTTCTAATTTGGATATTTCGGACATATCGGCTTTTGCTGCTTCAGTATTTTGTTCCTGTATTGCAGCATAAACCTCTTCTCGATGGATTTTGGTCTCTTTAGGTGCTTTAATACCTAAACGCACCTGCTTCCCTTTAATTTGAACGACAATAATTTTAATGTGATCATCAATGGCAATACTCTCGCCTAGCTTCCGTGTTAAAACTAGCATTGTTAACCCCTTCCTGGCAAATTCATCTGTTCATATAGTATGAATCTAAATAAAAAGCAAGTAAAAAAGTGATTCCTGATCGTTTTTTCAAGAAAATGACACTTAAATATTAAATGTTTTAGAAATTGTTATAGAAAGTCTAATAACGTTCTGTTGAGTAGAGTTGAACTAGATTTATAAGTAGTCTCTAAAATGTGTTTTTGCTTTGCAAGATCTGAAAACAGCTCTGCCACATCAGCATCTACAAGAGTACTTCTGTGCCCCGCATTTGCCACATTATCCGCGTCAATTAGGTCTTTTGCTTCCAATGCTGACATGTGCAAAGATCCAACTTTAGTTCTTAAGGTAATTAACCTCGAGATAGCTTCGTCAAACTTTTCCAATGTACCTTGAACCATCAAGGGATCATTATTTTTAAGCGATATTGCTAGAGAGGAAACCAAAGTAAAAATATTATTGCGGTTGGCAAACTCTTTATCCGAAGCTTTTTTGCGCTCCACTGACGCCAAATCTCTTCCAGTTGCTACTTCCTCGTTTGCAGGCTTATCAGTTGGGAGCTCCTGAGGTGACTTATCATCACTTGTAAAAAACACCTCCTTGCCATTGAGGTTTATGGGAATTAAAAAATCCTTTGCCACCTCCAAACGCTGCTTGCCCTCATCACCAAAATACTCACCACCTGGTCCAAAGGGCCGCTTTAAAGTGGCATTACCTGCAAAGATATGACGCTGACCAATTCTTTTATTGGCCAAGGCCAATATTTGATTATAAACCTGATCTATTTCATGTGACACACTGGTCCTAGCGTCCTCGTTGTAAAAATCTGATGACTGAGCAATGGCCACATCTTTTGCTTTCACAAGCAGATTGGTAATCTGTTCAATCGTTTTTTCCGTCGTTTCAAGTTGCAAGACTGCAAAATTAACATTTTTAAGATATTGCTTGTTGTCCTCCATTCTGGAGCTTATTTCTAGTGCTTTAACATTGGCAAGAGGGTTATCTGACGGACGACTCATACTTTTTAGAGTGGAACCCTTCAGCTGTAGATCTTCCAACTTAGATTTTGCCTTATTGAGGGCAAAAGCTACTGAATTGGTACTACTATTTTCTGACACCCTACTCATAAATCACCCATATTACTATATTATCTATTGTTTCAGACCAATAACAGTCTGAAACAGATTTTCTGCGGTTGCCATTACTTTTGCTGACGCCTGATAAGCATGTTGGAAACGCAGCAAATTTGAAGTTTCCTCATCAATAGATACTCCAGAAATCCTCTCCTTGATGGAGTTGGTCTGGGCCAAAATCCCTTCAGACTGCTCAACATCAAATTTTGCTTTTCCCGCTTCCAGCCCAATACCACCAACTGCTTGTAAAAAATATTCCTCTATTGTTGCCTGGCCATCTGCCATAACTCTTTCATGCTGTAATTTGGCAATACCCAAAGCAATGCGATTGTCGCCAGGGCTATTGGGTGCAAGGGCAGTGGTTATATTTGAAAGGTCAGCTTTGATTTCATCACTAAGCTCAATTAGACCTGCAGCATTTTCTTGGTCATCTAAAGGTTTGAAAAAGTTAATGCCAGAGGTAGGTCCTTTTGAGTCATATTCCACTGCTTCTCCAAAAGCATCCGTACCTATTTCTCTTTGCACGTAACCATAACGATGAACAGCGTTAACAGTGTTTAAAAATTGATGCGCCACCTCATCTATCCTATTGCGTAAACCGACGATAACGTTATTTCTGATCTCCATAAGTGCCGCAATCTTGCCTTTTTTAAAATTTGGGGAAATTGTAAACCCGGGTCTTTTTGTGAAATATAGCTCAACTGCACCATCCATCTGATTGCTCGCATCCTCTTTGGTAGTATTGCCCGCAGAAAGCTCTTGGTATCCAGCTCCTGTTATTAAAGTTCCAACCCCCTTGGCCGCTACTACATACCGACCTCTTTTATCGTGAAAAACATTGAGCGTGAAATATTTCGCCAAATTTTGAACCATTACATCTCTTTGATCCCGCAAATCGCCTGATTCGCCAGCTGCTGCTTCGTAAGAGACAATTTTCATATTGAGCTTAGCAATTTGCTTTGTCAGGCTGTTTATGTCCTTTACTTGAGAGGTTAACTTACCATCAATATTTCTCGATATATTATCCAAGGTTTCACGAACTCTATGAAAATCTTTTGCCACTAACGCAGCATTGTCTCTGACAACTGATCGAATAGTTTCATTTTCCGGTTGGGCGGCTAGATCTCGAAAGGCATTATAAAAGCGATTAAGTATTTTGTTTAGCCCATCAGAATCTATCTCATTAAAAATTGCCTCAACTTGTCCCAACTGTAAGGTTTTTTCCTTGAAATTCTCATTTTTAGAGATATCGCCGTTGAGCCTTTGTTGGAGAAACTGATCATGAACTCTAGAGACGCGTTTTATGCTGGAACCAGTTCCATGCATCAGACCACCCTTAAGAATTGGCCTATCTGCCTGCTGCGTTGCTCTTTGTCTTGAATAGCCTTCCGTATTTGCGTTGGCAATATTGTGGCCTGTGGTTTCAAGGGCCTTTTTGGATACTGTGAGTCCTGTATTTGCTATACTTAGAAGATCTCCACTCAAGCATTACTCCTATTATCACTTTTTGTATTCACACGGGTACCACCCTTTGCGGTATATGTTGGGTAAGTTTTTGATCCCATGGCGCCTTCTCTAATTTCCTTGAGAGATATTAGCGCTTTATTAATAAAAATTTGATTTTTCTTATTTTGTTGCTGCAGCTTTTCTATTAAATCAATTAAGAGTGCATTAAAGCGAAATAAGTGCTTACCATCTTGCTTGCTTTCAAACTCATTCATTACTTTAAGAAGTGCCGGCACACTATCAACTTTCACAGCTTGCCCCTGCTTCTTGAGTAGCTTGTTAAGCTTTGTAATCACATCTCTTCTTATAAGTTCTAATTGACTGATTCTAGCAATAATTTGCTCTTTTTGACTTGTTGCACCTTCTAGATTCTCCATGTCACTTTCAAGCAAAAATGTGTACTCGTCGCAGGTCAAATTATAAAGTTCATTATGCTCTTCACAAAGCCTCTTCCACAGATCTGTTACTTGAAAATAAATAGCTTGCAATTCATCCATAAATGCCTCCAACCCTATAATTTACAGCTCTGCTAAAATTTTGTCTGCAAGTTCTTCGTAATCAACCTTATACGTTCTATTTTTGATTTGTGCTTTTAGGTTTGCAATCTTTGCAGAGTTATCTTTGTCGGCCACTGAGTCGACAACTTTTTTAATTTTTGCAAAATCTTTTACACCTGAGGCAATCTTAACTTTTACATCGTCTTCAGTACTCTCTTCTAGCTCTTTAATGCGTTCAAGATCATTTCTCTCTAATGCCTTCTCACCAATTTTAAGGGTATCACGTCCTTTGATCTTGGAGCCAGGCTTTCGATGCTTGGGGAAGAAAGAGGATTTGATTGATGCGCTTTCAATATTATTCATTGAACGCCTCCTTTTTGATATGCTTTATTAGCAGCATGACGCTTGGTCTGCTTTAAATAGTTTTCATACATAATTTTATTTCTAAATCTCTTGGGGTAAACTTGATCGAGAATTACTTTTTGAACCCCTAACCCTCCACCTGTCTCTGACATAACTTTAGCTCTTTGCGAGTTCTGTAGTTGCTTATAGATGTTCATTGCAGAACTTTTACCTGCATGACCTGGAACAGTTTTATTCATTTGTTCAATCATAAACTCAGCAAATTGTGCTTCCATATTGCGAGCAAATTTTTTGTAGGGCTCTGGTATATATTCTTTGTTACCTACCCCCTTGGTAGGTTGATTCTTATTTTTTTTCACGGTGAGGGGTTGTGAATTTAAAATTTTGTGAACTTTACTCACTTTTGCACGCCCTCCTAAGCATTTTGTCGACCACTCCTTGATCGTCCAATCGGTCTGCTATATCCAGACACTACTTATAATTGTAACACTAAATACATTCAAAGAGCTACCTCCAGGGTATAAATTATATGAATTTATGACAATTCTAAATAAGCTCAATCTCTCCAATTAGTGCCCCACTTCGTTTAAGTGCCTGAAATATTGGTATTAAATCTTCAGGTGAGGTACCTAAAGCATTTAAACCCTTAACTAATTCTTTTAATGTTGCCTTTTTTGGCATGTAATACAACGATTTTGATCGGTCATTATTGCCGCCCTCTTCACCACCACTATCGCCTATTTGAATGGTTAAGTCACCATGGCTGATAGCAACATCTTGCAGGTAAATATCACCTCCAGCAACAATAGTACCAGTTCTTTCGTTAATAATAATTTTGGCAACAGAGTCACTGTTGACCCTAAAGTTCTCAATTATTGCCACTAACTTTACAACTTTCCTTTTATAGAAATCAGGAATAATTAAATCGATGGTAGATCCGTCTCTGGCCCTGGCGTATTTCCCACTTAGCTCCTCATTGAGAATTTTTTCTATACGTGCAGCGGTTGTAAAATCTGGACGGTTTAAGCTTATTCGCAGCGACTTTTTCTTGTCGAAATCAATGATAACTTCTCTCTCTACCGTGGCTCCATTTGTCACCATTCCAACAGTAGGAAACCTGGCTCCTTTTACTAATCCTCCAAGAGAGACATTTCCACTTGCCACTCCATAAATCTGACCATCTCCGCCTTTTAGAGGTGTTACAAGTAGTACCCCTCCTGCCAATGATGAGGCATCAGCTATCGATGAAACGGTCACATCCATTTTTTGTCCAATACGTGCAAATGCCGGTAACTTCGCCGTAACAATGACTGAAGCAACGTTTTTGGACTCAATTTCTCTTTTGGGATTTAGACCTAGCTTTTCAAACATTCTGCGAAGTGCAGTGTTGGTGATTTCACCTCCACCGTCTCCTGAGCCTTTAAGTCCAATAACCAAGCCATAACCAATAATCGGATTTTCTCGTACACCCTTTATGGTGACTATGTCCTTGAGGCGATGGCTGCTACTGTAAACACTGCAAGTCATGAGTAATAAAAAAATAATAATAAGTTTTTTCATAGTTAGTATCTCAGTACTTTGATGTTCAACTCTAAAATAGAGTTGGAGTTTACACTGTTGTCATCACGTATATCTTTACGTGAGACTAGGGCCGAAACTTCGACAAACCTTTTTCTTTCTTCATATAAAAGTCCTTTTCTTCCGCGCAACAGTAGGTGCTCTTGGTTTATCTCTTCAACAACGACACATGAAAGGCGGTCGTGGACCGCTTCAGCATCACTTCCTGATTTGGTGTTAGAACCTTCAGCCTTAGCAGGTGCCGCAGCGGCATCACCACTTTTGGCCTTTTTGGTACCTTCTTCCTCGAACGGATCCTTGGGAAATGCCCTTTTTAATTCTAGCGTCATTTCGTTTTTCATTTTACCTTGGATGTTAACGAGAACGATATCACCACTAATTTTTTTGGTATTAGAAGCAAATAAATAGTGTCCTCGCCCGCTGCCAATCCAAAGGCTACCGCCGTTTGAGTTATCATTTAAATCATTGTCGCTATATCTTCTTTTTGCCCTGCTGCTAGATATGTATTTTCTTTTAATAGAAGGAACCACTACCTTTGCCTCCTCGCTAGAAAGCATTGGTGAATTCTTATTAACCATATCCTTTTTTTGATTCATTTTGGATTGCTGGAAATTCAACTGACTTAATCGTCTTTGCTCATGTCTGGCTTGATCGCGATCTATTTGTCGATGCATCCTATCGACATAGCTTGAGCAAGCACTTAAATATAGCAAGAGTATTGCTAGCCTCATTGCTCCACCCGTACCTGATTTGGTCCAATTACTGTACCCAAGATAATGTTTCTATTGGCAGGAATAGATAATTGAATTGTTTCTCCATATTTTGCAGATTTTGCGGGCATCGCCTTGGTTTTTAATTTCATCAATCCGTTTTGATACATAACCTTAGCTAGCTTGCCAAAAGTCACCAAATTAATGGGAACTAGAGACGCAGCCTCTATCGGCTGCCCTGTTTGAAGTGGCTTATTTAATTTATAATACTGTAGTTTATCGACATCCAGAAATAGCTTTTCGGGCGTAGAGGTTTCTATCGGTTTAATTTTTACAATATCTCTCGATAGTGGTTGGTTTGTTACTCCTATTGACCTTGTACTTACCAAGGCCTTTGTTTTTACAAGCAAATCAAAACTAATCCACTGTGATAAAGTCCTATTTGAGATTACATCTACTAAGGTTATTTTGGCATTTTTTTCGCCCAAGTTTTTACAACTTGAACAATCAACTGAAAGTTGTACTTCGTTTGAGGTGGCAATTGTCCTTTTTTTGCTGATCATTTTTAAATTTTTAATAACTTTTAAAGGGCCTAAATTTAGTCTCGACTTTACAAATTCAGATAGTGAAATAATTTTTATCGAAGATGGTATAACTTTAATATTGTATGGGGCGAAGGTCGTCTTAAAAGCGGTATTTAGGTACACCCCTCTAACCGCTCCGTTGAATTTCATCAGAACTTGAGTAAATTTTTGTTGAATAGAACTAGGGCAATTAGAATCTTTGATGACTTCATCCACGGCGACGCTGTGGGCCTTACTTTTAATTACATAAACTTTATCAAATGCCTTAATGTTACACCGGTGAGTATCTTGCCCAGCGTAGGTCAGACTAGAAAGTAGATTAATTATTAAAACTAAGCTAAGGCAAACTTTATTCATTGCACCTACCTGATATTGTTAATAGTCTGTAGCATTTGGTCAGCTACGGTCATTACTTTTGCATTCATCTCATATGCTCTTTGCGACTTTATTAAATCAGTCATCTCGTTCATTATGTTGACATTCGATGACTCGATTGCCCCTTGTAATATTGTACCAGCATTATTTTCTCCGGCAACATTTTGCATTGGAGAACCACTGCTTTGGGTAAACTGATAAAGATTACCGCCGCTGGATTTTAGGCCTACTGGGTTTGTAAACGTAAATACCGGTATAGTTCCCACATTTGTAGGCCCAACTTGCCCTCTAATATAAGAATCGACCAACCCATTTTCAGAGATATTTACACTTACAGTATTAGCAGGCATTACTAAGCCAGGAAAAAGTTTGTATCCCGCTTTGGTCACGATTGTACCAGTATTGTCTACATTAAAGCTACCATCTCTTGTAAATTTCAATTCATTATTTGGTAGCACAATGCCAAAAAAACCTTCTCCCTTGACCATTAAATCGTAGGCGTTGTCGGTAATAATAGGATTCCCTCCGGAGAAATCTTTTCTTATTGCCGATATTTTAGATCCAGCACCAATTTGTGTCCCAACATTATAGATGCTTGTACCACTTGATCTCCCGCCAGCTTCGTTGATAGTTTCATACATGAGGTCTTCAGATTCTGCTCTATTTTTTTTATAGCCGGTTGTGTTGATATTGGCAATGTTGTTGGAAATGGTATTGACCTTGGCTTCCTGCACGGCCATCCCGGCAGCAGATGTATTTAAGGCCCGCATAGCCAGAGAGTACGTTGAGGGAAACAACCACAAAAAAGCAGCACTTATTAGGTTTAAGTAATTAATTTTATTAAACATATTATTGATCACAAGTTTCTCCAACTACTTAAAATTTTGCTATTTCATTAACCGCTTTGCCTGCTATATTGTCGTACATCTTGAGAACTCTTTGGACGCTCTCAAAATGTCTGTGTGCCTTGATTAGAGATGACATTTCAGCTACTGCATTTACGTTGGACTCTTCAATAAAACCCTGGTGAACAGTTGATTCAGGTAGGTCTTTTTTTATATTGTCCAAATCTGGATTAATAAATAAGGAATTTCCCTCTTTTTTTAGAGCATGAATGTCACCAAACTCCACAACCGACAGTGAGGCAATGAGCCTATCATTGACTCTTACTTCTCCTTGTCTATTTACGTTCACCACTCCCTCTGGAACTTTGATTTTTCGATTCACTCCATCCACATCGGGATTAGCTTGAGTCCAATCAATTTTTGAAAGCACTGGATAACCGCTGGCAGTCACCAGCGTCCCATCATTTGAAACTGCAAACAGACCTTTTCTACTATAGCGAGCACCACCAGGAGAGAGAATTTCAAAAAATCCGACTCCGTTGACTGCCAAATCTAGGGGGTTGCCGGTTGGAATAAGCTGTCCCTGCTCATGAATAGTGTAGCTGCCATCGATTTTGACAAAAGAATCTTCGGCACCGTGGCTTCTATAGAAATCTTCAGGTTTCCATTCACCTCGCGGCAGGTCTACATCATGCACGCCTTTTTCTAACGCTGTGAGGTATTCCTTAAACACCATCTTATCCTTTTTAAAACCGGGCGTATTGGCATTAGCTACATTATTTGCCAACGTCTCAACATTCCGTTGCTGGGCAATTGCCCCAGACAGAGGAACCCAAATATTCTTCATACTCACCTCCTGGTGGTGTACGCATCTTAATAATAACAAGTAAAATGCCAAACTTTCCACACCGGGCAAAATTATCCATAGAAACTAAGTGATTGATATTGTATCCTAGTTGATATTAAGATTTTTATATTACGTCAATAAACTGACAATAATTAGTAGCTTGTAGGCAATTTATGACAAAAAAAAATAAATCATTTGAGCAATCTTTAAAGGAATTAGAAAGTATTGTAAGTGGGCTTGAAACTGGTGGGCTAAGCCTAGAAGAGAGCATCAAGAAGTTTGAAGCAGGTGTGAGTCTATACCGAGATTGTAAAAAACAACTATCTGTTGCAGAAAAAAAAATAACAACTTTAACCGATGATTTAAAAGAAAATGAAATTGAATTTTAGCAAACTGATTTCTATCAGCACATTTTGTATTTTGATAGCATCTTGTTCCTTTTTAACATCAGAGCAGATCAAACAAAGAAAACAGGGAGCAGGTCCCGCAGGTGTTGATTTACTTAATAATTTTTCTAGAAAGCATAATCAAAAATACTCCAAAGTTCCCAAAATCCAAGTTAAAACAATCGACACTAATGAGTATGGTCCAACAACCAGTGAGTACAAAACTCACAACAGGCCCAAACGTAGCAGTCTGGTTCCCGTTGTGGCATTATTGTTAGGTCCGGGTATCAATCGAATTGGTGCTCATACACAGTTGTTAAAGGAGATGGAAAAAAATAATATCAAAATACAAGTGATATCTGGTGTTGGCATGGGATCGTTAGTGGCAGCAATGTACGCCTCGGGAATTACTACTTCCAAAATAGAGTGGGATTTTTATCGCTTGTTTAAAAAAATTGATGAAAAAAAACCTTATTCTAAAAGTTGGATTGAGGATGTTCAAAAACTAATCACTAGGTACTTCTATAAAAAATCGATACAAAGCACCAACTTAAGTTTAATCATTCCAGTGTACGACAATGGGCCCAAAAAAGTTCGCTATCTTACAAGAGGTGCTCTAGATAGTGCCCTTAGCTCCAACTTGCTTTTATCTAAGCCAGATGATAAACATAGATTCTCTACTCCGTTCCAATGGGAAATTTTCAATTCTGGACCCTTTTATAAATTTGGTGCTGATATTGTAATTGGAATTGATGTACTGGGAGAATCCATCGACTTTAAGACTGGTAATTATAAATTATTCGATGTTTTCAATAAAATAGCAACTCGGGTGCAAACACAAAAGGGCACTCTTGACAGACTGTTTACCATGGCCGGAACAAATAAATTGGACTCATTAAAAAACTATCCAACATTTCTACAACAAAGTATGGAAAATGCTCAGATTATCACTGGTCAAATCAAAGAACTGATTAACAACTGGAAATTATCCAAATTAGATCAACTTAAGAATCAAGGGAAAACTGGTCAATGAAAAAGATCCTTTTTACATCCTTATTAGTTACTATAAGCCTAGGCGTACTGTCTGTACTTACTGGTGTCGGGGTCTTAGTGTATTTTTCCTTCGATCTACCTAAAATTTCAACCTTAGCTGATTATAAACCACCCATTACATCCCAAATTCTCTCTAAAGACGGCATTGTTTTGGCCGACTTTGCATTAGAAAAAAGGGAGGTGGTTGCATTTGATCAAATTCCCCAAGTTATCATCGATGCATTTTTAGCAGCTGAAGATGATCGCTTTTATGAGCATAAAGGTGTTGACTACATCGGCATTATGCGTGCTCTGTTGGCCGACATCAAAGCGGGCAAAATTGTTCAAGGCGGAAGTACTATTACCCAGCAGGTAGCCAAATCACTACTTCTTACTAATAAACGATCTGTTATTAGAAAAATTAAAGACTTTTTATTGGCACAAAGAATTGAAGAAAAATTTTCCAAACAAGAAATTTTATACCTCTACTTAAATCAAGTTTACTTAGGAGGTGGTCACTACGGTATTAAAAATGCATTTGCTGGTTACTTTAATAAAGAGTTAATCGAAGCAACCATAGCAGAGAGTTCGATGATAGCGGGCTTACTAGTCGCGCCGGGAAGATACTCCCCATACATTAACCCAGAGTATGCAAAAAAAAGACAGCGATATGTTTTAAACAGAATGCTTGCAACTAACAAAATCACACGATCTCAATACCAAGAGGCATTAGACACAAAATTACAGTATCGAATTAGAAAAAAATCAGTATTTCAAGCTGGGTACTTCACTGACTGGATCAGGCAAAAAGTGATTGATCTGGTTGGAAAAGATAGATTTTTAACTGAAGGGTTTAAGGTTGTAACTACATTAGATTGGGAAATGCAAAAGCATGCAGAGAAGTTAGTTTACAATGGCGCAAAGGAAATTGATAAACGCCAAGGCTACAAAGGACCACTTAGTCATCTAAATAACGACGAGGAAATAACAAATTTTGAAATAGAATTTCGAAAAGCAATGTACAGGGAAAAATCACTTTATTTTACCATCGATGAAAATTTATCCAGGTCGTATGAATTAGAATTTAATGAAGAAAAATTTAATGAGTTACAAGAATACAAAAAAGAATGGATGACAGAAATTAAAAATAAAAGATTTCGTCCAGGCATTTATAAAAAAGATACATTTTTTGAGCACATTGAAAAAGAGAAAAACTATAAAGCCGTGGTCATCAAGGTAGATGATTGGGCAAGAGTCGCCTATGTCTCAATTGGGGGCATTATAGGCATCATCCCTTATGAGTTCTACAGATGGGCACATGAAAGGAATATTTCAAGCAAAAAAAATTATTATTCATATGTGCAAAGGCCGTCTAGTATTTTAAAACGAGGAGATGTAGTTCTTGTTCGTATTGAAAGACTTAAAACGTCAATTGGCCGTCATTTAAATAAAAACTTTAGAGAGAAATTTAAGACTAAGGATGTTTACAAAAAACTCAAAGAAGAAAGATATTTATTATGTATGCTAGACCAAGAGCCAGATGTTCAAGCAGCGTTAATTACTATTCATCCAAAAACCGGAGAAGTCATATCTCTAGTTGGCGGAACTAATTTCTCTAAAACTCAATTCAATCGAGCAATCCAATCAAAGAGGCAACCAGGCTCTTCTTTTAAGCCCATTTTGTATGCCGCAGGTCTAGAGAATGGGTACACACCTGCATCAATTCTAATTGACTCTCCTGAAAGTCTAGGTGGAGTGGGAGATGGCCTCAATTGGAAGCCTGCAAACTATGACGGTAAATTTAAAGGTCCCATGACCTTTAGAAACTCCTTAGAGAAAAGTCGCAACGTTCCCACTATAAAATTGGCCGCTGAACTTGGAGTGGGTACCATTTTAGATTTTGTTGACAGAATTGGCCTTAACGCGGAACTAGAGCATGATTTAAGCCTATCCCTGGGCTCATTTGGTGTCACATTAATGGATATTGTTGCAACTTATGCCATCTTCCCCAATGGAGGGAAGTTGGTGAATCAAAAATCTATCATCTCAATCACCGATCGGGATGGAAACATGTATAACATTAATGACAAAAATATAAAGCAGCAAAACTCCCCCGAAAGTCGTCTTGGAGAATTAGACGAAGGCACCCAAAAACTTGCAATCAATGAATTAATGCAGCCAAAACAAAACTCCGTGATGGAGGAGGAAGCTGTACAAAAAGAAATCAATCCCTATCACGTGGCCCTTGGAGGCAGTCAGGTTTATGACCCCAGGCTTGCATACCTCATGACAAATTTATTAAAGGGGGTTGTCCATCACGGCACTGGTAGAAGAGCACTAGATGTTAGCCATTTTCTAGGAGGGAAAACCGGAACTACTAATAATTACGTCGATGCCTGGTTCATTGGCTTTTCAAGTAACTTAGTTACTGGAGTTTGGACCGGCTTGGATGATAACAAAACTTTAGGGTGGGGTGAGACTGGTGCAAAAGCGGCACTACCAATTTGGAAGGAGTTCATGAGACAGGGATTAAAAAAATATGGGGAATATGATTTTTCAATTCCTGCAGGTATCATTAATGTCTTAATAGATAAGATCACCGGAAAGCTTGCCACAGAAGAAATACATGGAGCATTCACAGAATCTTTCATCGAAGATACCGAACCAGGCACTATGAGCACAGAAGAAATTAGTAGTAAATATGAGCAAGATGGAAACGTAACAGTGCTTTTAGAAGAAGACGATTATTATGAGAACCAGTAACTAGAATTCATCAGAGTCATATTCACTAATTGGGGCATGCTTTACTTTTCCGGCGGCAATTTCGCGCAGTGCAGTTACAACCTGTCTGTTTTTACTTGTAACCAAAACATCTGCACCTTCTCTGATTTGCTTAACCCTCTTTACTGTAAGGTGAACAAGTTCATAGCGGCTTTCAACTCTTTGTAAGCAATCTTCAATCGTGATTCTTGCCATCTGAATACTCCAATAACTGTTTGTATAGAATAAAACTTGATAAGATATCATTGTATATTAAAGCACATAGGTAATGTCAATTACTAATTGATGGACAACTTATCACAATTTGTACACCCACCTAGAAAAAATTGCATCCCACATCCAAAAAACCATACAAATTCAGGTAGTTATCTTTAGATAATTTTTGTGTAGATGGCACTTACTACAATAACCATATTGTAAGGATTAAAGTGGAGCAAAATTATGCACAACCAAAAAGTAGTGGCCCTTAGTAGATGCATCAAAACAAAAGTCACCACCACTAAACTGCCTAACACCTACACTTTCCATTTTAAAGGGATGTACATGGGGGTTAAAATTAAATCTATACATATAATCTCTAAAGGTCCCCTCGACATCAAAAAAGGGGAAGATTACATGCTTTATCTAAAAGTAAAAACAGTTACTGGCGGTATTTTAAACGTGGATTTAATAAACTGTAAAAAGCTAAGTGAATTTTATTTTTGAGTCAGTCTTTGATCTTAACGCGCAATCTGTCGACCTGAACTCGCACCTCATCTCCAACCATTGGTGCATTAATTTCAAATAGTGGATCGTCAATGGTCGACATTTTTTTAGTAAGTATACCTATGGAGGCGTTTGTTTCTGAGTGCAAGACTTTAAGTTCTGCAATTTTGACTTTATAGCTAAATCTTTGTTTATTTTGGTAAGGATCAAGCCTAGATATGGTTCTGTACACATCCATAACTGAGCTTCTCATTACCCCTTGTTTGTCCCCGATATTGAGGTAAAAATTCTTCCTAACAACCTCATTATCTTCTCCCATGGGCAGATCCTGGGCAACACTGTAAATGATGTATTCTTTCCCATGAGCGGCCCATATAAAAGTCAAAAGGGCCAGGGCAAAAGGTATAACTCTAAGTAATTTTAACACCTGCATAACGTCCAACATCCTTGTTAAAAAACACCGTTCATTAAAATTATCGGAAAGTTTAAAAAAAACTAAAGTGGAGCTTTGTTAAGAATTAAAAAAAGAAGTTATAGCTAGTCTATTCTCAAGTATTTCATATAGTTAAAGATAATATCTGAGTTTCTATAATTTTTTAAATAATCGTGATAGACTGTATAATTTCGTGCGTAATATGCCATTATCCAGGGTATATCATTGTTTACAATTTTTTTCATTCTTCCCAGTAGTGCCTTCTTTTGATCACTAGTTGTGGTCATTTTTAACTGATCATACAGCTTATCAAATTCTGGATTTGAAAAAAATGAAGCATTAGGTCCTGGGGGGTGATTTTTTGTAATCAATAATTGTAAAATATTTTCAGGAGTCGGATAGTCCATGGCCCATCCCCCTTGCCATATTTGCAACTGCTCTTTTCCCACTCGATTAATAAATTTAGGGAATGTATTATAGACAATTTCGATGTTAACCCCAATTTTTTTTAGTTGAGATTGGTAGAATTGGGCCCGCAATTGATTAGTTTCACTTTTACCTCTTGTATCAAATTTCAACGTAGGAAGCCCTTTTCCACCAGGGAATCCTGCCTGGGCCAAATACTCCTTTGCCTTTTTAACGTTATAACTATATGGCAGCTGGTCTGATGGGCGGTAGCCCAAAATACCTGGAGGAAAGATGGAGTTGGCCTTTTGACCTGTATTTTTAACAAAAATCGAGATCAGCTGCTCCATATCGATGGCATGAGCTATTGCTAATCGTAAATTGCGGTTTTTGCCAATTAAGGGGTCTTTCATATTAAATGAAACCCACCAATAAGTAAGCGTTGGCACCGTTTGCAATTTGATATTCTGATCTTTAATTTTTTGGCTTATATTGCCGCCACTGTTGACTACATTTGCTAACTGCTTTCTAGGTACAATGATAAAATCAATCTTCTTACTCAGAAAATTTTCCCATCTATCTTTTGACTCCTTATGGACAACAAATTTCACTCCATCAAGAAATGGTAGCTTCTTCCTGGCGTCTTTTAATAATCCTTCAGTGTTGGCCCTTCTGTCACCAACAATTGGGTAAAACTCCGAATGATAATCTTTAAAGCGTACAAGCTTTATACTTCCATTGGTATCATCCCAATGATCAAGTCGAAATGCACCCGTGCCGATGGCCCTGTTTGACAGGTTGTTATTGTATGCCTTGATGGCCTCCATGGGCATCGGTGAGGTAAACGTCATTGTGAAAGAGTAAAGTAGCTCTGAGTCGGGATGAGTCAAATCTATTACTAGTGTATGATCATCAGGTGCGCTTAGCCCTTCTACTTTAACTTTAAAAAAATCGGCCAAATTGTTTTTAACAGTATCGCGAAACTTGCTCAGCCCCTTAATCTTTCCATCAAACAACCACTGCCCAGAACTTTTACTGGGCTGAAACGACAAGCGTTTGATTTGGTTTATAAAATCCTGAGCTTTAACATATCTAGGTTTGCCTTGAAAGACTGGGTCATCGTGGTATCTGACCCCTTTTTTGAGTTTTATAATATAACGAGTACCACCATTTGTAACTTTGGGAAAACCATCGGCTAACCCGGGAATAATTTTATAAGGTCTTTTGAGATAGTGATACTGATATAGTGTCTCATAGATCTGGTATACAACTCTAGCTGAAACTGTATCATACGATGAAACTGGATCAAGAGTGGGAACATCATCTGTTAAGACAACGTTCATAATATTGCTAGTTCGCCCTCCCTGCTTGCTACAAGACATTTGCATCGATGCAATGATAAGGATAATAGACCAAAAGAGCAACTTATGCATAATGAATGCCTCCAGCACAGTTGGACTGTGGGGCCAACTGCTTATTTTTTCAAGTTTTAACTTAGCACAATTATGAATGATTCAGCAACCTATTCTAAATTGACTTAAAGCTTAAAATAAGGCTTTCTTGCCGGTCTCAGCGATATATTTCTCAATGCCCTCTACGACACCACCAGCATATTTGTTTTGAAAATAGGGGTTGATCATCTTTGTCAGCTCTTTTTTATTTGAAACAAAACCAACTTCTAGCAACACACCCGGTCGCTTTGATAGTGCCAAAACATAAAAAAGACCTGCTTTAACACCTCGATTAACAACTTTATATCTTCTAGCGATTCTTTGATTAATCCTCTTATTAATGTAAGTCGCTAATTTTTTAGACGTACTGGTCGTTCTTTGAATTAC
This sequence comes from Bacteriovoracaceae bacterium, assembly GCA_016784965.1. Taxonomy (GTDB): domain Bacteria; phylum Bdellovibrionota; class Bacteriovoracia; order Bacteriovoracales; family Bacteriovoracaceae; genus JADHTQ01. Next base: position 15,992 of record JADHTQ010000045.1, on the reverse strand, counting down.
GAGATCGATTAATATTTGTCTAATTACTAACTCATCTCCTTTGAGGTTTTTATTTTCCGCATCCTCCACCTTTTTGACTGCAACATTGCTATGGTTATCTAAATAATACGTTTCAAATCCATTAGAGTGCCTATTAAGACTTGAGTTAAAGTGCACCGATATAAATAAATCGGCCTTTAGTTTTTCGGCCATTGCTGCCCTCTCCTCTAAATGGACAGTGCGATCTACGCTCCTAGTTAAAAATACGTTATATCCTTTTTTTTTGAGCTGAGAGTATATCTTCTTTGTTAGCTGCAACGCTAAATCCTTCTCATAAATAACTTTATACTTACCCTTTTTTAGTGCGATCTCATTACTGGCTCCTTGATCACTGCCTCCATGGCCTGGATCAAGTAGTATCGTATATGCATAAACCCCTTTAGAGAGCATCATTGCAAACAGAAATATTATTAATAGGTATTGTGAGCTTACTTTCATCTTCAATAAACTTTTTTAACTTTGTGTCCTGGGAAATAATGGGCCAAGATCTGTTTGTAACTCATTCCACGGTCTGACATATCGAGTGCACCCAATTGACACATCCCTACTCCATGCCCTAGCCCTTTCCCTTTAACTTCTAATGCTAACTTCTTTTTTTTAAGCATCAGAGTAAAACGGTTCGATAGTACTACATTTCTCCCAAAATATCTTCTCAGGAGTGACTTTTCCAGTACATATACCCTATCCCCGAGATAAAACCTCATTTTGGTATTATTAATGCGGTCTGGTGCAAGCACAATCTTAGCTTTATCATATGCTTTTTTACCAATTGACCAATCTAAGAATTTTATCATCCTCTTGTAAGAAATTGTGCTTTTCCAGCCTTTTTTACCATGATCACGACAAAATGGGCATTTAACAGAGCTGTAATTTGAAACGGGATTATCCCACACCTGCCTTGGCAGCAGCGTTTTGCCACCACATTTGGCATGAAAAAAAATTGGCGTTAACTCTCCCGATTTAGTGACGAGCACTTCTCCTTTGGTTTGTTTAGATGCCTTGATTGTACTTTTGGTGGCATCAAAAAAGTGCCCACTTACCTGATGTTTTTCTGAGTTTTCCAAATCGTAATATGCTTCAAATCCTTTTAGCTTTGAAACCTCTTTTGATTGAATTTTATGAAGAGCATAACTTCTAGCTGCCACAGCTTGTGCTTTCAGTGCTTCGATGCTCCATGAGCTGTTCATCTCCTTGGATAAAAGAGAACTAATATAATCATCCAAAGTCGTCTCATTTACTAAGTCACATTCACTGCTATTTGGTGACGTTAATAAGTGTAGTACTCCGCTGTATTTTTCATCCACTAAAGAAATCAAACCCGTTTTTGAACTAAACGAGGCAAGTAGTGAAGCTCTTTTGTTTTTTGGGGACCTCATCGCTTTATTTCTTCGACAGTTTATCTTGATTCTGTTTCTGCCCTGAAATACTTTGGTGTCTTTGTTTTTGTAAATCAATCGCTTTAAATCAGTTCCTGAAATCATTATCTCAGATAGAGATTTTTTTACTCTTACTTTGATTTTGATCTGCTTTTTACTTTTGGAAATTCTCTTTAAAATAGGTTTATAAGCTGCTTGCAACGTATTCTGAGTGGCAAACACACAAATAAAGATTAAATATGACTGTATTTTTAGCTTTGTCCTGTGGTGCAAACAACGTCTCCCTTCCATGGATCAGTTAGGGTAGTCATGTTAAATACCCTTCTTTTCATAGTACATTAACGCCGGGAGCCACTCAAGGTCAATCTTTAGTTTTTTCCCAAAGACTTCATAACCTTCTGTAAATCCGTCCAAGCGTTTCTTTTCATATCTGGATTTATAAGTAAAAAGCTGGGATGAAAAAGTGGAACGACAGTAAAGCTATGTTCATCACCACCATCTATCTTTGGAACAGTTTTGGGGTAGAATTTCCCATGAATATTGGATAATCGCTCCTTTGTGCCCAACAGGGTGTTTGTGGCAAACGCTCCGAGTGTTATGACAAATTTTGGGGAGAGCAAGGCAATCTCATGTAACAGATGGTTTAGACAATTTGCTGCAAGCTCTTTTTGCACTTCTGAGCTATCACTATCAATAAAGCACTTAGTGAGCAGGCATGTCACGTGCTCACTGGGTGACAATTTCATGGCCTTGATAATTTTATAAAGCAGTGTGGCTTCAGCGCCAACAAAACATTTATCTTTTTTAATATCACCTTCGCTAGATTTGCGCGGTCCATCTCCGACAAACATAACCGTTATGCTTTTGGAGTCCAATTTAGACAATTGGTGCACAATACTCCTGCTTCCATTAAAATAGTCATCTTTGCATAAATTGCAGCTTTCAAGTTTGTTTATATATGTCTCCATCTCACCACCCAGTGAATGTATTTCATCCCTAGGTGTTGTCTGAGCAACAGTCTGTTCCACCTCCAAATTTGGTAAATACCATGGACTGCTCGCATATAAGTCGAGGGCATAGCTGTCTCTATCACTGTAATTTAATGCTTTATTGTTCCTCAATTTTTTAAAAACATCGTCCATAACGCCTCCTGCCTAAACAGGTCAAAAGTTCCACTTCTATGAAAGTTTCAAACTAGCATTAAATACTAGAAATAGTTATCCGAAAAGTTATTTAGCAGCAAGAAGATGACATTTTGGAGATTGTAATGTCAATAGATCGTGATTTTAAATTAGAACAATTTGAAAAATACTATGGAGAAATCGAAGATATCAAAAAAATGTTAAACGACTGTACAGTGTGTGGCTCCAAATTGATACTATCTCATATGTCTGATTACACCAATTTTATTATAAAAGAAACGTCTAGGTGCACAGAATGTGGTAAAAAAAATATCACAACAATCCACATTTTAAACTAAATAATCTCTAATCCGCCCGGCAATTAATTTTGAAACCCCTAGATAATCTTGCAAACTATCTACATCCATCACTTTCAACTCCTCAATGCCCTTATCTAATCTTTCTAGAACCTTTTGTTTAGTGATAGGTCCAATGCCATGTATATTGTCTAACCAGGAATCAGTGATACTGTTTTTCATATCCAAATGGTGCAGCTTTCTAGCAAAGCGATGGGCCTCATCTCGCATTTGGGCCATAATTTTATATAGATAGCGATCTTTGGCGAGCAAATAGGGGTTGAGCCTTTTGGGTATTACGAGCTTTTCTGGGGATTGTGCTTTGCTTTTGATAATCCCAACAACTGGAAGTCTGATATTAAATTGCTCTAAAATTGTTAAAAATGAACTTACTTGGCCCTTTCCTCCATCGACAATAAATACATCGGGTAAGCTCCCATGCTTAATTCGCCGGGATATGAGTTCTTTCATCATTGCAAAGTCATTATTTCCTTCGAGGCATTCTTGAAGGTGATAGTAGCGATAAGACTTTTTGTCAGGACGTCCATCTCTAAACACTACCTGTGATGCCGTTGGTGATTTGCCCTGCCAAATCGCCACGTCAAAACACTCTAGGTGCAAAGGAGCTCTTTTTAATCCCAAGAGTTCTTGCAGCTTGTGAAGCCCCAATTTTGTTTCATTTTGATTGGTCAACCTAACTCTTTGTTGCTCTTTGGCGTGCTCCGCCACTAAAGTTATTAAGGCCTTGTATTTTTTGCCAGGACTTGCAACCTTTAACTGCAGTTTGGCATTTTGTAACAATTGAATGTTGTCATCAGAAAAAGGAGTTATTACCAATTTAGGTAGGGGATCTTCTAGGTTTTCGTAGTATTGAAAAAGCTGGTTTAGTATCTCCCTATCTAATGATTCAAAATAATCTGCATGCCTAAAATGAAAATTTTTATGGCCCAACAATATTCCTGCTCTCATCATGTATATAGAGATATCAACTTCGCTTTCCCCGTCATAATAAGAGATGATATCGATATCCAGGTCATTGCCAAAAAGTTCGGCATTCACCTGTTTGCCAACTTTTAAAAAATCCTCCAGCAATCCAATTTGATCTCGCAAAATCAAGGCCTTTTCAAACTCTTCATTTTGAGCGTACTCTGCCATGCGATCTTGCAGCACTTGCAAAGATTTGGCACCTTTGCCCGTAAAAAAATTAATTGCTAGACTCAAGTTTTGTTCATAATCCTGCTTAGAAATTAACTGTATACAGGGAGCACAGCACTGCTTCATCTGGTGACGCAGACATGCTCTTTTTCTCGTTTTAAAGTCTCTTAGGGAACAATCTCTAAGCAGAAAGGTTTTAGTGAGAATTTTAATAATGTTGGAAATATTGCTGCCCATGGTAAATGGCCCAAAAATTTTTTTCTTTGGTCCTCTTTTAAACCTTCTGACATAGCGCAGTTGGGGGAATGATTCTGTGAAGTCAATGATAACGTACGGATAGGTTTTATCGTCTTTTAGTCTAATATTATATTTAGGTGAGTGCTTTTTTATTAAATTATTCTCTAAAACAAATGCCTCTACTTCAGTGCTAGTCATAATAAACTCAAAGTCGCAGATGTTTTTGACTAACATTGTCGTTTTTAAATCTTTTTTAGAATCATTAAAATAGCAAATGACTCGGACCTTTAACGATTTAGCTTTTCCGACGTAAATAACCGCCCCTCTTGCATCTTTCATCAAATAGCAACCTGGCTTTTGGGGGAGTGTATGTGCCTGCTTTAATAAGTCGATATTATCCTTTTTCAAGACCAAATCCTTTACTTTACTAATATTTTAGACTATCCTAGTACGGTGTCTTATGTCCAATAGTGCCTAGGTTGTTATAGGTTCCCTATGATCTCTTAGTTCAAAATGTATTGCAAAAGAGCAATGCGCAGTTATTAAAATAAAAGGTTGGTACATTTATGCCTGAATTTAGTGTTGGAAAAGAAGTATTATCACATTGCAATAAATGTAAGTTGCCCTTGGCCCATATTATAGTAGTGATGAAAGATACCATGACCATTGGAAAAGTTAAGTGCAAAACCTGCAACGCCATCCATGCTTATAAGGACCCTTCCAAGGCCACCTCGCGCAGAGGGAGAAAGAAAGGATCTACAACTAAAAAAAGTGCAGATGTCAAAGATGTATGGCTCGAAGCAATGAATAAAGCAACCACCAAATCACAGCTTTACTCGACGAAGTCAAAATTCAGTAAGGGCGATATAATTGACCACCCCTCATTTGGGCCAGGCGTTATAGATGGATTACTGGATAACAACAAGATAATTGTCATTTTTAGACATGATACAAAAACGTTAATTCATAATAAAGCCTAGACAGTTAGCACAAAGCTACCAACCCAAATTGAATCCGGCCTGAAAACCTAAGTTACCGCCCATGTTTCCGGCTGCGTATGGTGCTCCTCCGTAATATCCACCCTGCCCACTTCCGTAACCATTGCCACCGTAGTATCCACCACCTGAATTTGCAAGGTTTCGCTGGGCATCCCAGAGATTACTCTCTAGTGCCTGGTCAGATCTATATGCATCCATGGCGTTGCCCTGTTGTCTTCTGGCCAAGTCACCACTAACTTGCGCATCTGCTTCCCATTGGCGCCTAATCATTGCTTGCCGCTCCATTTCTTGTTGCTGTTGGCGTTGATAGTGCTCATATTGAGAGTTCCACTGGTTGGCACCATTGCCCCAACCACCGGTGTTGCTGTGATAGCTAGATGATGGCCCATACATCCCATTTGTTAAACCATTTGCAGCATAACCGGGATTCATTCCATACATCCAAGGTCTTGGTACCTGTCCGTATCCCTGATGGCCTCCACCTGGACCCCATTGACTTCCACCGGGTCCCCATTGGTTACCACCATTCAAGCCAAATTGGCCCTGAAGACCTCCGCCGGGTCCTCCCCAACCAAGCCCCATATTGCCGCCGCCGTTCCAACCAAATTGGCCTTGAAGACCTCCGCCGGGTCCTCCCCAACCAGGCCCCATATTGCCGCCGCCGTTCCAACCAAATTGGCCTTGAAGACCTCCGCCGGGTCCTCCCCAACCAGGCTCCATATTACCGCCGCCGTTCCAACCAAATTGGCCTTGAAGACCTCCGCCGGGTCCTCCCCAACCAGGCCCCATATTGCCGCCGCCGTTCCAACCAAATTGGCCTTGAAGGCCTCCGCCTGGACCCCACATACCGCCACCGGGACCGCCCATATTGCCACCCATATTAAAATTTACATTGCCACCCAGGTTGCCACCTCCCAGAAGGCCCATACCTAGAAGCGCTAGCGCTCCACCAGTACCCATATTAAAATTGCCGCCCATATTGCCGCCCATGTTTCCCATGCCATAGGGGCCCATCATGCCGTTTAGATACATGTTCGAGTATCCAGCAGCGCCTAATGGGTTACCAATGCCGCCCGCATAGTGTCCATGTTGGCCACCATAACCGGCATATCGCATCACTAACTGATTGCACCCGTTGGCAAAATCAGTTTGTTGTTGCTGAGAAAATAAACTTTGACGGGTGTTGTGATAACCCTGCATCGATGCCAACTGCTGAGTACATGCTTGGGTTCCATATCTCCAAGGTGCCTGCATAGCTTCTGCATTTGCCATGCCCACTTTTTCATATGCACGAGTGGCCCTGTAAATGCCAAAAATACTGGGTGCAATATCTAGAGCTTTCATACCAAACTCGGCCCAATAATTGGGTTTATAGCAATTCTCGCACTCTCCGGTATTGCGATAATTTCCATATGTTTGATCTGCACCGCACAAGCCAGACGACACATACCACTCGCTATCGATCCCCGAACATTGGTCTCGACCACCATAGGCCCAAACATTTGAGGAGCCGATGAGCAGCATGAGAAAAAACATAACCGGCCAGAAACAAAATTTGTTATTATTAGCAGTTTGCATAGTATTCTCCAGACAATTTACATGCAGCAACAAAAACCCTAACATTTTTGTTACTATTACTCTACTTGCTTACTATCGGAGAAAATTAAAGAAAACTTGATATATTAAGGAGTATAAAAGAAGAAAAATTGCAAATAACTGTAATTACGAAAACTAAGCTTTAGGCACGCCTTATAGAGAAGCCTCTAATCTTGTCGACTAAAAATTTTATCAATTCCTCATCTGTACCAAAAACATCGTCAACCAACTCTGAATTTAGAAGAAAGTCCTTGATCCTCACAGCGATCTGGTGAAGTGATTCTACCAAGTAGAGGCCTGCTATATTCTCTCCATTAAACGACTTGATTATTTCTTTTCTAGCGTGGATGAATATTTCAGACTCTGTAATATCCTCGGGAATTGCACTCTCTCCCATTTTGTCTTCTATGTCTTCTAGGGCCTGTTGTTGAATATCTTCATCAGTCGAAAAGCTCACTCCGTATTCCGTGGCCATCTCTTCAATTAAATCTAGTCTTCTCGTTATATTAAAATCGATTAGACCACCATCTTTTAGAAAATTAATCGTGTAATTAGCTAAAGTTTTTAAAGTTTCAAAATCTGTTTTCATCGATACATCCTAAAAAAATCCATCTTATCCATCGTTAATGTTACAACATTTCTAAATGGTCCTACAAGCAACTTCTTCGAACTAATTTATATTCTCCCATGATTAAGAGCATAATCAAGTAAATCCCCGCCCCCGCACTCCCGATCATGCAAAAGCGGACAATTTTGGTCATAAAGCTTAACTGGTAATCAAAATAGTTACTGGCCAAATACTGCACTAAAACAAAACACACCACACCAGAAATAATAATTTTAAAAACTCTAAGGTTTATAAAAAAGCTCCAAGGAAGTGCCAATAATTTTTTAAGATAGAAGCCCTGTGCTGATGAATTAATAAACATCGACAAACTGACTCCTAGGGCCAACATTTCAAATCCGTAGAGCGGTGTACAAATAATGCAAAAAACAATGTTTACGGTTATGGAGCAAATAGAAATTAGTACAACTTGTTTGGGGCGATCCATTGCATAAAGAGTGGGACCAAAAATCTTGTAAAAGCCATAAAATGGTAATCCAAAAAGATAATACTCTAATGCTCCTGAGCACTTCAATGTGTAAGCGTGAACAAATTGTCCCCTTTCAAAAATTAAGTGAATTGTCTGAGCACTTAGAGAGTATAGCAAAAAGCAAGATGGGATCATCACTAGTAGTGAGAGTAAATAGCTAAATTGTAAATAAGAAATGGCCCTGTCGCGATCACCCTTTTTCCACGCTTCGCTAAAATGGACTAAATTAGAGCCCGCGATGGAAACACTTAGGACACCTACTGGAAACTGAAAAAGTCGAAAGGCGTAGTTTAGCCATGAGATCGCCCCCACTCCCGAACTGGAAGCAATAATAGTATTTACCAGGACGTTGATCTGTGTAGAAGCTACACCAATCGTCCCAATTCCAATCCTGTTGATCACTCTTTTGATATGAGTTGAAAATATATTTATGGGACCTGTGGGCCCAAAATGCCTTTTGAAGATCAGTGGCAATTGGATGAGAAGCTGTATCAATCCTCCGCCAATAACTCCTAGTGCCATAGCTACCGCTCCATGTATTCCACGCTGCTGTAAAAGATTGGGCAGTGTCAGTAAACATACAATCATGACTACGTTGAAAAAAGCCGGGGCCAAGGAGGGAATAAAAAATATTTTTAAAGTATTGAGAACCCCCATAAAAACGGCTGCCAAGGAGACGAAAGTGAGAAATGGAGCCATGAGTCTTAGCATTAGAACTGTCAATTGAAACTTATCTGCATCCTCAGTAAAATTGGGTGCGATCAATCCAACGACCTGGGGGGCAAATACCATAATTAGCAAAGAAATTGCTCCAGTGACCACGGTTAAAATAAGTACCAGAGACCATAAAAGGCGCTTGGCCTCCTGCTCATCACGTTGCTTTATCTCTGTAAAGATGGGAACAAAGGCCGAAGAAAAGACCCCTTCTGCAAAAAGGTCTCTTAGCATATTGGGAATTCTAAATGCTAAGAGGTAAGCATCTGTTGTTCCGCTAGCACCAAAGAGTGCGGCCATTACTTGATCGCGAATTAACCCTAAGATTCTACTGGCGAAAGTGGCCAGTGCCATTTTAAGAGCAGCAATAAAAATTTCTACTTTGGAGTTTGGCTTTTCAGCATTGCCCAAATTGTCACTTTGTTTTTTCAAATTTATAACTCATTCTTCTAACTTTATATTTTACGCTTGATACTCAATATGCTAACTTCTAGATCCGTAAATTTCATATAAATGTTTGTTACATATTAGAATGAAAACCTCGTTATTGAAAGCAAGGAGTTTGAACATATGACATCCGTACAAAGTTATTTATCTTACAGCCCCTTTATAGGGCTTGCAGGCTTTATCTTCGCCCTGGCAACATACTTCTGGATAGCAAGGCTACCCGCAGGAAATGCCAAAATGGTTCATATTGCCGGACTCATTGAGCGTGGAGCAATGACCTTTTTAAAGAAAGAGTATACCATCTTGGTGGTTTTTCTCATTATTGTCACTGCTCTTCTTGGCAAATTTCTAGGAATTTTGACTGCTAGCTGTTATATCGCCGGCGCACTACTATCTATGTTATGTGGATTCATTGGAATGAAATCCGCCACCAAAGCAAATGTCAGAACGGCGCAAGCTGCAGCTGAAAGTGGTCAAGGCAAAGCACTTGCGGTTGCCTTTTTTGGTGGTTCTGTTATGGGTATGACAGTTGCTTCAGTTGGTCTTTTTGGAGTATATTTGGCCTTCTACTTTTTCACCAACCAAACAACGATTGATGCCTTAAATGGCTTTGCCATGGGTGCTTCTTCAATTGCTCTTTTTGCCCGTGTGGGTGGAGGAATTTATACCAAAGCTGCAGACGTTGGTGCCGACTTAGTTGGTAAAGTTGAAGCTGGTATTCCAGAAGACGATCCAAGAAACCCCGCCACTATTGCTGACAATGTTGGCGACAATGTTGGTGATACTGCAGGTATGGGTGCTGATATTTTTGAATCATATGCTGGCTCCATTATAGCTACCATGTTTATCGGTTCAACTTATGCAGCTTCTGATAATGCAAATGCAATTGCTCTGCCACTGCTTATTGTAACCATTGGCCTATTAGCTTCAGTGCTCGGAATCTTGGCAATGAACGTATTTAAAAATTCAGATCCCGCTATGGCCTTGAGGTTTACCCCTATTGTTGCCCTAGTCATTTTATTCATCGGAGCATACTTTATTGTTTCTGCCATGAACTTCACGGTATTTCCCTTCGCGATGGGTCCATTTTATGCCATGATCTTTGGTTCAATTTCGGGGCTCAGTATTGGATTAATAACCGAGTACTATACTTCACACGACTTTTCTCCCGTAAAAAAGATCGCCCTTGCTGGAAAAACAGGTCCTGCAACAAATATTATTTCTGGGCTAGCAGTTGGAATGTATTCAACAGTAATTCCGATTTTGATTATCGCTATTTCAATATACTTTGCTAATTACTTTGCAGATCTTTACGGTATCGGCATTGCCGCAGTTGGTATGCTTGCTACAACTGGCGTTACTATGACAGTTGATGCTTATGGACCAATTTCTGATAACGCTGGTGGAATTGCAGAGATGAGTGAACTTGGCAGTGATGTCAGAAAGATCACAGATAGTCTTGACTCTCTTGGTAATACAACCGCAGCTATCGGCAAGGGCTTCGCCATTGGCTCCGCCGCACTTACTGCTCTGGCAATGTTTTCAGCTTATGCTACCGCTGTGGGACTCCAGACAATTAATATCATGAATCCCGTAGTAGTTATCGGGCTTTTTGTGGGGGGAACCCTACCATTTTTTGTTGGTGCCAATACTCTTAGTGCCGTTGGAGCAGCTGCTGGAATGATGGTGGAAGAAGTTAGACGCCAATTTAGAGAAATTCCTGGGATCATGGAGGGCACGGGGCAACCTGACACTGAAAAGTGTATCGATATTGCAACTGCTGCTTCTTTAAAGCAGATGGTTCTACCGGGCCTTGTGGCGATCTTAGCCCCTATTGTCATGGGTTTTCTTTTAGGTAAAGAAGCTCTTGGAGGAATGCTTGCAGGAGCTACAGTAACAGGTGTTTTACTTGCACTGTTTATGGCAAATGCCGGTGGTGCTTGGGATAATGCCAAAAAGGCCATCGAGCAGGGTCAAGTTCCAGGTGAGAAAAAAGGTGGCGAAGCTCATAAGGCAGCCGTAATAGGTGACACCGTTGGCGATCCCTTTAAAGATACTTCAGGTCCTGCCATGAACATTCTTGTCAAACTAATGTCTATTGTTGCATTAGTTATTGCGCCACTTCTTTAAGAATTTTTAAATATATTTTGATTATATAAAAGAGGATCCAAAAACTTGGGTCCTCTTTTTTTATAGCAGAGTCGCAAAAAGTGTATTATCGATATATTTATAGACTTTGACCTTTCTAATTTGATTTTGCAGGCCGGCTACCTCTCTCATAAGCTTAACTTTTATAAAATTGCTCGTGTGCCCCTCAGGCAATCCATTTTTGTCATCTTTTTCAAACAATACTGTCGTCTCAGTTCCTACCATCTCTTGGCAAAAATCCGCAAGCTTCTGTTGCCCAAGCTCAATCAATTTTTTTGCTCTTTTCTTTTTAATTGTGCCATGAACCTGGTTTGGCATTGCAGCGGCAGCAGTTTCCTTTCTTGGGGAGTAGGGAAAAACGTGAAGATGGGTGATTGGTAAACTCTCAATCAATTTATAGGTGTTTTCAAACTGCTCATCTGACTCACCCGGAGTTCCTACAATGACGTCAGTACCAATAGTTGCATTGGGCAAAGCAGACTTAATTCTACTAACAACACTAATAAAGTCAGAGGTAGTGTACCTTCTTCTCATGCCTTTTAAAACGCCATTATCTCCACTTTGCAAAGGTAGGTGGAAATGATCCATAAAATTTGTATTGCTTTGAAATAGGCCTAAAATTTCATCTGTGACAGTATTTGGTTCAATGGATGATAGGCGCAGCCGCGAGAGTCCTGGTAGTTTTAGCATATCAAAAAGTAAATCAGATAGCCTGTTGCCATCATCATCATACTCGCCAATATTCACTCCAGTTAACACTATCTCTTTAAATCCTTCAGAAAGCAATTTGGCCCCCGCAGTTAGGGCATCCATCTTTTGCATAGAACGCAATCCACCTCTTGCGAAGGGAATAATGCAGTAGGAGCACATATAGTTGCATCCATCTTGAACTTTTAAAAAGGCGCGAGTGCGATCCCCTGTAAGTACCGATGATGCCCCAATAAATTTATCGCTTTTGTCGACGTTGACAATTGGAGTCTCTGCTTTTTCACTATCTTTGTGGAATTGATCCAAGTACGAAAAGACATCAAACTTTTGCCAATTGCCAAGTACAAAGTCAACCCCTTCAATCTTGGATATTGCATCGGCGTCCATTTGTGCATAACACCCGGCAACTACCACAATACCGTCTGGAGAGGATTTATTGGCCCTTCGAATAATGTTGCGACAAGCAGAGTCTGCGCTACCTGTAACTGTGCAAGTATTGAGGTAGATAACATCCGCAGGCGTTCCAAACTCTACGACTTGATAACCTCTACTTACAAAATCATTTACCATTGTACTGGTCTCAGCTGCATTCAAGCGACAACCCAAGGTATAAAATGCTACCTTTTTAGCTTGTGGACATTGGTCGATAGTGTTATTCACGGCTCCCTCAAAAACAGTTCTCTTTTTTTAACCTGTATCGTTACTACGTTAAAGTTGGTGTGGCAAATATCATTTTAGAGATACTAATTATTGGCCATATCTTTATTACAACTTGATTTTTACGATTGACAATAATACTAAAAAAACCTATCATCTGCTGCACACGTTGGAGTTAATTGGTCCCGTAGCTCAGTTGGTTAGAGCATCTCCCTTTTAAGGAGAGGGTCCTGTGTTCGAGTCACAGCGGGATCACCAATCAACCCAAAATGTAATGCAAAATGGTAGGAAACACTTCGCTCCCATCGTCTAGCCTGGTCTAGGACATCGCCTTTTCACGGCGGTAACAGGGGTTCGAATCCCCTTGGGAGTACCAGATACCGCTAAGCCCCTGAATTAAGGGGCTTTTTTTGAATTTATAAAAACTGTCTGGTTCTGTCTGGTTAGCCCCCGTGTCAAACTAAAAAATTAAATAATAAAGCGTAAAACTTTCCTTTATAAAATTAAAAACATTTTTGTAAAAATATTTGTTAGAATTATTAAGAGTAGTTTGCGACAAATCTGGCATCTGACAATATTTGTCATAACAGAGGAAATGAGATGAAGAATAAATGGTTATACATACTTTTTGTATCTTGTATTGTTGTTCCTTTTGCTTGTTTTGGTTTGTCCTATGGTGAGACCGAAATTGATACTAGTAATGAAGCTTCACTTGCGAATCTTAATAGCAGCATTGATATGGTCATAAATAAAATTGACACAAAATATGAAATTACTTTGGACCAAAGTAAAGTACATAATTTGTTAGATAGTATGAAAATTTTCTATAGTGGTAGTAAAAGTAAAAAATTTATAGATAAATTGAAAAAGAGATTAAGCTTCACAGGAAAACTGACTTACCTAGTTTCGATGAATCCAGCGAGCGGAGAAATTAAAATTAGTCCCAAATTAAAATCTACTGGGAAAATGCGTATTCAGGTTCATAACCCTACATTGGGCATATATTCGGTTAATGGTCAGAAGAATATTTCCCATCCCTTTACACATAATGACTTTGAAAAACAGTATAATCATTTTTTTAAGGCGGTAACTATAAATCCATATAAGCAAACTAGTAATTTCTTATCATTGTTAGTCGCTGATGCACATGCAATCACCAATAATTTAGTCGTTGCTGGTATTGGTGCTACTCTTGGTGTAGCAGCTTTTTTGTTCGGGGCAACTGCTGTTGCTGTAGGCTTAGGGGTTGTAAGTGTAGCTGCTCTTGGCGCGGCAATTTTTTTAAGTGATGAAAGTAGAGAGGATGGACATTGTTCTCGCTTCACAAAAGGCTATTATGCGGATTTTATGAAAAAACTTATTAAGGATTGTGATATTGATAAATTGAAGGCGAAATTGCTCAAATGGAAAAAATATTTAATTTCAAAAGGTCTGATGAATGAAAGTTATTTCAAGACCATTTTGAATGTTTTCGATAAAAAATTTGATCCAAGATATGTTCAAAATCTCCCAGAAGTTAGTTGTCACGAATTTAGTAAGGCCTTCAGTGAAGATCCTCGTCTTAAAACCGTAAGGCAAGATGAAAAATGTTTTAATAAGAAGCATCTTAAAAAACTGTGTCAATACGTTGAAAGGGCCAATGATTGTCACAACACTATGGTAAGATCAGGGAAAGACTTTATGAAAAAGTTAAGTGGTGAGAAAGCTGTGGAAAAAGTTATTGGAACTGGTAGAAGGCCAAAAAATATTGTCGATCAAGGTGTAAGTGATTCTTCGGAGACTTCTGGACCAAGTACAGCAACAGGTCGATAGATATGACGAAATGGGTAATTTTATTATCTGTGTTAGTTAATCAATTAAGTTTCGTTCAGGCGAATGATAAACAACAGCTTATGAAAAATGCGGAGTCGTTGGGAACGATAGTTGCAGATGTAAATAATGGCACCAATTGTCCACAATATAAAAAAGTATGTGCTGCTATGGGCTTTTCGGCTCAAATGCAAGCACATACTCAAACTACTGCAGATCTTATGGCAAAAACGGCTGCTGCAAAAGCTAAAGGAGTATATAGGAACGCTGCAGCAGGACTAACGGTTCAAACACAAACAGAGAGCACATTGGCAAATGTATCTGGCCAGCAGGGGACTCTTTTTATGAGTGAGTCCAGTTGTGCTCATGTATCTTCAATCTGTGGAAAAATGTGGGTAGCACAGTGGAAAGCAAAACAGCTTGAAGTAGAAGAAAATGCAAATAAAGGAATAAAAGAAGTACAAAAAGCAATACCTCGGATTTATGCCACCCTCGATGCGTGGTTTGCGAATGTAGGAAGCAAAGACTACGAACAGAGCGATATTCCTATGGTAGCATCTATAAAATCCTATTGTAAAGTTGTAGGGAAAATGGTTATAGCGCTCTACCAAGATACCAAGAAAGCTGTTAAGGCCGCAGCAGCTGATATGAGTAAACCACAAGTTTCTGAAGTAGAATCACATCAGATTGCCGCGAACATGGACCAGGTAACGGCGAAAGGAATGGGCACTTGTACTATTTTGCCAAAAGAAGGATGTGCAACAGTAGCTCTTGGTGTTAGGCCAAAAGAATCACCATCATCATCAGTGGACAGAGCATCAGAGGAATACTTCGTTTATAGACCATCTATATCTCCCGTAAAGGAGAACTTTTTAGATCTATTTTCTCTCAAGGGAATTTTAGATCAGTACCAAATTATTGACCTTGTAATTCCTCAAGCTCACGCTTCGTCAGGAAGTGGTGGTAGTGTACAAGCACAGAAGAATTCTTTGAAAGAGAAGATGGGTAGGGTAGTTAAAAAAATGGCCGTAGCTGGGTTTACCGAATTAGCAAGTATTATTGCTGCTAAGGAGGTAGCTGGAAAAGTATCAGAGGAGGTCGTAACGGCATTTAGTGAGGCGGGGATTTATTGCTTTGAGGCAGATCCGAATAAGTTTATGACGAAGAGCCTGCAGAAGGGTGTGGTGAAGCTTGGAACTGTTGGGGGAACTTATGCTTTAAATAAATTATCGCCGACAGTAGCGAAACACGCGGGGGAAGCAACAACAAAAATGATAACGCGTTTAAATTTTAGTGCAGCTAGGGCACAAAAAGGCGGAGAGATAATTCGCGGTCTTGTAAATATGAAAGATACTACATCAATGAGGTCTGCACTTAGGTACACAGGCGGCAGAGCTAATTTACCTGAATTTTTCATCCTAAACTTGATCTGATCTTCAAATACCTGTCCTGGTCATTGACATGGTCATTTTTACGATATTTTTCCTTAAGCAGTCTGCAAACAATAAATGTTGGCCTATTATACAAAGAAAAGTAT
>JADHTQ010000044.1 GCA_016784965.1 Bacteriovoracaceae bacterium | reverse complement strand
GAAGCCTCGACCAGTAAATGCTTTCAAGAAGTATTGTATAATAGAAAACATTTCAACGAAGAAGTTTTACGCAAGATTGGAATAATTTTCAAAAAAAGCTGCACTACTTTAATTAGGCAGATGTCAAACGACCGTCACAGCACACAAATGCGCAGAGATAAATGGCTTGAATTGAGTAATATTTATGCCAGAGGCATTGATCGTGAAGGATATGAAGAGCAACAGTCAAAAACAGGCTGGCAATTCACACACATTCTTAGGATGCCATTTTATTTAATAGATTATTCAATTAGTGAATTGTTAGCATTAACTATTTGGGATAGATATAAACAAGACCCAAAAGATGCAATAGCTAGGTATAAGCAGGGCTGCTCTTTGGGAGCATCTAAAACAGTTCCTGAAATCTATAAAGAATTTGGTACAAAACTAAGTTTTGGTGAAGATGTGATTGCTCCACTTGCCCAAAGGCTTCAAGCTGAGCTTAAAGTATAGGTCACCCGCTAAAAAATTAATATTATCGATCCTAGTGAGATGGGATTATGTGGTGCTTATCCCTAAAGATAATTACTTTATTGCTATTATTAAATGATGTAAATATTACATATAATAACTTTTGATTTGCGCTCCGCGTTATTTGCCTGTAAGTTACCCGTTATTAAACGTTATAAAAGGAGCACTTAATGAAGTTTACGACTACTTTTTTCATCATATTACTAGTTTTTTTGAGTTTTGCTCATGCAACTGATGTAGAGCGATCAGATGAGAATACTTCTGTAAATTGCTATGCTTTAGGTGCAAGCGTTGATGTAGCTGTGTTGATTGGCATTGCAGTCGAATTAGATTTTGCAATATGTAAAACAAGGGATAGAGACTCTGGTATAGTATTGGAAATGCACTTCGTTCCGATGGCCTCATTTGGTAATGGTTTTGGTATGGGTGGTGCCATCAACTTAAACTACTCTGAGATACATATGGATAGATCGGTAATCGATGAACTTATTATGTATGCAGAAACAGATAACTTTTGTGTCCATATAGCTTGTGAAACTGTAATTGGCATACTGTTGTCCTCAAAGAATAAGCAATTTGTGAGTAAATATAAACGTGATGACTCTCATGAATTGCGTGGGTATAGAAGTCATGATTACGAAGATAAGGTGGAAAATGAAAAAGTGGGGCTAGGAATAGGGTTAGGGATTCATAGTGAGCGGGATTCAGTAATTTTTAGATTACCTATCAAATTTTATGATATTGATTGGTTTGGCGATTCAGAATCTATTTCTGATGATGATACAGAAGTGTATATTGATGGGCCAGAACAACAATATTGAATTAAAAATGAATAGATTCGAGCATCCACTGGTTCTTTTTCTTCAATTCAGACTGAAATTCACTTTAGTAAGATTTGGCAAACAAGCAGATTAGCTTCGCTTGTATCTTTAGCTTTTGCCAAAATTCTGTTAATCATATTAATAGCAAAAAATATCAAAACAAGAGATTTTTAACATGTTAACCTTAGTTTAATATTTTGGAGTAAATATGCACCCTGTGATTAAAGCTATAAATTTCATAGAGCAAAAGATAAATGAACCAATTACAACACATGATGTTGCCAAAGCAGCAGGATACTCTGTTTATCACTTTTCTAGAACATTTTTAATAGTTGTTGGTCAAACTATCAAGGAGTATATTAGAAAACGAAGACTGACCATCGCGGCGGGGAAGCTACTTTCAGCCGCAGAGGTTAGAATAATTGATTTGGCCTTTGATTGCCAATTTGAATCTCAAGAAGCTTTCACCAGGGCCTTTAAAAAAATGTTTCAAGCTACTCCGGGTGAGTATAGAAAATTTACCGACCCGATGCAGTTTTTATTTCAAGAAAGATTTTCAATAGATAATTTAAATCATTTAAAATGGGGAGTCACAATGGAGCCTGTAATTAAACAAAAAGATGAATTTCTAGTTGTTGGTATGGAAGAAGAATATACTCATAAAACTAGTTGCAATATCCCACAGTTGTGGGATCAATTTGTTCCATTGATAGACAAAATACCTAACCGCAAAGGCCAACACTATTTTGGTGTCTGTGAAGGAAATCCTAAAGATATAAATGATGAGAACTTTATGTACATGGCATGTGTTGAAGTAGATAACTTAGATGAAGTCCCCCAAGGTTTGATTGAAAAAGTGATACCCAAAAGCGAATATGCTGTATTCACCCATAAAGGATCCCTTGATAAACTAGGTGAAACCACCAACTATATCTGGGGTTCATGGTTGCCTAAATGTGGATATAAATATGGTGCTATCGATTTTGAGCTATACGACGAGCGATTTAATCCTGAAACGATGGATGGCGAATTGGACATTTGGGTGCCTATTTTAAAAAGAGAGAATTAGTTGATGGAAAATAAGATAAAATTTATGTGGGAGGCAATAAGGGTTGCAAAGGAGGCCATCAATCAGGGTGAGCTGCCTATCGCATCAGTTCTTGTTTTAAATAACGAGATTATCGCTTCCGGATTTACTACCGAAGTTAGAGATAAAAGGTTTTTAGTACACGCTGAACTTCATACATTGTTAGAAGCGGATAGGAAAAACCTATCATACAAAGATCGAAAAAAATCTCAACTATTTACTACTCTTGAACCTTGCATGATGTGTCTAGGGACATGCATGTCCTTTTTTTTGGGTAATGTTTATTATGCTCTTGAATCACCAGGAGATGGAGCAGTACAAATGGCCCAAAAGTGGCATCGAAAAGAGGATGATATTCCAGGATATTCATTACCAAAAATTGAAGGTGGAATTTTAAGAAATGAATCAATTAATCTATTTCAAGAATATGTAGATTCCCACTCTTGTGGGGCTATGTGGGAATGGGCCAAGACTTTGGCCTCCCTCGCCAAGATGTAAAATTGGTCTCAAAATGACTCCAGTTTATGCCGTGCAGCTATCTTAAATCCAATTTATTAAACATATTATTACAAATGAACACATTATTTGCTTATCGAATTGTTTATTAATAGACTAATCCTAATTTGAATAACTTTTTAAACTAGGAGACATGAAAATGAAACTTTTGTTATTAATATTTTCTGCTGTAATTTTAACAACTTCAATTGCCACAGCAAAGGATGATAGTTCTTTAGGGCAACAAGAGTCAGGAAAATCAGAACATATCCAATATTTATTCAACAAAGCAGTAAACAAATCTCCAAGAGATGTTTGTCGAAGAATTAATGATGATGAAATAAAACTAGAGTGCTTTCTGGTTGTCAGAAATTACTATTTTGCTCAAAGTTCAATCGAGTTTTGCGACCAGCTAAAAAATGCCACACCTACGGTTAGATGTATGAGAATTTTAAGAGATCAGGACTTAGAGTATTCTGCCCAAAAGGCATGTGCTCGCATTAATGATGATACAGAAGCAATAAACTGTATTTCAAATGCTATGAATAATTATTATGAACCATCAGCAATAGATTTTTGTGACCAATTGAAAACAGCGACAGCTACTACTCAATGTATGATGGTAACTGCAAATGAAAGAATGCAAGACGATGCCGCCAAGGCCTGTGCAAGAATTAATGATGATAGTCAGGCTTTAAGTTGTGCTCGAGTTATTATGGGTAGACGTTATACGTCTAGACATGTAATGGACTGCGATTCTATGACTACTGCTAGTGGAACAATTCAGTGCTTTGAACTTTAATTAATGCCAGCAAATTTAAAACAAAAGATATCCAGGGTTAAAGAATGCTCTATGGACTTACTGAAAAGACCACAGAGCATCTTTAACGGTCTTTTGGGCGATCGGAGATTTGAGCAACTTAACATTGAAATGGGGTTGTATTCAAATAATAAATTGATTCCACTTAATAAGAGAAGTTTAAAAAGTATTTTCAAAGATCAAAAAAATATTAAAATATGTCTTTTAGTCCATGGGGTTATGGATGATCATCAAACGTGGAAGCCTGAAGGCTGCAGTGATTATGGTCAATTATTAAAAGAGGAATTTGGATTTATTCCTCTTTACTTACGCTACAACACCGGCTTGCATATTTCACAAAATGGAAGGTCACTTTCTAAGTTAATGGAAAAACTTGAGCGCCTGTTTTGCAGTTCTATCAGTGAAATCATTATTATTGCTCATAGCATGGGAGGTCTGGTTAGCAGAAGTGCTTGTCATTATGGTAAGCATTTAAAATGGCCCAAAAAAGTTTCGAGGATTTTCTATCTTGGTTGCCCTCATTTGGGTGCACCTCTGGAAAAATTTGGAAACATGGCAACTACTATTTTGAACATATTGCCCTATCCATTTACCAATATGGCCAAAAACATTATCAATTTAAGAAGCTCAGGAATAAAAGATCTGCGACATGGATATTTAGTTGATGATCAGTGGAAAGGCAAAAACCCCGATTCTCTTTTTTCAAATACTAAAGTAAGTGTTCCACTTCACCCAGACATTGTCCATTTTGCCATCTCCAGCATCATTATAAAAAATCCACAAAATTTTCTGGCCAAAATGGTGGGAGATTCAATGGTAACTTCCAAGAGTGCTTTTGGGCAATCCGAGGATGAAAACCAAGATCTCCATTTTTATCCCGAACATTTAAAACAGATTAGAGGATTAAGTCATGTAGGACTTACCACTTCTTGGGAAGTATATGACATCATCTCTTCGTGGACAAGAGAGAGTAGGATTAAACCTCATAAAAAAGGACCAAAAATGTTGTCCTTGAGCGCGTTGAATTTATGAATCCTGGAAAATGGGAAGCAAGAGATGTTACTAACGAGTTTAGGTAAGTATAATATCATTAACTTCGGAGGTACCCATGCAATTTGAAGTAAGAGATTTTTCCAACGAAAATATCCATCTTGTTGAAAAAGCAACAAAACTAATGCAAATAGGTTTTAAAGGTATTACAAATTCTTGGGAAAATGAGATTGATGCCGGCAGAGAAGTTCGCGGGCTTCTTAGTCTTGGCAAGATTGCCTTAATTGCAGTAGATATCAATGAAGAAGTCCTTGGGTTAGTGGGTGCCTTTCATCTATCTTATCCGGGTGATGTTTGGGAATTACACCCCATTGTAGTTAAACCTAGCGCAAGACAAAGAGGCGTTGGTAAGGCCTTGATTGAAAAGTTAGAAGAAAATATAAAACAAAAAGGTGGAAAAACTCTTTGGCTTGGAGCTGATGATGAGCAAGGTCTAACCTCAATTTCTGGTAAAAACATATACCCGAACCTAATCGAACATTTACAATCAATTGAAAATATTGGAGGTCATGCAATTAGTTTCTACAAAAAGATGGGTTTTTCGGTGGCGGGATGTTTACCAGATGCAAATGGTTTTGGAAAGCCAGACATTTTTTTTGCAAAACGAATTCGATAGAAAAGAATCAATCCAAGAAACAAGTAATTTCATTTTATAATTTTTTTCAACAGAGACCAAAGTGGTGATATCATATTAAATATTATTACTTTTAAACCGAGGTAATTACAATGGCCATTTTGTACTGCGAATCTTGTAATATTAAGAAAAAAGTTAAAGATGAGTACATTGGAAAACGGACAAAATGCCCAGAATGTTCAGCAGTAGTAAAAATTACCGCCAGTTCTTCAGTCAGTAATGATAAACAAGGTACGTCCAAAAAAAGTGATTCTGGTAGCAAAGAAAGCAAAAATGAGGTCAAAAAACCCAGTCTAAGACGTCCTACAACACTTAAAATTGGTGCAAATAGTAGTCGCAAAACAATAGCATCAAAAAGCATGAACAAAGATCAACCAAATAATCTCAAGGGACTTTGCTGGGGGGGATTTTTTCTTACTTTTATATGGGGAATCTTTAATAAAACTTGGATATCCTTACTGGGGTTAGTTCCAGGACTCAATATTCTAATATCTATCGTCTTGTTGTTTAGGGGAAGAGAGTGGGCATGGAAAAATGGTACATGGAAAGATGCTGCCCATTTCAATCGAGTACAAAAAAACTGGTCCATTGCTGGATTTTTATTTGCTATTGTAGGTTTTTTTGGCGGCATAATGCTTTTAGGTGTCATTTCTGCTCTTTTAATTCCTAATTTAAAGAAAGTTCAGAGCAAATCAAAAACATCAGAGGCAAAAATAGGTCTTGCTTCTATTTATGTTGCTCAAATGCAAAATCATGCTGAAGAAGGGACATATTCGTCTGACTTAATTAATATAGGTTTTGAACCAACAGGAATGAAGTTCTATAAATTTGGTTTTACTGATACATCAGCTTTGTTTAAAAGATTCTGCTCAGACTGTTTTGCCAATAAAGAAAGATTTAAAGCTGTTGCCATAGGAAATATTGACAGTGATCCTACAATTGATGTTTGGACCATTGATGACAGGAAATCTTTGATTCATGTTGTAAATGATCTAAAAGAGTAAATAAGCAAAAAAAACATCTATGTAAAATATTTGTAGAATTGCCAATATAATGTTTTTGTATCTCATTAGCACTAGTAAACAGTGTCTTGTTGACAAATTTATAATATAAATTTATAATATAAAAATGTAGTACAGGTCTTTTGTTTTGGAGGTAGAGAATGGAAAAAGAGCTTGGTAATATTCGTTTGGGTTTTTTGACTCTCTATATTTTAAAATATGTCGAAAAAAAGCCCGAAGTAGGTATGTATCCATTTGCTGCATTGATTACTCAAGAAATTGAAGAAAAAAGTCAACTAGGAGCAGGTAAAAGCCTAGTCTTCTCAAAATTAAACTATCTTTGTGATAGTGGATATTTAACTGCTTCCTGGGGAATTTCTTCAAATCCTAGAGTTAAAAAAAAGGTGAAATTTTTTTCTATCTCCACAAAGGGAAAAAAATTAATAAAAAAATTAGAACAAGAACAAAAAAGAATTAATAACGTTTTGTCAAAATTGCCTGCCTGAAGGTGATTAGGCAGACACATAAAAATGCGTTATTTTATTGTAAGGTGGCACCATGTTTATAAAAAAAATTAGAAAAACACTCAGTGACCATAAGGCAGATGCTGCTTTGATTAGTTCATTTTCTCAAGTACAATATGCTTTGGAAATTTATCAAACAATACCCCGTGGAGAAGCTAGGGGCAACCTTATTGTTACTAAGGATAAAATTTATTTAATTACAGATCCTCTAACAAAACGACTGATTAAAAAAAACCTCCCTGAAAATATCTCGCTATTAGATGGTGATGGATTTAAGTTCATGAAAAATGAAATGGTGTTTTTAAGTGAAATTAAAACCGTTGTAAAAAAAGAAAAAATAGAAAAATTAATTATATTCAATTATCATCATAAAAATTTAAAATTGGGAAAAGTTGAAGTCGAACCTGTGAGTAGTAATCCACTAATATCTATGGCCGATCTTTCAACAACTCAGGAGCAATACGCTCTTAAAAAAGCGGCTAACATCGTTGACACTGTTTTTGAAAAAATCCTCGGTGAACTAAAAGAAAATGTAACTGAAATAGAAATTCGAACTAAGATTGATGAATTAATGTATGATCATGGTGCAGAATCTAATACTTTCCCTACGATTGTGGCCTTTGGAAATCATACAAACCAAATTCATGCTACTAGCAACAAAAATGCATTGAAAAAAAATGACTTGGTTATGGTTGATTTTGGTGCTGTGCTCAATGGAGTTGGTTCTGATATCACACGAACGTTTGTATTTGGCAAGGCCAGTAAAGAGCAAAAAACAATGTGGCAAGCTGTTTTTGAAGCTCAAAAAAGATGCTTAGGCGATATTAGGCCAGGAAAATCAGGGAAGTCCATTGATATTGTCTCTAGAGAGGTAATTAGAAAGTATGGATTTCAAGATTACTACTTCCATACTTTGGGCCATCAACTAGGACTATTAAAAGGAGCGTTTATATTGTCTCCATGGGAAAAAAACCGAATTAAAAAAGGTATGCTTTTAACAGTTGAGCCTGGAGTATATACGCAAACAGGAGGAGTGCGGATTGAAGATGATATTTTAGTGACAGATAAAGGAGTTGAAGTATTAACTCAAGCTCCAAAGATGATGGAGTTGTAAGTTTTTAAACCACAACCACAACACTAACATTATATTATTTGCCTTACAGGTTATTTCATATTATCTTGGTTGACATGAAGACAAAACATGGTCGCCCACCGGCTTTGGCCGAAATTAATTTTAAAAAATATTCCGATAAGTTGAGAGGAAAATGTCAAAAAGATATATTTAACTTCATTAATCAATATAATATTTGGGGAGCAATTAGTTCTAATTCAGGGTTAGGTAGTGAACTAGAGTCGACTTCAATTGTTAGATTAAATTTGCCCAAGCTACTTAAAGAACTTGAAGCAGAGTCAATGTTAGACCTTCCTTGTGGGGACTTTTCTTGGATGAAGGAAATAAATTTACCATTAAAGAAGTATATCGGAGGGGATATTGTAAATTCGATCATCTCAAACCTTAAAGTTAAATACTCAGGAGAGAGAGGGAATACTTTATACGATTTTAAAGTTCTAGATATTATCCAAAGTAAACTTCCTGTAGTGGATGTCATCTTTTGTCGTGATTGTCTTGTTCACTTCTGTTATGAATCAGTAAGTTGTGCAATTAGTAATTTAAAAAATAGTGGTTCAAAATATCTAGTTACTACTACTTTTACGAGTCTTTCTTCAAATGTTGATATTGAAGACGGTGATTGGAGGCCCATTAATTTGGAGATGCCTCCATTTAATTTTAAAAAACCAATAAATCTAATTAATGAGAAATGTACTGAAGTTGATGGGGCATACTCAGACAAGTCTCTAGGTATTTGGGAAATATCCTCTTTGCCTGATGAAATGAAGGACTTTGCTAGTGAATGACTTAACTTTATTACCTAAAAGTATTGAAGATGTAACTACATTTTGGAATGCTACTTAAGATAAAGAAATTCAAGAAATGTTTCCCTTTGATGCAAAGTCATTAGATGAATCAATCAAAAACTATAAAAAATATTCAACGGATGAAACAACCAGCTTTGGTCGTTGCATACACATTGATGATAAATACATCGGAGATATTTGGGCCTATTGTATAGACGCACAAAATAAGTCTGGATATTTAAGTATTGTTATTTTTAATAAATCATACTGGAAGAAGGGACTTGGGAGTAAGGTAATAAAAGATTTTGTGAATATTCTTAAAAATAAGTATGATCTTCAAAAGCTTTTTGCATATACATTTACTAATAATGTTGCTTCGATAAAATGTTTACAAAAGGTTGGATTTGAAACAGTTGAAGATTTTGAAGAAGATGGTGTATGGTCTAAAAAACTTGTGCAAATTATAAAATAGACATGTTAACGGCTACCTACAAGGGTTATTTCCTAATGACAAAACAAGTAACTATTAGTAGCCTAGTACATTATGAAATTAATATCCTTTGATGCCGATCAAACATTAATAGATTTTTTTGCGATTAGAGACAGTGCACTTGAGGCGGTAGCTTTTGAAATAAATAAAAAATATCCCTCAGCAAATATCTCAAAGGATGACCTTACAAAGACTAGGGATCAAATTGCAAAACGTTATGAAGAAAAACAAATAGCAATGTTAACTCTTAGAGAAATGAGTTTTATAAAAATCCTTGATGATGTAGGAGGCTATAATCAGTCCTTTGTGCAAGAATTAATGGAGTTATTTAAGAAGAAGCGCTTTAATAACATCGTATTTTACCCAGAAACGTTAGAGGTTTTAAAAAAAATTAAGTTTCGATATAAAACGGCATTAATTACTAATGGAAATAGTGATCCATCACAAATGGGCTTTGGAAAATATTTTGATATAATAATACTAGGAGAACACTACCCTTATAAAAAACCAGATAAGAGGATTTTTAGACAACTGTTAAAACTTGCTAGTGTAAACCCTGAAGATGTTGTTCATATAGGTGATTCTATTGAAAATGATGTTCGGGGTGCAAATGATATGGGCATGACCTCTGTCTGGATAAATAGACTTACAAAAGAAAATAAAACCAATCATCATCCAACCCACGAAATAAACTGTCTAACAGAATTATTGCCAATTTTACAATGATGGTTGTGCTAGAATCCGTACTGTATCAATTTGAACATATTGAATAAATTAACTATAATGATAATTAAGAAAACTTTGAAGGGAAAAATATGCCTAATCGTGGTGATAGAGTACAACGTAGAATTAATATCAAAAAACAAGTGTGGCTTAGGACAAAAGAGGGCACAACTGGGCCCTTTTTTTCAAAAGATATTAGTTTAAGTGGGATTTTTGTTGAGACAACTGAAACATTGCCGCCGAAGACAAAGTGTATTGTCGAGATTAATATTGCTGACCACGGTGATACAAAAAACTTGATAATGCTTAAAAGCATTGTGATGAGAACCACAGAAAATGGTATGGGTATAAGATTTGTTGAAATGGATGGCAAAATTTTTAGTTGTATAACTAACATTATTGCTGAAGCAGAGCAGGCCCAAATTGACTGAGTAGAAGTATTCCCAATTTTGCTGCATTTTTTTACACAGTTTGATGTTTTGCAAGGTCTTGCTATTATAAAAAGATAGAGTAATTGCAAGGAATTAACTTATGAAGCTCATTTTATTTAGTGAAGATAGCAAACTAATAAAAGTTGTCATGGAGCAGCAAGAATTTGACCCCTGCGTTTGCAGTACTGCCCAAGAGGTGAAAGAGAATATAAGTGAGGATGAATTCTCCCTTGTAATGCTAGATTTCGATAGGGAAGCTACTGAAGCCGATGAGGACGATGATGATATAGGGGTGAGAAAACTAAATGAGTCATTAATTTGTTATGACATGGCTGAGCGAGTCATCGTTTCCAGTAGTATGTCAACAAAGGGATTTATCAAACACCAAAAGAGCTTACATGCTGCAGATGGTTATCTGGCAAAGCCAATTACAAAAAAAGTAATAGAATCCATAATAAATGATTTTGAGTTTGCCATTGAGCGTGATGATATGGCGACCAGTACCCAGAGTGCTACAGATGTCCCGGATGTGTCAGAGATGACATTTGTGGGAGCGCTAGATTTAGATGAAGTAGCAGAAAGTGAAGCTAAAGTGAGTGAAGACAAAGAGAAAGAAGCTGATCTTAATGCTTACTTGTTAGATGAAGATGAACCAAGCAAACCTAAGGCAAGCAAACCTAAAGCAAGCAAACCTAAGTCAAGCAAAGAGAAAGTAAGTGAAAGTAATGTTACTATAGATAAAGAGCAAGAGGATGATTTTCTTGCTTACTTGGATGATGAAACAGATGAGTAGTTTCCCCGCAACGGTGTTTGGAATTTGATGTTGATGTTGAGGTTGAGGAGAAGTAATGGATTTTAATGTCAGAGGTTTATTGAAAGGTGATGCCAACAGTTTTGCTACCTTGATGAATGAGTTTTATGAATAATCAAGTGGAGAATGTGAAAAACCTCAGGTAATCATTGATTTATTTAACAAGGCCCTTAAAGATGATACCAACTTACTGTTTTTGGTTGCAGCTTTAGATAACTGCTTGCTGGGAATGATTTCGCTTACCATCGGAGAAAGTAGTTATCAAAATGCTCCCTTTGCATATGCGGATGATTTTTATGTGGTCAAACAAAAAAGAGGTCTTGGAATAGGACGGGCCCTTATCAGCGCCGCCAAAGAAGAAGCGATACTACACCGTTGCTCAAATATTTTAGTAGGCGCGGGTAATAATGAAACTTATTCCATTGCATTTTATGAAAAAAATCAATTCTTTGATATGGACTGTAAGCTTATGATTCTTCCCCTTAACTGATCTAAGCTCAACCAATTTGCCTTGCAGCGACACACTATTTGAGCAAATAAGCCTGGAAGTTAAAATAATTAATAAGCAGCTTGACAAAAATTAAAAAAATAAATAAATTGGTCGCAGTAAATTAATAAATGGAGGTTTAGGTTTGCCAGTCCAAAAGTCGAAATTGAGATGTCCATCTTGTGAGGGCAGCATGATGCCAAGAGTCATGGGTTGTTCCAAGTGTGATTTAAAAATTGAGGCCCATTTTGAAGAAAATGAGTTTGCTAATCTATGTGAAGACGATTTGCACTTTTTAAGAATCTTCATTCACTGTGAGGGCAGAATTAGAGATATGGAAAAATCTCTGGGTATCAGCTATCCGACTGTGAAGGCCAAGCTTTCTACATTTAAAAAACAATTACAACTAACACCTCAAAGTACAAATGAACAACCAAAGGAATCTGATTTATTAGATAAATTAAATAATGGTGAGATGAGCTATGAAGAGGTGATGTCCAACATATTGGGGAAAAAGTTATGAAAGAAGAAATTTTAAAACTAATGGAAATGAATAAAAATGGTAAAATTACAGATGATCAAATGGCCGAATTAATCCAGGCCTTGGCCTCTGGGCCGAAGCAGAAGGTTGAAAAAGAGAATGTCGAGGAGCCAAAAGTGGACTCTCAAGATGAGCAACCCGATCTAGATTTCACAGATATACTGGCAAATACAATTAAGAAAAAAGTTAAAGAGGCCATCGGAAAATTTACCTATGGAGAAGATAACTCAATTAAGATGTCCAAGTTTGAAGGACCAAAAGGTGATGGATCATTTGATTTTTCCGATAATAAAATTAATGTCTCTTCACTATCAGGTATAGAGTTATACGATGGAGCCTCTTTTACAGATAACAAGATTAGTGCCTCAAATATAAAACAGTTTATTTTAAAAGCTGGTAGTAGTTTTACTGATTGCTCAGTTAAAGGAAGTGCATTGAATGATATTGTGTTATCTGAAGGGTCCAACATGAGTGATGTTTCAATTCATGGAGGCAAATTTTCTAAATTTATGTTAGTAGGTGGCAGTGATATATCAGATGTATCGTTTAATGGATTTAGTGCTAAAAACTTTAGCGTTAAAGCTGGCAGCTCTTTGTCAGATATGCACTTAAGTGGCGTCAGTGCAAATGATGCGATCATTGATTGTTGTGAGCTAAGTGACACAAAGTTTATTGGTGTTAATTTAAATTCTATCAGTCTTGTAAACTCGACGCTTTCTGATTGTAAGTTTGAAAAGTGTGATTTATCTGGAACAAAATTTGTAAATCTAGATCTAAGTGATATTTCAGTGACAGATGTTGATTTTTCAAACACTATTATTGATGGGAATGATGAGTTTCATAATTTCTTATCAACCAGAGCAAGTAAACATACAAAAAAACGAGAAAGAACAAAGTGTGTTTAATAAGTAAGGGTGAATTTAGTATAATTTAAAGGAGGATACATGAAAGTTTTAGCACAGTTAACAATTGTCCCGCTAGATGTCGGTATCTCACTTTCTGAGTACGTTGCAAAAGTAATTGGACATCTCAGACAGACTGGATTGAAGCTTGAGGAGCACTCTATGGGAACAAATTTAGAGGGTGAGTGGGATGAGGTTATGTCTGCAGTCAAAAGTTGTAATGAGTTATTGGTCGATGAGGGAGTAAAAAGAATTTCAACCTCACTAAAATTATCCCTTCGGCTAGATAAAGAAGAATCAATGAAAGCAAAGCTTGAGTCAGTTAATAAAAAAATTGTGTCATAGAACTTAGGCTTCAAACCTCGAGAAAAAGTAAGTCGTTTTGCTTTGTGGTGATAATATGTAGTAATGTCCAATACTTAATTTAACAAAAATGATCAATTTCTCGAAGTTATTGAATAGAAATTGATTTTACGACTTCCTTGTCAAAAGTTTTAATTCGCATTTTAAAATTTTCGAAAGAGCTTTTGCTTGCTCATTTGGAATGGGCTCTCTTCCATTCTCCCAAGCAGATATATTTGGTTGCTTGATATTCTTCAATTTTTTACATAATGATACCTGGTCATATCCTTCTCTTAACCTCATGCTTTTTAGATATCGACCATTTTTGGCGAGAGGGCCTTGATCTTTATTTCCAAAAACCTCTTCCTTGGAAAATGTTTTTTCTGGAAACATTTTATCGATAATTGAATTGAGTAATGCTAAATCTTTACTAGTATCAATTTTTTCAATTTTTTCAATGATCTCTTTCTTTTGAGTAAGGAGCATTTTCGTGTGTACCGACATAATATACCTCGATGGTTATTCGTTTCTTTTCAACTTGCCAGCAGCAAACCCAAGTGGGGTTGCCTTTTCTAAGGAGGCAATGTCTTTTATCAACCCCTCTAGGTAGACCTTTAAACTTGCCATAATTTGCCCAATGATTTCTTGTTGGGCCAAGATCTTCCAATTCATCAGCAAGTGCCTCCGCAAGATCTTTTATTTCTTGAGGTGTCTTGTTTGATCGTATTGATTTCCTAGCCTGTCTTGAAAAAACTACATTCCATTTCATCTTTTTATATTATCACTCTTTCATATATATGTACATATATATGTACATATATATGTTAACGGCAGCACTCACGCTAGTAATATTAACCTCTTAAGGATGCCAAATACTTTACGTAGCAAATTTACTCAATTATTGGAGTTACAGAATATATAAAAAGTGCATCGAATGTTCAATAAGGTGGCATTTATTGCAAGTATTGGTGCTAAAATCCTGATAACCAGTTTAATTATTCCAAGTAAACGATGCATTCCAGTCTTTTATACCGCAATTATAGTTTGTAGTTTAATCTAAAGCTGTTCATGCGGAAATTCATGATGCCTATTTTGAAAAGATAAGATTTGAGGAAGTCTTATTACCCCTTTCTCGATAACTATAGCTCGTCTAATCGTTTCACTTCCATGCCAACTATCAGGCCCCTCCAAAACAGTTTGCAAATAAACGATTAGTGCTGCTGAGATACTTCTTGAAGCACTTTCCCACAAGTAGGATGGAGTGTGATCAACAGCATAGTAATCAATGGTTCCTACTTTGAACATGGGATTATCAAAGGAAGTTGGTTTTGCAAAAGAAAACCCCATTCCTTCATCGCAGCTAACATCAATAATTAGGCTTTTGGGTTTTAAGTGATGTAACTCATCGTGATCTATAAACATGTAAGGGTTATCTGTATCTTGAAAACTTCCATTGACAATTATGTCTACTTCACTAATCAGTTCATGAAAAGGCTTCCTTGTTCCGTCGTGTTCAATCGCTATAAGTCTTGGTTCATTTTCTTTTCCATCTATAAGTCTGAGATAGTGGCAATCAAGTATT
This sequence comes from Bacteriovoracaceae bacterium, assembly GCA_016784965.1. Taxonomy (GTDB): domain Bacteria; phylum Bdellovibrionota; class Bacteriovoracia; order Bacteriovoracales; family Bacteriovoracaceae; genus JADHTQ01. The sequence goes on along the minus strand of JADHTQ010000044.1, from coordinate 22,075 downwards.
TCTTCCCTTACTTCATGGTCAGGTCTTTGAATACAAATTGTAATATCCCTATAGCCACGTGCTTTAAGAGCATATATTGCTCCTCTGCTGACAGCACCGAAACTAAAAATAAAAACTTTTCTTTGATCACCATAATGTCCGTCGATACCCATAAGTTCTAATGCATGCAGAACTGCACAGTAGCCAGCAAGCTCATTGTTTTTATAGAAGGTATGTCGTCCGATATTGCCCTGAGGTCCCCAAACGAACATCTCTTCAAAAGCAATAAGGGTTAGTTTTCTTTCGATGGCAATTTGAGTGATCTCACGTTGTTGAGTGCAATGAGGGTATCCCCAAAGGGCCCCTCCGATTTTTAAATTTTGAAGATCAGATAACACAGGTTTTGCTATAATAACATTTCCAATCTCAGTTAACAGCTTCTGTCGCTTCATGGTTTTGCCACTAGTTAGACCTGCAATTTCTTCATTTGAGACATTAAATGGTTTTCCATAGTCTTCTTCAAATATTAATTGGCGCCTTACAATTTCAGGAAGACGTGGCAAGTGGTCTGGATGAATTGGCACTCGTCGTTCATTTGGTTTTTTTGAAGTTCCGATAACACCTATTTTAAACATGGTTTTCCTTGGATAAGGATGGATTTGGATAGTACCACTTTAAATTGGTTAAAAGTTTTATATTATCGATATAATAACAAATTCGTTTCAAGTTGTTAGGATTACATCTAATTACCCGACAAAATGTTTTTTAATAAGCTTATAGTGCACGTAATCAGTGTCTCCTGGTGATATTGTAATATGTTCAATTTCAAAACATTATTTACTGGTGGTCTAAGTCATCTGAAAAACGCGGATCACTTTGCTCAGATTTCTATTTAAAAGTTTTTTGTCGATTGTCAATTCTTAATAAGAAAAGAAAACGCTCTGGATTGAATATTCAATCAGTTTATATGAAGAAAGAGCACTCATGTACATGCTGTGCCAAGCCATTGCTGTTCATTGTACAGTCATCAAATGCTTTTATTTTTTTTTTAATACATTTTTCAAAAAGAAAAACACAAATATTAAAATTGCAATGAGAAATGGTGCAACTGTAAACATTGAGCTTATTATTCGTCCTGTGTGAACTTGATTCATATTTTAAATAATTCGCTTTAGTTAGGAAGCATTAAGTATCGCTTTGGCCATCATTTCCGATTGCAGATACTATACAAGCCTCTTTTTGTTCTTCACATAACTCTATTTCATTAGCAGTTATTGGTTGTCTTTTTATATATGCATTTCCATTATCATCTTCCGCAAAAAAGTCATCTGCATTTGCAGAACAGACACTACAACCGACACAGCCTTCACCATTTTCATCGTCTGGGTCGGTACAGTACCATGTTCCAGAGATATTTAATTTATGTTTTGCATTGGAATTTGCCATTTCATTCTCCATAAATTATTTAATTAAATTATTGCCAAGATATTTTAAAATAAACGTCTCATTGTTTTCGACTTCTTTTTGTCCACGATGTTCATAATACTTTGTGAGTTTTTGTTGTTGTCTATGCAAAAGAATATACTAATTGACAAAAGATAAGAAAATGAAGTATTAATGCCTATAAAATGCCTATAAAATATATGCAAACATAATAAATGGTAGAGAGGTAATTTCTAGAGACAAGCAAGGATTGTCTTTAAAAATATTCAAGGTGGGAGTGATGGAAGATAGTACACCAGACATTAAACTCGTTAAAGAACTTAAAATGTTACGGAAGCGTGTTTTGGTACTCGAAAAAGAGAACAATAGAAACTCTAGGCTTTGGAAAGAACAAGAAGAGCTTAAAATATCATTGCGAGAAAGAATTAAAGAGCTTAACTGCCTATATAAAATTTCAGAATTTATAGAGTTATATGGAGATTCTTTAGATAAAATATTTAGGGAGGTGGTCTCTCTTTTGCCAGTATCATGGCAATATCCAGAAATAGCTTGTGCAAGAATTATATTTAAGAAAGATGAATATAAAACATTAAACTTTCGGCAATCAAGATGGGTGCAGGAATCTCTAATTTCAGTCGGAGGCCAATCTGCTGGAAAAGTAGAGGTCTTTTACTCGAAAAAAATGCCTTCACTATATGAAGGACCTTTTCTTGAAGATGAAAGGAAGCTGATAAACGCAGTAAGTGAAAGACTTGGCAAGGTAGTTGAGAGAATTTATACTAGTGAGCAGCTTGCGATTGAGAAACTTTCGTTGCAAAACACCAATATTGCTTTACATGATGTTCTTGATAAAATTCAGGGTGAAAAAAAGATGATTGGTGTTTCCATTCAGGCAAACATAGATAAAGTTATTTTTCCAATTCTTTATGCCTTGGAGAAGGACCTAAATCCTCAGCAAAATAAATATTTAGACCTCATTAAATCCAATTTGAAAAATATTATCGGCCCATTTGTAGATAAAGAGCATGGTATGATATTGAAACTGAGTCCAGCTGAAATACAGGTTTGCAATATGATAAAAAATGGTTTTTCTACAAAGGATATTGCCATTATGAAAAAAATATCACCAGATACGGTCAGCAGGCATAGAGAAAGCATCAGACGTAAACTAGGTATTGCTAACAAAAAAATAAACCTTGTTAGCTATCTAAACAATGTTAATTAGTCACATCGCTCTATCTCATGGAAAAAGCAGTATGATAACCTGATTGATGATAGTAAATAAAAGTGAAGCCTATAAAGTTTTTCCAGTGTAGTATCTTCTGGTGACTATCCAGGGGTAGGTTCCTTTGACGTGATCTTTATTGTTCCCCCAGCTGTTGCACATTATATAATCCGCTCCACCATTTTCACTACATTTTCTCCAACTAGGAGGATTGTTACCCTCAGGGTATTCGTCATCAAGACCGACAATATGGCCAAATTCATGTCTGATTATAAAGTGATTGAGACCGGCATATAGCGGATGAGGTTTGCCAATTGAAGCCCGATACATTGCTCGAGAAGTTTTGTTATGATTCATTCTAATATGCCAAATAATCTTACGTCTTTTATATTTTTTTAACTCATTGGAAGAGAGCTCATTTAGATTTACAATCCTAAATCTTACCTTAATTCCATCATGGCTCCAATACTGCTCTATATTTCTTTTCCAGTACTTCATCAAATGAGTGGTGATAACTATCCCATTAAATTTCTCTTTACGCTTTACTCGACAAGCATTAAGTAAACGAGAAGAATTTCCCAAATTAACATACCCTCGAGAGATGCTGCCAAATCGTCTAGTTGTCCTCGCACAAATTGTGGTGCCTATGCCTAGTTCACGAGCTAAGGTCATAGGAATATCTAATTTCTTTGGAAATTTATGTTTAGGGAAATGAAATTGTGCTGCAACTGTAACCATCCACACACCTCTACTTCTTTGAACTTTGTAGCCATATTTCATTTTTGCGAAATTTAGATATTTGATATGTCCCTTTACAAAACGTGGTGCAAGAGTTGACAAAAATTGGTGATCTGCAGCTGTCTTTTCTATCGCTTTCTTTTTATCATCCCTTTTTCTATTACATGCAATGACGTGTGCATCGTAAGTCTCATCACCAGCAAAATGTCCGATAGAGAAGTTTTCATTTCTCAAAAGAGAGGCCTCGTCACGGTGCCGCTTTAATATATTTGAGCGTTTACAAAGATTGGCCGAAGCCGAAAAAGATGATAGGGCAAACACAATTACAAATATCAATGTTTTCATAAATTCTTCTCCGTTTTTTTTAAAAAAGGAACTTTCAAGAATTCGTATAGCAGACTATGGGCAGCATAGTCAATAAGTTCAATTGCTACCATGAAAGTTTGCGCTGTTAGCATTTTTGGCCATGAATTTTATTTGCTATAAGCAAAAAAATCATTGCAAAGATCAAAAATATTGGGCCTACAAAAAGGGCATTGCCGATGCCAAAGTTGCTGGATAAAAAACCAATAAGCCAGTGCATGCCGATCAAAGAAGCTCCAACTGCTGTCATTACAGATGAAATCATAAATGCAAAATCAGTTTTATAGTTTTCTGCTAGCCAGGTCATAGCGGTTGGGAAAAATATTGACATAGAAAAACCACAGATGGGTAGCAAAATTGGAAAGTATAGTAGACCAAACAAATATAGGAAAAAAGATAAGACTGCCGATGTGACGAGTACATGGTAGCTTTTCCAGGAAAATCTAAAAAAGGTAAAAATCAAACGCCCGCTCAAAAGGGATGTAAAAAAGAGTGAGAGATAAAATGCACAAAGACTAATGTCCCAGGCAAGAGAGTTTTTTAGGTAATAGACAAGCCTTGATGACAGCGAAAGCTCGGCGGCAACATATAATCCAAAAAACAGACCAATACTTAGCCTGTGAGACCACTTAACATTACTTGTTGTATTTTGCACACTTGGGTCATCTTTTGTTTGAATTTTGGGGATAAAAAATGAGTAGATACACAGAAGTATTGGAGCTGCAGCAATAATTTTAAAAGGAGTGCTCCAAGATATTTTCAAGTAAAGCTGAGAAAGGGTAAAAAACAAAGGGGCCAAAAGGGAGGAGATACCATACATGGCGTGAAAGCCAGAATAGGCGTTTCTTCGATATAACATGGGGGTACTTTGAGTGATCATAATATTGGCCGCGACACCAATTCCTCCAAGAGAGCAGCCGAGCAAAAAGGAGGAGGCCAAAAACCAAAAAAATTGATAGTTGCTGCTTATCACCCACCCCATACAAAAAGAACTACTTGAGATGGTAAACAAGAAAATACGTATGCTGGCCAAGGTACCCAGGGGAAATAGCCACCAGCGAGCAGTTACTGTGATAATGAGCCCGGCCAGTGATGCCAAGGTGTAAATTAGCGAGCCAAAGTTAGGCGCTATTTGAAAGTGCTGTAAGATTTCTGGGTAGGCAGGCCCTCTCATGTTGTCGATAAAACCCAAGGAGAATAAAGTAAAATATGCAAGGCCCAGGTACTTCCAGTTGATGGTTTTATCGATCATCTAATAACTTTTTTACCTCTATGAATTTTTCTATTGTATACTCCAAATCAGCTCGTGTGTGGGCAGCAGACATTTGGACACGGATTCTTGCCTTTTGTTTTGGTACAACTGGAAAAGAAAAGGCAATTACATAGATTCCTCGCTCTAGTAGTTTTGAAGACATCAAGCCGGCAAGCTTGGCGTCTCCCAGCATAACTGGAACTATTGGGTGAGTGCCCGGTAAAATATCAAAACCATTTTTGGTCATCTCTTCTCTGAAAAACTTGGTGTTTTCCATGAGCCTAACTCTTAAGTCACTGGAGCTTGAAAGGATATCTAGAACTTTTATTGAAGCCGCTACAATACTTGGGGCCACAGTATTTGAAAAAAGATAAGGCCTTGACCTTTGCCTAAGTATCTCGATGATCTCTTTTCTGCCACTGGTGTAACCGCCACTGGCCCCACCGAGGGCCTTACCAAGTGTGCCGGTTATAATATCAACTCGGCCCAAGACATCACACAATTCATGGGTTCCCTTTCCATGCTCTCCCATAAATCCTACGGCATGGGAATCATCAACCATAACGAGGGCGTTGTACTTCTGGGCAAGATCGCAAATTCCTTTTAAGTTGGCGATATACCCGTCCATGGAAAAAACGCCATCTGTGACTATCAAGCGAAAGCGGCTGTCACTCGCTTGTTTTAATTTCATCTCCAGGTCTTCCATATTGTTGTTGTGGTAGCGAAGCCTTTTTGCTTTACATAATCTTACCCCGTCAATAATGCTAGCGTGGTTTAACTCATCACTAATGACAGTGTCCTCGGCGTTAAGGAGCGTTTCAAAAAGTCCTCCGTTGGCATCAAAACAGGAGGTATAGAGGATGGTATCATCTGTTTCTAAAAACTTTGAAATTTTGTTTTCGAGTTGTTTATGAATAGATTGAGTTCCGCAAATAAAGCGCACCGAAGACATCCCATAACCCCACTCATCGTAACTATCTTTAGCCGCTTGTATCACCTCGGGGTGGGAGGAGAGCCCTAAGTAATTATTGGCACAAAGGTTTAACACTTCCTTACCAGAGACTTGAATTTGAGAGGACTGAGGTCCCTCAAGGATTCGTTCATCTTTATAAAGTCCTGCTTGTTTTATTTCTAGTAGCTCATTTTGTAAGTGATCTTTCATTGTCCCAAACATCTATTGCCTCGCTTTTGATATTTATTCCCAATTTAGTATAATTTTACCGGAGTTTCCTGTATTCATTAGGGCAAATGCCTTTTCAAACTCTTCATAATGAAATCTGTGGGTGATAATTGGAGTGATATCTAGCCCAGTTTGCACCATCATAGTCATCTTGTACCAGGTTTCAAACATCTCTCTGCCGTATATTCCTTTTATTGTTAGTCCATTAAAAACAATTTTGTCCCAGTCAATAACAGTACCAGGTTGTAAAATGCCAAGGACTGCAATTTTGGCTCCATGGCAGACCGTGGAGATCATATCGTTGAAGGCTTGGGCATTGCCTGACATTTCAAGGCCTACGTCAAACCCTTCTTTCATATCTAGTTGTTTCATTACATCTTCAAGTTTTTTAGACCTGACATCTACAGTACGTGTTGCTCCCATTTTTTTGGCAAGCTCTAGGCGATAGGGGTTTACATCTGTAATGACAATATGTCTTGCCCCTGCATGTTTGACGATTCCCACTGCCATCATTCCAATGGGCCCAGCTCCTGTTATTAGTACATCTTCCCCCAAGACATCAAAAGATAATGCCGTATGGGCAGCATTTCCCAAGGGATCAAAACAAGCGGTAACATCTGTTGGAATTTTAGGATCAGCAGGCCAAACGTTAGTGGCAGGGATGATCAAATACTCGGCAAAACATCCGGCCCGCTCAATCCCTACACCATAGGTCGTTTGACAAAGATGCCGCCTACCTGCTAGACAATTTCGACAGCGCCCACAGACTATATGTCCCTCACCGCTGACAAGCTCTCCTGGTTTGTGGGCCTTGACGTCACTGCCCACATCCACTACTTCGCCCACAAATTCATGACCGATGACAAGAGGAGTTTTGATTGTCTTTTGTGCCCATGCATCCCAGTTGTATATGTGAAGATCTGTACCACAGATGGCCGTTTTTTTTATCTTAATTAATACTTCATGTATATTAAGCTTGGGAAGATCCGCATTACCAAGCCAAAGACCCGGTTTATCATATTTTTTTATCAGCGCCTTCATCTAATTTTTTGCCTTTTGCCAATTGTAAGCAGATTCTATAATTTTTGTTAAATTATCATGTTTAGGCTTCCAGCCTATAACTTCACCAATTTTTTCGGCCTTAGAAATTAAAACCGGTGGGTCCCCAGCTCTTCTAGGAGATTCTACAGCTTTAAAATCAATTTTCAAAAGTTCTTTAACTGCTTTTACTACTTCTTTTACACTCGCGCCTCTACCATATCCACAGTTTAGAATGTGTGATTGTGGATTTTTTTCAAGATATTTTAAAGCGTCGAGATGGGCCTGTGCTAAATCTACCACATGAATATAATCGCGAATACAAGTGCCATCTGGTGTATCGTAATCAGTGCCAAAGATCTCCAGCTGCTCTCGGTTGCCCAGGGCAGTTTGTAAGGCCACATTGATCAGTAGAGTTGATTTTTCAGACATCTGGCCTATCTTGCCATCTAAATCGGCTCCGGAGACATTAAAGTAGCGAAGAGCGATGTAGTTAAAGTCAGGTGTAATGTTGGCAACATCTTCTAACATCCACTCAGTCATCAGTTTAGAGCGGCCGTAAGGATTAATTGGAAGAGGAAGGCATTTTTCATCGACGCCATCTGGGTTGCCATCACCTAAGCCGTAGGTGGCAGCAGTGCTAGAGAAAATAAAGTTATTTACATTATGTTTAATACACATGTTAATGAGGTTTGCGGAATTTTGGGTATTGTTTTGATAATACTTCATCGGATCTTCTACGGATTCTGGGACAATGATACTAGCAGCAAAATGAATAACATATCCAATTTTGTATTTTTTAAAAACGCCATCTAGGGTTTCTAGGTCTGCCAAGTCACCTTCTACAAACTCACCATATAAAACTGAATCTTTATTGCCTGTACTTAAATTATCATAGGTAACTGTTTTATATCCTGACTCACCCAAAAGCTTCACAACGTGCGAGCCGATGTATCCTGCACCACCTGTGATTAATCCATATACTTCTTGCATGTTATACTCCTTCATATATTTATAAAAATAAAATAAGTTCCAGTTAATAGGGCCCAAAACGAAATAAGTACCAATCTCAATTCACGGGAAGTTTGGAATTTTGAAGGTCTTACCACTGGCCAAAATAAAAGACTAATGGGCAGGTATAATAAAGCGATTTGGACAAAAGTCCAAATGTCTCTGTTGGTAGTGTTTTCAATGAGATGAGTAGCACTTTTGTAAATATATATATTTGACAACAGTAGATATATTATTTGAAAAGATATCTGGCGAGCAATAAATAAAGCTGTAACCTGACCAATGATAACGATGAACAAAACACCGGCAACATTATCTAATACAATCTGCCACGAATTAGCACCATGTCTTGCAAAAAGATAAAACACAAGTAGATAAAGTGCCATCACTATAAACAAACGGACATGAATAGATCGAACAAATAGTTTTTTCATAATTTTTTCTACATTTATATATCACAAATAGTGACTTTATGGCACTGCTTATTTGTGGTCTCAAAATGCATCTGGTTACCTTTTAGAACACAATGATACTTGTTTTGAAGGATCTTTGAAACCTGTTTTCAAACAGAAGAAGCGCTGCGGCCAATGCGTCGGGTCTGGCATGTTAATTGCTCATGTTGCAAATGTATGCAGAACAAACACTTTGTTCAAATAGATGACACGTTGTGAAAAAAGGAGTCCTTGCATGAATAGATTACATTTAGCAATAATGCTTTTAGGTATGGTTGCTTTGTCGGCCTGTAAACCAATTAAAGGAACTTTAAAGGTGCTTAGTTCCCTAAAGGTTAAGGTACAAGATGAGTCAGTGAGAACTTGTAATCCAATAGGTGGATTTGGCTCCTCGGTATGTGATGATGAAGATGATAACACTGAAATTGTTTATAAGATTGATTCACTTAGGGCCGGTACTTACAGTGCCAAAGTTGATTTTGTATCAAAAAGAGAAGTTTTAATACAAGTTAAAACTGGCAGACACGATACTCAAGATATTACTTTGAATATCCCAAAAGGTAGGCAACTTCCATCTCATAGTGGAGACTTCAGGTTAACTGCTGGTGAGAGTGGGCAGCCATTTGACATGATGGGCACTATTGATACGCAAGTGGAAGAATCAGATGAATATGAAGATGTTGAAAGTTGTTCATTTTACAAGAAAAAGCGCGTATGTCGTATGGTGGCCAACAATGGTAACGGACGTGATCGGGATCTTGACGGCGATAGAGGTCGTGGGCGTGGACGCGGACGTGGTCGTGGAGACAGAGATAATGGTCGCCGAAGAGTTTGTGAAATGAAAGAGGTTTTAGTTCATGGAACTCAAGATGTATCTTTTTATTATAAGTACACAACAAAACACCTTGATCTGACAATTATGCAATCAGGAGATGATAAAGCAACATTTACAGGATCTAGAAAAGATACTGACAAGATTTATACTTTTAAGAGTCGATGCCATCCTCATCACAGAAGATAACTTTCTTCTTAACCTATCAATGACTCAAGCCAAAAGGGGAAAAGGGTTTTATATGAGATCCTTTTCTCCGAATAGGTATATTCAATGTATTCCACATAAGTTATCATTATGGAACAAAATTTCTAGTAGTGTTTACTAAAAACCCTGACGATTGAAGTTAACTTTAAAAAGGGATTCACAATGGATAGAAATGAAGTTTCAGACATTTGTAAAAAATTTGAAATAGAAGGGGAGTTAGTCGATGTGGACCACTGTACTACTGGGCTTATCAATCACACCTATTTTATATCAACACAAGAAAACACAAGTGGCGACGTAAAAAATGCAAATAAATATGTCGTGCAAAAGATCAATAAGTCCATATTTGTGTCACCAGAGTTAAATATTGCCAACATTAGGCAGTACATCGACCATTTGGCAAATCTGAAAAACCAAAATGAACTAATATCTACATTTGAAGCTTGGCAAATACCTCAACTTATTAAAACCAAAGATGAGGGAAAGGACTACTTTGTAGATATGCAAGGCGATTACTGGCGCATGATGAGTTTTATTGAAAATGCAGAATCTTTTGAGTCCACACCCGACCTGCATTATGCCTATCAAGTAGGGGCGGCCCTTGGTAAATTTCATAGTCTGGTTTTTACCATGGATGCCAAGCAATTTCATGATACTTTAAGAAACTTCCATGTTACACCTAAGTATTTAGAGCAATACGATTTGGTGGCAAAGAAAAATTTAACAAAAAAGAGTAATATAGATTATTGTCATAACTTCATCGATCAAAGAAGGGATTTGGCGCATATTTTAGAAAATGCCAAAGAACAAAATTTACTTACCACCTGTATTATTCATGGTGATCCCAAAGTCTCTAACATCTTGTTTGATAAAAATTCAAAGCTTGCAACAGCATTTATAGATCTAGATACCATCAAGCATAACTTAATTCATTACGATTTGGGAGACTGCTTGCGATCTGCTTGTAATCCCACAAAAGAGGACGCCTCTTCTTTGCATAAAGTGCAGTTTAACTTGGAGCTGTTTGAACAAATTTTAGACGGATACTTATCTCATGTGAACTTTTTAACCAAAGTAGACTTTGAGTATATTTTTGATGCAACCAGATTGATTGCTTTTGAGCTGGGGATTAGGTTTTTTACCGACTATTTAAATGGCAATGTATATTTTGCAATCGGCGACAATGAAGAGCAAAATTTAAATCGTGCTTTAGTTCAATTTAAATTGGTAGAATCTCTAGAAAATCAAAAAGATAAATTTGAGCAAATTGTTTTAAGTCGGGCCAATCCATAAAGTTTTTAAAAACTGCTCGAAGTTGCTTGTTAAGGCCTCACAACTATATCTGTTTTTTACTACTTGGCGATTGTGAATTGCTTTTAATTGCTGTGACTTTGCTTTAAATATTGCTTTGGTAATGGAGTCCAGAAGCTCAGGAGTGTATTCATTTTTGGGAAATTCGAAGACATTTAGTTTCAAAGATTCATCCAAGTGCTCTCCTATAACTTTAGAAAATACAACTTCCGGATGATATCGATTGGTGATGATTGGGGTAGCGCAAGCAGAGCTCTCTATGATTGGCAAACCGCGACCTTCCTGTTCACTTGGTAGCACAACGAGATCACCTGCTGCTATAATTTGATTTATGCCAAGTTTTTCTAAATTCAATTCACTAAAACGACGATGGGTTTCGATTCCAAATGAAAAGGCCAAAAACACTCTCTCTTGTAGAAATTTTGGCAGCCTATAAATCATTGCAAGATAGATGGACACTATTTGTTGAGCATATTCATAGTGGGCTGCAGTTGCGGGACCTGTAATTTGAAGAGTTAATTTGAGCAAAGGATTGCATTCAAAGTGGTTAACAAAATTTGGGTGCTTTAGTAGCTTTTCTATTAGCTCAATGTTTTTTAAAATCCTTTTTCTTTTTAATATTCGTGTAGGTTGAATTAGTAGAATATTATTGGTTTTATAATTGTTCTCAATACCTGATTTTAGACCAAGCAAAACAGGAGTCTGTTTTACTACCCAGGTTAAATCAGTATGTAAAAAATCCTTCGCCCTTTTGCTTTTGAGCGGCCTTTTACCATTTGAGAGAATCAGTGCCAATTTATCCCGAACATCCTCAATCTCTTTTATTTCAAGGGGGCAAAACCTTGTAACATCTATTGCCGTGGGGGCTTCACCTAAGAGTTGCGGATTGTGAGAAAACTTATCAATTAAGGTATCAGTTTGTACCTGATTTATAGTGGCATTAAACCACGCCTCTGACTGCCAAGGGTAGAGCTTTTCAATAATGCTAAAAAACTCTTTGATATCACAATTTGTAAAAAAATGGTCTCTAAGTTGCGGTCTTGCCTTAGGTTCACTATCACCACTTTCCCAGTAGAAATCATGGCAGCTATTAAGGACCGGTATCTGCATCAGCTCAGATACTAAAACTATAGCAAAGGCCAAAGGAATGTTTCCAGGATTTGAGCAAGCATTAACTGGCACCAATAATTGGATATTATTTTGATCAATGTACTGCCCTAAATTAATACTTAAGTCTATTGTTTGGGTTTTGATTTTATCTGCCAGCAAGTTGTACTTTGCACTGTCTTTAGTAAGTCTACGAAAGTAGGCCTCTTGATAACCATCCCAATGGTCAAAGCCATAGGCCCCCTTTAATAAAAATCGACGCCACCGAGGCAACATTACCCCATCTGCCTCCTTATAGAATTTACCAGCGATTAGGTGGATTTCAGGCACCAAATTATCTTTACCAATCATTGCCTCAAACGCCTTGGCATACTTGGAGATTTCAATTGAAACGCCATCAATTCCATTGTCAAAGGTAATAAATGCAATGCCCTGGCTTAAGTTTTTTTTAAACAAAGAAAAAGAGGAAGTTTTAAAACTCCAGTCTTTCTTGCTATTTTGCTTGAGTTTGTCAAGGGCCTGGCCCATAGCGGACCAGCTAGATAAGTCAACTTGTTTTAAATAATCACATAAATTTTCAAAAAGCATTTTTTTAATTATTTTTTCCCTATTGGATAACTACCGAGTATTTTAATCATGCCGGTAACCTTTTTTAAGTCTTGTAAGCACCTAGCAATATTATCATCGTCTGTGTTACCCAAGAAGTCCACATGAAAAACATACGCAAATGGATTTTCAGGAATTGGTCTACTTTCAATTTTAGTCAAGTTGATATCATATTTGGCAAATTGCTCCAGACACTTTAAAAGAGCACCAGGACCGTGGCCTGCTGAAAAGATAAGACTAGTTTTTTGTTTCACAAGGTCACTTGGGACCTTGTCTTTATCGACAAAAACACAAAACCTAGTGATATTGTTTTTGACCTGTTGAATATCTGTTTGCACAACATCTAAGTTGTAATATTTAGCACAAAGTGAAGATGCAACACTGGCTGCATCTTTTTCTTCTCGCTTAGATAAATTTTTTGCCGATCCTGCGGTATCATAATCAACAATGGTTTCAATTCCATACTTTATAAAAAATTGGCGGCATTGATCAAGTGCTACAGGGTGAGAATAAACTTTTTTAATCTCTTTAAGCTTGGTGCCAGGGTGCGCTAGCAAGCAGTGCTGAATAGGTAAGTACACTTCATCAATAATTTGGAAATTATATTTATAAAATAGATCGAGGTTGACATTCACATTACCCACAATACTATTTTCAATTGGAAGAAACCCATAATCTACCTTGTGTGTCTTTAAGGCATCAAAAACCTCTTCACTGGTGTTGTATCCAGTGCCTTCAATTACGTTTTGGAAGTACTTATTTAAAGCAACTTCGCTATATGCACCATTTGTTCCCTGAAATGCGGCCTTCATTATGGTTACCCCTCAATGTGCTCTATGGTTTTTTCAAGACTTCTTTTGAAATTATCCATCGTACATTTTGCATAGCTGTTATACTTTTCCATATCTTCAAATAATTGCCAGGTATCATTTTCAACTGTTAGTAATATTTTTCTAAGCCTTCTATATCCCATAGTATCAATCAATAGTTTTTTAGCATCAAATTCAATCAAAGTTCTGCCAATCAAGTGGGTTAAAAATAAAGAGGAGCTAATTTGTTCATCATGTTCACTAGGCGTTGACTCAATAACTTTAATGCCGTGTTTTTCTAAGTAGATCACTATATCGCTGTATAATTTATCCCGCATTCTTACTTTACATAAAACGATTTTAGTACCAAACAGAGTATCTGCAGCACTATCTGGACCAAACATAGGGTGAGTGCCCAAAATCGAGACACTTTTTGGTAAGTATTTTTCCATGACATCGACTGGGTGTTGTTTAACAGAGCAGACATCAACAATCAATGAGTGTGGATCAACCAAGCTAGATATGTTTTGAATTACTTCTTCAAAAAGCGAAATTGGTACAGCTGGAATTATAATTGGTAATTTACATACTTCTTCTAAAGATGCTGGGATGGCACCTAAATGCTTAACCTCTTTGCTGCATAAAATCTTATCATACACATAGAGGTCACAATCCTCAGTCAAGTATTTTGTCAACAACTTCCCAAGTCTACCAAAACCGATGAGTCCAACTTTCATTTATAATACCTCTTTAATTTGGGTGAGTGCCTTTTGTAAATTATCCCGACTATTTGCAAATGAGATACGCAAATACCCAGGAGCTCCAAAAGCAGATCCTGGAACAACTGCAACTTTGGCCTCTTGTAGAATATATTCAGCTAGTTCAGTACAGGTTTTAAAGCGCTCGCCTAAATATTTTTGTACATTTGGAAAAAGATAAAAAGCACCCGTAGGTTTTGCACAATCAAAAATTTTGGATGTGAGCTCATAACTTAGATCTCTACGCATCTCAAACTCAACTCTCATTTTTTCATATTGCATTGGATCTGCATTGATAGCGGCCAATGCCCCAAATTGAGCGAAGGTACAATTGTTTCCAGTTAGGTGACTTTGCAACTTATTAATGCCTTTTATAACTTTTTGGTCTGCAACCACATAACCGATGCGAAATCCTGTCATACAGTAGCTTTTAGAAAACGATTGGACCGTAATTGTGCGCTTTGAAACTTCCTTACTGAGGGAGGCAACACTAAAGTGCTTTTTTTGGTCATAAACCAAAAGTTCATAGGCCTCATCTGCAATTAAATATAAATCGTGTTTAATACAAAGTTCTGCCAACTGCTCTAGGCTTTCTTTTGAGTAAACCGCTCCGGTTGGGTTATTTGGGCTATTAAACAAAATGGCCTTGGTGTTTTTGGTGATGGCCGCTTTGATCTTTTCTAAATCTAGTTGGTGATCAGGTGTGCTTGTTTCAACCAGTACTGGCCTGCCACCTGCTAGCTTGATGCTTTCTGGAAAGGTCACCCAGTATGGTATTGGTACAATTACTTCATCCCCTGGATCACAAATGGTCTGAAAGATGTTGTAAAGTGACTGCTTTGATCCGTTGGAAACGACAATATTATCAATTGTGACATCAATGCCATTATTTTTTTTTAACTTATCAACCAAAGCTTCTCTTAACTGTCTAATGCCTGGAACTAGTGAATAAAGGGTTTGACCTTCATCTAGTGCAGCTTTGGTGGCCTCTAAAATGCTGGTTGGAGTTTTAAAATCCGGCTCTCCTACATTTAAAGAGATGATCTGCTCTCCTTTTTGCCTTAAGCTATCAACAATGGAGGCAAGGCCTACTGTTTTTGATTCGGTTATATTGTTGACCCTTTCTGAGAGCTTCACTTTTTGTGCTCCTTCATGAGTTCAGTTTGTACCTGTACTGACTCTCCATGAATGCTGTTATAAATCTCTTTTATGTACTCAGGCCTAAGCCCGATAGATTCACCTTTTGCCATTCTTAGCTTCATTAGCTCATCCATTCGCCCAACCTGAAGGGCCGTAATGTTGCTAGTGACTTTTGCCATACCAATTTTTTCTACGATACTCATTCTGTGTTGGAGAGATTCGATGATTTCATTATCGATCCGATCAATTTGCCCACGCAACTGCTCAAGCTCACTTTCAAAATTTCTGTCAGTTGAGTACTGAGTTCGACAGGCCAGGTTATCCAAAATGGTACCAAGCTCAGTTGGAGTAATTTGTTGAGAAGCATCACTCATTGCCACAGTTGGGTCCAGGTGACTTTCCACCATTAATCCATCCATATCCACATCCATCGCCTTTTGGCAGATGCCTGGGATTAGATCCTTATTGCCTGTAATATGGCTTGGATCACAAATGACCGGTAAGTTTGGAAATAATCTTTTAAGTTCAATAGGGATGTTCCACATTGGAGGGTTTCTGTGTCTACTTTTTTCATAAGTTGAAAAGCCGCGATGGATGGCCGCTAGCTTATTAATTCCTGCATTGTTGATGCGCTCTAAAGCACCAATCCAAAGGGCCAAATCGGCATTTACTGGATTTTTGACCATTACAGGAACCCCAACACCTCTTAAGGAGTTGGCAATTTCTTGTACTGAAAAAGGGTTAGCAGAAGTTCTGGCCCCGAGCCAAAGAATGTCGACATCATATTTAAGTGCCAGCTCTACATGGGAGGTGTTTGCAACTTCAACTGCAGTTAAAAGACCTGTTTCTCTTTTAACTCTTTGTAGCCAAGGAAGCCCCACTTCACCAACTCCTTCAAAGTTATTAGGTCTAGTCCTTGGTTTCCAAATTCCTGCTCTAAAAACTCTTACAGCAGGTTGTGTTGCTAGTTCTTTGGCAGTATTAATTATTTGTTCTTCATTTTCGGCACTGCAAGGACCTGCAATTACCAGTGGATCTTTTAGGTTTGGAATCCACTTATTTAATGACACGATGTTCATGGCTAACTCCAGAGGATAGTTACATGCAAATTATTTACATTGGTTAACACACAACGTTATACCATTGCTTGTGAATTTATTCAATAGTAAGATATAAATAATTGAAGTATTTACATGAGGTTATTATGAATTTTACAATTAATCCAATAAAAAGACTTGAAGGCAATGTACCACTGCCTGGAGATAAATCTCTATCCCATCGAGCATTAATTTTTGGGGCCCTCGCCCAGGGTGGAGAGACTAAGATCTCAAATTTATTACAAGGTGCTGACGTCTTATCCACCAAAAATTGTTTGGCCTCGATGGGGGTTCAGTTTGAAGATAAAGGAAATGATCTTTTAGTCAAAGGTTTGGGGGCCAGCAATTTCAAGGTCCCAGGTGGTGCCCTAAACTGTGGAAATTCCGGGACAACCATACGCTTATTAATGGGCCCCTTATCCGCACTTTCCTTTTCGACCACTTTAATAGGGGATGAGTCCCTCTCTAAGCGTCCAATGAGTAGAGTTTCAGATCCACTAGCTCAAATGGGTGCCCAAATTACCTTAACAGATGGTAACTTTGCCCCAATTAATATTAAAGGGGCTCCACTTAAGGGTATCAACTATCAATTGCCCAAAGCATCTGCTCAGGTCAAAACCGCCTTGTTGTTGGCCGGACTGTTTGCAGATGGAGCAACCACACTTACCGGAAAGATTCAAAGCCGCGATCATACCGAAAGGCTGCTGCCTGCTTTTGGGGTCAATGTTGATACCA
Organism: Bacteriovoracaceae bacterium; assembly: GCA_016784965.1. Taxonomy (GTDB): domain Bacteria; phylum Bdellovibrionota; class Bacteriovoracia; order Bacteriovoracales; family Bacteriovoracaceae; genus JADHTQ01. The sequence continues at coordinate 4,792 of JADHTQ010000044.1, read as the reverse complement.
CAGATTCTCACATTTCCATAATGGGGGGGCAAAAACTTAGCAGTGCAGGGTCTATCCATATCCCCGGCGATATTTCATCTGCAAGCTTCTGGATGGCAGCAGCGTGCATTCATAAGGGCTCGTGGATGGAGTTTGACAATATCTCACTAAATCCCACCAGAGTCGGTTTTTTAAAAGTCTTAGAAAGAATGGGGGCCAAAGTCGACTATCAGATTGAGGTCGAAAAACCCGAACCGATAGGCTCCCTTCGAATTGAGTATGCCCCCCTTGCCGGTGTCACCATTTCCAAAGAGGAGATCCCTTCTCTAATTGACGAAATCCCGATTTTAGCGGTCCTTGCAACCTACGCCGAAGGAGAAACTAAAATTACGGGTGCAAAAGAGCTGCGGTTTAAAGAAAGCGACAGAATCGAAGCAGTTGCCAGCAATTTAAAATCAATGGGTGCAAAGGTTGAGACTTATGAAGATGGCCTATGTATCAAAGGCCCACAAGCGTTGCGTGGAGCAAAGATTGAAACATTTCATGATCACCGCATTGCCATGGCGTTTTCTATAGCAGCACTGGGCGCAAAGGGTAGCACTGAGATAATAGACTCCCAAACGGTGGACATTTCCTATCCCAGCTTTTTTGAAACTCTCAAAAAATATTCAATCACTTGAGATTGTTTTTGTAGAATCTAAAAGCTATAATACATTTTTATAATCTTATTAAAGGGTTAGACTCAATTTAAGGGAAATTATGAAAAAGAAACTATTCTTGGTTTTGATTATTTTGTTAGCACTTGCCGGTTTGGGTATCTATATAGTGTTAAATTATAGCTATTCCCGTGGTGTCAGAACTGGCAAACTGGTGAAATTATCAAAAAAAGGATTTCTTATTACAACCTATGAGGGCACTTTAGATCTGGGTAGTGGAGATCAGCTAACCTGGCAATTTTCGATTCATGATAAAGATTTGGGAAATGAGCTGATTGTACATTCTGGGCGCAGAGTCAAGCTTACTTACATCGAGCATATTTTTAAGCTGTTCTATGATACCAAGTATAATGTCACCGACTGGGAGTTTGTTGACTCAACTGGCAGCCGGGATGCCAATTTTTGTCGCTTTGTAAATGTAATTAAAACAAATCCAGGCCTTGTCAATCAAGTTAGAGATCACGTTATCGCAAAAGATCCAAGGTTGCTGCAGATTATTCGAAGTTGTAAATAATCTACAAAAATTTGTTGACATAAAACAGAGGTGTTATTACTCTCAACAGACCACACGAGGATAATTTTAATTGGGCGATTAGCTCAGTTGGTAGAGCGCTACCCTTACAAGGAAACGCTCAGTCCAGTAAGCTTGCAGAATTTAAGGCAGTATGGTTTGAAAAAATTGTGTGACAGTAAAATTGACAGAAAAACAAAATTAATTGGGCGATTAGCTCAGTTGGTAGAGCGCTACCCTTACAAGGTAGATGTCAGAAGTTCGAGTCTTCTATCGCCCACCAGTTAATAGTTTTTCGTACTGTCATTTACTGTCAATTGACCTTTTTCCAGATTTCCCAATAATTTTACACTTTTTTTATTTCAACTTAGACTGTGGCTCCCAAAAATTAGAAATATTTGCAATCGACTTTTAGAGGTTGAAAATTAGTACTGCAAAAACAGTGTTCAAGAAGGAAAAAACATACAGAATAAATATTTTACGGATATTTTTGCTGTAATTTATTGTTAATTTTGAAGGAACTTGTATATGAAATTCAAATGGAGTGGCCAATAAAATAAAAATCAATTGTAGTAAGCTTAGAAGGGCACCGTAGTAGATACATGCTTTCAAATTAAAAAGTCAGGCAGCTGTGGACCAATCATACCGATGGTGAAGCCCACCAACTTTGTTGATTGAAACAACATTGTCTTTTTCCGATTTTCTTCGCGATGTTTCTCTTGAGCATGGTGAATCCTTGCTAATGCCCATATGAGTTCGGTCATTGTGATAATAATCAAAATAGCTAATTAATAATCTTTGCAAGTGTGATTCACCCATAACAATAATATGGTCTAATAATTCTCTCCTTATTGTGCCAATCATTCTTTCGCAATATGGATTTTGCCACGGAGATCTGAATGAAGTGGGTTTGTCGATCAACTCAAAATCCTCAATTATTTTCTTCACATTGATGCCAAATTTTTTATCATTGTCATGGATAAAGTATTTATAATTATGCTTATAAGGGAATGCTTCTCTAATTTGTTGCTCTATCCATTCAGAGTAGGGGTGATCTGTGATATTAAAATGAATAACTCTTCTTCTTGAGTGTTCAAAGATAATTAAACAGTATAGCAATTCAAAAGTAATGGTGGGAACAACAAAAAAGTCCATCGATACAGTATTGTGAATATGGTTATGCAAAAATGTTTTCCAATTTTGTCGTTGCAGACCAGTTGGAGACCATCTGGGTATGTAGTTTGAAATGGTTGATTCAGAGATATCAAATCCGAGCTTTAAAAGCTCTCCGTGAATTCTGGGTGCTCCCCAATTGTTTTCCGACCTCATTTTCTTAATCAACACTATAATTTCCTTAGAGATCTTTGGACGTCCAACTTTTTTATGTCGGCATTTAAGCTTCCAAAACAATCTAAATCCTCTGCGATGCCAACTGATCACCGTTTGGGGGCTTACAATATTTAAGACTTGCTCCCATCTATTCCAAAACTTACTAAGGACAATCCAGAAAAGCCGATCATAATTGTTTATTTGTGGTTTAATTTTGTTTACTTGATAATTGGCAAGTTGTTGTCTTAATGCCATTATCTCAATGTCTTTATCCAAAGCACTCTTAAACATGATAGAGTATAGAGACTTGAAAAATTGGTAGATTCTATATTTCATAACTTGGGCCTTGTTTGCAACCTATGTATTTTAAGTTTCATAATGGTTTATCCTTAATAACTGTGGCCTGCAACAGGCAAGTTTTTTTGTTTAAGAGGTCAGCTGCGGTACTTTCAAGGTTTGTGCAGAGAGACGTGAACTTAGTATTTCAGTATTGCTATATACCATCGAAGTAGTTTTTATGCTATTTTGAAATAGAGATGAAACGACTTGATGTTACATGGGACTCGAGTATTTAGCCGTACTCATAATTTCTGTGTCTTAGAATATGATTCTATTTCAAAAATCTTGTGTATGATAATCAAGCTTGGAGCTTAATACTTTCCTCAGAAATGGCGCAAGCAATTACTTGATCAACATGAACTTCAAACCTTGATGCCCAAGTAAGGTTGAAACCGTATGTCGTAACTCCCACTTTTTCCCAATCTTTCTGGGATGTTGGGAAGCATTTTATAGAGGAATACTCTTTCAAATCAGATATATAGCGTATCCCATTACTAGCAATAATTTCAATTTGTGGCATAGTAAGTGCCTTTACAAACTGTATTACGATATTGGCTTGATCCATGGAAGCTCCTCACCGTTAGTGGCCTTGTTCCAGGCTTCGTTTAACTCTTGATTTCTTTCTTTAACAAATTCTAGCACAAGGTTATCACCTCTTTTGCCGATAGACCCCGCTAATATTTGTCCATCGAGTCCCATAACAACTTGTCTACCCGCGAATATAGCATGAATATGGGCACATTTGTGTTTTTTATTATCATACCAATACATATATACTGCAATTCCAAAAATCTCTGAAATTCTAGGCATATGAACCTCCTCAATTAACTTTATCGTTATCAAATACTTGTAGATTAGTCACTAAACTAATCTATAAAATCTGGCCCGTTTTCAACTTTTCCTAGCTTTAATGACTTGTGGCTCCCAAAAATTAGAAAGTACTTGATGTTGTGAGAAATTCTTACATGTGGGAGTTACAATTACATTAAGCTGCATCTTTAATTTTTACATCAACGCTTTTTCCAAGAGAGCATATGATTTTGACAAGGCGGTCCAAAGAAACTTTTTGCAGACTTCCATTTATAATTCCAGTAATTGCAGACCTTGGAACACCGGAAGAGTCCGCAACTTGCTGGTGGGTTAATTGCTGCTTTTTAGTAATCTTAATAATCTCACGAGTAAGTTTTGCCTTAACTTCAGCAACATGGCCAACTTCAGGAGATACCCCTAAATCTTTGGCGATATCACTTATTTTTTTATAGGTTTTTTTCTTCATTATAGAAGCCTCCTAATCCTTTTTCTCACCAAATCTAAATTTTTCTTTGGAGTTTTATTTGTCTTCTTTTTAAAAGCATGGACAATGTAAATAGCATCCTTTTTGATAATTAAATAAATTACTCTGTAAATCCCACTTGAGTCCTTTAGTCTAAGTTCATGTACGTTACCCTCAAGCCCCTCCATCTTACGTGACAAAGGCATTGATAAATTGACTCCATTTTTTAGCTTTGCCAAAGCATCTAAAAAATCACTGATAATATTCTCAGAAAAATCTTTCAACTCCTTTTTGCATGTATCAAGTATTACAATATCCATACATATAACTCCAACAAGCAGTGTCTCATATGTAAGACATTAAGTCAACGATAAAATGAGGAAACATCCTTTTTAAGTTAGAGCACTCCCTATAAGAGGTAGTGCTCAATATGATTGAGTTCACTAAACAGATAAGAAAATTTCTTAAGAAGCTAAAGTTACCATCTTGGGTTAACTAAAAAATTGACGTAAGTTGGGCGTATTCCAGGTTGTAGATTTTATATTTTAGATGTGCTATGTCGCCTGTATGATATTTAATCCTAAAAAACACCAGATATTTTTTTATAACGAGTTTGTCGATATGAGAAAGGGGCACAGCTCCCTG
>JADHTQ010000104.1 GCA_016784965.1 Bacteriovoracaceae bacterium | reverse complement strand
ATCGGTATGCCAAAGAGGCCCTAAAAAGTCCTGAGGTAACTGACGTATTTACCAAAAAAATTGATCAATTCACTCACAGCTATAATATTAGGCAATCAGATATGGAAGTTATCCCACTGGAAGAATATTTTCGCATTATAGTATTAGAAAATGGAGACAAAAAGATTTCTAACAATAAGTCTTGCTTTAACTTTGAATTACTAAAAAACAAGGCCTACCGGATTGCTGATTTGCAAGCACAAATCGATGAAATTGCAAAGTTTCTAGCCGAGTTTCATGCATATTCATTTGGCAAACAGATGAGTCTTCTCTTCCCAATAAAGCAGGTAAGTCTCTGCAGCAAAAGTGTCAATAAGGGGAGAGCATTACAATTTAAAAATCGAGTCTTGCATATTGGTATAATCCCAAGCAGACACGGCATTAAATCATCACAGAAACTGCTAGAAGAGTGGAATAAAGGTAGTGCGGTTAAACCAGAGGTAGATTTTAGCTTAACTCACCTGACCCCATTTATGGGTGATAAGTTAAGAATGAAAAGTATACTTGATACCCAAGGGATGCGTGGTCTTCTCATGGACAAAGTAAGCAAGTATTGGGATCTATTAAATCCAATTGGTGATATGCGCTTTAGCGCTAGGGCAATTCTCATGAGTGATATTGCTTCCATGTCATCAAGAATTGCCAAGAGGTTGGAAAGAGATTTAGACAAAGATGATAAAGGCAGTGTTAACCCTTATGCAAAAAGAATGCTCGCAGTGGCAAAAGGGCCTGGGTTTTCTGAGGAAGAAAGAGAGTTTTTAAGAAGCTATAAAGACGATATAGACATCATGGAAGGAATTTTTCAATCATGGATAGAGGCCATGAGAGACCCAAAACTTATCGGCCAAGTTATGGAAAAAGCGATTATTGAAAAAGACTCAAGTAATTCCCAGACCACAATTTTGGCAAGAAAAATTTGGTTTTCACTTATCACTGTTTTAAATCATCACGATGTTACTGTTGAACTACAACATTTGTTTCAAACTGATTCCACACTCTCTGTTTCAGACTTTTTAAGCAATAAAAGGGAAAAATTAGATCAAAGAAAGGTTTTGATTAATACAGAAGAAGGTATTGTTGATGTGCACGACAATGGAAAAGCGAATTTAACTATCAACACCAATCAGGTCTACGCCTCACTACTGGTTGTAGATACTGGGGATAATGTCAATGTCGATATACAACTGCCTAAAATGCAAACGGGAACACTCAGTCGAATTGCTCTGTTTAAAGTAGTGAGAGAATTGATGGACAATCCTGCCCTATTGTAATTTCTCAGCTTAAAAATTTTCTATTAAATTAACAAGCTCAGGGAGCTCGACAAAAATGTTAGTGTTTTTTTGGAACTCTTTGATTGTTAAATTGCGAATTATATCATCTCTATCTACACAGTCTCTAAAGTGCCATCTTCTCAAAACTGCCTCTTGTTTATCTTCTATTGGGTAGCCGTATCTAATGGCAAAATAAAACAATGCCCTGGCAACATTCCCCTTATGATTATCTGGGGGCTCAAAACAATGATGCCCCTCTACATCAAAACCGCGCTTGCTACCTAGGTAGCTCCACTTGATTACATCTACTTCACAAAATGGTAAACTAGATCGCATAGAATTTGTGTAATTTGTGGTGGGAAAGAGGTGATGTAAATCACTTTTTGCATAAGTGCCTCTTGCTCCTAGTGATTTGGGCCAAGTATGCTCACAATTCATGACGCGATTGTCGGGAAGACCTTGCTCTATAACACATTCTGAAGGAGAGTAGACCGAACAAATTTGCCCATCCATTCTATCAAGTTTGGTAAACATGATTACTTTTGCCCGATCATAGCCCAAACTATGATGGCCTAAAGCGACTATTTTTTTGAGTTCTGACTTTAAATTATTATTATTTAATTGAAATACATGTTGATACTTGATCTTTGCAGCTTTTGCATAAAGTGTTGGATTAAAGTTGTCTTGCCCAAAACAATGCCAAGATAAAATCAAAAACATGGTTGTAAGTAGGTGCAAAATATTACTCTCCGTATCAGTTACACTTTGGAATAAAGTAGCTCTTGGTAAAAAGGTACTCCCCCACGTCATCTACGTTTTGTTCATATACATTGATATAATGCTCTAGTTTATTATTAACAATAGAGATGGGGACTCTATGGCCATGAGAAATCAGTAGTCCATCTTTGTAGCAGAAACTATCTATGGATATCCATGAGTTTTCAGCGTGTACCTTGGGGAAGTTGGCCCATAGATCAGGATCATAAAAAATCCGATGCCATGATGACTCTTTGGTGATGTGTGTATAAGAAAAAATGTTTGCAAGAGTTTTTTTGATGCCCCATCCACATATTTTGATAGTTTGTAGGGCCGATTTAAACACTTTGGGGAAAAAGAGTTCATGGCCTATGGTTTCAATGATTAAAGCAATATCTTGTGCCGGCAAACTGCAAAAACCTGTTTGGGTGTAGCATTTGCTGTGGGAGCTTATGGCCTTTTGCTTTAATTTCCTGCAGCTAGTAGAACTTTTTACTTGCTCTAATTGTTGCTGGAGGCAGGCAGAGTTGTTTTTAAGCCATTGCTGGCCTTTTTTACTTACATCTATGCTTAGGTCGTTTTTAAATATTTGGCAATATTTATGGCCAAAGTTTTCAAGGTAACCATCCAGGCCACATTGCATGGTACGTTCTCTACACCGATAATACTCGCAAGATGTTGCAGAAATCTCTCTAGCACAGTTTGAAGTTGCTTGGGCATCAATTGTATACCACAAAGCAGCTAGAATAAGAAAGTATCGCATTATAACTCCCATGGTCCTAATCAATATATGATATCTTTTTAAATGTCTAGAGTACTGACTTAAGCTATGAAACTTTTACTTCCCTACAGCGGGTAAACTGTAGAGCCTTCAATCTTTAGTCTCTTGTGGACGGCTTCAACTCCTCGGTCCCATGCATACTTTCCACAAGCAGCAGCTGCAAATGCAGTCACCAGTGAAACCATTAATCCTCCGCCTACGGCCCCTGCCGTTACTGCACTAAAAGCGGTGGCAACACCTGCACCAAGTGCTTCTTCAGCAGAATCCCTGATCGCTTCTTCTGTTTTTATTTCACCTTTTTGATGTAGCTTTGTATTTTTTGCCACTGCAGCAGAACCACCAACAACACCACCAAGAACTCCAACGCCAAAGGCACTTTCTGCTAAAAATACGGCAAGGTTAAAGGCCATTTTTTCTCCTTTTAGATATAAATATTTTTTAAAACCATGAGATTGTAGTTAGAACTTCTCAAATAAGCAAACTTTTAATTTTTTTACTATGGGATCTTTACTCGTTGATAATTTCGAAGGTCATTTAAGCAATACTTTGTTCCTCGCCAGTAAATCCCTTGTTGTCGCCAACAGTAAAAGGCCGAGCGAGTGATTGCAAAGATCATCAAAACAAAACCAATCGGAGTAAAGACAAGAGCTAAAAAACTTCTTTTCCAATGGATAGATAACCAACCCATTAATATTATATATAACACTATATTTATAATAGACAATGCTTGCACAAATCCCACAGACATAAGACCCCAAATAGGCCCAACAAGAAGAATACAAGAGACAATGAGCAGTACCCACAAGTTAACAAATTTTAACTGACAAGCAACTGCAAAACTATTTTTTTCCAACCCCCTAATCATATCCCCAAGACAGTTGTACCACTCTATCTCTAGTCTCTCATATCCAGATGCAACTTTGCTGCGACCACCATTTTGCTTTATCATCATTCCAAGTCCTAAATCATCTGCCAACTCCATTTGTAACCACTTCAGGCCTTGGGTTTTATCCAACAAAGATTTTCTTACTAAATTAAAGGCCCCAACTCCGATAGATTCTTTTTGCGATGGATCTGCAATTTTATGTGGTTTGATCAATAAAAAGAAAAATAAAGCAAAAGAGTTGACCAACACTTTTAGCCAAAACTTTCTGGTGATAATCTTTGGCAATAGGGTTAAGTGATCCAATTTTTCATTGACCGCAATTGCTACTGCATCTTTTAACAATTTATCTCCAAATAAAATATCAGCATCTGTATATAAAATCCAATCCCCTGAAGCTACTTTCGTTGCGTGATTAAAAGCATTAACTTTACCTAGCCATTTAGGAGGTAGTTCATCAATATGGATAGTCACAATTCTATCATCACTTTGTTTTAACTCCTCTATGATCTGTCCAGTTGTATCAGTGGAGCGATCATTAACAATAATAATCTCTAATGCGGGATAAACTTGTGTTTGCAGAGAGTTTATTGCGCTTTTAATTACTCTTTGTTCATTGCAAGCTGCAACGACAACACTGAGTTTGGGCCAATGCTCAAGATAGGTATTGCCCAAATCTTCTAGCTTGGGAAAATTAAAAGTTGTGATCATTTGCTTTAGTGAAAATAGTATCCACCAAAGACAAGTAAGGCCTACGAGTATTTCCAATATGATAAACACATTATTCTCTTTTTTTATTGTGAAAAAAACACAATAAATTAACTGTTGCTCAATACATATGATTTACCAATATGACTACAGATGCAACAAATATTAGGAAGACCCACAATATGATGCATAGGGTTTTGCTGTTGTGCTAAACACATAAAAACTTGGAAGATATTAACAATTTTGGTATAAACTACTTTGATTGGAATAAACTTATGAAGGAGGACACTTGATACTCGACAACAATATAACAAAACTAAATGTAAGTAAGGATCAGGCCCTGGAGTATATCTTAGAACAATTTTTGCAGTGGTATACTGCTGAGGGAGAGAATACTTCCTATGGACTTAGTAAACTAAAGCTAATTCAATTACATTTTTTCCTCTGCTCAACCAGCAGGCCACTATTAACCATCTTTAATAAATTTGTTGCCAAAAAGTTTGGTCCAGCTGAGCTGGATTGCTTGGAGCTAATTAAAGAGGGTACTTTTAGCTCTATGAAGATACATGATCATCACCTAATACTAAAAGAAGGGGCCCCACCAGTTGAAATCGATCAGTCGGCCAAGGATATAATTGATGAGGCAATGACCACACTTAAAAGACAAAATCCTAGGATTATTCATCTATCTGCAATTGATTTAATGATTACAACAAATAGGTGGAGGTGTTGGGCAAATGCATATAAGGGCGAAACTACTGAAGGTCAACAATCGCCGTCCATTACAATTAATCAAATCTTAAATGAACCACTTAAATACTATGGTGTTAGCACTATTTAAATATAATTTATTAGTTCATCTTGACAAATTATAAACCACTCCTATCTTTAGTGCATGAAAAATGCACTAGCAATACATTCAAAACATAAACTAATTTACCTAATCGGAGCTGGTTGCTTATTTTTTCTATACACCGCCCCTGGGGGGTTAGCTAGCACACGCTCCTTTGCCTCTTCAGCAAAGATTTTATCCACTGATGATGTTGTCTCAAAAGCTTCAGTTGATATTGAGGCCTCACAGGATTTTGAGCTAATCATTGCACATCTTGCACATGAGAAAGTTTGTTATCATAGCAACACTTCTTTGCCTAAATTTTTTATAGTTTTAAAAGACTCATCTATAATTGCTTGCAACTCCCCCAGGTCACCTCCTTACTCCCTCAGTTGAAGCACAAATTTTAAAATTTTTTTTAATTTATGAATAAATGGGAGTTTTATATGAAAACAAAAGTATTAATTTTGTCTTTAGTGACATCGACACTAATGAATGTAACAAGTGGCCTGGCCAAAAACTTTAAAAATGCAAAGCAGATGCAATCTTCGAAGGATAAAAAAGTAGAGTTTTACCCCGTAAAATATACCAAAACCAAAAATAAAAACAAAGATTGTATGGATTACAATGGAGCATGTTTGATGCAGCTATCAAAAAAACCAGTAGTTGTTCTGGAAAACTTTATGTATCAGGCCTTTGTAAACAATAAAGCGGGCATTAAACTATATCTTGACGATCGGACTAGTAAGGATCTACAGAAGGCAACTAAAAAATACCTCAACACAAATCTGGCACTGGTCATGGATGGAAAGGTGGTGAATGTACCCTCTGTAAAAGAAATTATTAAAACTAATGCATTTGATATCAGTTTTAAAAATCCTAAAGGTATGGAAACTATCCTTGATGGTCTAAGTAATGATTGATAGAGTGTGATATTTTTTGAATCTATTCATTGGTGACTAATGATTTTGTTAACTGGTACAGCGGGCTTTATTGCATCCCACATTGCCTCAAAACTTCTAAAAAATGGCAAGTCAGTCATAGGAATTGATAATCTAAACAATTCCTGTGACGTTATTCTAAAAAAATATCGATTAGACCAATTATCAAATTACTCTAACTTTATCTTCGCTAAAGTTGATATTAACAATCGACCATCTTTAAAAAAGTTGTTTGAACAATACAACATTGAATCGGTCATTCACTTGGCGGCAATGACAGGTGTGAGACACAGTGTAGATAACCCTCATGTTTATTTGGAAACAAATATCAAAGGGACATTGAATCTACTTGAAATGATGAAAGAACATCTTGTTAAAAAAATGCTCCTTGCATCTTCGTCCTCATTATACGCTGGCCATAAAATGCCATTTAATGAGCAACTTGCAGTAAATAAACAAATTTCACCCTATGCAGTCTCCAAAAAGTCCGCCGAGGGCCTCTGCCATTGCTACTGTCACCTCCATGGCCTTGATGTAATAATCTACAGATACTTCACTGTTTATGGGCCAGCTGGAAGGCCTGACATGAGCATATATAGATTCATCAAATGTATTGACGAGGGATTGGAAATTGAACTTTTTGGTGATGGAGAGCAAACCCGAGATTTCACCTATGTAGATGACATTGTAAATGGTACAATTGAGGGATTAAAGCTATCAGGCCACCACATTATTAACCTCGGAAGTGGCAGCAAACCTACCTCAATCAATACAGTGATCAAAGAAATAGAGAAATTGTTGGGGAAAAAGGCCAACATAAAGCGAAATGATTTTCAAAAGTCTGATGTGTTGGCCACCTGGGCGTCGATAAGTAAAGCAAATGAACTCCTTAACTGGAGGCCAACAATTGGTATTACTGAAGGAATACATCGCACCATTGACTGGTATCTCAAAAATAAACAGATGAATCAAAAAATTGCTCTAAAATGACCATATTGTACAAAATTGTTGGCAAACTTGTCCTTTTTGGCCATATGTTGACTACTTATTTGCGACTAACCCAGGTAAGTACCTATTTACCTATTGATTGAAAATATTCCTGCTCAACATATGGTATAATATACTTAAATTACAATTCATTTACATATTTAATATATTTCACGGGATGGATTTATGCAAAAACTAAAACCAATTGGTATCTACTTATTGTGTTTACTATATCCACTTATAGTGATGGCCGGCAACTACACCTTTTTTGATATTGTAGATCCAAACCGTGCCTATGTTGCAGGTAACCGAGCGACTATGATGGATGATTACAGTGTTACAAAAGATTATGAAATGTGCACTAACGCAGTTGGCGCTACCACAGATTGCACCCCCAAAGTTGTTTCTGACACCAATGCAGGTGATGCCAACCTTGTGCTCGTTGACAATGTCGCTTCATTTGACCTACACAGAGGTGGCACTGTATTGTGGGTATCGGCCAAAGTACCACCAATAGGAGCCGACGGTAACGCCACGCTTGATGCTGATGGTAATGCAATTTCGACTGCAGACGGCAATACTGTCGTCGACGCTAGCGGTAACACAGTGATTGTCA
>JADHTQ010000103.1 GCA_016784965.1 Bacteriovoracaceae bacterium | reverse complement strand
CATACTTTTCTTTGTATAATAGGCCAACATTTATTGTTTGCAGACTGCTTAAGGAAAAATATCGTAAAAATGACCATGTCAATGACCAGGACAGGTATTTGAAGATCAGATCAAGTTTAGGATGAAAAATTCAGGTTCAAGATCAAATTGAACATCTGCTTGAATCCTTGCAGGAAAAGTTTATACTCCAAATTTTATATCAGGAAGTTATAGTTGATCTCTAAGCCCACGTAGACAACAAAAGATATTTTTATAATCTTGCTCATTTTCTATTTGTCCTGGACATTTTTTAGATAGAACCTGATATAATTTTTCCTTATCTAGCTGTAAAAACGTATTGATTTGACGCTCTGCGCCCATGGTAGACACAAAGCTTTCTCCTGGTAAATTCTCCAAATACTCTTTAACCAACGCGTTACCAGGCAAAAGAGAGTCAGTAAATTTTAGGTTCGTGGCCAAATAGTTATGCCCTGGATAAACCTTGACGTTATCTGCCAAATCCTGAAAGTTTTTCGCTATACTTTGATATAGTAGCTCGACATTTCCCCCATTTTTACAATTGCCCACACCTGCATTAAAAAGTGTGTCTCCTGTGATGATACCGACCACCTTGTCACTATGAATAATTTTTAAACAAATATGGCCGGGAGTATGTCCCGGAGTCTCTATAACTTCTAACTTACTCGCTGGACCTAGCTCAATTATATCCTCTGCTTTTAAAGTGCGATCAATACCTGGTATTTTTCCTTTGCAACTATCGTGCGCCCACACTTCACAACCGGTTTGCCTAACAATATCTTGGTTGCCACTATAGTGATCAAAGTGCTCATGGGTATTAATGATGGCCTTAAGCTTTCCTTTACTTCGACTAAGTTGCTGCACCACAGTCTCAGCTTCTACGGGATCAATGCAGTAAAATTCACTAGAATTTGCACTTTCTAACAGATACGAAATGTTATTCAGACCATTTTTTGCATTGTTTTTGTAAATCCACATCTTTTTACCCTTTATTTTTTTTCGTTTTAAATTCATGTATTAACATGTATTAATTAAAGACAAGCTCACTTTACTTTATATTTGTAAGGAATACTAATCATGTTTAATCCATTAAATATTACAATTGTCTTTGTTTGTTTTTTAGTTTTAAAACTAATAACTGAAATCTTTTTAGAAATAAAGAACAAATTATATATTCAGTCACATAAATTAACTGTACCCAAACAATTTCAAGATAAAATCAGCAACGAAGAGCATCAAAAGGCTGCAAATTATTCAACTGCTAAAATCAACACAGGCCTATTTTTTTTAGTGCTCAATACTTTGATCTTTCTGGGATGGACATTGGGTGGAGGTCTCGCATTCATCGATCAGCTGGCCCGTAATTTTTTATGGGATGCTCAGCCACTTGGCCCTATAATGGTTGGGGTGATCTTTTTTACTCTATTTGCAGTGATATCCACCGTCATTGGTCTGCCTGAGTCCTACTACAATACATTTGTACTAGAAGAAAAATTTGGTTTTAACAAAAGTACAGTCAAACTATTTATTTTAGACAATATCAAAGGCCTAATTCTTGGTGGCGTTATTGGATTGCCAGTAGCCGCAGGAATTCTTTGGATTATGGAATTTCTTGGTAGCTGGTGGTGGGCCTATGCGTGGGCCTTTTTAACCACAGTCCAGTTTATCATGCTATTTGCTTATCCCATCTTGATTGCGCCCTTGTTTAACAAATTTACCCCCCTAGAAGAGGGAGAGGTAAAAGACCGCATTGAAGCACTTTTAAAACGGATCGACTTTTGTAGCAAGGGTCTGTTTGTAATGGATGCGTCCAAACGAAGCTCCCACGGAAATGCCTACTTTACAGGCTTTGGTAAAAACAAGCGGATTGTCTTTTTTGATACCTTAATTAAAAATCTGCTTCCTGGTGAAATAGAAGCGGTCCTGGCCCATGAACTTGGCCACTTTAAGAAAAAACACATCGTCAAAATGATGATTAAATCACTGGTTTTAAGTTTTATAGGCCTATACATTTTAGGTCAACTATATGACCTACAAGTATTTTATTTAGGCCATGGGGCCACTTATAAATCTTCATATATGGCCTTAACCCTATTTGCAATGGTTGCCTCTACATATACATTTTTGTTAACACCATTGTTTGCATGGTTTTCCAGAAAAAATGAATTTGAGGCCGACCGTTTTGCTGCACAATACTCCAATGCCTCAGATCTTATTAGCGCTCTTGTAAAACTATATAAAGACAACGCGAGCACTTTAACTCCCGACCCTTTATATAGTGCTTTTTATCACTCCCATCCGCCTGCGACAACTAGAGTGAATCATTTGGAACAACTAGCTTCAAGAAATTTGCAAAGTTGAATAAGCCTATGATAAAATCGTGAGGTGTTAAATAAACTCGCACAGGAGCTTATATGTATTGTCCAAATTGTCTATGCCCTACCTTATCAATGTCCGTTAGCGGAGTCGTAAACGTCATTGTCAACGACAAGCAAAGGGATACAGGAAGATTTATCTTTAATACTGAAAGAGAAAATAAGGCGGCCATTCAAGAAAAATGTTTTAAGGTGCTTGAAGAATTTTTTGTATGGTACTCTCAATTCAAACATAAAGACCCCATTACATCTGTTGAAATCTGCTCCAGTAGCTTTAACTGTGCCAATGGTTGCCCTCCCACATTAAAAAACCAGTCAGTTGTTGGCAGCTTGATTCCAAAAGAGCAGCTTAAGCAAAAACTCGAAAAGTTAAGCGACAAATACAACATCCCACTAGAGCTTGGTCAAAAGCAATCTAACGATATTTTTAAAGTCTAAAGTTTCTCTGACGTATATGAAATATTCGTACTTACTTTTTCCCCTCATTATTACGTTATTTTTTAGTGCCTTTTATTTTTTGTTAGTTAAAAAGTTAACCTCTCCCATGAGTTCTAACAAAATGAAAGTGGCAACAAGAATAACAATTTTATCTTCACTACTATTTATCTTACTATCATTTTTTTTGTACAGGCAGCTGCCTGACCTTATGACCCAAAATGCTTTAGTTATAATGCTCTATATCTCTTATGTATATCTAGGGGCCCTCTCTATCGCTATTGCATTATTTATATTATGGTGGCCAGCTGAAGCATTACTGATTTTTATGCTGAATAAAAAAAGCAATAAGTTTAGTCCGCAAAGAAGGCGCTTTTTGCAACACTCTTTTAATGCTGCAATAATGTCGTTAACTGCTGGCTCTACTATCTTAGGCATTACCAATGTTAAAAATGGGCCCATTTTAAAAAAAGTAAAATTGAAGTTACCAAAGATCAACTTGGATACCCCACTATCGTTTATCCAAATTTCTGACTTACATATTGCACCCACAATAGAGCAATCATTTCTTACCAAAGTGGTAGAAAAAATTAACAGTTTAAATGTGGATTTTGTGGCAGTCACCGGCGACTTAGTAGATGGAAGCATCGAAGCTATTGGCAAAAAGGTAGACCCTTTAAAAGACCTAAAAAGTAAGCATGGAACCTTTTTTGTAACTGGAAACCACGAGTATTACTCTGGGGTTCATGCATGGGTTTCATACTTAAAACTTCTGGGTATAAAAGTCTTAGACAACCAAGCGCAAGTGATTAGTCATTTAGATCATAGTTTTTTACTAGCAGGTGTACCGGATATTCGCATGGAAAAAAGTGCCTCTAGTCCTGCTGCAGCCATGGGAGATTTTGCACCTTTGGTCGATTATAAAATCTTGCTGGCCCATCAACCAAGAAGTTGTTATGCAGCTTTTGATGCCGGTTTTGACCTCATGGTCTGTGGGCACACCCACGGTGGCCAATACTGGCCTATGACCGATTTGATTGAATACTTTCAACCGTTTGTTAAAGGATTTGGCAAATATAAAGATCTAACCGTCTATGTAAATAGTGGTACCGGACAGTGGGGACCACCTATGCGCCTTGGAACCCAAGCGGAAATTACCCTGTTTGAAATTTCTTGATTAGTCAACCAGGCGGATCAAGCCGGGAATAATAATTAGCGTTAAAACTGTAGATATCAACAAACCACAAAACACGGAAATCCCTAATGGTTGTAAAATTTCACCACTTTCTCCCAACCCCAATGCAATGGGAATAACGCCAAATAGCGAGGTTAGAGTAGTCATTAAAATAGGCCTAAGCCGCAATGAGCAGGCGCTCAAGATACTGTCTATGGTCGATTGATTAGTAGCGCGCTCCTTTAGATAAAAATCGATTAACAAAATTGCATTATTAACCACCAACCCACTAAGAAGAATTACCCCTAACATCGAATTTAAAGAAAGAGTGCTGGAGGTCACATATAGCCCTGTTATCACGCCAATTAAAGCCAGTGGAACTGTAATTAGAATGATCAGAGGATATTTAACAGAATTAAACATAAAGGCCAAAATTAAAAATACCAGCACTAAACTTATTAGTAGTGAAACTTTAAAACTCTCAATTGATTTATTCAATTCTTTGTTGGAGTCAGGATACTCTATTACAAGATCAGCTGGTCGCTCAAGCTTAGAAATCTCTTCTTTTGCTTTTTTTATTAAGCTTTCTTTATTGCTGTCAAAGGCACTTTTTTTTGATTTAAATGAAGTATAAATTGTCTGCATAGCAATTTTATTTACAAGCCTGCTGGGAATATAACTTTTAGTTGATTGCTCAATTTGGGCCAAGGCCTTAAGTGGTACAATTTTTCCATGAAAGCGCACAGGTAGATAGCGTAGTTGCTCTAGTGTTTTTACGATCTGATCTTTTTTGAAAGCTAGTTTGATATAGTAGCGTTTGCCATCATCAATGATATCTGTAATGTAATTGCCTCTATCTGATGCCGCTTCGATAAACTCTAGAAGATGTATCTTTTCAACAACATCAATTTGAGGATCAAAATTAATTTTGATGGTATCACTTGAATTTTGCCACGGTGATTTGTGCATCGATGCATTTAGTTTATGGGATAAGGCCATTACTTCATCTGTAAATGCATTCATGACAGATGTCACTGCTCCACTTATATTAATGGTCAAATCTGTTTTGCGCGGCAGAGGCAATGTTCCTGGATTCCATTTAGAGGCCTCTATAATAGCCTCTGGACTAATAGTAAAATCTTTTTTCATTTGCTTTTGTAATGCTTTAAAGTCATTTCTATTTTTTAGCCTGGCGGTTACATAACCAAAACTGGGACTCCAAAAATAAGTCGCATAACTTTCTATCTCCGGTAATTTTTGTAAATAGCTTTCAACTTTTAGAGCATATTTTTTAGTTAGCTCAATATCATCATTATTTGGAAGCTCCACTTTAACGTCAAACAGAGTCGTCGATGGTACTGCTATGATTTCTTTTTTAAGTCCAGAAATGAGTAGCGTTGATGCAAACAACATTATAAACACACTTGAGATCACCACCACTGCTGTGGTCTTTTTACCAATAACTATAGATAAGACCTTTAAATAAATTGCTTTTAGCTTCATACCCACATGTTTTGTTTTTTTAACTTCAGAGTAATTTATCTTCAAAAAACGATACGCCAAAATGGGAACAATAATTAGCGCCGAAATGCTAGATAGGCCTAAGGTAAAAACCACAGTTTTTGCGAGATCTCCAAGGATGGCCTTTGTGTAGGAGGTGGTATAGATAATTGGAAAAAATACCACAATAGAGGTAAAAATTGATGCACTTATGGGTAAGATAACCTCTTTTATACTTTTTATTACGATAGAGGCCTTCGGGCAATTTGCTCCTTCTCCCAGTAAACGACGATAGATATTTTCTAAGGCCACAATAGAGCTATCGACAATCATACCCACCCCAATTGCCATTCCCCCTAGAGAAATTATATTGATCGTTACACCAAATATTTTCATGAGTATAAAAGAAGATATTACACAAAACGGAATTGACAGTGCTATAATGAATGTACTCTGAATTGTCCCAAGAAACAAAAGAATAATAGTTATGGCGGCAAGTCCCCCTACAAAGGCATTGAGTAAAAGATTATCGATGGCATCTTGAATAAAAGTTGCGGGATTTACCATCAAATTATAGCTTACCTCAGAGTTGTCTTTTTTAAAGTTTGCCAAAATTTGCTCAACTTTATCACAGGTTCTTTTTACATCTCCAGTAGGCCTTAGGGAGACACTGATATAATTTGCAGCGGCCCCATCTAACTTAAACAGTGAGTCTTGCGAATCTAGCCGAGTTGTAAGCTTCCCGATGTCACTAACCTTAATCGATCTATTCTTATCACTGGCCAGTTTTACTTGTCCTAAATCTTCTAATGTGCTTGATTTGGCGGGGGCCAAAATGGCAATTCTGCTGTTATTTGTACCCACTTTTTCTTTTATATGGCCTCCTTGCATTGTCTGATAGGCCTCTTTTATTTTTTCAATGATGCTTCTTGCATTTAAATTAAAGCCCAAGTATTTACTTAGATCAATTTCAAGAATATGCTGCTCATAAGTTCCCGACCAAAAATTAACACTAGCAACTGAGGGTAGTTTTGCTATCAATGGTTTTAGAGAGTTTTTTAAAAACTCTTCTAACTCCTTGCTCTTTAAAGATTTGTGGCCAATAGCAATCATCATGTTGCCAGAGGATCGCTGTGCATTTGAGTTGATGTTATACCAAAATTTTTTATCCCCTCCACGAAGTGCCTGAAAGATACTTTCAAACTTCTCCTTCATTCTCTGTTCATCAATATCCCATAGACACTCTATGTTATACCTGCCTCGTCCCATGTAATAAGTGCTTTCTACATTTTCAATTTCAGATATGGCCTCCAGCTGCCCTTCAATATTTTGTCCATATGCCCTATAAGCATCAGCAGGAGTGCTTAAATCTTGATGACCAAAGTATATGTTAAAACCTGGTTTAATTACATTTGGATACATCTTCATTGGCAAATAACTAATAATGAAAATACCCACTAAAGCAATCACTAGTAGAAAAAGGAACATTGAAAGTGGTTTTTTTAGATGCTTTTCGATCATGAGTTAATTTATTTTTTTACTACTTCAACTAATTGGTCTTTACTTAAGTACTTCTTAGAGGACTTGGTTATAACACTTTGATACTTAGTTAAAAGCTCACTTACAATTTCAACCTGGCCTTTGAATTTATCTTTTAAAGTGACCTGCGCCTCTTGCACTTTACTATGCTCATCCAACAAATAGACGATATACTTTCCGGCCTTTTTTTTGACCACTTTTTTATCAACCAAATGTCCTTGGTGATGCCCATATTGTAGAAAAACCCGCCCCATACTTCCGGGGATGATTTTTGACTTTGATGGCAGTGTAATTGATATTTCCACCAATTGTGTTCCTACCGATTGATCAATATTTGGTGAAATGGATATAACCTCTCCTATAATCGTCTCTTTTGCTGCCAAAACATTTATTTTATCTCCCAAACTTATATGGGCCGTGTCTTCTGGTGGAATATTAATCTCTAACTTTAATTTTAAAGGATCAAAGATAGAAAAAATCAAAGCATTCTTATGGAGCAGAGAATTTTGGCGAAACTTAGGCGTCATTAGCTTGCCTGCTATCGGTGCTTGAATTTTAACTGGCAGTACGGTCTGACCCACTACATTTTGGATGATTTGGGCCAAAATCTGCCCTTTTTTAACCACGGCTCCAGACTTCACATACTGCTTGATTAACCTGAATTTTTCATCCTAAACTTGATCTGATCTTCAAATACCTGTCCTGGTCATTGACATGGTCATTTTTACGATATTTTTCCTTAAGCAGTCTGCAAACAATAAATGTTGGCCTATTATACAAAGAAAAGTAT
>JADHTQ010000007.1 GCA_016784965.1 Bacteriovoracaceae bacterium | reverse complement strand
TACGCCGCACATTAAGTTCCAGTTTAGAAAATTAACTTGCAGTTAAACTTACTACTTTTTTTATTCCATAAAAAAAGCTCATTAAATCAAAGACTTAATGAGCTTTATATTTTTAAAACTTTTCAAAAACTTGAAAGAGGAATGGAGCGGGTAATGAGACTCGAACTCACGACCTTCTGCATGGCAAGCAGACGCTCTAGCCAACTGAGCTATACCCGCATTTTTAGTAAATAGCCCATGAATTCTAATCAACTTACCTTATAATTGTCAATGCTTTATTATTAATATTACATACCTTGCATTGCACGAATTTTATATGTAATATTTAATTTTAACTAAAAAATAGGAATTATTAGATGGATGAAAATTGTCTTTTTTGTAAAATCTTACACGGCGAAGTCCCCAGTAACAAGGTATATGAGGATGAAAATGTGTTTGCATTTTTAGATATCAACCCTCAAGCGGAGACTCATCTTCTTTTTATTCATAGAAACCATACTCCTAACATTGTCAACATGACTGACACTCACCCTCAAGACCTGCAAGATCTCTTTGTCGCTATATCTACATACTCAAAAGAAAAAGGGCTGTATAAAAAGGGATTTCGAGTTGTAAGTAATATTGGCGAATCATCTGGTCAGACGGTCTTTCACACTCATATTCATATCTTATCAGATGTCAGACTTGGAAAATTTGGTTCATAGACATCAAATTATGCTGAAACTAGACAATTTAAAGTCTGTTAGCTAGTATTTCACAACGTTTTATTTCTAAAATATAACTATCTTTTAATCAATTTTTCCGGGGGGATCAAATGAACAACAAGACGTATTTTATTTTTATTCTTAGTTTCTTGAGCTTTTGGGCTTCGGCCAATGATGGTCTAAACAATGTTCAAAAATTAATGTTAGGACAACTTGATTTTATTCATAATATCTATGAGGCAAGATATGCACCGGCTGACTGGAAGAAGGAACACTTTGGCTGGGATTTAAACCAAATTATGAGTCAAAGTAAAGATGCAATTACCACTAATAGTGAGATCAAGGTAAAAGATTACTATAATATTGTTTCCAAGTTTTTTTACTCCACCAGAGACTACCATGTTGGGTTTGCATTTGATCTAACTGAAAAGGCAAAATTACCTTTAATAATTAGAAGTGCTGAAAATAAATACTTTATTGCCTATATTAATAGAAAAAAGTTATCAACAGAGAGTTTTCCGTTTAATCCAGGAGATGAAGTTATCACTTTTGGTGGAAGACCTGTTTCTGAGGTCACCAAAGAGCTTCAAAGATATTTTACTCAAAATGTTGCCTCAACAGACAAAGCTTTTGCGGAACTGACATTAACTAGTCGATCTGCAAAAAGTGCAATGCCAGTGCCAAGGGGACCAATTACTCTTGAAATTAAGCAAAAAAATAGTACCACTATAAAATCTTTTCAACTGATGTGGGATTATACTCCCGAAAAACTCGATTACTCTAGAATTGAAAACAAAAGCATGTTTAATAACTTTCATGAATTAACAGACGGAAAAAAATTATTGCAATTAATTGATTCTAAGAAGTATGAGTCCATCTTGGCCAAAAATTTAAAAAGAGCTGATGCAGAAAACCTTTTTAATATTGGTGGTAAAAAAAGTTATGTTCCAGACTTGGGGGCAAAAATTTGGGAGAGTGACAAGGATAACAAGTTCCATGCCTATATCTATCGACATGATTCGGGAAAAATTATTGGATATATTCGAATCCCTCATTACTCAGGCAGTGAAGAGAGATTCAAGGCCTTTAAAAAAATTATCAAAAAATACGATGCTGTTACTGATGGTTTAATAATTGATCAGATTAATAATCCCGGAGGTTCTCTGTTTTATATTTATGCTCTAATTTCTGTTTTGACTGATAAGACTATCGTAACTCCTAAGGAGCAGGAAACTATCGTTCCAAGCAATGTAAAAAGTGCCTATACTTACTTACCTCTTTTAAGTGATATAAGAAACGATGAAGAAGTTCACAAATTTTTTGGAGAGAAAAATTGGAATGGTTATCCACTTAATATGCTTACTATTTATTTTTTAAAAGGTTACTTTAGACATATTATTAAACAGTGGGAGCTAGGTAATCGTTTGGCAACTCCTTTTTACATGTGGGGGACAGATCATGTAAACCCAGATAAAGAAGTTAACTACACTAAGCCAATTGTCGTGCTTACCAATGAGCTAGATTTTTCTGGTGGAGATTTCTTTCCTGCTATATTACAAGATAACAAAAGAGCTACCATTTTAGGAACTAGGACTGCTGGTGCCGGTGGATATGTACAGCAAATTAGATACCCAAACATGTTAGGCCTTTCATATTTTTCCTATACTGGTTCAATAGCCAAAAGAGTAAATAATGAGCCAATCGAAAATTTAGGCGTAACTCCTGATGTTGAGTATTCTCATACTGCAAAAGACTATCAAGAAAATTTTGTTGATTATAAAGAGAAAATTAATAAAACTATAAAAAGTTTACTCCAATAGTAACTATTTAACTTCATTGGCAGATAAGGACTGTGTTTTTAATTCTTTGTGACTTGTCTGCCAATTTTCACCTCTACTACAAGCTACAATCATTACTAGAAAGAAAATAAATGATAATTGTACAAATGTATCGCTTAAATTTGATAATTTTAATTTCATCTTTTCTCCCTAACAATTAATATCAGTTATACCTAATATAACGAAATATTGTTGTGCTATTTTGGAGTAATTATTAAGTTTTCAACATAATTTATGGAATACAATTCTTGGCAGGAACAATAATTTTTTCTATAGTACTTAGTATATGAAAAAGTATTGGAAGTATAAAGATTATCTATTGAAGTTAAATTTTTCTGAAAAATTATTTATTTTTATTTATTTTTTCTATATTCTAAGGTTACATTTTAGACAAGGATTACAGCACCAAAGTGCTGATTTTGGAAATATAGCAATCATTTTTCTAGGTGCAATTTCTGCAATATTAATCTTCAAAATAGTCGAAGCTATTACAAGGTGGAATAGGTTCCTTCATGTACTTGTAAAAATATTGATAATTTGTATATATTTATTAATTAGCGACTATCATATAAGAACAAGACATAACTTAGACTTTGCTATTATTTTAGATAATTCTAACTTGATTTTCTATAAAGAAAGTTTTTTTGTTGTTCTAAACACATTTAAAAGTAAAGATATCATCATAGCTCTTTCATTTTTCTTCTCACTAATATTGTTAGAAATTTTTAAAAAATCTGTCTCTAAAACAGATTATAAAAAAAATATGTACGTACAATTTTTTGTTTCACTTTCTCTATATGTATTAATTATGACCTTTTCACCATATACATATGAAGAACTTTCAGGTCTTAACAAATCTATGCTGAGATATTTTTTCTCTAAAGAAGCATTTCAAGTTTCAGCAGAATATAAGGCAAAACAATTTCCTTATATCAATGAACCCAGTCCAAAAGTAACACCTCTAAAAGATAGACCAAATATCTTTATAGTTTTGGTTGAGTCATATAATGCCAATTTTGTACTTACTAGAAATGAACAAAACCAAGAGTATACTCCATTTTACAATTCAATGATTAAAAAAGGCCTATATTTTAACAATTTTTGGGGTCATTCTGTTCAGACTGCCAAAGGCCAATTGGCAACATTCTGTTCTTTGCTGCCTACCATTAGGAAAAAGGTTTTTGTTAATTATCCAGATATCAAATTAAAATGCCTACCCGATATTTTAAAAAATTACAACTATGAGACTTTGTTTTTTAAGGCCTTTAATAGCATGGAGTTTGATAATACGGGATATTTTGCTAAAAAACATGGTTTTGATCATGTACACGGAATGACAAATAAATTTATAACCCCCCAGGAAAGTAAAATGTTTAGTTGGGGCTGGGGCATACAAGATAGTATATTCTATAAAAAGTTTTTTAAATATGTAGATGATCTACATAATAAAAACAAACTGGCCCAAAAGAAATTTTTTGCAATTTTAACAACTGTTTCTAATCACCAAAAATTTAGGGATGTTCCAAAAGACCAACGTTACTTATATCCAAACCAAAGTAATAAAAAGCAGTTTTATGCTAATAACATAAGAGTGAGTGATGAATACCTTAAAACATTTTTTGAAGAATTCTACAAAAGAGATTATTTAAAAAATTCAATAATCATTGTCACTGGTGATCACAGTTTTCCGGTAGGTGAGCACTATAGTTACTATGCTGAAAATGGTTTTTATACTGAGAATTTTAGAATACCCTTTCTTTTTATTTGGAATAATAATGACAAATTTAAAGGAATTGTAAATCATGCAAAATCTCAACTTGATATTGCACCTACACTTCTAGAAATACTAGGAATTTCAGAAAAAAATCATTTTCTAGGAAAATCATTTCTAGATAATAAAAACAGGTTTATTCCTCTTATTCAACCATATGATGGCACATATGTCGGAGCAGTTTATTACCCCTATAAATACATGTTTCATCAAAAAACAAAGATGGAGTACCTTTATAATCTAAAAAAAGATCCCAAGGAAATGGTAAATATTATTGATTCAATTAAAAATACTAAACTATATCAAGATTTTCACCATGAAGTCGCAAAAATATTCTATAATACTACATTAATAAAAGAAAATAGAATCTGGAATAAATAAAGTTAAAAATTTATATGAAAAATTTCAGGCAGTTTAAAAACCATCCAATTCGAATAAATTTTTCCGAGAAATTTTTTGTTTTCATTTACCTTTTCTATATTGTAAGACTTCATTTTAGAGCTGGTTTACAACATCAAACTCTAGATACCAATAATCTTATAATGATTGTTTTTGGTGCGATTTCAGCTGTATTAATTTTTAAAATAATAGAATCCATTACTAGGTGGAGTAGACTTCTTCACACTTTTTCTAAAATACTGATCATTTGTATCTATATGCTCATTGGAGATTACCATCTAAGAACAAGATACAACTTAGATTTTGCTATTTTTATTGATAATTGGAGCTTAATTTTTTATAAAGAAAGTTTTTTTGTTGTCTTAGATACATTTACAAACAAAGATATAATCATCACCTTGGGTGTTTCATGCATACTCATAATATTAGAGGTTTTAAAAAAATCAATATCTAAAACAGATGTTACAAAAAACATGTTATCACAATTTACTATTTCATCACTTCTATACTGTTTTATAATTATATTTCTCCCTTATTCCTATGAAGAAATATCTTCTTTAAACAAATCAATAATTAGTTATTACTTTTCAGATGATGCCTTCCAAGTGTCTAGAACTTTTAAAGACAAAAAATATCCATACATTAAGGATGAAGATACTAACTTAGCTTCTTTAAAGGATAAGCCTCATATTTTTATAATTTTGGTTGAATCTTTCAATGCCAATGTAGTACTTACTAAAAATGAATCTAGACAAGAATATACTCCTTTTTACAATTCTTTGATTAAAAGAGGCCTATATCTTAACAATTTTTGGGGACAATCGGTACAAACTGCTAAAGGTCAACTATCAACATTATGTTCAATCCTTCCTACTATTAGAAAAAAAGTATACGTCGACTACCCAGATATAAAGATGAAATGTTTACCAAAAATTTTGAAAAAGTATAATTATGAGACTCTGTTTTTTGATGGTTTCAAATTGAAGTTTGACAACACTGGTAATTTTGCTAAAAAGCACGGTTTTGAACATGTACATGATATGACAAGTGATTTTATCACTCCACAAGAAATAAAAAAATTCAGTTGGGGATGGGGTATTCGAGATGATTTATTTTATATCAAACTATTTAAATATATAGATAAGTTGCATAAAAAAAATACTAAGAATCCTAAACATTTTTTTACATTGCTTGCAACTGCATCGAATCACAAAAATTTTCAAGATGTCCCTAAAAATCAGCGATACCTCTATCCAAACCAAAACAATAAAAAGCAATATTATGCAAATAGTATAAGAGTTAGTGATGAATATCTAAAAACTTTTTTTGATGAGTTTAATAAAAGAGACTATTTAAAAAATTCAATAATTATTATTACAGGAGATCATAGTTTTCCCATTGGTGAACACTATAGTTACAATGCAGAAAATGGCTTTTATGCTGAGAATTTTAAGATACCTTTTCTTTTTATCTGGAATAATAATAGTAAATTTAAAGGAGTTATGAATACCGCAAAATCTCAGCTGGATATAGCTCCAACAATCTTAGAAATACTGGGTATTTCTGAAAAAAACCATTTTCTGGGAAATTCATTTTTTGACAAAAAAAATAGATACATCCCTTTAATTCAGCCTTATGATGGCACATACTTAGGAGCTGTTTTTTATCCATTTAAATATATGTTTCACAAAAAAACTAGAAGGGAGTATCTGTTTAACCTAGATAGTGACCCCAAAGAGCAAAATAATATTATAAATACAATAAAAGGTAAAAAACTTTATATAGACTTTCATAATGAAGTTGCAAAAATATTCTATAATAATACACTCATTATAGAAGACAGAATCTGGGATAATTAACTTAAATAAAGTGAACGATAGTAACTGGTTTATAACCAATTATGTTGTCAAAAAAGTGCCTGATAGCAATTCTGAATTTTTGTTGTTCTGTCTCAAGTTTCTTTTTATTAATGGCAAAAAGATAGTCTTTAATAAATTTGTCAAAATGGTCTTGCTGTTGTTTAGATAAATCAGGTAGCCCTACTAGGTCGTATTCAAAGGCCATGCAATGTTTAACATTTATGGAAATAAAGACTACGCCACTAGATGCCATTTTTCTTCTTTTGGAAATTGTTTCTCTTGCTAATGGAATATTGTCTCCATGTATAATAATAGGCTGCAATTTTTTTCCTTCTATAATGTAGTTCTTTAGATCTTCTTTTAAACAAAATGTATCGTAATTATAGAGTAGATGACCTTTTATAGTAGAGTATTTACTTTTTATTAGCTCTATGTGTTTGTTTAAAAAGTAAGATTCTCCATGAATTGGAATAACATCTGTAGGATTAAATTCATTATATATGATTTCTAAATCTTCTTGACCAGGGTGACCTGAAGCATGCACTTGGTATTCTTCAGAGTTAACTATTTCACATCCAAACTCACTAATCATGTTGCGTATATTAGTTATTTTTTTCTCATTACCAGGTATTGCTTTTGAACTAAAGATTAAAGTATCTCCTTTTTTTGGAACAAATAAAGAATCATCACCTGTTGCTACCCTTCTAAGGGTACTTTTGAAATCCCCTTGACACCCTGATAGTAAGACTATCGCTTTATTATCAACTTTACTAGAATCAATTGATTTGGCAAAAATTAAACGCTTATCCTTATCTTTCAGTATGTCCAAATTTTTCGCTTCTTCAATATAGCTAATCATAGAGCGGCCATAAGGAATAACATTCAATTTATATTTAGAAGCGATGTTAATCAATGTTTGTATTCTATATATATTTGATGAAAACAAGGTAACAAATATTCTACCATTAACTCGTTTAATAATTTTATCTATATCATCAACAATATCAACTTCAGATAAAGTTTTATTTACACTTTCAATATTTGTGCTATCTACGCACATTATTCTATGGTTGATGCCTGTAGATAGTTTTTTTAACTTGTTTAGATCAATTTCTTTTTCATAAATATTTTTAAAATCACATTTAAAATCTGAAGCAAAAAACACACAAAATCTATTTTTATTATCCTTAATAAAAAGTGCATATGTCTGAGGTATAGAGTGATTGACATGAATTGGAGAGATTGTAATATCATCATATTTAAATACATGCGACTCAGGGTACTCAAATATTTTTTTTCTTATTTTTGCTTCTTTGAATTTCCTTCTAATAATAGCAGCAGCAAAAGGTGGTGCACTAATTTTGATATCAGGAAATTTTTCCAATAAATGAATTATTGCCCCTATGTGATCTTCATGACCGTGGGTAATTATTAAGTCAATTGGTGAATGCTGTTGATCTAATGAACTTAAATCAGGTATAAGATACTTTATGTTAAAAAAATCCTCATTAGGAAATAAAATCCCTGCATCAATGATTATTGATTGATTTTTTGTCTTCACAAAAAACATGTTGGAGCCAATTTGTCCAACACCACCCAAAGGTTGTAGCTCTATAATATTATTGCTCATGTAAACGATACTACCAGATCAGGAGTAAAATAGCAGTTAAATTAATGGTCGTTGCAAGTTATGGCCAAATTAATATACACCATGGTTAAAATCATAAATATATATGCTTGAATAAAACTAATTAAAATCGCAAGAATAATTAGTGGAATTGGTAATAATGCTGGTACAAATTCACTAAATTTGGATAAAACTAAATGATCTCCAAACATATTTCCCCGAAGCCTTAAGGCCAAAGAAATTGGTCTAACAAAATTAGACAGAATCTCAACAGGTAAAATTAGAATTGAAAAATACCACAATGGACCAGCAAAGTGTTTTAAATAGTTAAAAATGCCAACTTCTTTGCACCCTACATAGTTATAATATATAAAAACAAAAATAGATAAAGCAAATGTCGTATTTAGGTACTGGGTGGGAGGTACAAAGCCTGGAATAATACCAATAAGATTAGAAAATAATATAACTATAAAAATTGTTGCAATAAAAGGAAAGTATTTTACTGCATATTTATCACCCAATATAGATTTACATTGGTTGTAAATAAACTGACCATACATTTCTACAATGTTTCTAAAGCTAAAACCTCTATCTGGTAAAACAACATTATTTACCATCCTAATTTTTATTCTATATAAAAATCCAAACACAATTAAAATAATAGCAACTAAAAAGAGCGTTATTGTATGAGCAGGAATATTTGTATATTCAGTAATTTTTGAAAAAAAACTAAAACCGTTACTTGCTAATACAGAATCAATACTAAAAGTATAAATCAATATCGACATTATGAATTTATTTATCATAAACAACTACCTATTTCTGGCAATTTGACGGTAATAGATGGCATTCAACCTACTTTTTACAACCTCTGTATTTGGGTAATCTCCCAAAATAGAATAGTATAAATTGTATGCCTTTTTATACTCTTCTAAACTCTCATATGCATTACCCATCAGAAATTTTGCTTGGATAATATTATCTTTTCGTTTTTCATGTGCAATATATTTTTCCCATTGTAAAATGGCTTTTTCCCATTCTTGCTGTAAATAGTGAATCATACCTAAATAATAAAAAGTCTTTGAATAGTATTCACTAACTATATCCTTATTAATTTCATTAAATATTTTGTACGCAAAATCATACTTATTATTATTAAATATAGACAGTGCCATTCTATATTTGAAAAAGTCGTACTTTTTAAGCTTCGGTATAAACTCTGTTAATCTCTTATAATTTTTATAACTTTCGTGATAATTCTTCAAAAATGAATAATTAATATCTCCAAGTCTTTCTTCAGCTTTTACTAGCCACAGTGGATCAGATGTCTTTTGTTTAACCAAATTGTAATATTTTAAAGCGTTATTATTATCAAAAAGATGTATAGAATAAAGTTCTCCCAACTGATAATGAATTTTTACCTCAATATCAGTTGGAGGATTACTTTTTAATATTTCTTTATACTGATGAATTGACTCTTCATAATTTTTTACAGCTATATATTTATGAACATGAAGAATCTTTTTATAAAGAGGGGGTGTGAAATCACATGAAGTAAGTAAAAAATTTAACATTAATATAATTATTAAATTTTGCATAATACCTTATTCATCAATAATTACATCTTCTTCTGGCTCAATTACATTTTCAACAGAAACTACTTTTTCCCCAGGTTTTAGACGAATTATTCTCACTCCTTGAGTTGTTCTACTTAAAAGTGATACTCCGGACATTTTTATTCTAATTACTTGTCCAGTATCTGAAACCACCATTAAATCACCTTCACCATCAACTGATTTTATCTGAACTATATCACCATTTTTGTCGTTTAAACGCATCGCTAGAACGCCTTTGCCACCTCTACTGGTTTGTCGATATTGAGAAAGCTTTGACCTCTTTGCATAGCCATTTTCTGTAACCGCCAAAATTTCAACTGAATCATCAATAATTTCCATACCAATAATTTTTTCACTAGCAGAAATACTCATTCCTCTAACACCACCAGTATTTCTTCCTTGTGGTCTACATTGATCCTCTTTAAAGCGAATAATTTTTCCAGATGAAGAACAAAGAAGTACCTCTTTGGTACCATCGGTGACTCTAACATTTAACAAAACATCACCATCAGCTATCTTAATTGCCCTTAATCCACTTTGGTTAATTCTCTTATAATCCATTAAATGTGATTTCTTAACTGTTCCGTTTTTAGTAGCAATAATTAGAAACTTTCCTGGCATCTCCTCTTCATTAGGTATGCAAATAATTTCTTTTATTTTTTCACCTGCAGGAAGTTGTACTAAATTTGCAATATTCCTCCCCTTAGAGGTCCTAGAACCTTCTGGCAAATTAAAGACCTTTCTTGAAAAGACAAGTCCCTTGGAAGTAAAAAATAAGATAGTAGAATGAGTGTTGGCAACAAACAAGTTCACAAAAAAATCGTCATCGGTTCCAGCAGCACCTCTTACACCTTTTCCACCTCTTCCTTGGGTCTTGTAAGTATCTAGTTGCATTCTTTTGATATAACCCTTATGAGTTACTGTTACAATTACTTCTTCTCGCTTAATTAAATCCTCAAGGTTGATCTCGTCAACGTTACCTACAATTTCTGTACGTCTTTCGTCTCCATAGCTAGCTATAATTTCATCAAACTCTGATTTAATAACACCTTTTATTTGGTCCTCATTTGCAAGTATATCTTTTAAACGGGCTATTTCTTTTATTATTGCCTCATAGTCTTTTGCAATTTTATCTCTTTCTAGACCTGTTAAACGTTGTAATTTCATATCCAAGATGGCCTGGGCCTGGATTTCAGATAAACTATAACTTGCCATCAACTGTTTTTTGGCCTGGCTTGGCCCATCAGCTTTCTTTACCAACTCGACTATTGCATCAATATTTTCTATAGCAGTTTTTAAACCAAGTAAAATATGAGCACGAGCTTCAGCTTTTTTTAGCTCATAGACAGTTCTTCTAATTACAATTTCTCTTCTATGGTCGATAAAACAACATAGCTGTTCTTTCAAATTCATAACTTTCGGAATACCATTATTAATGGCCAAAAAGATGATACCAAAAGAAACTTGCAAGCTAGTTTGTTTATACAGTCTATTCATAATAACTGTACCGATCTCTCCTTTTTTAAGGTCAAGACATACTCTAATACCCAATCTATTTGACTCATCTCTTATTGCTGAAATGCCAGTTAATGCTTTTGTGTTAACTAAAGATGCAATTTTTTCAATAAGCCTTGCTTTATTGACTTGATAAGGTAGTTCAGTGATCACAATTCGTTCCCGATCTAAACTTCCCTTTATCTCTTCAACTTCCATCTTTGCTCTAATTTGGATGATACCTTTTCCGGTGTGATATGCTGACTTAATTCCAGTAACACCATGAATAGATCCTGCAGTAGGAAAATCGGGTCCTTTAATATACTTCATAAGATCAAATATTGTCAGATCTCGATTATCTAATAAGGCGCAAAGAGCGTTCATAACTTCGGTCAAATTATGTGGTGGAATGTTAGTGGCCATTCCAACTGCTATTCCAGATGAGCCGTTTATTAATAAGTTTGGAACTTTGGCGGGAAGAACTTTTGGCTCTTTTAGTGAATCATCATAGTTTGGCTGCCAATCGACAGTCTCTTTTTCTAAATCGTGTAACATCTCTTCAGAAAGCTTCTGCATTCTGATTTCTGTATATCTCATGGCAGCAGCGCTGTCACCGTCGATTGAACCAAAGTTTCCTTGACCATCAACTAGTGGATAGCGTAGTGAAAAGGTTTGGGCCATTCTAACAATAGAGTTGTAAACTGCTGTATCACCATGAGGGTGATACTTACCAATTACATCACCCACAATCCTAGCAGATTTCAAAAATGGTTTATTATGAACATTATTCAATGTTTCCATTGCGTATAAAATACGTCTATGTACTGGTTTTAGTCCATCTCTTACATCAGGAAGTGCACGTCCAACAATTAC
Organism: Bacteriovoracaceae bacterium; assembly: GCA_016784965.1. Classification (GTDB taxonomy): domain Bacteria; phylum Bdellovibrionota; class Bacteriovoracia; order Bacteriovoracales; family Bacteriovoracaceae; genus JADHTQ01. The sequence goes on along the minus strand of JADHTQ010000007.1, from coordinate 102,883 downwards.
TGACATTGCATAATCTAAATAACAATTTTTCATTTCATCTCTAATGAAAACAGCTTTTACATTATCAGTATTTTCTTTAGTTACTTCACTATCTTTATCATCTGTCATTTATATAACCTTTAAATTAAACATCTAAATTTTTCACATTTAGAGCATTTTCTTCAACAAACTGCCTTCGGGGTTCTACTTGATCACCCATTAACACTGAAAAAACTTGATCCGCTTCAATTGTATCCTCAATTTTTACTTGCAATAAAGTCCTTTTACTTGGATCCATAGTTGTTTCCCACAACTGTTCTGGATTCATCTCACCTAGACCTTTATAGCGTTGAATATAAGCTCCTTTTTTACCATCTTCAAAAACAAAATTAGCCAGACTTTCAAGTGAATTGAAATTTAATTTTCCTGATTTTTCTTTTTCAAAAATGAATTCTCCTGCTAAATAACGACTAATTCCATCATATCCATTTAACAGTGCTGCAAATTCTGCTGATTCTAAAAAATATTGACTTAATTTAAATTTCTTTGTTCTTGAAGTTGTTTTTACATTAAATTTAACAATATTACTTTTATGTTCAGCATCCTCAATTATTTCATAAGAATATTTTTTTAAAGTAGTCGACTGAATGCTATTAAAGTGATCAATTAGTTTATCTAGCTCAAATTTTATTGCTTCTTTATCTTTTAATAGCTCACTATTAATAATAGAATCTTCGATTATTTTCTTTAATAATAAAGAATCAAAATGAATATCATACGAGCTAATTGTTTGAGAGTAATTAGTGTATTTTTTAATTAAAACTTCAAGTGCTTCATTTTCAACTAATTCATCATTAAAACTAACTATTGCATCCTTAAGTGAGTTTTTAACTAAGAAATCCTTTAGCTCATTCTCATCTTTTAAATATTTTTCAGTTTTCCCCTTTTTGAATTTATACAGGGGTGGTTGAGCTATATAAATATATCCATGCTCTATTAGCTCAGGAAACTGTCTATATAGAAGTGTTAGAATAAGTGTTCTAATATGAGATCCATCAACATCAGCATCTGTCATAATAACAATTTTGTGATACCTAAGTTTTGAAATATTAAAATTATCTTTTCCAATACCAGTGCCTAGTGCTTGAATGAGTATTTTTATCTCATTACTGGCCAACATCTTATCATATCGGGCTTTTTCAACATTCAATATTTTTCCTCGAAGAGGTAGTACTGCTTGATATTTTCGGTTTCTTCCTTGTTTTGCTGAACCGCCCGCAGAATCACCTTCCACAATATATACTTCACAAAGTTCTGGGTTTTTTTCTTGGCAATCTGCCATTTTTCCAGGAAGTCCCCCTAAATCAAGAGCATTTTTCCTTCTAGTTAGTTCTCTGGCCCTTCTTGCTGCATCTCTAGCAGACGCTGCATCTACTGTTTTTCTGATAACCAGTTTTCCAAGGTCTGGATTTTCTTCAAAAAAAGATTTTAAGCTCTCACCTACCATAGAAGAAACTATACCTTCAACTTCTGAATTTCCGAGTTTAGATTTTGTTTGCCCTTCAAATTGGGGGTTTTTAAGTTTGACTGAAATTATAGCAGTCAAACCTTCTCGCATATCATCTCCAACTAACTTTATTTTTACATTTTTTAGTAAGTTGTTATCTTTGGCGTAGTTATTTAAAACTCTGGTTACAGCTGTTTTGAAACCTGAGACATGGGTTCCCCCCTCTATAGTTCCAATATTATTTGCATAGCTCGAAAGTGATTCACTATATGAATCAGTCCATTGCATTGCAACTTCTACTTCATAATCGTCTCTTGTCTGAGTAAAGTAGATAATGGCTTTGTGAATAGCGTTTTTGGCCCTGTTTAAATATGTTACATACTCAGAGATTCCACCCTCATAGTGATAAACCTCTTTCTTTTCAGTTCTTTCATCTTTTAAGACAATCTTAAGGCCTCTATTTAAAAAAGCCATTTCTCTTAGACGTTTTGAAAGAGTATCGTAACTAAATTCATGTACTTCAAAAATCTCATTATCTGGTTTAAAAGTTACAGAAGTTCCTGTTTCGTTTTTCTTTTCATTTTCCAGTTCACTAATAACTTCAAGAGGTTTAACAGGTTTTCCATATTTGAAAATGAGCTGATATAATTTGCCATTCTTTTTTACTTCAACCCTAACCCACTTAGAAAGTGCATTTACGACTGCCGCACCAACTCCATGAAGACCACCAGATACTTTGTATGCTCCGCCCTCTTCGTTAAATTTTCCACCAGCATGAAGCTTTGTATAAACTAATTCGGCAGCAGAAACTTTTTCAATTTTATGAATATCAACAGGTATCCCACGACCATCATCAATTACAGTAATAGAATTATCAACATGTATTGTTACTTTAATTTTAGTACACACGCCAACAAGTGCTTCATCTACAGAATTGTCTACAATTTCATAAACAAGGTGATGAAGACCACGGGCTCCTGTATCACCGATATACATACCTGGTCTTTTTCTAACAGCTTCAAGGCCTTTTAATATTTTTATCTGGTCTGCTTTATATTCTACGTCCATTTTTGATATAGATTCAGGTTGCTTATCCAAAGGCACTCCTTAATTGTTAATTTATAAATTGGTAACTTCTCCAGAGATTACTAGAATTTTATTTACATCATTGATTTTTTCAAGTTGATCTCTGAACTTTTCATTGGCAGTAGTTATTAAAACTTGAAATTGACATTTACTTAAGTAATCAATTAATAGCTGCCACCTAAACTCATCTAACTCACCTGAGACGTCATCAATTAAAACTACAGGGTAAGTATTGAGTTTATACCTAAAAAGCTCTATATAGGCAAATAAGAGACACAAATAACTCATCTTTTGTTGGCCTAAGGAACAGTAATCATAAGCATTAAAACCATTTATTTGAAGCACATAGTCATCTTTATGGATTCCGTACCCCGTATGACACAAAATCTCATCTTTTGGCAGTGATTTTTTAAAATATTCTAAAATTTGAGTCTCTGAATAATCAATAAATTTACTTTCTAAATGGATACTTAAATGTAGATCCTGAGAAAATATTTGCTTAAAAGTATCTTGCAGGTAGTCTTGAATTGAGGATAAAAATTCTATTCTTCTGGAGGTTATCTCTTTGGAGAGCTTTGCAATCTCCACATCTATGGCCTCAATCTGTTCTCTATATTTAGGCGTTTTTTTGGTGAGTAGGATATTTCTAAATTTTATTGATTTTTGGTGTTTATTAACATTTTTTCGATAAACTTTATCAATGATTCCAATATGAGTATCAAACCAGTTTCTTTTAAATGAAGGTGTGTAATAAAAATTATAAGAATCAAAGGGATTAATAAAGACCACGCTTAAATTGGGCCTTTTTTTTGACTTTTCACCATCGAGATATATTAAAGAAAGTTTATTTTCAAGTTTAAGTGAGTAACTCAAAGTATTATCACTAACTTCATCCTGAAATATAGAAGAAAATAGTATTTCCGGTTTTCCACAATCCATGCTCAAAAGTTGTGGAAAACTAGTATTTTTTTTAAATGATTTCCCAGTCATAAGAACAAAAATGGCCTCTAAAATATTAGTTTTTCCATTACCATTTTCACCAAATATACAATTTATATTGGGAGAAAAAATAATTTGTTCACAATCTAAATTTCTAAAATTAGAAACCTTCAATTTGGAAATTTTATATTTTAGCATTTAGTAGCTTCTCTAAAAAGACAAGGGCCTTAAGTTTGCAGCTTTAAAGGCATTATAATGCCTAAATAATCTGGAATACTGACAGACTTAGAAATTACAGGACTAAGCTCATTATTAAGCTCAAAACTGATATCTCCTACATCAAATACGATAAGAGTATCTAATAAGTATCTGGCGTTGAAGCCTATTTCCATCTGATCTCCACTAAATTTAACGGGAATCTTCTCAGTTGCATCACCCAAGTCTGGATGATTTGCCATAATGGTCATTTCATTTTTTGTAAGAACTATTTTTAAACCGTTAGATTTCTCGTTAGACATAATTTTAATTCTCTTCACAGCATTTAGAAATAGGTCTCTATCAACTGTAAGAGTAAATGTCGTTTTTGAGGGAACAACTGCTTGATATTTTGGGTATTCTCTAGCAATTAAGCGTATCGAAAGGAAATACTCCTCCTCAATGTTTAAATATAAAAAGGATTCATCAAAGGATATAACGACATTTCTATCGTTATAAGTTTCGGATATTTTTTTGAGTTCACTTATGCCTTTTCGAGGGATTATAATTCCATTTGATAATATATTTACATCTTCATCTAAATCAAGCTCAACATCATAAATAGATAGCCTATGGCCATCAGTTGCAACGGCCCTTAACCTAGAATTGATTGTTTGAAAAAAAATCCCACATAGATGGGGTCTTGTATCGTCAGATGAAATTGCATAGGAGGTCTTGTCAATAACCTCTAAAAGGTCTTTTACTCCAATAGTGATTTGATTTTGTGTTTTATTAAAGATTAATTGTGGAAAACCCTCATCTTTACTTACAAGAAGTGAATACTTTATATCTGCGCAGTCTAACTTTAAAATATTCTCATCTTCTTTGATCTTAAGAGTAATATCTCTATCTGGTAACTCTCTTAAAATATCAAAAATATTTTTTGCATTTACGCACAGTTCTCCATCTTTTTCCACATTGGCCTTAATAGATACTTTAATTGATACTTCTAAGTCAGTTGCAGACAGCTGTAGTGTGTTGTTTTTAGCTGATAAGAGGATATAGGTAAGAATTGGTCTACGATTTTTTTTGTCTATAATGGGTAATATTCTACTGACCGCATTTCTTAGTAAATCCGTAGGGACACAAACATGCATTTAAGACCTCTTTGATGATAGACATACTATTTTTATATCGAATAGGTCATTAAATCAAGTTTATTAGCCTCAATAAACTACCTGTGATAATAGTTTTACCTCGTTAATGAAAGAAGAAGAACTTCAAAAAAGAAAAATTTAACCTTTCTTATATATATATTTATTTAATTATATATTATTAAATAGTGTGGAAAAGTGGAAAAGTGGAAAAAAGTGTTTAATTACGGTATTTTACATAGAAGAAGGAATGTGGATAAATGTGAATAACTTTCCACATTTGAAGATGCAAGCTTCGTATAATCTTTAAAAATAGGCCACTTATCCACATTCTCACATAGTTATCCACATAGTTATCCACAGCACTATTTTAGTCGGAAATTTTTAGTCTAAATTTGGCCATTTTCAGTTGAGTTATCCACATTTTTACTCACATGTGGATAACTTTTGTATGTGGATAAGTGGAAAACGCAATAAAAGTTATCCACATATGTGGATAACTAATTCTAAAGTGGGTTATCTTATTGAAAATAAAGATAAAACATCAGTTGTTGTAATGTGGATAACCATGTGGATAACTATGTGGATAACTGGAAAACAATGTGGATAACTTTTTTTAAAAAAAGTTTTCCACATCCGATTGTGGATAACTTTTAAAACTCATTCAGTTATTTTGGTAAAATTAAAAATTATTTTCAATCAGAATCATATCTTTTGAGAGGCTTGCATCATTTTTTAATTGATTTTCAATTTTGCGGACTGCATGCATTACTGATGTATGATCACGCCCACCATAAAATCTTCCAATCTCAAGAAGAGGAACTCTGACCATTTTTTTAGAAAGATACATTGCAATATGACGACTTCGGGTAATAATTTTACTTCTAGATTTAGATTTAATATCAGCAAGCGGAATTTTAAAATATTGGCATGTCGTTTTAGCAATTTTTTCAAGTGTTATATTTTGTATATCTGAACCATCGTTTAGACATAATAAATCTTTAACCATTTCGGTTTCTATCTCGGTTTTCATTACATCAGAGAATGCAGAAAGTTTTATTAATGAACCCTCCAATTCACGGATGCTAGATTTAATAGAACATGCAATTAAGTTTAATATTTCATCTGAAATGTAAAAGTCCAATTCAAAACTTTTTCTTTTTAAAATTGCAATTCTTGTTTCAAGATCAGGGGGTTGAATATCAATTACAAGGCCCCACTGTAATCTAGTTTTAATCCTTTCCTCGATACCGTCAATTTCATTTGGAGATTTATCGGAAGTAAAGATTAACTGTTTTCCCTTATTATATAATTCATTGAAAACGTGAAAAAACTCGTTTTGGGTCCCTTTTTTATTTTTTAAATCATGAATATCATCGATCATTAAGATATCAGTATTCTTTGAGTATTTTTTCTGAAAACCTTGAAGATCTTGATTTTGAATAGCATCGATCATCTCTTTCATGAAGTCTCGAGCAGTCATCAAATTAATAATCATGGAGGGATATAATTCTCTTATTTTATTTGCTACAGCATAAAGTAGGTGTGTTTTACCAAGACCCGAATTGCTGTGAATGTACAGTGAGGGGTATTTACCAGATTTTCCAGGTTTTTGAGCGACGGCACTAACAGCAGCAAATGCAAGGTTATTTGATGGGCCGACAATAAAACTATCAAAGGTTTTTGAATGGTCTATAATTACATTGTTTGTAGGTGAGGGATTCATGTAATCAATGTATTTGGACTCAACTTTAAGGTTTAAATCATCTTTTGTGGGCATTAAATCTAATGTAAATGTTGGCTTTTTAGGGCCATCATTTTTTTTATTACCTAGTGATTCCTCATTTTTTATAGAATTTAGGATATTATTTTTATTAGAACTTAGACTCATGTGATTTTTAGTCATTTTTATATTTATCTTATAACTCTTGCCCAAAATTTTAGTTACGACATTCTTTATTTGGGAAGTAAAGTGCTTGTCGATCATAGTCTTAATAAATGGGGTAGTTACAGAAAAATCAAGTGTGTCAGTGTTTATTTTTGCTAAAACAAAATTTTTTTCAAAATAAGCATCAAATTTTTGGGGTGAGATACTAGATTTTAATTGCGATAATATTTCGTTGTTAACATCTTGTATTTCTTGTGCAGAAGCGGAAGATGCAGCTTCGATTAATTCGGGATCTTGCTTGAGAACTCTATCGTTTATTATTTTTTTTGTGGTTTCTGTTTTCTGCGACGAGTCAAGAAAATGATCAAACGGGAATTTTTGACTCATATTGGCAATACCCTCATTAAAAAAAAGGTCGTGTTTGAGAGCAATATTCATACATCGCAAAAGACTTTGTTGCAACCAAATTTTAAAAAGTACCTTATATTTATATTTTTATTTTTTGCGAAGCCTAAAGGGCATTGACCTTTTACAGAGAAGATTGTAAAGTTAAGGTTTAAATAAGGGCCATAATAACAATAGATATTGGAGTTTTAAGATGAAAAGAACATGGCAACCAAAACGTAAGAAGCGTCTTAGAGTACATGGATTTTTGAAAAGAATGGCCGGACCAGGTGGCAAGAACATCATTAATAGAAGAAGGGCCAAAGGAAGAAAAAGACTTGCAGTATCAACCGGTTCTAAGTAAGTAGTGCTAAAAAATAATTTCTGTAAGGACTTTCGCTTAACTTCGTTACAGGATTTTAGTCATTTAAAAAGTGGAAGCAATCGCAGTAAACAGAAGATAGTTATTGGATATTGGAAGAAATCCCGTTTAAATCAAACTAATACAAGGATTGGAATAAGCGTTTCCAAAAAAGTGGGAAAAGCTATCAGAAGAAATAGGATAAAAAGGATCATAAGAGAATTTTTCCGGTTATCCAATTATCGCTACTTAGGAATTGATATTTTATTTGTGGTTTCACCTAATATTAATAAGTTTTTCCAAGACCAAAAAAGTGCAGAGATGAACATAAAAAATTCATTGGAGCAAATTTTTTGTAAAATTTAAATAATTTTTATCACGGTAACAGTAAATGAATAAAGCAATTGTATTTTTAATAAGAGTGTATCAATGGTTAATATCACCGCTTCTTGGAGACAGATGCAGATTTTATCCAAGTTGTTCTCAATATACAATTGAATGTTTTGATAAATTTAATTTTTTTCAAGCATTGTGGTATTCAAGTATAAGAATTTTAAAATGCCATCCATTTCATGAAGGGGGCTATGACCCCATACCTAGTGAGCTTTAAAAACCTTTTATAGTCGGAGTTTTATAAAAATGGGTTCAGAACAGAAACGAGCATTTCTAGCAGTTATACTATCAGGGATAGTGTTAATAGTTTGGCAAATGTATTTTGCTCCTAAGCCTCCTGCACGTACAAATGTACAAACTAAACAGGAGATAAGCAAAAAGGAAGTTGTTGTACCAAAAAAGGAAGTAATTCAAAAAGAAGTAATAAAACAGAAAGTTGATTTTACAGATTATAAATTAGAAAAGCACATAGTAAAAAATGATACAAGTCAATTAACTCTTTCCAGTGATCTAAGTATTAACAATGCTTGGAGCAAGAGTGAAAAATTTAATTTCTTAGCGTTAACAGGAAACACCGAAGAACAAGAGTCTTTAAGGATTGAGCTAATTCATGACAATGGACAAATAAGCAGAGTTAATTTTGCTATTAAAAAAGATTTGAGTTCACAAGACAAGATTGTTGGACAAAATAGCCAATTCGGTATTGCTTTAACTGGTTTAATACAAAATAACGGAAAATTCAGATTAAAACTATCCTCAAATATTCCTTACAAATACAGAGTAACCTTTTCATCAAAGGCAAAAGAATTATCTAATAGACAGATGAGACAGTACGTTGTTTTTGGAGAGGAAGATACTGAGCGCTACAATGTAGGTGATGAAGAGTATGTAGAGGGACCTATAAAGTGGTTTGGACTTGATTTTAATTATCATTTGTTTGCTATAATTTTTGATAATAAGTCTTTAGTGAAATATACAGTAAAAAAAGATGGTACTGCTGTAATTGATTTGATTCACAAATCAAACGAGTTTAATACAAATATTATTTTTACTAAAAAAGACTACGATCACCTTGCAAGCTTAAAGGATAGTTTAGAGCTATCTGTAGATTTTGGTATTTTTGCAATTTTAGCAGTTCCAATTCTAAGAGGACTGCAGTTTTGTTATACGATAATCCCAAATTATGGGATTGCGATTATCTTAATCACTTTATTAGTTAGAATGTTGATGTTCCCATTGCAGTTTAAATCATTTAAAAGCATGAAAAAAATGCAAATTATTCAACCTCAAATTAATAAGATAAAAGAAAAATATAAAAATGATACTCAAAGAGTACAAAAAGAGACAATGGAGCTCTTTAAAAAGAATAAAGTGAATCCTTTAGGAGGTTGTTTTCCACTGCTTCTACAAATGCCAGTGTTCTTTGCTATGTATAGGGTGTTCAACTCCGCTGTAGAACTTGTAGGTGAGCCTTTCTTTGGTTGGATTCAAGATCTAAGTATCAAAGACCCATATTTTATCTTACCGATTTTAATGGCCCTTACGATGGTTGTACAACAAAAATTTATGCCAAGCTCTGCTAGCCCAGATCCAACACAACAAAAAATAATGATGTTTATGCCACTATTTTTTGGATTTATTATGAAAGATTTGCCATCGGGTCTTTGTCTATATTTCTTTGCATCTTCTATTTTTGGAATGATTCAACAATATTTTACCTATAAGGTAGTAAAATAAAGTTTGCAATGAGTGTAATGCCCAAAAACTCACCAATTATTGCTTGTAGTTCTGGGAATGACACAAATACTGCAATAAGCGTAATTCGCTGTAGTGGTTTTTCAAATCTAAATTCTTTAAACATTTTTTTCAAAAAGGATCTATCTTTGATAGGGCCAAGAAAATGTTACTTAACAGAAATTATTGATGGAACGACTACAATAGATAGCGCCATGATTATTTTTTTCAAAGGGCCAAATAGCTATACTGGAGAAAATGTTCTTGAGATATCAGTGCACGGTAATAAATTGAATGTATATAGAATATTAGAGTTATTTACCAAAAATAATACTTTTAGATTAGCAATGCCCGGTGAATTTACTTACAGAGCATATTTAAACAAGAAATTGTCGGTATCACAAATCGAGGGATTAGATCTATTTTTAAACGCCAAAACTCCACTTGTATTAAACCAAGGGATAATGGCACTGCAAGGGGAAATACATAAAAATTACTTAAAATTATATAGTGCATTTGTTGATTTAAAAGCGGCTTTAGAATTATCTATCGATTTTGTTGAAGATATTGGTGAAAAAGCTGCAAAAGATGAATTAAGTATAAAGTTTGATCAATTTGCAGGCCTTATTGAGTGGTTAAACCAAAGAACAAAGACAGAAGTATCTTCATTATTGTCACCAACGATTATTTTGCTAGGACAAACAAACGCAGGTAAGAGTTCCTTATTTAACAGATTGTTAAAGATGAGAAGAGCTATTGTAACAGAGATACATGGGACGACTACTGACTACATTAGTGAATATATAAGTATCAAGGATACTGATTTTAGATTAATTGATACTGCAGGGATAAGAAGCACAAAAAATAAAGTTGAACACATTGGTATTTCTCAAACGTTTAAATTAATTGAAAATGCTTTTTATAAAATTTTGATAGTTAATCCATTTGAAACTAAATCGGACGAATTTACAAAGATTGAAGATGTTGAATTTGATCTATTGGTGGTAACACATGCTGATAAGGAAGGATTTATTGATAAATTTCAGTCTTTAACGGGAGTGCCTAAGTATAAAAGTGCTGTCTATATGGACTTATCAGAAGTTTCTATCGCCAGTGGTTCTATAGGACCAAAAAATGTTAAAAGTGGTCCTATAGAACCAAAAAAAATAAGTGTTGGTCCTATAGAACCAAAAACTTTAAAAAATGGTCCTATAGGACCAGATTTAAAAAACAGTGGTCCTATAGAACCAGTTCAAAAAAGTTGTGGTCCTATAGGACCAAATTTAAAAAATGGTGGTCCTATAGAACCAGAAAAAATATTTAATGGTCCTATAGGACCAAAACAAGTGAAAGAAGAGGTCTTACTAAGCTTTATTGAAAAAAAATACTCACAAATATGTGAGCAAAACCCAATATTAATAGGCAGACAGCGCCAAGCAATTAAACAAATATATTTCCAAACCAAAAAATTAAAAGATGTACTACACACAGAAAATGATGTTGCCATAATTTCCTCAGAATTAAATATTCTACAAAGCAAGATCGAAGAACTAATTGGTATAGTCTCTGCTGACGATGTTTTAAATTCAATTTTTGATAATTTTTGCATAGGCAAATAAATTTAATAGACGTATTATTCAATACTCACACAACGAAACCAACTAAAAAAGTGCATGCTGGAGCCCATTATGAGAGATGTAGTAGAAAATGTTACCGACTTAATAGGCAACACACCAATAGTCAAAGTCAACAAAATTTGCAGAGACCTTCCCGGAGATCTATACCTGAAGCTGGAGTACTATAATCCTGGAGGCTCAATTAAAGATAGAATTGGCAAGTATTTGATTCAGAAGGCAATTGAAAAAGGTGAAATAAAAGAAGGTGGTACAATAATTGAGGCCACAGCTGGAAATACCGGTATAGGGCTTGCCATGATGTCTATCTCAAAGGATTTTAAAACGATTTTTGTTATTCCTGATAAGATGAGTGCTGAAAAGGTTAGTATTTTAAATGCAATGGGTGCTAAAATTATAATGACAAGAAGTGATGTCGGTCCTGAGCATCCCGATTATTACAGCAATTTGGCCTATACTATCCAAAAAGAAACTCCAAACAGTGTATACATTAATCAGTTTAATAATGAACATAATCAAATGGCCCACTATAACAATACAGCTCCAGAAATTTGGCAACAAATGGAAGGAAAAGTTGATGCTTTTGTCGCCGGTGCAGGCTCTGGAGGCACAATCTCTGGATGTGGAAGGTATTTAAAAGAAAAAAACAAAAGTATTGATATAGTACTAGCAGATCCAGAGGGATCTATACTAGCAGAGTATATAAACACAGGTGAGAAAAAAGAAGCTGGAAGCTTTCTAGTGGAGGGGATAGGCGAGGACTATATACCACCTTATTTTGATGCAAGTCTAGTGGATTATGCTTATACAGTTTCAGACCAAGAGGCCTTTTTATTAAGCAGAAGGCTTTTAAAAGAAGAGGGGGTATTTGCGGGTACATCTGCTGGAGCAATTGTAGCAGCGGCCGCAAAATACATGAAAATAAAGGGTGAAAATAAGACCATTGTGGCCATTGTACCAGACTCCAGTCATAATTATTTAAGCAAGATATACAATGATGAGTGGTTAAAAGATAATAAAATTATATAGGCGGAAAAAAATGACAAATAACTCAAATTATGGTTTTGCAACTAGAGCAATTAGACATGGACAGGATCCTGAAAAGACTACTGGCGCGGTGATTCCACCTATATTTCAAACTAGTACTTATGCTCAAGAGTCTCCTGGAAAAAATAGAGGATATGAGTACTCACGAACCCATAATCCAACAAGAAGCGCGCTGGCGCAGTGCGTTGCTGAGCTAGAGAATATGAAGTATGGTCTTGCATTTTCATCGGGATGTGCAGCAGTTTCTACTTTGATGCACTTTTTTGAACCCAATGATCATATAATTTGTTCAGATGACTGTTATGGAGGGACATTCCGACTGTTTGATCAAGTGTTTCAAACCTTTGGAATTCAATTTACTTTTTTAGATTTAAGAGATGATGCAAAAGTTAGGGATCATATAGAGCCAAACACAAAGTGTATATGGGTAGAAACTCCAACAAATCCAACCTTAAAAGTTGTAGATTTAAAGAGTATCAATGATATTGCCCATGAACACGGGATATTAACGGTAGTAGATAACACATTCCTTAGTCCATTTTTCCAAAAGCCTGCAGACTTTGGTACTGATATTATAATCCACAGTGCAACCAAATATTTAAATGGGCATTCAGATGTTGTAGCTGGAATTCTTACACTTAATAATGATGAGCTGGCTGAGAAATTGGCATATCTATCAAATTCTATTGGAGCTATTCTTGGACCGATGGACAGTTGGTTGGTTCTTAGAGGTATTAAAACTTTGGCGCTGAGAATGAGTAGACATGAAGAAAATGCCAATAAAGTGGTCGACTTTTTGATAAATCACCCACTTGTTGAAAAAGTGCTTTATCCCGGTCACCCAAGCCATCCAGACTATGAGGTAATGAAAAAGCAAACAACAGGAGCAGGAGGTGTTGTAACATTTTATCTCAAGGGAGGATTAAAGGAGTCGAGGAAATTCTTAGAGAGCACAAAATTATTTATTTTGGCCGAGAGTTTAGGAGGAGTAGAATCTTTAATTGAACATCCTGCAATCATGACCCACGCATCTGTTCCCGATGATCTAAGAAAATCACTAGGAATAACCAATAATTTAATACGCTTATCAATCGGTATTGAAGAAGCAGAGGATCTGATAGACGATCTAGATAATGCTTTCTCGAAAATAGGTTAATTTCTACTATATATAAATCAAAAATTGGTGTATAGAACTGAGTGTCTTTTTTAGATATATTGTTCCACGTGGAACAAGTTGAGTTAATTTATGAAAAATTTTAACAATTTTGACATTATTGTTGTTGGTGGCGGTCATGCTGGGATAGAGGCTGCATGGATTGCTGCCCAATTTGATTTAAAAGTCTGTCTTATAACATTTTCAGATGTAGAAATAGGTTCCATGCCATGTAATCCTGCAATTGGAGGAGTTGGCAAGGGACAAGTTGTAAGAGAAATTGATGCTTTAGGTGGTTTGATGGGAAAACTGGCAGACTTGTCTGGGATTCAGTACAGGACACTTAACCAGTCAAAGGGATATGCAGTTCAATCGACACGTGTACAAGTTGATAAGGAGTACTACTCAAAGCTTGCTGAAGTTATGTTAACAACCAAAAGCAATATTACAATTGCTAGAAATAAAGTTGAAATTGTACGTCTTAAAGAGGGTGGACAATACGTTTTATCAGACAGTGAGGGCAATGAATATACCTCTAAAAGGCTGATTATTACTGCAGGAACATTTATTAATGCAATAATGCATCTAGGAGAGGATGTCACAGTAGGTGGCGTAATCGGAAAAGGTGCATCGGCAGAATTTGATAAATTTTTTGCCGGTGTAAAGCTTAAAACCAAAAGATATAAAACGGGAACTCCCGCAAGACTTGATAGTAAAACTTTAAATTTTAGTGTTATGTATGAGCAAAAGTCTGATGAGTTTGCCAATAATTTTCATTATTCTCATAATTTCACTGAGCGAAATTTAGACCAAGTTTCATGCTATTTGACACGAACAAATGAAAAAACACTATCAATAATAAGAGAGAATAAAGAAAAATCGCCACTTTTTAATGGACAAATACAAGGAGTGGGGCCTCGGTACTGTCCTAGCATTGAAGATAAGGCCTTTAGGTATCCAGATAGAAACGGACATCACGTTTTTATAGAACCAGAAGGGTTAGACGCACAAACAATATATCCAAATGGTCTCTCAACAAGCCTTCCAAAAGAGGTTCAAACACAATTTCTAAGAACTATTGAGGGATTGGAGAAGGTAGAGATCAAAATCTATGGATATGCTGTTGAATATGATGTAATTGACACTAGATCTTTAGGTAGAACACTAGAACACAACGAAATTAAGGGATTATATTTTGCTGGCCAAGTAAACGGAACATCTGGATATGAAGAAGCTGCAGGACAAGGGATTGTGGCAGGTATTAATGCTTCATTATCACTAATTGATAGTAGTAAGGAGCTGATACTCGATAGGAATGCATCATATATAGGTGTAATGATAGAGGATTTGGTGACAAAAGATTTAAATGAGCCATATAGATTATTTACAGCTCGCTCAGAGAATCGTTTATATGTTAGAGAAGATAATGCCATAAATAGAATTTTTAAATATAGAAGGTCTATGGATCTTGATTTAGACATAGATAAGTATCAGACATTCTACATGGAAGAGTTTAATCTTTTATATAAGCTTTGTGAAAAAACAACTTATAATGTTAGCGAGGATATGAGTAATTATTTTAAAAAAATGAATTATGGACCATTGGAAGAAAATATAACTCTAAAGGAGTTAGTATGCAGGTCAAAACTAGAGGCTGTAGAGGTTTTAAAGGGCGAATTAGATCAATTTGGTGCTAAATTTGATGAAAAAGTAATAAAAGCAGTGGCGATCTCTTGTAAATATGAAGGTTATATTAATAGGGCCCATATTGAAACAAATAAGGTTTCAAGATTGAGTATGCAAAATATAGATTGGAAAAAATTATCAAAGTCTAAAAATATTTCGTTTGAGTGTAGGCAGAGAATAAAAAATGTGATGCCACAAACTTTTTCAGAATTAAAAAGTATAAATGGTATAAGGCCTGCTACTTTAGCATATGTGGCGAGTAGTTATTTAAAATGAAGAAATTTAGTGATGAATATCTAAATATATTAAATACCACTTTAGCAGGAATAAATCTGACAAACATAAAGGATTCTGAAGAATTTTTCAACAAACAGATCTTAGACTCAGTATTGCCATTGGAACACAGTGCCAAGTTTAAGGATCTCGTTTTAAAATATGGCCTAGTAGTTGATATAGGTTTTGGTGGTGGATTTCCCATAATACCTTTGGCCTATAAATGTTCCGATGTAAAATTCATAGGTATTGAGGCCAGAAAAAAGAAAGTAAGCGCTGTAGAACAAATCAGTAATCATTTCAAATTACAAAATGTTTGTTTAAAACATGTGAGATGTGAAGAAATGATATTTGACAAGACTTCAGTGATAACCTTGAAGGCCGTAGGTAAAATTGAGGATTTTTTAAAAAAAATAAGATGTACTTGTAAGCAGTTCGTTTTTTTCTACAAAGGGCCTAATTATAAAGAATTGGAATCAATTAACAACCTTAAGAAAAATTGGAAATTAATTGAAGAGAAAGAGATAAATATTCCTGGAGCAGAGGGTAGATTTTTAATTGGCTTCGAAATTGAAAAAAATGTTCCACGTGGAACATTTTCCAAAAAAGACCTTGTCAAACTTTCAGAGTTTCTTTAATAATTAAGAGACGCACATTCTAAATCTTATTTTTAAGGAGGAAAATGAATGGCAACGATTATAGCCATGACTAACCAAAAAGGTGGAGTTGGTAAGACTACATCATCCATAAATTTAGCAGCGTGTCTTGCAGTTGCAGAAAAGAAGACATTATTGGTTGATTTAGATCCACAAGGTAATGCTAGTGTAGGGGTAGGTCTAACTGCCCAGCAATATTCTAACAAAAACATCTATCACTGTATAATAGGTTCATTAGATATAAAAAAGGCAATATATAAAACAGAGATACCTTACCTAGATGTTTGCCCAGCAGACAACAGCCTTGTAGGGGCTGAAATTGAGTTAGTTAGTGTTTTTTCAAGAGAATTAAAATTAAAGACAGCTTTGTCAGCTATTTCAAAAGATTATGATTATATTATCATAGATTGTCCCCCATCATTAGGGCTGCTTACAGTAAATGCATTTGCTGCAGCGCACACATATGTGGTTCCATTGCAAACAGAATATTTTGCCATGGAAGGGTTGGCCCAATTGTTAAACACAATAAAGTTGGTTAGGGCCTCATTAAATACCACTCTCAGCTTAGGCGGTATTCTTTTGACCCTGTATGACGGGAGGAACAACCTTCATAAGCAAGTGGCAAATGAGATAAAAACTCACTTTAGTGAAAATGTTTTCAAAACTGTAATTCCAAGAAATGTAAAACTATCAGAGTGCCCAAGTTTTGGGAAGCCTATCGTGTTGTATGATATTGAATCGCGCGGTAGTGCTGCATATTTTGCATTGGCCAAAGAAATTTTAATCAAATATGAAAAAAAACTAGAGGTGAATCATGGCAAAGAAATTAGCTTTAGGTAAAGGGATTGCTTCATTAATAAAGGACGTTCCACAAAATGTTCTTGTTGAAAGTAAAGCTAAAGCTCCCCCTAAGGAGCCAGAACTTACTTCAAATCCTTTTTTAATAGACATTAAAAGTATTACGGCAAATCCACAACAACCTCGAAAGATCTTTAAAGAGAAGGAGTTGAAAGAACTTGCAGAATCTATTAAAGAAAATGGCATCATACAGCCCTTGATAGTAGCCGCAAAATCAAAAAGTGGAAAGTTTGAATTAGTGGCCGGTGAGAGAAGACTAAGGGCTTCAGTATTGGCCGGTTTAGAAAAAGTTCCTGTTGTTATAAAAAAAGTTACTGATAGAGAAAAGTTGGTAATGGCAATAATAGAGAATATTCAAAGGTCTGATTTAAACTGTGTAGAAGAGGCTTTGGCCTATTATCAACTGATGAATGATTATAATTTTAATCAAGAAGATGTTGCAAAAAAATTGGGTAAAGAAAGATCTACAGTAGCGAATTTTTTAAGAATACTAAAGTTACCAAGACCTGTGATAGATCTTATTCAAAAAGATTATTTAACATTTGGACATGCCAAAATTTTAGCAGGCATAAATGGGCGAGAGAAGGCCATTCGGCTTGCAAACACTGCAGTTAGTAAGAAATTAACTGTTAGAGAGCTTGAGAAGTTAATAAAATCAGACAGTAGTAGCAAGAAGGGAACAAAAGAAAATAAAGATAAATTTTTTGCAGATAAGCTTGATCAATTTAAAAATAACTTGGAACAAAATACAGGATTCCATTTTATGCTCAAGCACAAAAAAAATGGTGCAGGAAATATAATCATAAAATATAATAATGAAGCAGAGTTTAATGATATTTATGAATTTTTTATCAAAAGACCTAAAATATGATTCAAAAAACAGGAGAACTTTCTGCAATTATTGAAGAAGGTTGTAAATTTGAAGGTAATCTATCTTTTAACGGGACTGCCAGAATATCCGGTATAGTCAGTGGTAGCATCTTTTCTAACAATACAGTAATAGTCTCTGAAGGTGCAATTATTAATGCAGACATAAATGCGAATATAATAATTATTTCTGGAGTTGTAAAAGGCAATGTTAATGCTAGTTCCAGAGTTGAGATAATCAAACCTGCCCATTTTGAAGGGACAATTACTACCCCAAGTTTAATAGTTGAAGAGGGTGTTATTTTTCATGGTACTACTAAGATGAGAGATAACAAGTAGATTATGAAGCTTTTTATATCCATTATTGATAAACTTGGTGTTGATATTTCCATTTTTTATCAATTCATTTTATTACTAGTAATATATGTCATTTTAAAACATCTACTTTTTGATAAATTGCTATTTGTACTAAGTTTTAGAGAGAAAATGACCACAACGTTACTTAAAACTTCCCTTGAGAAACTCGAAAACGCATCAAATTTAGAACAGGAATATCAAAAAAAAGTCGATATCATTACCAAAGCAGCAGATTTATATGCAAAAAATCAACGCGAAGAGATAATAAAAAATCAAGAAGATCTATTTTTAGAGGCGGTTGATAATATTGTATTAGTTGATCAAAAACAAAAAATTAAAAAAGAGTATCAAGGTATCGAATTACAAGTCCTTAAGAAAAAGGAAGAACTGGCCCAAACTTTCATTGATAATATGATTGAAAATGGTTTTTAAAGGATTATAATTGTATATGTCTATCGATCTATACGTCTAATCTGGAGGGACCTATTAGTGATCTACTTTGGCCTTTTATAAATGTCATTTTATTATTCTCGTTTATAGCAATAAAATATAAAGATCTATTCTACAGAATTTTTGAAATGCACTACAATCATATTTTTGAACTTTCTGAACATGCCAATGAAAAGGCAAAAGAAGCAGAGTTAAAATATAATTATTTTAGACAAAAAATGAATGAGATAATTAATTTCGAATCTAATCTATATGCTGAAATATTTAATCAAAATGTATTGTTCAAGCAACTCAAAGAACAAGAAAGAAATGAAAAACTAGATGAGTACAAATTGTTTGTACAAAAATATTTAGAAGAACGAAGAGTTATATTTGAAAATGATTTAAAAGGTAGATTTGTTGATGAAGTAGTAATGGAAATTAAAAAAAGAGTTAAACGTGATGTCTCTATTAATCGATTGGTTGAAGAAAGGTTACTGTTAAATATCTAGGACAAAAATGTAATGCGTGAATGTAAAGTCAGACAAGTTTATGCTAAGGCTTTGTTTAATCTTATAAAGTTAAATAAAGTGGATTTATTGGATGAGTATAAAAAAGTTTGTGACGTTATTAAAGAAAATGATAATTTAAGAAGTTTTCTATTTAGTAGAAATTTTGGTGTTGAAGAAAAAATAGAGGTAATGACCGAGATTTTTAAGAGACTTGAATTATCGATAATAATAAATCACTTCATTTGTTTTTTGATTAAAGAATATAGAATTGATGAAGTTTTAAATATTTATGATGAAATTAAAGAGCTAGATATTGAAAATATGGGAGTGCTAAACGGTGTTATTTATGGGGCTAAAGAAGATATTGATCCCGATGTAAAACATAGGTTCGAAGTCTATATGAAAATTAGAACCGGGCGAGATGTGAAATTAAAATATTATAAAAAGGATTATGTAACAGCAGGTTATAAAGCAGTTGCTGGTGGGATTTGTTTAAACATGACTCTTGATAATCAACTCAGGTTACTCAAAAACTTGTGAGGTAAGTGTGCTTTTAAGACATGAAGAAATTACAAACATTATAGAAGAGAGAATTGTAAATTTCGAAGTAAGAATAAAAAGTGAAGAAGTTGGTACTGTCTTAACCATGGGTGATGGAATTATAAAGGTCTTTGGCCTTCATAATGCAGTCTCTAGTGAACTTGTAGAATTTGAAACAGGAGCTAAGGGAATTATTTTAGGCCTTGGCTCAAATTGTGTTGATATTGCGGTATTAGGAGAGGATTTAGCTATAGTTGAAGGAATGCAGGTTAGAAGGACAGGAGCAGTTGCAAAAATTCCAGTAGGTGAAAATCTTTTAGGAAGAGTAATTAACGGCTTAGGTGAACCATTAGATGGTTTGGGACCTATAGAATGTGAGGAATATAGAACTGTCGAATTGAAAGCACCAGGTATTATTGCCAGACAAATGGTGTGTGAGCCATTACAGACGGGGATTAAAGCACTCGATTCGATGATAGCCATAGGCAGAGGGCAACGAGAGTTAATTATTGGTGATAGAAAGACAGGAAAAACTTCGTTAGCAATAGATATGATAATTAATCAAAGACAAAAGGATGTTTTTTGTATTTACGTTGCTATTGGACAAAAGCAATCAACAGTAAAAAGAATTCGAGAAAAGTTAAAAGAAATGGGGGCTCTCGATTATACAGTGATAGTATCTGCAACCTCCTCTCATAGTGCTCCACTTCAATATATAGCGCCTTATGCAGGATGTGCCATAGGAGAACACTATAGAGATAATGGGAAACATGCACTAATAATCTATGATGATTTAACAAAACATGCACAAGCTTACAGGCAAATGTCGTTGTTACTTAGAAGACCTCCTGGAAGGGAGGCATTTCCTGGTGACATATTTTATATTCATTCAAAGTTATTGGAAAGGGCCGGTAAGCTTAGTTCATTATTGGGGGGTGGTTCATTAACTGCTCTTCCTATTGTTGAAACTCAAGAAGGTGATATTGCTGCTTACATTCCGACCAATATAATTTCGATAACGGACGGACAAATATACTTAGAGTCCTCACTGTTTAATGCAGGAGTAAGGCCAGCTATAAACGTTGGAATTTCAGTTTCAAGAATTGGTGGTCGGGCTCAAGTTAAGTCTATGCAAAAAGTAGCTGGTAAGTTAAGGCTTGAGTTAGCACAGTTTAGAGAACTGGCTTCATTTGTGGCGTTTGGAACAGATGTTGATGAGGTAACAAAAAAACAATTAATGAGAGGTGAGCGCTTAGTAGAGTTACTAAAGCAAAAGCAATATGATGTTCAACCTGAGGTGAAACAAGTAATTGCATTATTTGCGGTTACCAATGGACTATTTGATGATGTACCAGTGGATGAAATTACAACAATGGAAAGAGATTTACTATCTTATCTTGAAGTAAATCATAGAGAATTGGTAATAAATATCGACAACTCTAAAGATATTAATAGAACAAATGAAGATGAATTAATTAAGATTATCAAAAGTTTCGTAGAAAAAAAATAAAATATGGCAACGTTAAAAGATTTAAAAAGCAGAATTAAAAGTACTGAAGGTATCTCTCAAGTTACTTCTGCTATGAAAATTGTAGCGGCAAATAAGTTTGCTAAGGCCAAAAAAAATCTTGATAGTTGCAAAGCATATAATTTAGAAATGGATAAAACTATTAGAACTGTCTCAGCATTATCTGAAAAATATACACATGCTTATTTGGAAAAAAATAGCTCAAAAAAAGAAATCTTACTGATAGTATCTTCAAATAAAGGACTATGTGGTAGCTATAATAGTAGTTTAGCAAGAACTGTGACGAGTTTTTTAAATAATGCAAAAGAACCAGTAGAGATATATTTTATAGGAAAAAAGGTCAAAGAAATTATTAAAAGCCCTTCGTCAAATATGTATTCTTTTAAGGGTTCTGAACCTAGCTTTTTAGAAATTAAAGATATTGCCTTGGAACTAGGACAACTTTTTTTAGATAAGAAGATAAGTAGAATAAATATTGCATTCAACGTCTTTAAAACGGCAATGTTTTTTATCCCTACAATTAAGCAAATTCTCCCCTTTACTCTTTCAGATTGGGAGATTGAGCATCTAAAACAAGAAACAACTTGCGACTTCCTGTATAATCCAAGTGTAGAGGAGATTTTAGATGAACTAATTCCACAAGTATATATTAACATGTTTTATGGTTGTATTTTAGATAGTTTGGCATCAGAACATGGTATAAGAATGACTGTAATGACTTTAGCTTCAAATAACTGCACAGAAGCAATACGATTGTTAACATTGAAAGCAAATAA
Organism: Bacteriovoracaceae bacterium; assembly: GCA_016784965.1. Lineage (GTDB taxonomy): Bacteria > Bdellovibrionota > Bacteriovoracia > Bacteriovoracales > Bacteriovoracaceae > JADHTQ01. The sequence continues at coordinate 80,947 of JADHTQ010000007.1, read as the reverse complement.
ACTCAGGCAAGCGGCCATTACTACTGAATTAATTGAAGTGATTTCAGGGGCTGAGTTTATGAATTCATAATATTTTGTGTTGGAGACACTTATGCAAAATGATTTAAATTTTGGAACAATTACAAAAATTATGGGCCCTATTATTGATGTTGAGTTTCCCTATAATAAAGTTCCGCAAATAAAAAATGCTTTAAAAACCACTAATAAATCAATTTCGGATGAGGAGTGGAATCTAACTATAGAAGTAGCGATGCAAATTGGTAATAATATTGTTCGTTGTATAGCTATGGATTCCACCGATGGTCTGGCAAGAGGGATTAAGGTATTGGACACAGGAGATACAATAATGGTCCCAGTCGGCAAAGAGTGTCTAGGACGCATTGTAAATGTTGTTGGAGAGCCGATTGATGAATCAGGTCCAATAGAAACAATTAAGCGTTATAGCATTCATAGAAATCCCCCTGATTTTCGTGATCAAGCAGTAAAGATTGAGCCACTTTTTACAGGAATAAAGGTAATTGATCTTCTTGCTCCATATATGAAAGGTGGAAAAATAGGGCTTTTTGGAGGTGCAGGTGTTGGTAAAACAGTTCTTGTTATGGAGTTGATTAATAACATAGCGACTCATCATGGAGGGTATTCTGTATTTGCAGGCGTTGGAGAAAGGACAAGAGAGGGGAACGATCTTTACACTGAGATGAAAGGTTCTGGTGTATTGTCAAAGACAGCACTGGTATATGGTCAAATGAATGAGCCTCCGGGGGCCAGGGCCAGGGTTGCACTTACTGGTTTATCAATGGCCGAGTATTTTAGAGATGAAGATAAGCAGGATGTTTTATTTTTTATAGATAACATTTTTAGATTCACACAAGCCGGTTCTGAAGTTTCAGCACTACTTGGTAGGATACCATCGGCTGTAGGGTATCAACCTACTTTAGGGACCGAGATGGGCGAGATGCAAGAGAGGATAACTTCAACAGAGTATGGCTCAATTACTTCAGTTCAAGCAGTGTATGTACCTGCAGATGACTTTAGTGATCCAGCTCCAGCAACAACATTTGCCCATTTAGATTCCATTACAGAATTGTCGAGATCTATAGTGGAGTTAGGTATTTATCCCGCAGTAGATCCATTAACATCAACCTCAAGCATTTTAGCTCCTGAAGTTGTAGGAAATGAGCACTATGAAATTGCAAGAAGTGTGCAGTCAGTATTGCAAAGATATAAGGAGCTTCAAGATGTTATTGCAATTTTAGGAACCGATGAACTTTCACATGAGGACAAGTTAGTTGTAAATAGGGCCAGAAAGGTTCAAAGATTTTTTTCTCAGCCGTTTTTTGTAGCCCAAGATTTTACTGGTACGCCAGGCCAATTTGTAGATATTGAAGAAACTATTGCTGGTTTTAAGGCCATTTTAGAAGGAGATTGCGATACTATACCAGAACAAGCGTTCTATATGGTTGGTAATCTTAAAATGGTACAAGAAAAAGCAGAGATGATTAAGGAGGGACGCATCTAATATGGGTTTATATTATGTTGATATATTTACTCCGGTATCAATCGTTGCCAAGGGCCTTCGGGCTTATTCAATAACGATTCCAACAGTTAGTGGTCCAATAAACATTCTACCGGGGCATACTCATATTATTGAAAAATTAGATGATGGGATTGTAATTATTCAATGCCAAAAAAGAGATTACTATTTTGAATTAAATACTGGGATCTGCAAGGTTCGCGATGATAGAGTTGTCATTCTTACTGATAAATGTGAGGAGTCTTTGAGAAAATAATGCTCCTGGGTGTATTATTTTTTTAAAATATTATAAAATTATATTATGTATCTTATTTATTAAAGGAGAAATATGTTTAAGTACTTTCTGCTCTTTATTATTCTTACTTGCCAAGTAACATTTGCAAGTCCCAAGATTTCAAAAATGGTAAGTAAAGTGATTAATCGTGAGATGACTAAAAACAGTGCTAAAAAAGTCAAAAAACCCAATATTGTTGTGTCACATCCAAAGAAGAAAATAAATAACCAAAGTGAAGTGAAAAACAATCGAAAAAAAATTTTGCAAGCACTAAAAAAGAGTATTATTCAAAAAAAATCTTTATTTGAGTTTGATGATAAAGAGATCGCGGAAGTAAAAATAACAACTGTTAATGCAAAGATTGGATACAATATTACTAATAATGTTCACAACTTTGAATTTTTTCCAGCATATAGTAATAATTATCATTTCTATGATAATGAAAAAGGTGTTTTATCCTTTCATGAAAAAATAAATGGCAAAATGTCAATTTTGCGTGGAACTATATCAAAGAAGAGAAAAGTTGATACAAAAATTGACCTCGTCCTAGACAATGATTTAGGGCCTTTGGAATTGGTAGTACCTCTAATTGATGAGGACCAATATAACGAATTCTTAGATAAGCACAAAGTTGTCGGTCATGGAGGACATGTTCTGGTAGAAATTGATGAAGTAATTGATACAGTAGCAATTGATTCACAATATGATGCTAAATTTTATTTAGATTATAATTTTAAAGTAGTGAAAAAAACTAATGACTATAGTTATGTGTTATTTGCGGGAGTAGATACTGGTAATACACTTATTAGCTTTGAAACGTTAGATGGTGAATATGGCGAGAAGGTAATATTTGTTTCAGATAAACAGATATATTTTGAAGCAAATGCTTTTTATGACAGTTCACTAAAGCAAGTTGCACTTTACCAAAAAAACATTTTAAGTAATCGCAGCATTGAGTTGAATTTAGATGTTGATGATCTTTTTTATTTTAATAGCAATAAAAAAACAAAGAGGGTTGGCACTAACTTGTATCAATATCAGGTGCCCATGTTACCCACCGGGTTTAGACAGTATCTTGATATAAGACATTTAGATATGGATTTGTATGTGGGACATTGGAATTCTACGTCTGTTGAAGTACCTAATAATCAATTTATAGAATATGTTTACAAAATTCATGATATAGATACTTTGGATAAAAGATGTATGATTCAAATAAACTTGCCAGCAAAAAGGTTGCACTCTTTTGAAGTAGAGGGTGAAGGCGATAAAGGGCCAATTTATTTAGAGCGGACATTTCTTGAAAGAGATGGCAATTTCTACTATGATGAATCAGTTGACACGACAAAAGTATTTCTAATGGGTGATAGCCAAGGAATAATCAGTAGCAAGGTTGCATACTTAGATGGCACTGTTGATTATTTACAAACCTACTGTATTGAAAATGCTTATCTTGCAGAACAATTATAAAGGTAATTAGCTTTCCCACTCGTGATGTCTAAATATTTCCAGAGTACGTTTATAGCCACATGTAACAATCTCGGAAGTCTTATTAGGATTTAGAGTACATGGACCTCTAAAAAAAACTTTATAGTTGTGGTGCTTTGGAAATATATCGATGAGGTGGACATTTGATTTATGATCTAGCTTTGTTTCGAGGATTGATACAAGCTCACTGCGTTTTGAAGGGGAAAACTTATTTTCTTTTAAAAAATCATTTACAGTTTCAACGACATCCTTTGCCAGCTGTCTATTTTTTCTGTCAGTTTTGATTTTCTTTTGGATTATCAGATAAATTGTTTGTAAGAGGATTGCAGGCAACCCATAACTTACCAGTGAGCCGATTTCGTCATGAAAGTGATAGGGAGTGTGTGTCCATGAGCTAATGATGTACTCACATTTATTATCAATTGCCACATGAGTCGATAACGTGTCGCGTATCTCACCATCAATATAGTAGTCGATTTGACCTGTTAGAGGATTTTCAATGGGGTATGGGCTATAAATTGGGGGTACACTCATTGTGGCAGCAACGGCTTCAGAGACATTTGTACCCATATAATAAGAAACTGCTGGATCATTTTTTGGATTTGGGAATTTGTATTTACTAAATATTACTTTTCTAGAGTGGTCTAGTTGTGTGGCAACTACAAACATATCAGCTTTATAGTCTTCAAAATTATTAGATATAAGCACATGGTCTTTTACATACTTGCGCAATTTTTCGGTGGTAAAAAAGCCAGAAATGCCAAGCCAAGGTTTTACAAAGTGTTTGATAGCAAATGGTAGTTTCTCAAAAGGGTCATAGATAAAGCTTTTTGGTGGCTTTTTTCTGGTTTTTTTAAAGCAAATCATATCTGAGTAAGAGATGGCCTTTAATTTTTTATTTGATCTATTTATAACAGAATCGACTATGTCGTGAGGTGAATAACCCGAGGCAAAGTACAAATTCATTAAAGAGCCAGCACTGGAGCCGACATAGGTGGAAATTTCGGTAGAAGATGGCAGTGAGTGGTTGTGCTTGAAAGTAAATCCCAGCTCACTTAGTGCGAGTCCAACACCTAGATGCCATGCAGAAGATTTTACAACTCCACCGGAAAGTACAAGGGCCGTCTTTTTGTTTTTAAAATTGGAGATATCAACTTTTTGCATATGCAAAAATTATAAATTATTGAAAACAAATTCACAATCCATCTTTCATTACTTATTATACAATTATGAGAAATTTAAAGCTTTTTTTGCTTTTTGCTGTCCTTTATAGCTATAGCGTTAACTTGGTGGCAGCTCCTAGTATGCGCAGATGCCTACTTTTGCCAATTAACGATAAATTGGGAGGAGCAATTGGCTATAGAGTGTATGAAAAAGTAGAAGAATTCATAAAAGATAGCGATTGGTGCTACTATATCTCAAATTCTGAAATTTTAAATATTTTAGGTCATTATAGGAAGAATCTAAGTCATCATCTCGAAAATACGGAAGTATTGAGAATTATTGCTGATAAAACCAATACTGGTTCTCTGATTAAAGTTGACATTATTAATCAGGTAGATGGGGTTGATATTCAAATTACTGTATTTGGAAATGTTGGCGATATTTATTTCAAAGAGAAAACTAAATTAAAATCCAATGATATAGAATTGATTGCCCAAACAATAAAAAATTGGCTCGATGTTTATCAAAAAGTAATTCCCTATGACGGGAGGATAACTGGTATTTTAGGCAAGCAGTTTGTAACTGATATGGGTAAAGGACAAGGGGCAGTTGCAGGCGATATGGTTAACTTTGTCAGGCCTATAAGTGTGAAAAAACATCCTCTATTAAAAGAGGTTGTTGAATGGAAAGTTGAAAAGGTTGGGCTTGGAAAAATTTATCATACAACAGATAGTCAGTCTCATGGGACAGTTACAAAAATAAGATTGAGTAAAAAACTAAGAAATGGAGATTGGGCCAGATTGATAAGAAAATCTGGTAGAGATAGTGAATTTGAAAAACAAGTTCAAGGTGACGCTTATAAGTTTGGAAAATTGGGTACTGCTAGTATTGTCGTTAATTTGGGCAAGTTGTCAGATACTATAACTCTAAATAATTCAACTAATAATAAGATGGGTGGGCTCTCCTATGGAGTTTTGGTTAAGGGGGAGTTGTGGATAACCAGAAAATTTTGGACATCATTTCAAATTGGAAAGCAATTTAGCACCATGACTAAAGAAGATGGTAGTCTCAGTCAAGATGAAAATTCTGCTGGCACTGATCAATATAAATTAAAATTAGGATATCGTTATTTACCTTTGGGCTTTTTCTATGGCCCTCAAATTGATGGTTATGTAGGTTATGGGCGATACGGTTATAGCGTTGAGCCTCAACTTAGCGATGGTATCGTAGAATCCTCATTTACAGGAATCATTTTAGGTACCAAAGGCAGTATTCCACTTAGAAGTAAATTGAGGCTTTATGTTGAGTTTGACATTATTTTGTTTCCAGCATTATTTGAAAATAGAGCAATACCTATAGAAAGTAGCTCTGTTTCATCTTATCACTTTGAACTTGGTGCAAGTTGGACTTATAAACCAAATATTTCTATTGATGGTTCTTTAGACATTATATCAAATGAAGCCAGTTTTGACTTGCCCGTGCGGCAGGTTAGTTTTCAGCAGACAACTCTCAAAATGGGCGCAACGTTCACGTATTAAATTAGGAAATAAGAATGATTAAAGATGATTTATCTCCAGATGAGTTAGAGGAGTATATTAAGAAAAATAAAGTATTATATTACCAAGGACGACCGGCCATTTCTGACCATGACTATGATCTACTCGAAGAGAGGTTACGCAAGGTACGACCTACTAGCAAAGTACTAGATATGGTTGGAGCCAGCCCTGTAGGGAGCAAAAAAGTTAAGCATGCCAAAAAAATGTTATCTCTAAATAAAACCTATGATTTAAAGGAATTAAAACGTTGGATTGCTGATCACCAAGTTGTGAGTATGTTAAAAATAGATGGGATGAGTTGCTCTCTTATATATAAAGATGGATTACTGGAGCTAGCTAAAACTAGAGGAGATGGAGTACTTGGTGAGGATATAACACCTAAAGTTTTGTGGATGGATTCAGTTCCAAAGCAGCTTAATAAAGCTTCAGGTGGTATCTGTGAAATACGTGGTGAGCTGTATTGTACTGAGACCAATTTTTTTACTTTATCAGAAGAAATGGTTCAAGCTGGGCTAGATCGGCCATCGGCACAAAGAAATATTGTAGCTGGTCTAATGGGACGAAAAGACAACTTAGAGCTCTGTCGTTATATCACATTTGTAGCGTTTGATTACATTAGTGAAAATGAGACATTCAGTTTTGAAATAGAAAAACAAGCAAAGTTAATTGAGAGGGGATTTAAAGCTGTCGAGTTAAAGTTGCATACTGATCTTTCAAAATTGGAAGAAACTTTAGATGAAGTTAAGTTATTTATGGCAGAAGGAGATTATCAAGTAGATGGATTGGTGTTTTCTTTAAATGATATAAGATTACATGAGGAAATGGGGGAGACCTCCCACCATCCTCGCTATAAGATGGCCTTTAAATTTAAAGGGGAGTCAAAGCAGACGAGCATAAAAGAAATAATATGGTCAATTTCACGAAATGGTTATTTAACGCCTGTGGCGCTAGTTGAGCCAACTGAATTGGCCGGGGCAAAAATCTCTAGAGTTACACTTCATAATTACGGAATGGTTAAGCAATACAACTTAAAGCAAGGGGATGTAATTGAGATAATTAGGTCTGGTGAGGTCATACCAAAATTTCTTTCTGTGGTTGAAGCCTCAGCAAATGAGTTTCAAATACCAACTAAATGCCCTAGTTGTGAAAATGAGGTTGAAGTTAAAGATATAAGACTCATTTGTAATAATACAAACTGTCCCGGAAAAATCAAGGAGGGGATTTTAAATTTCATCCAAAAAATTGGGATTGATGATTTAAGTTCCAAAAGACTTGATGAAATGATTAAGCATGGTTTAGTAAAGGATATTGCTGATCTCTACAGAGTTAGTCATGAGGAGTTTTTAAGCTTAGATAAGGTAAAAGATAAATTAGCAAATAAATTGAGGGCGAGTATAGAGAAATCAAAATCAGCTGATCTGGCAACATTTTTATCTGCACTAGGAATTAGCGGTGGTGCATATAACAAATGTGAAAAAGTAGTTTCTAATGGGATTGACAATATTGAAAAGATTAAAAATTTAAGTATTGAGCAATTGACTCAAATTGAATCGTTTGCCGAGAAATCGTCGGAGGAATTTGTTGCATCTATTAAAGAGAAGTTACCTCTGATTGATGAGCTATTGACCTTAGGTTTTGATTTTAGCCTTACTAACTCTACAAAACAGCAAACACCCATAACGGGTAAAAAAATCTGTATAACCGGTGCTTTATCAGAAAAAAGACCGGTTATAGAGGCAAGAATAAGAGACCATGGTGGTGTTATCGTAAGTTCTGTCTCCAAAAAAACGGACATGCTACTTACCAATGAGACAGATTCAAAATCCTCAAAATTTAAAAAAGCTCAGGAGCTATCTATAGAAATTCTTAGTGAAGATCAATTAAAAGAACTTATTTCAAACATGAAACAATAGGAGTTTTAAAGCACACTCTTTTTGACATCAAATGTTTAACAAGTTATCGTGCTGCCGCCGGAGGTATAAAAAAGTGGTAAAAAAAAATAGCATTATATATGTTTGTCAAAAATGTTCTTATCAAGCTTATCAATGGATTGGAAAATGTCCACAGTGTGAGGAATGGAATAGTTTCGAAGAAGAAAATCAAGCAAAATCAATTGCGGATATTACATCTGGCGGTGAAGATGGAATTTTAGAAGAAACCCCAAAATTATTAGGAGAAATTGAAAAAAGCACATATACCACTATCCAAACTGGTGTACGAGAATTTGATAGGGTAATCGGTGGAGGATTAGTTCAAGGTTCCTTAATTCTAATAGGCGGAGAGCCAGGAATTGGTAAATCAACACTTTTAACTGACATTGTGGGAAAGCTTGCACAACAGCTGACTAATGAAAATGTATTATATGTTAGTGGAGAAGAGTCTGCTAATCAAATTGCAGATCGCTTTAGACGTTTAAATATTGATAGGGACAACTACTACATTTATCATGAAAGAAGCTGGCAAAAAATTTTAAAGCAGATAAATAAATATAAACCTAGGTTTTTAGTACTAGACTCAATTCAAACTACTACCTCTTCAGAAATCCCATCAGCACCAGGCACTATTTCACAAGTAAAGGAAGTAACTTATGAGCTGATGAATCACGCCAAAGCAAAAAACATAACTTGTTTTATAATTGGCCATATTACAAAAGAGGGATCTTTGGCCGGGCCTAAGGTTTTAGAGCACATGGTTGATACTGTAATCTACTTTGAAGGGGATCAATTTGGCCATTATCGCCTTTTGCGGGTTATAAAAAACCGTTTTGGCAACACCAATGAGGTAGGTATTTTTGAGATGTGTGATAATGGGCTACAGGAAGTGTTAAACCCCTCACAATATTTTTTAACAGATAAACTAGAGGGAGCTTTTGGACGATCTCTTACCTGCATATTAGAGGGCAGTAGATCTTTATTTATTGAAATTCAGGCCCTAGTTGTAGAAAATAAATTTGGTAATGGCAGGAGGACAACTCAAGGATTAGATAGTAATCGCTTATCGATGCTTGTTGCTATTATTGAAAAGTATTTTGAAATCCCGCTGGGTTTTAATGACATCTATCTAAATGTAGTTGGTGGGATCAAATTAGTTACAAGAGAGTCTGATTTAAGCATCATTGCTTCACTTATAAGCTCTTATAGAGAAAAGCCACTCGATGAGGCCACAATTTTTTTGGGTGAAGTAGGTTTAACGGGAGAGGTTAGGAGTGTTCCTCAAGTGGAGTTGCGTTTAAAAGAGATGTCACAGCTAAACTATAAGAGAGTGATAACCTCACTAAAGACTGCACAAATGCACAATGATAAATATCCACTAGAAATTATTGGAATTAAAAGGGCCAGCGAAATTGATGAATATCTCTAGAGTGTCAGAGATAAATAGATTTGATCATTGCTGTCCAACGCTCTTTTTTAATTTCATACAACTTTCGTTCACTTTCAATTGCAGCAAATCTGCGATCTTCATTCCACAATGTATCAATTTTATCAAAATCTATAAGCCCAAGACCAATTGCAGAGGCAAATGCCGCGCCGTAAGCAGTGGTTTCAATAATTTGAGGTCTAATAATTTCAGTATTTGAAATTGTTGCTTGTATGGACATGAGTAAATTATTTGCTGATGCCCCTCCATCAACTCTTAAAGAGCTTGGTGCAATACCTGTATCATTTATTAAAGCATTGATTAAATCATTAATTGATAGTGCAATACCATCCAGACAAGCACGAGCTAAGTGAGAATCCTTTGTGTCTCTTGTAAGGCCCATAATTGCGCCCTTAGCATCTGCGTTCCAATAAGGTGAACCAATACCTGTAAAAAATGGAAAAAATTGGATATTTTCCATTTCCGCAAGATTTGTAACTTTTTTTGCAAGCCTTTCAACATCACTACTTTTTTTGATAATTTTTAAATTATCTCGTAGCCATCCAACAGCAGCTCCAGCAATATAACAACTACCTTCTAATGCATAATAAGCCCGACCTTTGTGTTGATAGGCAACTGTGGACAACAGGCCGGATTTAGATCTTTTTATCTCCTCACCTGTATTTAATAAAATAAAGGCCCCTGTGCCATAAGTGCATTTCATATCACCTTTTCGATAACCGGCTTGACCAAAAAGAGCAGATTGCTGATCTCCCAACATGCCGGTTATTGGAATTCCGTCGGGGAGAAAGTCTAACCCTTCAGTTTGACCAAAATCTGAAAAAGAATCTTTTATCTGTGGAAGAAAAGACTCTTTGATACCAAACATGTTAAGTAACTCAGGGTCCCATGAATTAGTTTTAAGATTCATTAATAAAGTTCTGGAAGCATTGGATGGCTCAGTGTAGTACGACTTATCATTGGTCAGCTTAAAAAGTAAAAAGGTCTCAATAGTGCCAAACCTAAGGTTTAGGTTTTTTTCGGCTTCTTTAACGTCATTATTGTTTTCTAAAAGCCATCTCATCTTAGAGGCCGAAAAGTAGGGATCAATTGGAAGACCGGTTTTTTCTTTAATGAACTCCTCTTTGCCATCATTTCTTAGTTTTGCACAATATTCACTAGTTCTTCTATCTTGCCATACTATGGCGTTGGCAATGGGTTCTCCGTCTTGATCAAAAGCACAGGTGGTCTCTCTTTGATTGGTGATACCGATGCACTTGATTTTTTTTGGTGATACATTGTTTCTTTCTAAAAGTTGCTTACAAGTTACGCGTACAGAGTTCCAAATATCATTCAAATTGTGCTCTACCCAACCAGGTGATGGATATATCTGAGGATACTCTTGATTCACTTTATCAACAAATTGAAAACTATCTGCATTTATTAAAGCACAAGTTGTACCCGTAGTTCCCTGATCAATTGCCAACATGTATTCCATGATTAATTCCAATGTTAAATTTTATATTATGGTCGAAACTTTACGTTTGCCTTATGACTAAGTGCTTTTTCAACGTCAGGAGCAGTGACTATTACAACTAATGCTTGCCAACGTTTGGACATTAAATTACCCATTGAATTGACCAGTATGTATGACATCGATACTAAAGAAAATAGTAGCAACATGAATTCTATGAAGGACTGACCTTTATTACTTTTTATTTTTTGTAGTATTTCTTTATCGCTCATAATCTGGTAGTAATGAGTTAAGTATTTAAAATAAGAACTAAATACAGTATACTATATGATAAGTACGTTAGGATTTTTAATCAATGAAAAAATATTTCCCGATACTAGTTTTTATAATGGTTTTTACTGCAGTGCTTGCAGGACAAATCACATTTGATTTAATGGATAGCACAGCTGGACCTGGGACTAAGAAAAAATCTTTATATGCTCACTATGAAAGTATTTACAATAAATTAAAAGTTACCTCAACTAACGGTGAAGAAATTAATATTCCTAAATTGAATTCAAAGTTTATTGTTTTAAATTTTTGGGCATCGTGGTGTACTCCATGTTTGGCCGAATTTTCTTCTATTGTCAATATGAAGAAAAAATTTGGCGATAATGTCATCAAAGTAATTGGAATAAATAGTGATGAGACACGCCAGATGCAGAACATTAAAAAAATAAGTAAGATGTTTTCCCTTAATTTTCCAATTGTTGCAGATAACCAAGGTAAGATTCACCAGGATTTTCTAGTATCTGCGATCCCGGTTTCAATAATTTTCAAAGATGGTAAGGTGTTTGAGGTCAGTAAGGGCTCCAAAGATTTTATGGCCGAAGAATTTTTAGATGAGCTGCGGCAAAAAATTTAAAAAACATTATAGAGAGACTTGCCAATTTTAAATTAATCAGCTAATGAGTTAGACTCTAAAACTCTAATTTTTCCAGGAGGAAATCAATTTTGAAAGTAATTAGCTTTGCGTTGATTTTATTTTTTGGCCTGACTCAGATATCAGCTGCCAGACAACGGTCTTGTGCGAGTCGTTTAATAAACGTTGAGAGCCATGATAGTGCCGTTTATTCTCTAAACATTGATCAATACAACATACCAGACTATGGGAATGACCATCTAGCATATGGAATAAAAAGTATCCGTATCCTCTTAGAAAAACGTGGATGTAGAAGGCAAGACATTAATTTTGGGAGAACTTCTTTTGGGAGAAGTTCACGATCAAGATGTAGGGCAATTGTTCCAAAGCAAGAGAGTTCCAGGGTGTGTTATGTTGAAACAAATATTGGTTTCTTCTTTGTGACTTGGGATATGTTAACGGGCGTTAATATTACATTTAATCGTTGGGATTAAATAGAGTTTAACAAGCCACCATCACAAGAAATGGCCTGACCTGTAATGTAAGCAGCATTTTCTGAGCATAAAAAGCTTATAAGTGAAGCTAGCTCAGATGGTTGTCCTAGCCTCTTTGCAGGTATTTTATCAATAGTTTCCTGTCCAATATTTAAATCCATTAGGCGTTGTGTTTTTGTAAATCCTGGCATAACAGCATTAATTGTGACCCCTTCACTGGCAATTTCTTTACTTATACTATTTACTAAACCGTGAAGTCCCGCGCGAAAAGCATTAGATATTACTAAATTTTTTATTGGCTCTTTTGCGGTGATTGAAGTGACTATAACAATTCTTCCCCATTTTGCCTTCATCATGGAGGGAATTGCTGCATAAAAAGCAGATGTTGCACTTTGCCAAAGGCCATGAAATCCAGTTTCCCAATCTTCGTTGGTCACATCAAAAAAAGTGCCTGCTTTGGGCCCACCAGTATTACAGACCATAATGTCAATTTGGCCGTACTTATCCAACACTTGCTTTACAACAACTTTTGCAGCATCAGCTTTACTCAAATCAGCAACAATATAATCTTGTGCACCAATTTCAGTAATTGATTTTTCTAATTTTTCCTTATTCCTAGAACAAAGAATAACTCTACAGCCCTCTTGAGCTAAAGAATGAGCTGCTGCCAGTCCTAGACCTTGAGATGAGCCAAACACTAAAGCGATTTTTTCTTTAATTTTTAAATCCATAGATAAGAAGATAAAATTAGAGACAAATCAAGTCAATTGGTATTTTCGTATTTCTTATGTAAAAATGCCCGTCTATTAAAATAATATCCAGGGAGTTTAAAATGGCCACTTTGCAGAGCATGATCGATAAAAAAAATGAATCAGTAAAAAACTCTTATTTAGCTTCAATTACCAAAATTGAAAAGATTCAACAGGACTTAGCAGAAAAAGACGATATGTTTTCTCAATACTTCAAAAAAACCATTGAAAGGATTCTTAAATGTAACTCTTTAGAGAAAAATTTAAACGATGAGTACTTTAAATCGCACACTTTGGAGGAGCTAAAAGAACAAAACCATAGTTTGTTTTCAGAGATCCTGGATGATAACTATAATACCTGTTATTCAAACCCTTCCTACACAGCAGAACTCTTCGGTAAAGAACTAGGACCTGTGCTTGCAAGTTTTTATGCATCCATTTTTAAATATACCTCTTATGCTTTCACCCACAAGACATACCTTATGGAGTCGTGGAATCAATCTTTCATTGAGGTTTACGACGCTATCAATGCTGATAAAAAGGATAAATTGACCTTAACATCTCTGGTTTCCAAGGTGGATCGAGATGTCAATGAAGAAGAGATGACCATGAATGTCTTGCGCCGCTTTGATGTCGACTCATCAATACACACATCTATAGTTATGGATTCAGATCTGACAGATCAAAAATATCTTTATCGCTATGGTGAATATATTTGTGACAATGAAATCAAGCTATCCTCTTTTATTCAGAAGTTCACTCAGGACAAAATCGACACCTTAAGTAAAAGTATGGCAAATGCTTATGTGCGAGGATTTGAGCTGGGCAGAAAAGACATGAAAAAGAAAAAGTCTGTTGCAATTTATTACTACATAGGTCAAGAGAGATTGGTAAAGTCATTAGTTAAGGAGTTTGAGGCAGTTGGTCTTAAATCAATTTTAAGCTATGCCGATGGAACAAAACCAAATAGGCAATATGACTATGACTATCGCTTCTCACACGCATTATTTTTTAATAAAGAGTACTCAGACCAAACCTATAATACTTTCAATAAGGTAAGCAGTGATAATAAACAGTTGCTGAATGAGTTTTCAGGAGCGTTCTTTTTTGATTCATTTGGTGAGAGCCCATTCTCTCCAGAAAGTAAACCATTGGCCTTAAAATTTGATGATCAGCAACAGAAGCTTTTTAGCGAACACTCTTCAAAAATGAGAGAAACTCAAAATAAATATATTCCACGAACTGAAACTAGCTTTGGGATCATAGCTTTTCCAACTCCAGAGATAGGTAAAGATTTTGAAAATATTTTTGAAGAAACATCCAATATCAACATGCTTGATACTGAGCATTACGAAAAAATTCAGCACAATATAGTAAATGTTTTAGATAAGGCCGATTTTGTCCATGTTAAGGGAAAAAATAACAATAAGACAGACATAATGGTGAAAATGCCCAAGATTGATGATCCAAAAACCCAAACCAATTTTGTAAATTGCGGAGCCGACGTCAATATTCCAGTGGGTGAAGTCTTTACCACCCCACAGTTAAAAAAAACGAATGGTACCTTACATATCAATGAGACTTATCTCGACGGATTAAACTATAAGGATCTAATTTTTACTATTAAAGATGGGTATGTCACAGATTTTAATTGTAGTAATTTTGACAATGAAGAAGAGGGTAAAAAGTACATTCAAGAAAACCTCTTTTTCCCCCATAAAACACTACCCATTGGGGAATTTGCCATTGGCACAAATACTTTGGCCTATGTTATGGCACAAAAATACAATCTTTTATCAATTCTGCCGATTCTAATAGTTGAAAAAATGGGCCCCCATTTTGCTTTTGGAGATACCTGCTTTTCCTGGGAAGAAGATTGGAAAGTTTATAATCCCATCGACAATAAAGAAATCGTCGCCAGGGACAATGAAAAAACGCTTCTTAGAAAAACAGATCTACAAAAAGCTTACACTCAATGTCACACTGATATTACACTTCCCTATGAGGACTTGGATTTTATTTCAGTAGTAACAACAGATGAGACCAGAGTTGATATCATTAAAGATGGAAGATTTGCTGTACCTGGAACTGAGGAGTTAAATATTCCACTCGATAAGTACTTTGGTGAGTAAATTACTATTGCCAGATTAAGGTCAAGGCATTATTCTAGGCAATTATATCATGAGTTCGGAGGATTGGCTGAGTGGTCGAAAGCGGCGGTTTTGAAAACCGTTGAACCGCGAGGTTCCGCAGGTTCGAATCCTGTGTCCTCCGCCATTCCCTCCGGTGCCAGCAGACTTGTGGGACCACCCGCACAAAAAATATATAAATTAATTTGCAGTAAAAGTGTGTTGGAATTTTTTAGGAACTTTTTTAAAACCAGCACGATGGCCTTGGCAAATCCAAAAAACCTGCCAAAACAGTATCAAGACGACATTGAACTGATGGATAGGAGAGAATGGTCTTTTCTACGACTTTGGTGTCCTCGTTACCAATTTTTGGGGGAGCAGTTTGATTAATCTGAGCTATAAAGTCGCCAAACTGCTGGATTGCTTGGAGACCTCTAAGACATAGTTGTGAATCGACTGAAGCGGCAAGGCATTTGTGGTGATATTTTTTAAGCTCTGGTGGTAGGTTTGAGATTGTGGGTATTGGAGTGGGGTTTTCGGGTATTCTGGGCAGGATCTCTTTTAGGTATTTTCCAGCAACATAATCGGCTTGCCCTTCTGCAGATAGTTGCTTTTTGGGTAAATATGGAGGGCCACCCAGGACATGGGAAAACTCATGAATAATAGAGATTGCAAAGCTATCAGTTGATTGGTTGGGATGTTGGGCGATACCGCCGTAAATTTCTATATAAACCATTTGTTGATTTCGTTGAACAAAGGCACCAGCTTCGGGAACATCCCAAATGGCATCAAATTCAAGGTGAATATCCATATTTGCCAATTTGGGAGCAAAAAAGTCCTTGATGGAATAAGCAACTTCAGTGAATGTTTGCTCGGAAGTGTATAGTAAGTTAGCGGACTTATTTAAAAAAGTAGAAATAGAGGTTTCACATCCTGGATTTGCCTCCAAATTTGCATTTACATAACCCTGCAAACTAAAACAAAGCAAAATAATGAGAATATTTTTAGCATAATTCATTTGGTAATGGTCTTACAGGATTAAAAGATAAGATTCAACCCCCTGCTGACGCACTATGTAAGAACTACCATGTAAGTAAGGGGATATTTGGGCTTTTTAAAATATGACATGCAATTACCTCGTTACAAATTATTCACGCGGAGGGTGTAAAATGTGTTGAGGCAATTGCATATCGTAATAATATGAGAAAATTACTCATTGGGAAAGGATTTATTACCTAACGCCAATACAAATGCTGCTGGTTTTATTCAAGTAATCTAGTGTGATAACTAGCAACTTGAAACCAACTGCATTAAAGGGAGCCTACTCCTCCAACTTTTCGTATGAACAAAGAATCATCTCATATTCTGGGAATTCAAATACTGCAGTATCTGATTTTGTAACCATATACTCCAATTTATTATTACTAAGAGAAAATACTTTATTAACAACAGTATTTTTTAGTAGGAAACCATAAGCATTTCTTACAGCAACTCTATGAGTTACGTTTAAAATATTGAAATTAAAAAGTTCAGACTTATAATTGTAAGTGGTTATTTTCTTGAAATTGTTATCTTCCTCGGTAGCTTGTTCGCTTTGTAGACCTTTGTTGATATGGCAGAACTGCTCAACTTGAATGTCATCAGATTCAACATTTAGTTTTTGCAGTTTAAGACATTCTTTATCTTCATTGATTGCAATTTCTTGAAAACAAGTTCTTGTGCCACTTGTCAATTTGTATTGTCCGTATAACTCGTTAATTTTATTTTCTTCGGAAAAAGACACTTGTGCTGACAGCGATAAAATACAAGCCAATAATAATAATCTCATAATTTACTCCTTAACAATCGTTATTCTAGTTGGTAGGTTGAATAAAAATTAACGATATGGGTGCCAATTAGCAATTTATATCATAAAAGTCCCTTAAATAGGGCCTTTTTAGGGATAATGGGATAATAATGGAGGATATTGGTTTTTTTGAAATGATTAGGGTGATTAAAAATTTGATGAAAGTCAAAAAAATCACCTACAAAATGTTGGCAAAAAAAATCGGCTTATCTGAGTCTGGGCTTAAAAAGATATTTTCTTCCAGAGATTGTTCCTACGAACGTTTAAATCAAATCTGTCAAGCGCTAGACACTTGTTTAGCAGATATTATCGTTTCTCACCACGAAACTAAAATGCAAGAAGCAAAGTTTGATGAAAGTCAGGAGAGATTTTTTGTAAAGAATTTCGATTACTTTAACTTCCAATGGAAGTTGGTAAATGAAGGCATGTCTTGGGAGGAAATCCAGGATGAGTTTGGTCTCAGTTATAAAGAAACTTTCAAATATCTAAAGAAGCTTGATGAACTAGGTATTATCGAGCTCAATGCCAACAATAGAGTCAAAAAGCCAAAACCCTGCTTGAGAAGATGGGTAGGTAAAGGACCTCTAACCAAGAAAGTATACAAAGAGTGGGCTTCGAAAATTATTGAAGATGTAGTCGCAAATGATAGCCCTTCCGATTTGTTTATTCTTCGCTATTTAACATTGAGTAAAGATTCTATCAGTGAGTTGCGAAGGTCACTAGAAGAGTTAGAGCTTGAGTATTTGAAAAAATCTCAAAGGGAACATATGGCTAACGATTTACCTTTGGAAAAAGTACGTTTTTTAAGTACTTTCTCCAAAGGAAGTTATGTGCCTAAGTTAAAATAAACTTAATTTCTATACGCATTTATACTTTCAATCAAAGATGTAATTTTATAATAGTTTTTTAGTGGTTCAGCTAAGGAACCATTATTATCAAAACGCCCGTATAGACGATTGACTCAGAGGTTAAAATAAGGAACCATCAATCGTTTTAAATCTTCTGAATATTGTTCATTAAAAGAGGAGCTATAATGAAAAAAAATTACATACATGTCTTTTTTATCGCAAGCTTAATGATGCTTACTTTTTCCAGTTACTCACAAGGTTTTTTAAATTTAGGTGGAAGTAACTTTAACTTAGGTGGCGGCAACTTTAATTTAGCTGGGGTTACTTATGATATCGATAGAGAAGTGGAATTTCCATCTGATTTTCCTGATATTATTGATGAAGGTGGATTAGGTAGAGGAACTGTTTTAGGAGGATTCGGTGGGGATTTGGCCCTTTCTAAAGAAGAAAATCGTAGTAGGGTAGAAAGAGTTCCTGTAATCTTACTCCACGGTAACGGAGGACACGCCGCTCACAGGCAGTGGGGGATGGTTCCAATTTATAAGATGTTAAAAGAAAACGGTTATAATGATTCAGAGATTTGGGCGTTATCTTATTTTGGTAAAAAAAATGGAGATGGAGGAGCATTTGATGGTGTTCAAATGATTAATCCATACAGGACAAACATCAATGACGTTCGTAATTTTATAAATGCAGTAATAGAATATTTAGGTGTTGCAAAAGTAGATATTATAGGTCACTCCCTCGGTGCGGTTTTGGGTAGAGGCTATATCTTAGGTCTAAGCGAGCAGGGTATTTGGGGGAAAGAAACACTCCATAATGAGCAGGTTGGCACTCTTGTTTCACTATCCTCTGCAAATTATGGTTTGGGGCCTTTTGCGATGAATGAATTTCAATCGGGTGGTGCTTTTGAACAACAGTCTCACATAGTTTCAGATATTTTTGATGATACACCTTTTGGTCCACTTTTAGAAAATCAAAGTGGACAACATAAAAAAGAGACGAGTTTAGATAACGAGACAATTACATATGTGGCGTTAGCAGGAAGAGGCGATTTTGTTGATGCTCAACATAGTGGTACTGGAAAACTTGAGGGTGCAAATTTAAATATGGTATTTAATCTTGGAGCTGGTATTGCTGGTCATCAAAGGATCATCTCTGACTCAGAAGTTTTTAAAACATATCTTCCATATTTAAATAATCCAAAAGATCAAACACCGGTTGAGTTGCCTCCAATCGCTACAATTAATCCAGGAAAAAGTGAATTCTTTGAAAGTGTAGAAGTAAAAATTAGTGCTAATAGAGACGCATCTGAAATTTTCTTCTCTTTAAATGACGGAGATTTTCAAAAGTATATTGCACCATTTAAAATAAATGAAACAACAGTTGTTGAAGCGTATGCTGTGAATGAATTTGGCAAAGGTGAAATTGCAAGAGTAGAGTTTGTAAAGCAGGCGACTCCCTTATTTGAAGAGAAGACTTCAACTCTTTTAGAGCATGCACAATCAGGTAGAATTCCCTGGAGTGAATTCCCCAAATTCTTACAGAAGTATGGACCAATGAAGGTTGTAACTTTATATAAAACCCAAGGGAGTGAAACTTGGACGGATGAAGCGCCGCAAAGCGATTAACATCCTCCCTTCTTGTCCAAGTGAGATTGCGCTTAATGATTTAATTTAAGTAAAATCAGTTATTTGTGTAAATAAGTGGTTACACTTTGTAACCACTTTGCTTACAAAGTTCTTGCGTCCCCACTGTTTGAGTGCTAGCGTTATCTACCATTTGGTGGTTCATATTCAAGGGGGGAGAATTGCAGCCATCTGTCTATAATTATCAAGATCCTGGTGATTTTCTTCGCGATGTTTGCGAGTATAAAAAAAGATCTCAAAGATATTTCTCAATTCGTTCTTGGGCCAAACAGATGGATCTTAAAGGTCATACTTCGTTGGTATTTTTTCTAAAAGGTACAAGAATGATAAGACCTCGCCATTTTGACAAAATTGTTTCAGGGTTAAAGCTTTTAGATAATGAAAAAGCTTATTTAAAATACTTAATACACTTAAAAAACTCCAAAACAATTCCTGAGTCAGAGTATTTTGAATTAAAACTAAGGGCCCTTCATCCCGCCAAAAAATTCTCTTACATCGATCTTGATCGCTTTAGAGTGATATCTGATTGGTCACATATGGCAATACTTGAAATGACCAATTTAGATGATTTTAAACCAGATCCATTGTGGATTTCAAAGAGACTAGGTGGAAAGCTTAGTGCTAGTAAAGTTACAGAAGTTTTAAACAGGCTTCTTGGAATGAACCTGATAAAGCAACACAACAATACTTTTATAAAAACACATGAAAGATTAACAACACCAAAAGATAGACCGAGTGAATCTATTAAAGAGCATCACAAACAAGTCTTAATCAATGCAGTTGAGGCATTGGATAAACAAAGTGTTCAACAGAGGTGTTATAACTCTTGTACTATGACCGTTGATTCATCAAGGCTTGACGAGGCAAAAGAGTTAATAAATAAGTTTAGATCAGATATGGCAAAGCTCATGGAAAAAAAAGGTGGAGATGAGACTTATCAGCTAAGCGTTCAATACTATAAATTAACATCAGAAATTGATGGTGGGGGGTATATTCAATGAGGACGATTAAATTACTAATGCTAATTATATTTATAATTTTTAACCTTAGCCAGTCTATGCAAGTTTGGGGCAAAGAAAGTGGCCCAGGCAATGGAACTGACTATGTAGAAGTTTTATTTGCGCAAGCAAAGGTCGAGGTTGCCAAACTACTCGATAAATTATCCAAGGAATCCTTAAGCAAATTGCAAATTGACCCATTGTACACAGAATGGTTAACAGAAGATGTAAATGGTAGTGCTAGGTATATAAAATTTAAGTTTTACTCAAAGGTTGTGAAGTATCAGTTTCAAGATGCTCCATGTACAGACGAATTTGGCAAAGAAAGTGGGATTTGTTTTTATATAAACCCAGACAATTCTCTACTAGTTATAATTTCAAAGTTAAAAAATAAGCTTACTACACTAGATCAAGCAAAGATTATGATCCTTCATGAGATTGGCCATTTTACTGGTGAGTTGGATCACCTTTTTCTAGATGAATTTGGAGCAAGATTTATAAGTGCAATGAATGCTAATAGACAATTCGAGATATTGACTTCAACAGTTAATGGGAGAGATGTATATATTTCAGCTTTTGAAGGAAAAAAGCAATGTGATGCTGGAGTTTCTAATCTTGCAATGAGCTTGAAAGAGCAAGTTAAGACTGAACTCTATGAGAAGTGTTTACTATCAAATCTTGTCTGTAATTTAGAACAAATCGTCTTTAGTTATAGTGGAGTTGTAAATTTTGTAGTTGGTGTAGGCTATGATATGAGTGCGAGTTGTACTGTAAAAGGTGTGCTAAAAGGTCTTAAATAACAATTCATTTTATCCAATATTATATAGGCTAGTTTTTTCAAGAAAGTGCTGTTAGCATTATTAATGGTAAATATATGAAAGGATGGTGAGTGAAAACATATCTTGTCGGTGGAGCAGTTAGAGATCTTATTCTAAAACGAGACACTAATGATAAAGATTATGTCGTGGTGGGCTCCACTGTTGAGGAGATGCTAAGTCTTGGTTTTAAACAAGTAGGTAGTGAATTTCCAGTATTTCTTCATCCCGAGACAAAAGATGAGTATGCATTAGCTAGAATTGAAGTTAGTACAGGTGATGGGCATAAGGATTTTAAATTTGATTTTAATCAAAACGTTAGTTTAGAGCAAGACCTGTATCGCAGAGATCTTACTATTAATGCTATTGCAATGGATGATGATGGCAATTTCATTGATCCATACAATGGTTTTAAAGACATTAAAAGTGAAACATTAAGACACATTTCTGCTTATTTTAGTGATGATCCACTTAGAGTTCTTAGGGTCTGTAGATTTTCTGCACAATTAGAATTTGGGGTGGAGCCTGAGACGATCAAATTGATGGCCAAGATGACCAGAGATGGGATGTTAAAAACTCTTGCCTTAGAGAGGATTTATAAGGAGTTAGAAAAGGCGTTGATGTCTGTTAAACCTAGGTTGTTTTTTGATGTCTTGAATGAGTGTAATGCATTGAAAGCAGTCTTTGGTGAGATCTATAACTTGCTATCTACTAAAAGAAAAGTTTATGATCAACTGCTGAATTTCTTGGATCTTTGCAACCAAGAGGATATTACCCTCGAAGTAAGATTAGCTGGATTGGCCATGTTTATAAATCAAGGAAACAGTTTTGAAGATGTGGAGCAATTTTACAATAGATTAAGAATGCCTCTTGTTGTTAAGAACTTAGCGATGGGGATAATGGTTCATCATATAGATTGTGACAATATCCAAAATATGACCCCAACTCAGCTGGTTAAATTTATAGATAGTTTAATAAGTATAGTGGGAGATAATCCAAAGTTTATTAATAAATTTGGCCAATGCTGTAGTTTATACTATCTAACTAAAGGATTTAAAAACTATCGCCAGCAACAGTATTTAAAATTAATATATAAACATTTATGTAAGAGCAATATTGTTAAAAAGACAAAACACTTGAGTTTGATGATTGCAAACAATGAAATTACCGTTGAGCAATTAAAGCAAAAAAAACTAGATGTAAAACTTGAAATTGCTAGTGAGTGTATAAGAAAATTTAAAACAACATCATAACTATTTTCTATGTAAAATTAATGAGAAAGTGGCTCCTGCTCTATCTGGATTATTAAAGAAGGTAATTTCTCCACCCAATTTTTTAGCAAGGCTTTGACATATAGCAAGTCCCAATCCGGTTCCTTTTTGTTTAGTTGTAATAAAAGGCATAGATACTTTATCTAAAACACTACTATCAATTCCTGGACCATTATCTGTGACAGAAATAGTGATTGAACACTCATCAGGTTCGATTGAAGTATGGATAAATGTTTTAAATAAGTCATTGCTTGCACTTTTTATGGCCTGTGAGCTATTTATTATAAAGTTGAAAATGATCTGTGCGACCCAAGTTGGATTTGTGTTAACTATAAAAAGTAAATCATCGCACTTAGAACTAATAATTTCCTTTGTGATATGTTGTGTTTCACTTTTTGTTACAGTTAGAACTTCCCTTATTATTTCTCTTATATCTATTTTTACAAATACTGGCTTATCGCTATAAAGACCAGAAAAGTTGTGAATAATTTTCTGGCAACGGATACAATTATTTGATACTTCTTCAAGGGTTTCTTTGTGTTCACAATTTGAGGTATTAGCAATGAGCAACTCTGTAGCAAGTTTTAGTCCAAATAGTGGATTGCTTAATTCATGACTTAAAGTATTTAATAATTCTCCTAATAATTGAATTCGTAGGAATTGATGGATATCAGGTGTAAGTATTTCATTTCGTGAAAAAAACAAAACGAGCTCATAATTGTTTGATAAGGGCATTGGTGAAGGAGAATATAGGTCATCAGATTGAATTTGGACTTCATTTTCCTGATAGAGACGATTTGTAAAAAAATTAATATTGGTCTTTTTATCAATAATTATTGCAGGAGATGGAATGTTATTAAGTGCAAGGATTATATTTTTTTTTCGGTCTAAAATCTTTTTCCTATTGAGCAGATGTGTAAATAATGGTCCCAGAACATAACAAAGGTTATCAAAACTAAGGCGCTCATCCTCTGTAGAGGGTAAAAAATCATTGCGTGAGATTATATATATTATTCTGTGTGCCTTTAGGTCAAACTCCTTTGCTAAGAATGTACCTAAAATTGAGATGTCATTTTGTGGTATTTTGGATTGTTCAAACAGCTTTAGCTTACTTTTTTTGATGATATTATAAACTGAATTGAAGAAGTTAACGGGATGTTCTGTAGTTGTTTTACCGATCTGGGTATCGTAATTATAGCTTATGATATTAGATTTTCCTTTCTCATGAACTAGTAATTGACATGTCCGATAACCCTTAAAATCTTTAAGGTTTAGTAGCACTTCGGGGACAGCTTTGAGTGATTCTAGCTGATTGAGAAATGATTCAAATTCATTGTTTCTTTTTAAGATTTGGTCAAGTTTGCTGACCTCTTGATTAAAGCTGTGCTTTTTTAGGAGTCTGAAGTATTTTCTTGATAAGGTTTGATTTTTCTTTAACTGTTTGTGGATTCTTTTTTTAGAATTGGAATAGCACTTGTTTTCCATTGGTTCAGGTTATCTACAAGTTCATATTCTAGCAAGTCACAAAGCATGATAATATCCTTTTTTTCTTGTGCAGGAACTATTGCTTTTAAAATTGCAAGAAGATGTAGCTCTAACTCTTCTACTTTATCATCTTTTTTGTATTCACTCGTGAGGTTATCTCTAAAAATTGTGTGAATTTGTGATATTAACTGTACAAATAAACTCATAATATCAATTACTTCTGTGAATTTTGAGTTTGCCTCAGTATACTTATTTTCTTGATAGAGCTGGGTTAATAACTCTATACTTTCTAGTACAGCATCAATATATAAAAAACTTGAATCAAGAGCATCAAGGGCCAGTTCAATATTGGTTTTGACTGTGAAGTCGACACTGCTAAACTCATCTATTGGTGTCACCAACAAAGGATCTTCATCATATATATTAATCATTTGACCATCTAGTGTTATTGATACAACTGTTCTTTTTTTGAAGTGTTGAAAATTATGAAGCTGGTCTATGGCCTCTTTGACAGTTTTTTTTGTGTTAAGTTCACTGGTCATTGGTACTGTATTTATAGTAATTTCAGGCATAGAAATTCCCTTAATTATTGGATGTAGTGGCACTGTTATTTGCCATATAGTTTCCAGTTGATGAAGAATGTTTGTTTATTGTAACTCTAAGTAGCTCAATTACAGTTTTTACTGCAATTGAG
Organism: Bacteriovoracaceae bacterium; assembly: GCA_016784965.1. Taxonomy (GTDB): domain Bacteria; phylum Bdellovibrionota; class Bacteriovoracia; order Bacteriovoracales; family Bacteriovoracaceae; genus JADHTQ01. The sequence continues at coordinate 56,221 of JADHTQ010000007.1, read as the reverse complement.
GAATTTGTAAATGTTAAATATGAACTTTCAGTTAATTGGGTCATTCCCTCACCTTCAAGATTACCTTGGGCCACGGTGAAGAAATCTAAAAGAGGTGATAGTAGTGGATATTCTTTTTTGATAACGTTTTGCAATTGATCGATCTCTTCTATTTTAGCTGAAAATTCTTTAATTTCTCTTAAATTTGGTGTTTTAGAAGTGAGTTCTTCGTAAATATATTGTGAGTATTTTTTACCAAATTCCATTAATTGATTTAACTTTCTAAGGCCATCTAAGTATTGCAATAATTGTTTATGTGTACTAGTGGTCAATTTAGGGTAAGGATTGTATTCTTCGATCTCAGAAAATAGGTATGGCCAAGTAATTCTATAAAACATTTTAAAAATATCTTCTAATTTTAATTCTTGATCAATGATACTTTCTAGTTTTAACCAGTTCTGGTTTGAAAAACGTGTTATATAAAAATTGACCATCGCTAAGTGAAAGCTGGAGTTAGCTTGTGTAAGGTATTCCCTAGTTATCTGTTTTTGTTCTAACAGTTGTATGATTGCAGATACAACAACTTTATAAGAAACGTCGGTGTGGCATTTATAAAAAGGACATTTGCTTTTAACAAAGCAAGGGAAACAATCACTTTTTGGAACAATATTATAATTTCCTTCACCATACGGTGTTGTTTCAATTGGACGGACACATCCTAAAGAGATAGTTAGTGTCTGTATCCCAGATAATGTAGCAAGATGTCCGATCATAGAATCATGACCTACAAATAGCATGCTTTCTTCTAATTTTTCGGTTAACTCATAAATAGTTGTCTTGCCGACATAATTAAAAATTCTAGAACGATATTGATTTAAAGTGGGTGAAGCTATAAGTTCGTCAGCATCAACTTGCTCGTCTTGACTTCCAAATAATGAAATAGTTAACTCAGAGTCAGTATGTAATAATTTGTATATTACTTCAACCCATTTATAGAGCTTCCATCTTTTTTTCTCATGTGAGGCAAATGGATGGATAGCAATGTTTTTTCCAGCATTAATCATTTGTGGCTTAGGTGTATTAGAAGGTATAGTTAATTTTTTAACTCCTAAGATCTCACAAAAAAGATCTACTAAAGAAAATGGGTTTAATGGGCCTCTCATAACGCTTGCATAAATTAACTGAGACCATTTATCTGGAATTGAAATTGAACCATTATCTCTAAATTGTAAGCCAAGTTTATGTGTGGATTTTATCCTGGCACACAAGTTAGAGGATTCTTTGCAGAATGATAAGTTAACTGTAACATCAATATTTTCATTATTAATTTCACTTAAAGAATCGTTACTTGATGAGATCATGATACATTTATCAAATGTTACATCTAATAAAAACATCAGTGGTTTTGCAAATTTTTCTCTTCCGACAAATATAAGTCTTAGTTGAGGATTTTCTTTTTTGAGTAGATTGGCAGCTTGTAGTGTTTGAACAGTGTCACCAATACGAGTAATCTGTACGATACAAATAGTTTTTTGCTCGGTCTGTGTGTTACTCATGGGTTCTAATTCAATGTTTGAGCTTGTGTTACTCATGATTGTCCTCGATTATGAAGTGAAATTGATCTTGCCTTCTTAGGCAAATGTGTTATTCCCTAAACCTCCTTTTGTGATTTGTGAGATATTTTCTTCTGTTACTTTAACTTGCTCTTCTAGGTCATTTAAAATTTTGATTAACAGTTTTAGATCGTCTTTTAGTGTAAAGATGAATTTCTCAATATATTGCATATTAAGTGCAAAATCATTGGAATGTAAGGATTCAATTTTTGATCTAAATATAATTGCAGTAATTGCGATTAAGCTTTCGTGGTTACAGTAGCCTATTAATGTATCAATATTTAAAATGAATTCTCTACGTATTTTACTACTTGGATCAGTTCGAAGAACTGAAATGTTTTGTAGAGTATTGAGTAGGTCTTTAGTTATATTTTTTATCTTCTCTTTTTCTGTTTGGGCCCAAGCCCTGATGGTATCAAGGGGGTGGCAATGAATTACAGAATCATATTGATGATTTGCATTTGATTCCAGTAAATTGGCAATAAATAGCCTTGCCATCTTTCTAGTAATTTCAATATTGTCATCTATCGAACCGGCAATATGTGTAAAATTAACTCCTAGAGAATCTGGGCTTACTTTATATAAAGATAGATAAGGAGATAACTCAATTGCTTCTTTAATTTCTGGATTAAGAAGCATCTTGATACATTGGAATATGTCATTTGAAAAAGAGATTGGGTTTTCTATGAGTTTTTTCTCAATTTTTTTACATAGTTCTTTGTCATCTCTGTTAAACCACTGCCTACAGGAGATTATTGGTGTCAGAATCAAGTTGCCAGCAGTACAGGTACCTTGTTTTAAAAATGGAGAAGATCCCAATGATACCTCAACAGTTGGTGTATCTACAAGATCTGCAATATGTTTAATGACAGTGTCAGGTGTAACAAGAAGATCAATGTTCATCAATACTGAGGGGACAGAGGTAAAGTCGGCCTCAACTGTTATTAATGTGTTGTCAAAATATTCATTAATGTTAGTTACATATTGCTTTTCATCTTTATTTGGTGCGATCAATAAAACAGGGAAGAGTCCTGGAGTTTGAAGTATTCTACTAATTAACTCTACAATGGTATCAAAAGGAATATCTTTATCAGCTTTTGATGATTTTAGTTGAATACCAATAATTCTAACTTGTTCTCCATATTGAGATTTGTTCTGCCTTATAAGATTAAAATTATCAAAGGCGGTTTGATTATGATCTTCCTTGGTAGTGATTCTTTCAAAATTGTTACTATGCTTTACATCACACATGTTATGGTAACAATCGATAAAATGAAAAGGTGTGTTTGAAAAGGTAGTGATGATATCGTTAAAAACCATCGCCCACTTGCTTGATAACGTGGTAACTTTAAACTCATTAAATTGGACACCAACATGATTTCCAGCTTTACCACCAGAAGTTAAATAAGACGTTAAAAAGGTACTAGCGACATCATTAGAGTAATTAATAACCTTATCAAATGTTTGATCTTTTAGAGGTTTTAATGTTTCAAAGAGTAAGTCTATCGCATGTGAATCAGAGAAGATTGCACTTTGTTTTAAGGTAATGAGTTTTTGTCGATCAATACTGTGGACTTTAGAAACATACTTTAGAGATTTTGCAGCAATTAAGGATTCTTGGTAAACTAGTAACTCCACAGTTAGGTGAGGTCTCTCTTTAACAATAGAACCAATCAGGTGGGCCATCTGATATATATCGCCATACCTTTTGAGATTTATGATTAGTATGCTTTTCATCCTTGATCTCCAAGAGAATGCTCTGCCTTTTTTGCAGTAATGTCTTTAAATGCTAAAAAGAAATAGTCAATATCATGAGTTATAGTTTTCTTTTGAATAATAGATTTTTCAATGTATGAATCTAGATTTTTTACATTCTTGAAATCTTTGAAATATTCTGTGATTTCACTGTATTTTGAATTATTACAAATATCCAAAATACTATTGGCAGCACTATATCCTAAGAATTTTTTGAAATAAACTCCATATAGACTCAAAGATGCAGGGTGGGCAATGATACCAGGTTTATCTGCCAGAAAGTTTATGAGGTCATCATTTTTATAAAGATCATCAATTGATAGGCCTCCATGAATGGTTAAATTTTTATTGTTTTTGAGTACCTCATCCTCACAATCATCAACGACTTGCTTGTTTGGTTCAATTACCATTATATGATAGTTTTTATCATGTAGTTTACTCAATTGAGTCATTGCAAACTTGATATGATACCCAAATCCCATCCCTAAAATAAGTATCTGGTTTTTGCTTTTGAGGAGTTTTTCATTATTTGTTACTAAAGTATAGGCTTCTTTGATGGGATTATACATTGAGTGCAAATGTACACCATTGACTACGGGAATTTTATAGTTTGTTTTGGAAACCTTTATTTCATATGATGTTATTTTTATAAATGTCATCTCATCGCACCTTATGTTTTATTATCCCAAATAACTGTCTTAAGATCTTACATCCTTAAGATTATATCCCTTAAATTGTACTTTAGTTTTGTAATTTTTTGAAATTTCCTTTTGAGTTTTATTTTTCTCCTCTTCAAGTAGCGAGATTACACTTTTATCAATGTGTTCTATATCACTTAGCCATTTATTTAGATCCTCATTCCAAACGACTACGAGACTCATCATCTCTTTAGCGGCTACTATACTTCTTATACAACTAATTTGCTCTTCTATTTGATTTTGAAGAGCGTGTATAATATTTATGAGACGATCCTTATTAGAGGTTTCTCTAATAATATATTCAATATCTCCAGCTTCAGCTGCTTTATAAATATTATGTGAAATATCTGTCACTCTATCCATCAAAGATAGATGACGCATGATCTGACTTATAATTTCTTGAATCATGTTGCCTTCCCAATTTAAGAACTTAATCTTATTACTTAAGGATTATTTGTCTGCTTTTTCTCAGGGGTTCCTTCTTTTTTCAGGCCTTTGATTGCTTCTTTCCAGCCGTCATATAGTGTTATAAGAACACCTAAACAACCTTCTAGTGGTGCAGCATCAATGTTAACATTGGCCTGAGTACTCGAATAAAGAACGAAGTCATAAAGCGCTGACAAATCTCTGGCAATATCACCACCTACCTCAAAGTCTAAGCTATGATTTAGCTCAATAACAATGTCTTGGAGTTTGCCAATTTGTTCTCCCTTAGTAGCAACATCACCTTTTTTAATCGCCTCAATAGATTTTTTACAACTTTTAATAGCAGCTTGATACAGCATCAGCAAAATTTGTTCCTTACTTGCAGTGTGAACAGATGTTTTTTTATAAGCTCCTAACCCATAACTCATAGGGCGCCTCCGGCGCAAGCTTTAAACTATCAGCAAATAGCATACAAAGCTTTTGTTTTTATATTAATAAAAGCTGTTAGATACTTGCTGATTTCTAACAGCTACAATATTAACCTAGCTGAGTAACAGGGTCAGCCGAGCCTTGGCTTAAACCTGATAATCCAGCTGCAGAACTCTTTAGTTTGGAAATAGTTGCTTCAAGTCTTGCAAACTTTTCCTTTAAATTCTGTTCCTTCCTATCAATTAATCGCTGCTTATCCACTATCCTACGATCAATTTGATCTATATTACTTTGGAAAGTGCTTCTTCTCGACTGAAGTAGGCCATTTGGTCTTCTTAAGACATTGCCAACCAATACCTCCAAATGATCCATAAACCCATCTACCTTTATGCCTTCTTGAGTAATGTGACCGCGTAAAACCTCAGAAACAATTTTATAGTTTTCTTTAGTAATGCTTTTAAACTTTTCTACTTCAAACTTTAAAAGACCAGATCGTTGAAATGTAACCCCCAATGAGCCAAGTCTTTTTAATCCTTCACTGGTTTTAACATCCTTAAAAACTACATTACGAAGTCTACTTTCTAAACTTTGCAAAGACATATCTCCACCCAATGTTTTAGAGGTGTCGGTAGTCTCATCCATTTGATTTTGTTTTATTATAAATGTGAGTACTGCATTAATTCTATCTACTAAAGTATTGACTTTTTCAGTAATGGCCTCAGTGTCCTCACCAATAGTCAAGGTGAACTCTTCACCAGGAGCGGCCTTTAGTAGATCAAGAGTTACTCCAGGAATTAGGTCATTTATCTTGTTAGTGGGATACTCTATTTCAAAACCATCTAATTTTATTTTTGCATCATGTGCTTTTCTTTCTTGATCCAGATATAAATCTTGTTCTCCATCAACGAAGTAGAAATAGGGGAATTCTGCAAGTTTTGAATCACCAGTACCATCAAGGCTAATAATAAGTCGCCATGGTGTTTCAGATCCGCTACCATCGTTAATAACCTTTACGCTCATTCCATTACTTTCATCAGTATTAATCAGCTCAGCAATCCCCGTTAAGGATGAGTGTTCTGAGTCGACATAGATTTCATGGCTGTCGCCGTTTGGTAGAGTGTATTTTATAAAACCAACACCGATATAGCTGTCATCCTTGTCGGCAAATCCAGAAGACATGGCCGAAGATTTCTGGGCCAGCTGAACTACTTCTAATTGATAGCTTCCAGGTACTGCCACATCCTTATTAATAGTAACATCGATTAGTTCATCATTCCCACTATAGGAAAATTCACGTAGACCTCTGGCATTACTACTTGCATTTAGGTCACCTCGGATGTCTTCAACCAGTTGGATTAGCTCTGATACTAAGTCTTTTTTTATGTTGATTTTTTCAATTTTGGCTTCCATTTTCTCAATAGGAATCTTCTCAGCTGCAATTAACTGTTGAACAATGTCCTTTGGTAGTCCGGTGTTGATTGAGCCAAAAGCTATTCCCAAAACATTCCTCCATGAATGCCTGTGTTAGACTGTACCTCCTCCTGTGGTATTGGGGGGGTAATTTTAATGTGAGGTAAAATTAACCCCTTAACATAGCATACCATATATTGAAAATGATGCAATAATGGTGTTTATTGCCAGATAAGTTAGTGGCGACTTTAGGTAAAGTATGATTTTATATAGGATATGCATATAAATACTTCTGAAATTCAAACATCGCTTAAGACAAAGTGGAGCTTTTTTCTCCAACGAGCACTAACTTACTCTTCATTTCTGTTAATCCCAATTTGGATTCAAAAATCGTTAGACGTTTCAGTATATGTTCAAATAATCATGATGATTTTATATATTCTGTTTATGAGCGGGCAATGGTTCATGTTAGGCAAAGAGATAGATTATCGGCTAAACATCTACTTTAGAGTAAATTCATCATTTGATCGCATTGTCTATCGTCTGTATTTTGGCATGATAGTGGTAATATTATATTTCAACCTACTAAGCTTTTTGCCAGGAAAATGGATAAATAATATTTTTTGGACTACTTGGATAATATTGGGACTGTTTTATTCATGGCCTACAAGAGGAAAAATCATACGTGAATCAGTTAGCTCTAGTTTTACTGAGTTTAAGTATCTAGATAGATTTGAAAAAACTCTGTTGGGTCTAATTATTATCATATTTATAGCTTCAATACCTCAATTCCCGACCATTACAACCTTTTCTTCTTTAAAGCTATTTTTTGATCCTCTTGAAAAAGTAAACCCTCAGTATTGGAATTTTTTGGTCGTTAATTACTATCCTTTTAAAAAATACCCACATTTATTCAAATTAGCGTTGTGCTCTCATTTTTATTTTGTTGGGATGGGAATGTTTCTCATATCTTTTTATGCTCTACAACGTTATTTCATGTCTAGACGTGCCTCTTTACTTGGCGTTTTTGCTCTAATATCTTCTTGGAGTTTTTCAAAAATTCTTAGTAACAATTTTGGATCTTCACTTATAACGACCTACTCTGTTATATGGGTATGGTCGATTCTATGGATTTCTAGGAGCGCCTCCTATAGGACAGGATTATTTATTGGTTTAATTGGATATTTAGGCGTCTTAATAAATCCATATTTCGCCTTTTTAATGCTTGTACAAATTGTATTACTTTATTTTTTCTTCCTAAAAGATAAAACGAGATGGTTTCGTAGACAGCTGCTTAGATACTCACTAATAGGACCAATATTAATTTTTATAACATTTTGTGTCAACACTGTGGGCTTTGGTGATCTCCAGAATTTAGATTTTCATTATTTTGATCTAGTAATTTCCATAATCAAAAGAAAGGCCTTTTTTTCACTGTCAATATTTGGAGTTTTAGTCATACTTTTTAAAAAATTTGCTCCAAAAATGAAAATTGTAAAAAACATAATATTTGATATGCATAAAATTTCTCAGCTGACTGTTTCAATATTTATACTCTTTATTTTTTCTCTATTTTTTGATGCATATTTGATTAAGGACTTTGCTTTGATGTGGATAGTCGCTTTATTTTCTGTCTTGCCTCTAGAGCTACTTTTTCAAACCATCAGCCGTCTTCGTTTGAGCCGTAACAGAATATACATGATTTACATTCTAATTTGTCTTTTAGACTCACATTTTGAAGGACGACTTAAGATTCTATTTACGTTATCGAAAATGTGAATAACTTTTGTAAATATTTTGAACTTTTTTATTTGGGCCCTTGACAAATGTTGTATTTATCCTTATCGAGCGCATAACCACCTGATATCATGGTGTTTAAAATTACACTAGTCAAAATTTTGATATACACAGCTATTGATGGGGAATGTGGATAACTTCTCCAAAAATGTGGATAAATAAATCAAGTCAAGAAAAAAGTAGAAGAAATTTATAAAAATCACCGATGGGCATCGCAACAAAAAGGATGCGTCTAGAAGAATTTTAACTTTTCTAATGTGAAAAATGAATTAAAGATTGACAACTTATTGTTCAATGTTGTTGCAATGGCCGACCTTATAAGTTAGGTACTAATGTTCTAAAAGATTTGTTGAGTAACAATAAAAGGAACGTCATGTTGGAAATTGTTAATAAGTTAAAAGATATTAGATCATCAATACTACTAACTGGAGAAACAGGAACGGGTAAATCCAGACTGGCCCGCCTTTTACACGAAAAATCAAGTTTTTCACATAGGCCTTTAGTCATTGTAGATTGTGCCTCATTAAACAAGACATTAATTGAGAGTGAACTGTTTGGGCACACAAAAGGAGCATATACTGGAGCTGTAGAGAGTAGGGTAGGAAGGTGTGAAATTGTTAGAGAGGGAACACTTGTTCTTGATGAAATTGGGGAGCTAAACTTAGATTTGCAGAAAAAGTTATTATATCTATTGGAAGAGAGAAAGTTTTGTCCCCTTGGATCAAATACAGAGAGAAAATTCAATGGACGCATTATTGCAGCAACTAATAAAGATTTAAAAAAAATGGTTGTAGATGGTACTTTTCGTAAAGATCTTTATTATAGGTTGTTAGTATTTTATCACAAATTACCCAGTTTAAGTGAGGATCAACAGTTATTACAAGATACAATATCAACAATTTTTAACAATTTTAAAAATAGTCGCAAACGCTCAGATCTGTATCTATCGAGCAGATGTAAAAAATTTTTATGTTCTCAGTCGTGGCCTGGAAATATTAGGCAAATAAAAAACTGTTTAGAGTACGTCTTTCAATTTACAAAACATCCAAAAGTAGAGATTGAAGATTTGCCCAGTTGGTTATTGGATGAAGCTGACAGCGTAGAAGCTCTAACATTGCAACAAGTTGAATCTAAGGGTATTTTGATAATCCCCAATTTGCCATTGGATTATCGCGATGCGCTAGGCACCTTTGAAAATAAATATTTTAACCATGTATTAAATCACTTTGGTGGAAAAATTAATTGCACAGCTGAAAAATTAAGGATAAGTAAGTCTACGCTACTATCAAAGGTAAAAAAATACAGCATAAATACCTGGCAAATAAAGGCCAATGCCAATATGGCATTACTTGATCTGTCATGAATAGCTAAGGCCAATACATGGGTTTTAAAGTTAAAGACCACTATTTTAAAAAAGCAAAGAACAATAATTATTTAGCACGTAGTATTTATAAATTAGAAGAAATTGATCAAAAATACAATATTATCAATAGTGGAGACAATATTGTTGATTTTGGTTATTATCCAGGCTCTTGGATTCAATACACTTCACAGAAGGTGGGAAAGCTTGGAACTGTAACAGGACTTGATATAAAAGAAGTCAATAATAAGCTCCAGTCAATAGAAAATGTTTTGCTTTATTCACTTGATATTTTTGAAGTAGACAACCTTGATTCAATAGGTGCTAAAGATAAGTTCGATGTAGTGTTATCAGATATGGCACCAAATACGACAGGTATACGTTCTGTCGATCAAGATCGTAGTTTAAACCTTGTAGAAAAAGTATTTTTAATACTTCCAATCTTTTTAAAAAATGGTGGTAATATAGTAATTAAAGTATTTGATTCACATCAACTACAGGTGTTTTTAAAGGAGCAAAGGAAAGAGTTTGTGAATTTTCATTTTCTAAAGCCAAAATCTACTAGATCTGTTAGTAAAGAATTTTTTGTCATAGGCAAAAAATACAAGAATAACACTTAAGTCAAAGGCCATCTGTGAGTTTAAGTGGTATTAAATTTATAAGGATATTATTTTTATTAATCTTCTTTTTGCATGTTATTGCAACATCTGCAAATGCTGCTTATGCAGGGTTTAACAGATTTGAAAATTTAATCAAAAGCAGATCTCGTGTATTAAAGCTTAAAAGTGTCATAAACAAAGTTTTTAGTAATAAAAAGTTAGTCTGGCCCGATACATTCACGGATCACCATGTCAGTTATAAAATTAAATATACCTTCAGAGACGACTTAACAAAACATATAAATAGACTGTTAAGAAGATATCGTTCAGATTATGCCGCAGTAGTAGTCATTGAAAACGACACTGGTAACATTCTAGCTGCAACAGGGTATGAAGGTCGCAGTAAATCTTTTAATCAAAAGTTGGCATTTTCTGCAACTCACCCATCTGCTAGTTTGATAAAAATTGTTACTTCCGCAGCCTTATTAGAAAAAGCAAAGTTATCTAAAGATTCAATGTTTAATTTTAGAGGAAAAGGCACTACCCTATATAAATATCAATTGGGGGATAAAAAAACAAAATGGACAAGATATCAAACTTTAGAAAGAGCATTTGCATATTCTAATAATGTAATCTTTGGTAAGGCTGCTATTAACAACCTTAAGGCCGTTGATCTTATGAATATGGCAAACAACTTTGGTTTTAATAACGACTTAATGGAAGATGTACTACTTTCTAAATCTGTTTTTGGATTGGCAGACGATCAATATAATTTGGCTGAGCTTGCGAGTGGTTTTAATAGAGAAACTTTGATAGGTCCAATTCACGCAGCGGTATTGTCGTTAATCATAGCCAATAATGGTGTATTAAAGTATCCAAAAATTGTCGATAAAATTGTTAACCTTAATACAAATCAAAGCTTAACAATATTCAGTAAGAATGAAAAAAAGATTTTAAATGACTTTGTTGCTTCTGAAGTAAAAAATATGATGCAAAAAACTGTAGTTAGAGGTACAGCTCGCTCAAGTTTTAGGAGAATGAGAAGAGGAGTTAAAAGAAAACTATTGATTGGAGGCAAGACTGGAAGTATTACAGGAGGTTTGCCTCATGGAAAAAGAGACTGGTTTACTGCTTTTGCTATACCAACTAATGATGAACTAGGAAAAGGTATCTCGATTTGTGTAATGAACATTAATGTGAAAAAATGGTATATAAAGTCATCGTTTCTAGCTAAATATATTATTGAGTACTACTATAATAAAATAGTAAAAAAGAAGGTAATTAGCACTTTAAGTGACTCAAAACGAGTAAAGGGCTGAGAACGTGCGCAGGAGGCGCGCAATGGATGAAATTGTAACTGAAGTAAATGTCCTAAAAAAAAGATTTTGGACTAAAAAGAAATTTCTCTTTTTATTGTTATTTCTACTTTTTTTAATGTTTAGATCAATTGTATTAGAACCATTTCGCATTCCCACAGGTTCTATGACTCCAACACTAAAGATTGGTGATTTTATTATAGTTAATAAGATGGCCTATGGTCTAAAACTTCCCTTTTCAGATTTTTATTCTGACCCAATTTACATAACTAAACCTGGAAATCCACAAAGAGGTGATGTAATTGTTTTTAAATTTCCTCAGGACCCGAAAATTAATTATATAAAGAGAGTGGTTGGATTGCCAGGCGACAAAATCGAAATTAAAAAGAAAGTAATTTACATTAATGGAAAAAAAGTTAAAACGACAAAAGTTCCGTCAAAAGAGTTTTTAGTAGATATTGATGAAAAGTATAAAAATCAAAACCTGAGTTTTTATAAATCTCAAATAGGAAAACACCTGCACTTCATTCAACAGGATGAAGATAATTATTTAAAAGTTGATTATCGCAAGAAACAGGTGCCTAAAGGTAATTATTTTGTCATGGGTGATAATCGTGATGGATCATATGATTCTAGGTTTTGGGGATTTGTACCTCATAAATATATTAAAGGTAAAGCCTTTTTAGTATGGTTTTCTATGGTTTTACCATTTGGTAATAAAAAGTTCAAATTTAGACCACAAAGGATTTTCTCACCGATAAAGTAGGAGCATTTAATTAAAAGAGATTACTTAATTTTTTCAACAATGATCCAACAACATGTTTGGTGGGTCTCATATCTCGTTTTTTGATTTCTTCTATAGTATTGATTCTATCTTCTTTGGCCATATTTGCAAGTGCCAGCCATTCTGATTGATGTTCTGAAGCTTCTTTCTCCCAATGTTCTCTATGAAGTTGAACCTTTTTAAGCTCATCTTTATCAAGCCAGACACCATGTCCTTCGGGACAGGAATCGATGATGATACCAGAAGAATAGTCATAATTAACAGCAGTCATGGCCTTAGAACACTTAGGACATTTAACGAGAGTTCTAATTTCGTCTTTGGGAACACCTGCACAAGCAGTAGTTAATGTCTCTTGAATAAGTCCTTCACTGAAAGTTTCTTCTTTGGTTTCAATAATTTTTGTAAGCTCACCACGGTCTAGCCAGGTACCATCACAACTACTACATCGATCAATTTCTATACCTTCATATGTCTGAATGTTTAGTTCACCTGCACATTTGGGACATTCCATATAAACTCCTATGTAGGATTAAAAATTATCAGAATTTCAATTTACTAAGATGTTGTATAGTTGATCTAACTTTGCCGCCCTTAGGAAATGTTTCTTCTAAATATTTTATTACACTTGCATGCTCAAATTCACCAGACTCAGTTAACTTTAATACATAGTGCACATAACTTTCAACAATTATAAATACAATTGCAAGTGGTGAAAGGTTTAGTGGTAAAGTACGGGGAAAGCCGTTACCGTTTCTGCTGCCGTGATGTTGCTCAAGGATGGTGTCTGATCCAATTGGAGCGTGAGGGTATGTTTTAATAATTTGAGCAACCTTAGTAGCATGAGAGATGACGAGTTCTCGGTCATCGTTACTGATGCTTGAGTTTAGTAGATCCTCTTCGCTGTGTATCATACATAATTCATCAGTATCAAGAAGGATATCGTGAAAAAAAGTTATGAAAATAATTTTTTCTTGTTGTTCTCGCGATCCCCAATCCATTTGTTTAATTACATGAGATGCTACATAAGAGATAAGTTGACAGTGAGCATATCGAAAGCTCGTTGAATTTTCCAATAACTTTTTAAGACAGTAAGCCAGACCTTTATTTTTACGATCTTCTGCAAGTTCAGAAATATTTTTCATACTAGCTTTTGCCAGTTCAACAGATTGTTCATCAAGCCCAGCATCTTTAATTCGTTCGCTAACCATATGCATAGCACAGTCGGTAGCATTTAACTTGCTGTCCTCTGAGGCATTTTTGTCTTGTAGGGTTGATAGCACTTGTTTTGAAAAATCATTAACAAACTTTAAACGGTTTTTTGCAGGAATAAAAAGATATTTTACACCATCTTTTCTTAAGTTGCTAATTGTATCCTTATCGATTGTTTGGTCTGTAGAAAAATATTTTGTAAATGACTGCTCCTCAGCGCCGTCAATGTGTTCTTGATGAAATACGTCACAAATACAAACACTTTCTGCTGGAAAATATTGTAGAGGTAGTCGAATATAGTCAGGAACAACTTGTTTGGACATATCCTTTGCAGTTACCCCTAAACACTTTGCAGCGGCTCTGATCACATCTTGTAAAGAAGCATTTGGAGGAAGTCGTGTAGCAAATTTATCAATTAATTCATCCTTGCCTATAACAATCATTTGAATTTTTAAATCTTTTTGTTGGATATGTTTTAAAATAACTTTCCAAGTATCCTCTTCTCCAACTTTTTCTTGAGCAATAATTAAATTTACATTGGGTAGATGATTTAAGAGTGCAACTGCAGCAGCTCCACACGTTTGCTCTATAACATCGGTATCGACATACATTTTTAAATTTATAGAGTAAAGTTTCTCTAAAGAAGAATCATCTATGACTAGAATTGTGCGTGACATAACTAACCTCAATTAATATGTTACTGATTCAATATTATATCTTGAACATAGATGATTCACAAAGACATTTTTCTTTGAAATAAATCGGTCTAATGTTACTCTAAACATCGGTTCACCTAAAGGGAGGAGGTTATTTATGGCAATTAATGTATGGCCAAAAAATATTGCACATTTTGTCCCTGAAAAAATCGTCACAAATAATGATATTATCGCTGCAAATTCCTTGAAGATGAAGGATTCATGGATACAAAAAAGAATTGGAATCTATGAAAGAAGATGGGTGGACGAAAAAATAGCTGCTAGTGATCTAGCAGTTATGGCAGCAAAAAAGTTAAATATGAATAATTTCCAAGGTGCTATTTGGGTATCTACAATTTCACAAGATTATTTTACTCCATCTACAGCTTCAATTATTAAAAATAAATTGAATTTAGAACATGACTATCCCGCAATAGATTTAAATGCAGCTTGTGCAGGTCAAATATTTGCTTTAGAGATGGCAGTCTCTAGATTACTGACGACTGACGAGAAGGAAGCGTTAGTTATTGCTACTGAAGTACGCAGTAAATTCTTGAATAAACTTGATCGAAGGACTGTGTTTTTATTTGCAGATGGTGCTTGTGCTATACATCTAGTTAAGGAGGAGAACTCTCAGGGAAACATAGAGTGGACTAGATGTCAGACTATTCCCAGTGATAGTTATGAAATTCTAGTACTGGGTGGTGGATCAGTACATCCATTTGATCAAAATAATGAATCAGAATACACTCCCTTTATCAAAATGCAAGATGGAGATAAAATATTTCAACGAACTACTGAGAGTTTGGTGACAGTTATAAGTGGTAGTTTAAAAAAATATAATAGTAAAATTAGCGATTATGACTTTTTTGTCTTTCATCAAGGAAATGGGGCAATTATAAAAAAAGTTTTAGAAGCAATGAATGTCTCAACTGATAAAACCTTAATAAATTTTGACAAATTTGGAAACACTTCTAGTGCCAGTATGGGCATAGCCTTGTCAGAAGCTGTCCAACAAAAGAAAATTAACAAGGGAGACAAGGTGTTGGTGATGGCCATGGGAGCTGGTTACCATATAGGCCTTGCTTCTATTGTGTGGGGATATTAACTATGTCATCAAAGATAAAAACCGTTTTAATAAGTGGTGTAAGTAAAGGAATTGGAGCAAATTGTGCCAAACACCTTTTGAATTTAGGCCACACAGTTATAGGGATTGGCCGTAACGACAATAATGCTCTTAAAGAATTTCCAAACTATCACTTTTTTCAATGTGACTTACTTGAGCCAGAAGCTACAAAAAATATTGCCAAAGAGATTGCATCAACATTTCAAGTGGATATGTTCATCCATAATGCTATGTATTCACCAAAACATAAACCATTCCTACGATGCCAAGAGGATGACTTTTTAAAAGCACATACTATCTCAAGCATTGCTCCCACTTTAATAATACAAAAAATTATTTCGGGAATGAGAAAAAATAAATTTGGAAGGATCTTATTTTTTGGAACGATTATACAAGTTGTTGGTAGTAAAGGGCAATTGCCTTATTTGACTGCGAAATCGGCCCTATCTGGACTGACAAAAGGTTTATGTTTAGAGCTTGCAACTTCTGGAGTTACCTGTAATCTTCTTTTACTTGGTCCCGTTGATACACAGAAATTGCGAGAAAACCTAAGTGAAGATCAAATCAAAAAAATTAAAGAATCAATGCCAACTGGTAATTTAGTTGAAGTTGATCACATTGCTAAAATGGTAGAATATTTCTTACTTGATGAAAGTGCCGTGATAAACGGTGCAACAATACCCTTGGGTAATGCGTCACACTTGAGGAATTATTCATGAAGGTATTACTTACTGGAGCATCCGGGCTTTTAGGGTCACATATTCTAGAGCAAGGCCTAAAACTGGGGCATCAATTTAAAGTTATCTCAAGATCTGTATCAAAAAGAAGCTTTCTTTTTCTAAATTTAGATAAAGTCCACTTGTACAGCTTAGATTTATCTGATTTAAGTTCTTTGCCAGATGACTTATTAGATGGAGTAGATTGTATTATTAATTGTGCAGCCCTTGCAAGTGTGAAAGCAGAAGATCAAAGTAAAATGAGGGCAATAAATTTAGAGGCACCAAAAAATCTTTTTGAAATGGCAACAAAAGAGGATATTCCATATTGGGTACAGGTTTCAAGTGTATCAACACTTTGTAGTGGGGTAGATGATAATATAGTTGATGAAAAAGATATTGGAAATTTTAGAAAAACACCATATGCAAATTTAAAATATGAATTTGATTGTTGGATTAAAAAACAAAACTCTAGCGTGAGGGTATTTACTCCACACCCATGTTACATGTTGGGAAGGTGGGACTCAAGGCCATCGTCAGGCTCAATCCTTTTTGCGATAAAGATGCGGAGGTTTAAAACATTACTAAATGCTAAAAAAAATTTTGTAGCAGCAAGTGATGTAGCAAGAGGAATTTGGCAAGGAATAGACAGCAGAGTTATAGGCGACTACATTTTGGGCAACGAGAATATGTCCATTTCATCTTTTTATCAACTTTGTTGTGAAAAATTAAATATTGATTTTAGCACATTCTCATTCATTGATAGACAGCAGTTTAAACAGGCAAATTTCAGTGAAAATGAAAAGTCTTTCATTGAGGAGTTTTGTGTAGCAAGTAGCGTCTCATCAAATAAAGCAAAGCAGGACTTTGCCTATTATCCACTAACATCAGTTGATCAACTATTAGAAGAGACCTTGGATTACTTTATGGATTTCAAGATGCTTAGAGTCAAAAAATAAAAGCTTCAAAGTTGAGTCAATTTGTCACCAGATTTAATCCTTTATGATATTTGTCAAAAGACATATTGGCACCCATAGTGTCAAAATATCTACGTAATTACGATATGTTAGGCAGCGATAAATTGGCACAAGGTTTGCTTAATATATATGGTAACTGGGCCTAAAGGATTCAAAAAGTTCTTTTAACCTACCTACGATTGGTCTTGGATAAGATCAATTTCTTTTGACCTACCTACATTATTCATTATCCTTTAGCTCAGTTAAAATTTTTTGTTTAGCGAGTTCGAAGAGTGTCTGCACGTTCTCTAATAGCGTTTAAAAAACTATACATTTTTTGCTCGGCCATTTTAAATCGTTCTGCTTGTTGTGTGCCGAGTCTTGAGTCAAAAAGCTGCATTAAATCACTGTGACCATCTGTTTGGGTTTCTTGCTGTGTGGCTACAGTAGGGTCTGGTTTTAAATCAGAGTTAATAAGTTTGGCAACATCTTCAAGTTTCTTTTTAGTTTTATCGTCGTCTGGGTTGAGTTCAAGAATTTTTTTGAGGATTTCAATCGCTTTTTTGTAATATCCCTGTGCACAGTATAGATCAACAAGGGTGTGAGTTATAACAGGCATATCATTTTTAGAAGATGGTGGTGGAGCTTCTTGGGGGTCTTCATTTACTTCATGTGTGGCCACTGTCACAGCTTCAGGTTCTTGCGGTAGATCACTTTCTTCATGTAACAATTCACTTTCGGGTTTTGGCTCAGGCAACTCATCTAGGTCATCAGTTTGTACGATGTCTTGGTCTGTTTGCTCTTTTGGTTTTTTATCTAGATCTAACCACATTTTGAGCTGTTGCTCCTGCAGTTGATTTGTATCTTGCTCTTGAGCAATATCGTGTTTTTGAACTAAATCAGGTTCTTGATTTTCTTGTTGCCCATAAGGTGAAGTACTTAGTGATTCAGTGTCAAATGATTTTATTTCATAAGAACTAATATCACTAAAAGAACTTACAGATTTATTTTGTTGATCTGGACTCTGCTGACATAGACCTGAGTCTTCAAGTTCTTTAACTTGCAGAGCATATTCTTTTTTCCTGGGATTTAAAAAGAGCAAATATTTATACGTATCGAGTGCTTGATTGAACTTACCAATACTTCTACAGACCTCTCCAAACAGAGTCTGAAGAGCAATATTATCGATGTTATCGTCGACAATAGGTTGTAAAATTTCATAAGCCTTATCGTGCTCATCTATATCGAAATAACATTTAGCTAGACACAAAAGACCAGTTACATAATCTGGGTTATGTTGAATGCCACGTTTTAAGATCTCCATAGCTTTTTCAACCATGCCCAGTTTTCGATAACCTTCAGATAGTGGTGCAAAAACTCTAGATGTTGGATCTTGTTCGTATACCTTTTGATATTTGATAAGAAGTGGAGAGGAGAGGATTTCTTTGTTCATCTATATGCTTATGCCTCGTCTTGAAATTCTTCACTAATAAGCCCGGCTTCTTCTTGGTTTACAATTCTGGGAGTTAAAAAGATAATCATCTCATTCTTGTCGGTCTTTGGAGCATAAGCAGTTCTAAATAACCAACCAATTAAAGGTATATCTTTCAAATATGGGACACCTGAGTGCTGTTCTGATTTAGAATAAGCATATATGCCTCCAATGACAACAGTGGATCCATTATCGACTAGTACTTCAGTTTTTACACTTCTACTAGCAGTATTAGGGGGGGCTTCCTGAGTGGGTCTAGTACCAAAGTGGGTTTTACTCACTGCTACTTTTAAAAAGATTGAACCTTCGTTTGTGACTTGAGGAGTGACATTGAGTGAAAGGTCTGCAGAAACTTGTTCAAAAGTTGTGGAAGTGGAGCCGTCAGCCTCTCTTTTAGTAACAGAAAAGCTCGTTGTATCTTGTGTGGAAATTGTGGCAGCGACATTATTTTGAGCGATGACCTTTGGGTTGGCGATGATCTTCCCTTTTGACTCACTTTCCATAAGCTTCAGATTAAATCCAAGACCCCACAATCTCCCCATTTGTTTAATGTTAATTCCAAAAAGATCTCGTTCTGCTGAGGGCGCAGAACTAAAAGCAATTCCTGGCCCCTCATCAGCTCCTATTTCTCCAACAGGATCAAAACCAAGGTTTAAACCTTGGCCAAGACCGATTTCTTTTGCATATGACTCTGTTACTTCGACTATTTTGGCCTCAATTAAAACTTGAGGAGTTTGTACGTCTAAAACCTCAATAATTTTTCTTATTCTCTCTATGCTCTCAACAGTATCTTTAACGATAACTTGTTTTGTTCTTTTATCCAGTGCGACTGTACCTTTGTTTTTGGTCAAATATGGGGTAACTATTTTTTTGATATCAGAAAGTTTAGCAAAACTAAGAGGAAATACTTTAGTGACCATTGGTTCTTCTACCGCATTTAACTTATTTGCTGCTATCTCTTGCTTTTTTTCTTCAGTGGATTGCCTTAAAGACTGAATCATTAGAATAATTCCATTTTTCTTGGCAACTAATTTATTTATTTTTAAAATCGTATCTAGAACTTGATCCCACGGGACGTTGACCATAGAAAGGGTTAATGGGGGTAGTGTCTTAACCTCTTTTGTCATAATAATATTAAAACCAGAAGAGTCAGCTATAATCATCAGCAGAT
This sequence comes from Bacteriovoracaceae bacterium, assembly GCA_016784965.1. Classification (GTDB taxonomy): domain Bacteria; phylum Bdellovibrionota; class Bacteriovoracia; order Bacteriovoracales; family Bacteriovoracaceae; genus JADHTQ01. The sequence goes on along the minus strand of JADHTQ010000007.1, from coordinate 36,690 downwards.
CTTCAATTTTCATATTCTTTACATTTACAGATATCCTTCTTCCGATGTACTTCTTTTTACCAGAGAGGGTTAAATTTTCTAAGATATCTTCTACAGCTTTTGAACGAGGCACGTGAACTTTACCTGTTGATTGGTTGTCAGTAGATTTTTCATCATCGAGAAATTGTTGAATTGTTTGCTCAGAAAATACACCAAATCTGTTCTCTATACTGAGCACAAAACTACTACCAACACGCTTGAATATTGAGCGGACATTGTCCCTTAATTGAACAGCAATTCGAATATCATTTTTTGAACCAGGTTTTTTGTATGCTCTAATAAAGACGGTGCTTCCGGAAAATTCAGAGGTATCAAATGCCCTCATTACTCTGGCGGTAGCTTCAACATTTTTTAAGTCAACAATAATTTGCTTATCTTCTGTAACATGAAATTTTTTAGCCTTTATAGCATCGTCATCAGTTGTAATAACAATTTGAGAAACTTCGCCCTTTTGTTGAAAACTTATCTCTTCAATTTTTGAAGCAGTTACAGCTCTTGGAAGAAGCGAAAACATAAGAAGTATGAGAAAAAATCCTTTTTTCATGATCCCTCTTTTTTTAAAGTACCACAATAAATTATACCACCATTTGTCAATTTGTTACAACTAATCTTCAGTGATTGGTATAATAGTTTCTAGATACTCAAATTGATCATAAACATTTTTAATTTTTTCTACAAATACGATTCCACCGGGCAAAATCGCTTTTAGCTCAAGAGCATCTTGGCCAAGCTTCATACCCTCTTTTATAATAAACACTTGATCTGATGAACCAATTTTTATCATGGCCCTTCTTTTTTCTCCTAGCAGAAGGCCAACCAACTTTATATTACCTATTGAGATTTGTTCAACTTGGGGTAAATTTGAAAACACATCTCCGGCCATATAGCCATCGAACTTTTTCTTATGCCTTTTTTTTCTTATATTGACCATTCTTTTGAAGGGATCACGCAGCTCGAAAGGATTTTCAATATAAGTTTTGCTTTTCAAAAAAGTATATTTTTTACTAGACACTTTAGAGTTACTGCTACTGAATAAGTAGTCGCATCTAAATAGCACTATAAGTAGGACTATAAGAGCTTTTTGCATCACTTATTTTTTTCCTTTTCCTTTGCGCTTTCGTTTTGATTTTCTACCTGTTTTTTGCCTCTTTTTAAATTGCTTTTCAATTTCTTCAATACCACGTTTTTCACGATAGCTTGTATTGTATTGGTATGCAAAAAGAATGATATCTCCACCAATAACTTGGAATCGTCCTTTTTGTTTAATATCTGTACTATGGAGCTTTACATTTTTTATATTAAATAGTCGGCTTGTGTTTGCAATTTTTTCAAAGAATATTAAAAACTGTAAGTAAGTGCCACTTGCTTTTAGCTTGTAATTTTTTGTTAAATAAAACCCCTTGTTATCAGTGCCTTGTGGTTTTAAGTCAACATCTTTTAGGTTCACACTTCTGGTTATGTCGTCAATGAGTTGTAAATTTTCAGTATCGTCAATCTTGTTGGGTAGCTGTCTCTGTAGTTTCTCTACCTCTTGAGCAACTTTTTCGATACGAGTTTTGGCCTCTTCAATATCATCATAGTAAGCCGTTAATTGTTTATGTTCCTTGTTATATCGGGTGATTTTTCTATTGATGCCGGGAAGTTCATCATTGATTTCCTTGATCTTTGTTGTGTAATTTTCATACAAAGTATAGTTATCGTATACTATCCAAGCAAAAATGAGAAAGTGAATATTGCTTATAAATAAATTTCCCATCTTTTGTTATTGACTCCAAAGGTCAAATGAAGCGACCTTACCTGTAATTTCAAATTTTTCTACTCTAACAGTATTATTCTTGGCTGATGCCGCAATTGTAGAGGAGCTTTTTAAATATAGTGAGTTTTCAAAGTAGCTTGACTTATTAACTTTTTCCCTAAATTCACCTATGGCCTTGTATGAGAGTGCTTTTCCTATTATGGTGATGTTTCGATCATAATCAATTTGTAAATCCTCTAACCAAACTTTTTTAGGGATATCTCTGGCTATTCTTTCAAGTAAAAAATTTGGGTGTCTTTTCTCTTTGAGTATTCCGTTAACCAATTTTGAGCGTTCTTTTAATCGTTCTACTTGTTTATTAAAGGCTTCGAGTTGTATTTTTACATTTGCATGGTCATTAACTTTTTTTCTAATTACTTTTAATTTTTTTCGGGCCTTATCTACACGGTCCTTGGCTGCTTGGGTATCGTCATCCCAAACGGGATATAAAGTATAGCCCGGAGCTAGGTAAATAATAAACACTACAAATAGCATCTTAATGTTTAGTTTTGTTGGGTCCATTCCCAATATTACGGGAACTTTGAAAGCTTTTTTCTTGCCCAAAAGGTTGACTTTAATCATTAATCATTAATCCTCATTCCAAGGCCTAGTGCTACAGTACCTATATAAGCTATTGATGAGATTGCTTCTTCATCAAATTTTTTTCTGTCATAGTCAATTCTTTCGAACGGATTTAATATATTTACTTCAACGCCTAGGTTAGCTTCGAGATCTTCCAGTAATCCAGGGATTAAACTATTGCCCCCAGTGATATATGCTCCTTCAATAGCTTCATCTGAAGTAGAATTAACATAGAAATCTATTGTCTTTTTAAGCTCCACAAGCATGGCGGCTAAGTTCTCATCAATTATTGATAATATTTCCTCAGGAAGATTACCATCCTCATCGCCTTTAGTTTTTAAATCTTCGGCTTCAAAATAATTGACTCCCAGTTTTCTTTGAATTTCTTCTGTAATTAAAACACCACCTATACTTAGTTCCTTTAAAAAGACTACTGCTTTATCTCTGTAAACCATAAATTTAGTTTTTTGTGCCCCAAAATCAATTAACACCCACGATTTTGAAGAATTGGATTGTTCCTCATTTGTTAAATAGGCGTGCTCAAATATGTTTATGAGGGCAAAGGCATCCATATCAACTATCCGAACGGGCATATCAGCTTCTTCCAATAGTGCTTTATAACTAGTAACCAAATCTTCTTTTGCAGCTGCGACAATAGCATCTACACCACCGCCCATATTTTCACCCAGAACATCATATGAGACAGCGGCATCATCAATTTCAAATGGTAAATACTGCTCAATTTCCCATAAAATTTGGTCATCTATTTCATCGCTATTGCCACCTGCAAGTTGAAGCTTTTTTATTAGTGTGCCTGATCCCGATAACCCGATACAAGCAGAACAATTTGAAACTCCTGAAGCTTCGATGGCCTCTTTGATAACCTCAACAATTTCATCTTTTCTAAGAATTTCATCTTCAGAAATAGACCCTTCTGGTAGTGATACTGTATAAAAATTGACTAGCTTAAAAGAGTCACCACTTGCAGCATGAAGCTCTGCAATTTTTATAGAGCTTGACCCCACATCAAAGCCTATAATTTTATTAGGAGCTAGCCTTAAGGAGTTTTTTAATCCACCTATAAGACTTTTTAAACTTGCATTTCCGGTTTCCAAAAAATAATCCTGAGCCAATGTTTATTAGTTGATGCCCTTAAAGTAAATTATAACGTTAATATTGTAATTGTGCAAAATACATTACATATGAAATAAAAGAGATGAGATGTATTTATTAAATAGATCGGGATAGAATATCTGAAAAGTAGCAACCACAAGAATGTATGGTCCAAATGCCAAGTGATTATTTAGGTTCATTTTCTTCCTTGCAATCAAAGACAATCCAATTATTGATCCCAAAAAACAGCTCAAAAAGATATTGTGGATAATACCAAAAGGGCCCAAATGAATACCTAAAATACCAAATAGTTTAATGTCACCCATTCCCATGCCCTCTTGCTTTTTTATATAATAGTAGGCAGAAGTAACAATAAAGGGAAAGAGTGCACCAACTAAAGCACCTGTTAACCAGTAACTGATAGGATAAAAATAAATTGATCTAAAAAGAAAAATTGCCAACAAATAGAGATTTAAAGAATTAGGGAGAATTTTATGTTTAATGTCTATGAAAAAATGAATAATGAAAACACAAGCAGTAGTAAAAAGGAAAAAGTAGTCTACAATTGAAATTAGTGTAAACACTCTAGGTAAAAGTAATATAGAAATAATGCCAGTTATTAGCTCAACAAAAGGGTATTGCCAAGAAATTTTAGATTTACAGTTACTGCAAGCACCTTTTAAGAAAATAAAGCTAAGTAATGGGATATTCTCATACCAACAAATTTGATGATTACAGTAAGGACATGCTGATCGAGCATAAATGACATCCATTTTTTTTGGAATTCTGATAATTAAAACATTTATAAAACTACCAATATTTATTCCTATCAAAAAAACAAAAATTTTATATAGGGGTATAGCGTGCATTAATCGAGCCTCTTTGTCCTGAATATCAAAATACAAATCAAAATTACAATCAAAATGTATATTAGGGCGTACCCCGAACTCCCAAGAAGGTAACTCATGGACATACTCTGCTTATAGAGTACATGTTGTTTAATATTGAGCTTTGATAAGTTGGGAAAAAAAATGAAGATAAACTTGACAGTCTTACTCAACAGATATGATTTTTTTACAAGTAGTAATGTTTCAGATGTTGCATGTCCAACAATGAACATACAAATAGAATAAATGACTGACATGGTAGGGTTTGTGATAAGGGAAAAAAGGGTGACAATGCATAATATTATTAGGGCCTCTAAAAATGAAAAAAATATTGACCAGATTATTAAAGATTGAAAACTACCACCTAGAAAGTAATAGGTAAATAATACGAGGATACCCCATAGACATATATTCAATAGCAGAATTTGGGCCATTCCAATCAATTTCCCAAATAGAAATGCAGATCTTCTGATGGGCCTTGATAAAATCATATAAATGGTTCTAGTCTCAATTTCTTTTGCCAACAAATTAACACCCATGAATATTGAAATTCCAACAGATGCAATAGATAAAATACCTAAACCTATATCGAGAGCAACTTTTTGAGGGACTCCATATGTAAACTCTGATGCCACTAAGCATAAAAAAATTAAAAAGGCACCAAACAAAACAACGTTCATCATGATTTTACTTTTTAGAATCTCCAAGAATGTGTATTTAGATATGTAAAATATACTTCTTAGATACTGGCTCATAACTTTATACCTATTTCATAAATTATTTGTTCTAGTGATGGAGACTGATAATTTAGAGATAAAATCTCTCCGTTGTTTGAAAGTGTCTCGTTTATTAATTGATTTTTATCTTTGGGATCAACTTCAACTATATAGGTGTCATTTTGTCGGTGAATAATATTAATATATGCTGGAGGATCATTGAAACTTGGCATTTGTAATTCAAGTAACAGCTTTGATTTTATATGCTTTTTAAGTAATGATTGAATATCTCCTTCATAGAGGATCCTCCCTTTTTGTAAAACAACAGCTTTATTACAGATTTGTTCAATGTCTGCTACAATATGGCTACTTAGAAAAATGGTGACACCCTGACTGTTTAGTTCCAAAAAAATATCCTTCAACTCCTTTCTTCCTATTGGATCAAGCCCCGATAAAGGTTCATCAAGGATTAATAGCTGCGGTTTATGGATTAAGGTGCTGATAAGCCCTAGTCTTTGCAACATTCCTTTAGAGTAGCTCCTTACCTTTCTATCTAATGCATGAGAGATGTTTACTTTAGAGCTCCAGTAAGAGATTTGTTTTTTTATTTCACCTGATGGAACATTTGCGAGCTGTCCCATATAAGTTAGAAATTCTAAGCCGGTTAGGTATGGATAAAAGTAGGGTCGTTCTGGAAGGTGGCCTAATTTAGAGAAGATTTCTTGTTTATTAGATCCTAGTTTTTTATCAAAAATGATCTTCCCATCAGTGGGATTAATAAATTCCATTAAGATTTTTATTAGTGTAGTTTTACCAGCACCATTGGCACCTAAAAAGCCGACTAGGTCTCCTTCAGACAATGTAAAGCTTACATCAGTTAGAGCATAAAATGATTTTGACCAAAAATCATTTTTAAATTTTCGAGAAATGTTTTTAAAAGTTATCATATCAATATTATAATATATTACATGAATTATCTTATTACGAGCAAAAAACAATACAAAACGACTGTGTTCACTATACTGATGATTATTTTACCAGCGATCTACATACAGTATAATGTAAATATTTTTTTTAGAAAAAAGTCTTTAGACATTTCCATGCAAGAATTGGCTGCAAATTATGATGCGAAATTTTTGAAGCTTCTAAGCATGGGAAATAGAAGGCTTATTTCAAGTATTTTATGGATTCAAACACTTATAGAATCAGACATTGAACATTACAAAAAACGTGATCTAAATTCTTGGTTATTTTTACGATTTGACTCAATTACATCCATTGACCCAAATTTTTATGAAGCTTACCTTTTTGGAGGACAGTACTTATCAGTTGTTAAAGATGATGATTTTGGTGCAGAAAAGATCTTACTTAAAGGCCTTGAAGTATTTCCGAAATCTTTTCGCTTGAATTATTACATGGGATTTCACTATTATTTTGAACTTTATGATTTTGATAAAGCGTATATTTATTACCATCGAATTTTGAATCATTCCAAGGCAAGTAGGTTGCCTTGGTTAACCTCAACGGTAGCAAGACTCACTGCTTCTAAAGGTGACTTAAATGCATCATATGATCTAATTAGGATTGCTTACGATAGTGCTGCCCCTGATAGTGTAATCAAAAAAAAATTGGGGCAACATTTATATGCTATAAAAGCAGAGCTTGATTTAAGGTGTCTCAATGACCCAGAAGGTGCAGGGAGTTGTCCATATGTTGACTTTTATGGTAATGCATATATAAAAAATGAAGTTGATGGAAGTCAATACAAAGCTCAAAGAGAATGGAAGAACTTTAGACCTTTTAAGAAAAAATAATTATTAAGATCCACCTGCCGACATAAATATCGGCAAATACATGGCAACAAGGATACCAGCAATAGCTATACCCAGCACAACTATGATCAAGGGTTCAATTAATTTTGTCATTCCGCTGATTAGATGTGCGAGCTCCTCATCAAAAACCTTAGCAACTTTTGTCAACATTACATCAACGTTACCAGTTTGTTCACCAACCTTAACCATTTGAGCAACCATATTGGGGAAATATTTTATTTTAATAAGTGGATCAGTAAGTGTTCGTCCCTCGGTTACAGCTTTTCTGATTTTCATAATATCATTAGCAATGACATTATTATCAGTAGTCTCAGCACAAATTTCCAATGCATCAACTAAGCTTACTCCTGAAGACATCATTGTGGCCAGAATCCTAGAAAAGTTGCTTAAATTGCCTTTAATTACAATGCCACCAAACAATGGTACTTGCATCATGAAACGGTCAAATAATTCTTTTCCAACTGGAGTTCCAATAAAAAGCTTAAGGGCCACAGCTGCTCCCCCAAAAGAAGGTACAATAACTACAGTGTAATTGGAGAGAAACTCTGATAAGTCTATTACAAACTGGGTTATCCAGGGAACTTCTTGGTTGCTTTGTTTTAGCATATCAACAAACTGGGGTACAACAAATAACATCATTGCATAAATTACACCGATCCCCACTAAAGTAACAATTGCTGGATACATCATAGCACTTTTTACTTGACGCTTGGTTGCCTGTTGTTTCTCCATATGTTCAGCTAATTTGTTTAAAATTTCGTCTAAAACGCCTCCAGCTTCTCCTGCTTTAACCAAGTTACAATATAATTTACTAAAACCTCTTTGTTTGGACATGGCTTCAGCAAGTGTTTTCCCTTCGGCTACTAAATTAGCAATAGATTTTCCAACTGCCCTAAGACTGGGGCTTTTTTCCTCTTTATATAAAATTTCTAAGGATTGCAAAATAGGTATTCCAGCGTTAATCATAGTGGCGAGTTGCTTTGTAAAATAGGTTAATTCCTCCTGTGAAAATGGTCTGGCAATACCCTGTTCAACCATCCATTCGCCAATATCAAACTCAAGCCATGACGGAGGGTTGATTGTTTGAGGGCGTATACCCCTTGCTCTTAGAAGGCGCCGGGCCTCTTTTTTTGTAGACGCTGGAATTTTACCAGTCTGCTTTCGGCCTTTAGCATCTACTCCAACCCAGCCCCAATTACCCATACTTAAATTCCCTTAGTCTTCTTTATTCCGAGCATATTGGCCAACTCCTCAGGAACAGTTGTGTAGTTCATTGCAGTTGTTGCGTCAATTGCTCCAATTTCAACAAGTTTTTTTAGATTTTGGTTCATAGTCATCATTCCAGTTTGCTGCTGACCAACTTGCATTTGAGAGTAGAGCTGATGAATTTTATTTTCTCTTATTAAGTTGCGTATGCCAAGTGTTGGAATTAAAACTTCTAAGGCCAAGCTTCTTCCAGGCTCAAATGTTTTTGGAATAAGTTTTTGGGCAACAACCCCTTGGAGCACAAAAGAAAGTAAAGTTCTAATTTGATCCTGTTGGTCTGAGGGGAAGACATTTACAATACGATTTATAGTTTGCACACAAGAGTTGGTGTGTAAAGTACCAAACACTAAGTGTCCTGTTTCTGCGATTGTTAATGCAGCCTCAATTGTAACTGGATCTCTAAGTTCTCCAATTAATACAATGTCGGGATCTTGCCTTAACACACCTTTGATTGCCTTAGCAAAACTTTCAGTATCGCTACCAATTTCTCTTTGATTGACAATACATCGCTTGTGTTTATGGATAAATTCAATTGGATCTTCTAATGTAATAATGTGTCCACTTTCATTTCGGTTTAAGGAGTCCAAAATAGATGCAAGTGTTGTTGACTTCCCAGATCCTGTTGGTCCTGTTACTAAAATCAAACCACTATTTACTTGAGTCATTTGAAGTAATACTTTAGGTAATCCTAGTGCCTCAAATTCTGGGATAACTGAAGGAATTAGTCGGAAAACGGCAGAAATTACATTTTTAGAATAGAAGACATTCCCTCTAAATCTTGCAAGTCCTTTAATGCCAAATGATAAATCCAATTCGCAGTGTTTTTCAAAAGTATTTCTTTGTTCTTCACTTAGAATTGAGTAGACAAGTGCCTTAATGCTATTTCCGTCGAGAACATTTGTTTTAACTTTCACCATTTCACCACTTATACGCATAACAGGTGGACTACCTGCAGTTAAATGAAGGTCAGATGATCCATTGTCTACCATTAATTTAAACAAATGCTGTATTCTTAAGCTGCTACCTTGATCGGCTTTCTGGGTTACACCAGTTTTGTCTTGTTCTTCATTAGCCATCAAGGCCTCCTATATTAAAATATTAAAACTTGTCAGAAGCAGAATTTGAAACAGCTTCACTTAGGGTAGTTAGTCCATTTGCTACTTTGATAAGTGCAGACATTCTTAGAGTTTTCATACCCTCTTTGATCGCCTGCAATTTCAATTCATCTGCAGTTCCGTTTTTAAGCATAATCTCTTTTATTCCTGGTGTGATGGGCATTACTTCGTATATTGCAACTCTGCCTTTATAACCAGTATCGTGACAGGTAGCGCAGCCCTTTCCTTTCATGATTTTGATCTTTTTTGCGGAGTTTTCTGATATTCCACAATTTATTATCTCTTCTAGGGATAGATCTTTATCTGGTGCTTTACATTTAGTACAAATTCTACGACATAGACGTTGGGCAACAACGACATTTAAAGCGCCGGTTAGTAAAAAGGGCTCAAGACCCATATTGAGTAGGCGAGTGACAGTTGAGGGGGCATCATTTGTATGGAGTGTAGATAAAACCAAGTGGCCTGTTAGGGCTGCTTCTACGGCAATTTCAGCTGTTTCAAAGTCTCGAATTTCACCAACCATTATGATGTCAGGATCTTGTCGCAAAAAACTCTTTAGTGCAGCCGCAAAGTTTAGGCCTATCTCTTTTCTAACATTGACTTGATTAACACCCATTAAATTGAATTCAACTGGATCTTCAGCAGTTGAAATATTAACTCCCTCTTTATTTAAAGCACTAACCCCTGAATAAAGTGTCGTTGTCTTTCCAGAGCCTGTAGGTCCTGTGACTAGACACATTCCGTAAGGTTGATATATGCCTTCTTGAAATGCTTTTAACTGTTTTTTAGAAAAACCCAAAACTGTCATATCGAGTTGTAAATTTGTTGAGTCCAATAGTCGAATAACTATTTTTTCACCAAAAAGAGTTGGAAGGGCGGAAACTCGAAAATCGATAGGTTGTCCGCCAATTTCCAACTTTATTCTGCCATCTTGTGGCTTTCTTCTTTCGCTGATATCCATTTGTGACATAATTTTAAGTCTAGAAATAATTGGCATGGTGAATGATTTAGGGGGTCTTTTCCACTCTTGTAATGTTCCGTCTATTCTAAAGCGGATTCTAAAAAAGTTTTCATAAGGTTCGAGATGAATATCACTGACCTTTTTTACAAAGGCTTCAGCTAAGATTAGATTTACATAGTTAATGACATCTTCTCCAATGTCATCTTCTTTTATTTTTTCCCCTTCTTGTTTTTCATCTTTGCCAAGACCAATTTCTTTAATATTTAGAACTAATTCATCAACTGATTCAATAATTTGATCATAAAAATGAAACCAGGATGATAGGTTTGTTACTATAAATTCTACAGAACATTGATATAGTTTTGATAATTCATTCTTGCGTTCTAAAATGCTTGGATCATATATTGCTAATGTGACTGAGTTTACGGTTTTTTGAACAGCATAGCATCTAAATTCGATAACACTTACTCTTTTTACTAGTGATAGACAATGATCTGAAACCTGTGCATCATTTAAATTTATAAAGGTTAGTGAATTTTGTTCAGCTACAAGTCTAGCAAATTTAACATCATCAAAAAATCCAAAATCTAATAATTTACGCTCTGAAATCTCTGTTGGATTGGTATTTTCTAACAGTGGTCTAATGTCTCTTGCAGGAATCATACCGGTAGCACTGATGGCCTTTGCAAATTCTTTTCGGAACATTTTTTCGACCTTATTAAATCATAATATTATTTAATATCTTAACGGCATTATCTTGAAATCATTTAGGATAAAGTCATTATTCTATATGATAGGGGTCGATATCAATTTTAATTGAAACGCTGTAGTCAGGTTTATAATTTTGCCTAAAGGTGTTTATTACATTGTGCAATTCATTTAAGTTTTCACTTCTGGCCATTACACTCCAGGTAAATTTATTAACCTTTTTTTCAATAAAAGAAGGTCGGCTTTCGAGAATATCAACCGACTTAAAATATTTTTTTGCATATTGTTTCATTAAAGTTGCGGCATCATCAGCGGCCATTGTTGCACGTTTTTGAAATTTTGATGTAAAATATATCATTACGATCTTGGTAAATGGAGGACAGCTACATAACTTGCGAATATCGAGCTCATCTTTATAAAACCCATCAAATGAGTGATTAAACACATATTCAAAGATTTTATTATCCTTACTTAAAGTGTGAATTAAAACACTGCTTTTTTTACCAAAACGTCCGGATCTACCACTAACTTGTGTCAATTGTTGATAAACTCGCTCAACAGATCTAAAATCAGGAAAATTAAGTCCAGAGTCAATACCAAGTATCAATACTAGGTTAACTTTTTTGAAATTATGACCCTTTGAAAGCATTTGGGTTCCAATTAGAACATCTACATCTCCTGAATGAAATTCGTCAAGCCTCCGATTTAGTTGTTTGAAAGTTTTAATTTCATCTCTGTCGAATCGAGCTATTTTTTTGTGAGGAAACAGTTTTACTAAAACTTCATGTAGCTTTTCAGTCCCAAAACCCTTTTGTCTTAAGTTCATATTTTGGCATTCTGGACATATTTGGGGAATAGGTTGCACAACTTCACAATATTGACATTTAAGCTGGTTTCTTTTTCTAAAGTATTTTAAATTGATTGAGCAATTTGGACAATTAAACTGATGTCCACAAGCACGGCACTGTAAATAGTTTGCAAAACCTAGTCTGTTGATGAAAACTAGAACTTGCTCGTCTTCATTTAAAGCATGCTTAATTTTTTTTAGACTAAGTGGATGAAATGGCCACATTGACTCAGGTGTAATATCTTGAAAATCATCAATTAGTGTATCAGGTATTGTTAAGTTACCTCTCATGTCTACAAGTTCAATCTCAGGAAGTTTGGCCTGACCAAATCTTTCTGACAGAACCTTGTAATTAGCTGGAAGATTATGTTTAAAGTTGTAAAATGTTTCCAAAGATGGAGTTGCTGAACCCAAAATAATTGGGATACAACTTAAATGAGCTTTTTTAATGGCCACATCTCGAGCATTATAGGGACAACGGTCTGCCTGTTTAAATGACTGATCATGTTCTTCATCAATTACGATTAGGCCCAAATTCTTAATGGGCAAAAAAATGGCACTTCTTGCACCTATTATCAATTTTGGGTTTTCATCATCTTGAAGTAGCTGCCAAAGGGCAAATTTATTAGGATTACTTACAGCACTACTATAAGAGTAAATTGGTATCTGTAAACAATTTATAAATATCTTAATAAATTGTGGTGTTAAATTTATTTCAGGTAGTAAAAATAAAACTGATTTGCCTTCACTAATAACTTTTTTAATAACTTGCAGATAGCAAATTGTTTTACCACTTCCTGTAACTCCATGGAGTAACCATTTTGAAAATCCCTGTGGGATGCTTTTAATAATCTGATCAATGATGATTTTTTGGGTGTCATTGAGTATGAAATCAATTTGATTTCCCTTTCCAGTATCGAACTTTAGTTTTTTGGCAGGTTTTAGTGTTTTTGGCAAGCAGTCGAATATTAATTGGCCTAGATTGTAGTGATAGTACTTTGCAATCCATTTATAAAAATTTAGCTCTGGAGGTAGAACCTTTATTTTATCAGTGTAGAATTCACTAACAGACTTAATTTTATCCTCTGTAACATTATCATCAATGTCAGTAAATTTAAGACCGGTTTTTAAGATACATCCCAATTCATTTCTTGTTTTGCCTAAAGGTACTTTTACTAAATCACCAGGATGCAATTGTCCGCATAAGTCTCCCTCGTTATAGACAAGAATAGAATTGTTAAATGGGCAGTTTACTGCTACGATGCAATATTTTTCCATAGATAGTTAGTAGGTAAATATTACTTGATTGGGGTCTATTGGTACAGGTTGCATAAATTTTTCTGGTGACTTCTTATTCTCTGCCAGGATCTTACGGTATTGTCTAGTCCTTTGTCGAAGGTTTTTTCCGCTATTAACAAACTCTTGATAAGCTAGTACACGAATGTTGAAAAATTCGTTTTCGCCGACTTTTAGTAAAATCATTTTTGGAAACTCATGGATTCCGTCAAACAAAATATAATCTTCACAATATATTTCATATTTTACGTCGTCAATTTGTAAGGTTAATTCTTTTAAACGGTGTTTGCTATTTGAAAATAAGGCATAAAAAGAAGTTTTAGGATCTTCAATTTTTACTTCCCAAAAAAGGTTATTATCTTTTCTTATCAGGTTAAGATATTCAGACTTTTTATACATATTTAACTTCATTGTATCTTGAACCTTTTTTTTAGCATCGATACTATTTGGCTCTAAAGGGGATTCAAGCTCACTTTCATCATCAGGGTTGTCAGAAATGGCCATTAGGTAGTGTTTATATCGCTTGAGAAGGCTCTTTTTATCTTGTGACATTATCTCTTTGTTTAAAGTAAAGCTTGGTAAATGTTTACTAAGAATATAAGCAAACCCTTTTGAATCATTGAGCGCAAACATCATAAGTATTGAGTATAGTAGTGACCTTTCAAATGACTCGTTGTCTTTTTTAATCTTTGTAAATAAGTTAGGTATATATGCAGTATCAAACAATGTGCCTTTGCTCATTAAACTGTCTAGATACTTCAACTGTAGCAAGCTAACATAATTTTCATGTTCTAAAGAGAATATTAGTTTTAGGTTAAGTGGAGTAAAAGTCACTTTTGGATTTTCAGAACCAATAAGTCCTTCAAGAAATCCTTCACTTTCCATAGGGGTTATCTGTTTTTTGGAAATCATTAATTTAACAACAACCATGTTACCTGTCAGTTCACGATTACTGCCATTTCTAAACAATCCCTCCAATGTTGGATAAGCTGCAAATGTTTGGTTTATTGTAAAGTAGATAAAAACTATCGATAACACAAGTTTCACCGTTGCCATGGTATCTCCAATAAAAAATTATCACTAATCTATCATCAACTGCAAATTATTTACATAATCTTTATAAATGTCTAGGGCGACTGCGTACAATATAAAACTTAACGGCCACTATAAACTCTATTATACTTTGATTAATACCTAACTGTTTAAATTTCTACCAGGGGGTTGCTGCATGACGCAAAGATTTAACCTTAAACACTTATTATCCGTTGTGGTGATAGTGGCAATTTTTAATGTTAAAGCGGATGATTTTGAAACTGTAAGGATGAAATCTACTGCCGGCGCAGGTGTAGGAGCAATTTTGATGGACGAAGCAACTCTGTTAAATCCAGCACCATTGGCCTTTTTTGATGTGACAGCACTATATTTTCAACTTGGAAAGTCAGATATTATGGTAGATGACTCACCATTTGGTGCTTCAAAAGCAAATTTAACTAGTTTTATTATTTCAGATGCAGGAGGCCACTTTAAGGGCTCAATAAGTTATCAGGCACAAGTAGAAGGCGAGCATTCTAAAGATCGATATAGTATCTCGATAGCGGCACCGATGGGAGAAGTTTCCTCAATGGGTGTAACTTATAGACATACCAAGGAAGTCTTGAAATTTGATACTTATGATGAAAAAAGTACCTATGATCAGTTTACTTTGGGAATTTTCCATGCACTAAAGCCTCAATTTACTATAGGATTACTGCTAATTGACCCATTTAAAAAAGTTCCAACTGATACCAAAGTCATACTTGGCATGCAATATAATTATGAGAATTTTCTTACATTAATGGGTGATGTTGGTGCAAATTATGATGAAGATCTAGGTAATACTTTACTTCTTCGTGCTGCCCTGCAAGTCAAGATACTTGAGGATTTTTATCTTCGATTTGGGACCTTTAGTGACAAAGTGGAGGAGAGTAATGGAAATGGCTTTGGAGTAGGTTGGATCCAACCCAAGCTTGTTATTAACTTTGCAATAAAAAATTCAAAATTTTATAATTATGCCGATACATTAAGTATAAAGAGGAAAAAAGAGAGTTCATTTTCTTTGGCCTATAGGTTTTAATTTAGCACTGCAAAAGACAAGAGATGGTAAGATCGAGTAACATTCAGAGTAAAGGTGGTGGAGTCGATAAAGATGAGGAGAAGCCAAGATACGTTGTAAAGCGTTATCAAAATAGATTGACTGTCTTAAAATTTGCTAGAGAATATGCCCAAAAAGATCATGTCGTAAAAGCAGTTCAAGGTTATATCGATTATTTAAACGCTGTATCTCTCTACTATGGTGTAGATGAAAAAAATTTATCACCAAATATCTTTGAGTTGCCCAAAGATATGGCCGAAATACTGTTAATTAGTCAAGTATACTGGGGGTTGGCCAAGGCCTATGATCGCAACGAAAAGTTACATAGTGAATCACAGCGGTGCCTTGATAAATTTGTTCTATTTTCAGTAGGTTTTAAATTTCAATATTTAAATTCTGAAATGATACGAAAATTTAATAGAAAAAATCAATCCTATAATCCGAGGGCATTTAAACGGGCCTATGAACAAATTCAAGTACAATCCAAAAAGTGCTATATTGCCACTTACTGTTTTTCTGATAGTCATCCTGTTACTCAGATATTTAGAGATTTTAAGCAATCAATTATTCAATTTCCTATGGGTGTGAAGTTTGTTTCGACTTATTATAGGTTTTCTCCCAAATTGGTTGATTTTTGTGAGCGCAACAGGGTATTTGGTCAGTTTCTAAAACGTATATTTTTCAGGCCTTCTCTTGTAATATTTAGTAAACTGCTAAAAAAAATATTACTTTAGGATCAGTTAAATCACATGTATTTATTGAAAAAGTTAATTGTTAACACTTGGTTTAGATTTTTTATAGGAGCATCGCTTCTACTTTTTCTCCTATTGTCTACAGGTAATTTAATATCCGGTTTACTTCGAAGTAATGTTACTCCCATAGAGGTTCTATTTAATCACATTATTGAGATACCGCTATCACTTAGTAAAATTTTTCCTGTAGCATGCTTAATGGCGACTCTCTTTGGAATTAACAAGCTCAAAAGTAGAAATGAGTTAACAGCAATTTTCGCCTCAGGGTACTCGAGAAGAAATTTTATCATTAATATTATTCAAGCATCAGGTTTTGTCGCGATTATACTTTTTCTCATTTTGGCCTTTTTAGATCCATTTGCAAAAAAAAATAAGGATTACCTCATTGAAGATGGTGATAAAAAATTTAAAAATCTAACAGGTCAGGGTCTGAGCTCTTCTACTTTTCGTAACACGGGAAAGATTTGGTATAAAAGCGAAGACTATTATGTGTCATATATTAACTTTAGTTTACAAAATAATACCCTATATGACATATCATTTTATGCTTTTGATAGTAACTATCATATCAAGCAAAAAGTACATGCAAAACGAGCAATATATCTACCACCAAATTGGGAGTTCCAAGATGGGGTAAGCTATACACTTCTGCATGAGCAACAATTTTCTAAAGTATTGAAATTTAAAAAATTAAATGTACCATTAAAGGAATTTCCAACAGATTTTTCACAAATTGATGCAGACATTAATGGCCTAAGTATCCTTGATCTAGCAATTTACATTATGAATTTAAAAAAATCAGGAATAAACACCAATATATATGAGGTGCACTTTTGGAATAAATTTTCTCTTCCCTTTTTATGTATTATTTTTGCACTGATTGCTTCTTCATCAATATTTAATCCTAGTCGACGAACTAGCTCATTTGGGAAAAATATTTTTTCAATTTTTGTCTTTACCATTTTATACTGGCTGATTAATTCATATTTAATTGAGCTGGGAAAAAATTCAAAAATTAACCCGGTATTTGCTTGCTTTGCCATCCCACTTGTCTTTAGTTTGTATTTGGCTTATATGTTTTATAAAAATAGAAAATTGCGGTAGATAAATAAAGGCATCTATTAATTATGAAAGTATCTCGTAGTATCAATTTTACTTGGATGATCATTTTGATCATTGGTTGTATATTTGTTTGGGATATTGACAACTTAAGTGCTGTTCGGCAGGGAACTGAAGCCCTTTATTTACAAATTTCTAAGGAAATGTTTAATCAAAGCAGTTTTTTAACACCGATATATAAAAATGGCCATCACTGGTCTAAACCTCCACTACATTTTTGGTTAGCAATGCCACTATATAAAATTTCAGGCAGTACTGCTCTAATTTATCCCCGAATGGCGATGGTCTTAGTCTCACTTGTAGGTCTTTTTATGATCTCAAGGTGGAGCGAGCGCAATCAGCACATTCCGATAAATACAGTATTGCTTTTTTTTGCATCTTCTTTGGCCTTTGTTAAATATTCAAGAATTTTCATGATGGAGATGCCTCTGATGGTTTTTACTGTTGTAGCATCTTTAAAGTTCTATGATCACTACAAAACTAATAAGTTGTTTGATTTAGCTTTAGCGATACTTTTTCTAACAGCAGCTACTTTGATCAAAGGGCCAGTTGCTTTGGTTATGTGTCTTGGCGCTTGTGGAATCTTTGTTATAATCAAACATATTACAGATGAAAAAAGTTCAATTAAGCCATATATCATTTTTACTTCTATCTCAATATTGCTTTCATCCTTATGGTTTATAATTTCTTATATTAACCACGGAGAAGAGTTTTTTAACACTTTTTTTCTTAAACAGAACTTAGGTAAATTCTATACTAGAAGATACTCTGTTCGTTCAGTTATCCAGGGTCTGTTTTTTTACTCTTTTCCCTGGAGCATCCTTTTTCCTGTAACGGTGATTTATTTTTTCAAAAAAATAAAAAATGTGAAAAATTTACTTATAATTAAAGAATATGAAATGTATTTATTTCTGCTAATAAATTTCTTCATATTTTTTCTGTTATGGTTTTTTCCTACTCAACGTTCACATCATTATGCACTTCCATCGATACCATTTTTTTTGCTTATAATATTACAAGTAGTTTACTCTACTGAGTCTCCTAACTCTGCTGACAAAGTATTAACTTTCTCGATTAAAATATTTAATACCGTGTTTGCGTTTATGGC
Organism: Bacteriovoracaceae bacterium; assembly: GCA_016784965.1. GTDB lineage: Bacteria > Bdellovibrionota > Bacteriovoracia > Bacteriovoracales > Bacteriovoracaceae > JADHTQ01. Next base: position 18,423 of record JADHTQ010000007.1, on the reverse strand, counting down.
ATTTATTTTGGGATTTTTTGTTTTGTATATTACGGCCCTAATACCAGATTTTTTATTGGATACTAAAGCGATTGTTTATACCGGTATTGCAGTAGTCTTAATATTTGCCAATTCTTCGATGTATTTTTGGAACTATGCAAAATTTTATAAAGCCTTGGGAGCATTTTTAACAATGGCATTTTTATGGATTTTTTATATTTCCATCTTTTATCTTCCTACTGTTCCTACGGATGTTGTAAGTTTGATCGGTAAAAATCAAGTTGCATCGGTAAGAGGAAGAACATACTTTTTATCAGAGGCCTTAGGGCAAAATGTGCAATCAATCAGTCCCATGGAAATTGGTAATTATTTGACCAAAAACCCAAATAATTTCGTTTTAATTCGAGAGAATGCTTATAAACAACATAACTTTAGGGGTGTTTCTTCTGTATTACAGCGTTGGCCAGTATGGAAAAGAAGGACTAAATCCCGTGATTTCAAAAAAATATTATCCACCAATAATCTTAAACCTGTTCAAGAATACATGCTACTGCTTAAAAAAAGATGATTAAATAGTTTAAATCAATTCTTTAGACTAATTGCAATTTGGTGTGCTATAAGAGCTCTATGAATGGCAATACTATACTCGACAACTATAAATGTGAAGGCGACACTTTAGATATCCTGGAGTATCCACACCCATGTCTAAAGAAAAAGGCCGTTTCTGTTGAAAAATTCGACTCCAAACTTGAACTGCTGTGTAAGAATATGCTTTACACTATGTACCAAGCACCAGGTATTGGACTTGCCGCACCGCAGGTTGGGGAAAGTATCAGGATGTTTGTCTTGGATGTAGACTATACAAGAGAAAAGGTAACATGCGCAGAAGGTGTCGAAAAAGTAAGGCTCGCCAATCATAATCCTCAAATTTTTATAAATCCAAGAATCTCAAATCGAGAGGGAGAAATTTGTATTGAGGAGGGGTGCCTTAGTCTTATGGGCATTTATGAAGAGGTAAGAAGAGCAGAGAATATCACAGTGCAGTATCAGGATCTGCAAGGAAATGAGCATACTATTGATGCCTCTGGAATTTTGTCGGTGTGCATTCAACATGAAAATGATCACCTGGATGGAATTGTTTTTATTGACAGGTTAAGTCTTCTTAAAAAAAATATCCTTGTAAAAAAGCTCATCAAAGCAAAGAAAAACAAAAATAACGAATAAATTTTTACTTGAGCTTGGTAGTGACAAAGATGCAAAAACTAAATGTTATATACTGTGGAACCCCAGATTTTGGAGTTCCTACATTGGAATTATTGCACAACAATCCTCATATTTGTCTTAAAGCAGTGATCACCATGCCCGATCGACCTGTAGGTAGAGGACAGCACTTAAGGCCCCCTCCTATAGCGGAATTCGCAAAAAACAATAAAATACCACTAATTCAAACTGAAAATATCAATAAAGAAGAACAGATTGTAAAAAAGCTTGAAGGCCAAAATATTGATCTAATTATTGTTTTAGCTTTTGCGCAATTTTTGGGCCAAAAAATATTAAATTTGCCCCGTTTGGGATGCTTTAACATTCATACTTCTCTACTTCCCAAGTATCGCGGTGCTGCTCCCATTCAGTATGCACTGTTAAATGGAGATAAGAACACAGGTGTGTCCATCCAAAGAATGGTTAAGAAAATGGATGCAGGTGATATCGTATTTTCAAAAGGGGTTAATGTCAGTAAGTCTGAAACAGGGGGGCAGTTGTACACGCGCCTAAAATTTGAGGCAGCCCTTTCTTGCAATGAATTTATTGATTTGGTCCTAGATAATAATTTACAATTTTCTACTCAAGATGAAAGTAAAGTTTGCTATGCACCTACTTTGAAAAAAGTTGATGGTCTTATCGATTTTTCTCAATTGTCTCAGGTACAAGTGATCAATAAAGTAAGAGCACTTGATCCATGGCCTGGAACCTATTGCTTTTTGGGAAAAAAACGACTGAAGATTTACGAAGTAGCTCCAGACAGTAGCCCCTTAAGGCCAGGCCAAGTTTCTACAAAATTTAATACCCTGCTTGTTGGTTGCAAAGACTCTAGTTTACGCCTTCAAACTGTACAAATAGAGGGTAAAAAAATAGGTAGCGATACTGAGCTTTTAAATGGATTAAAAGGTCACTTACAAGACTTTGATGAGGAATTAGTAATTAATTCACAATTAAAAAGTGAAAAATAGCTATGAATGACACGATTATTTCACCCAGTATACTCTCTTGTGATTTTTTAAATATTGAGACAGAGTTAAAGTATTTTGAAAAAATACCCAACCTTTGGATTCATTTAGACGTTATGGATGGCCACTTTGTCCCAAACTTGACCTTTGGACATCCTATAATTCAAAAGATATCAAAAGTTACCAATCATCTGCTTGACGCACATTTGATGGTTAGTAATCCTGAATTTTACATTAAAACATTTAGTAATTACAACATTCACAATATTACTTTTCACTTAGAGGCGACTTCTAATGCTCAAGAGGCATTAAAGATAATTGAGCAAATGAAAAGTAGTTATGCAAGTGTTGGAATTTCTATCAAGCCAGGCACCCCTGTCTCGGCGATATCAGATGATATTTTTAAAAGGATCGACCTTTTGCTTGTAATGTCTGTTGAGCCAGGGTTTGGAGGGCAATCTTTTATTGAAACAACTTACGATAAACTAAACCAGATTAAAGATGTTAAAAAAAGGTTAAATCTAAAGTTTGATGTTCAGGTAGATGGTGGAGTTACAGATGAAAACGCTAAGAAGCTTATTGAGCACGGTGTAAGTAATTTAGTAGCAGGTTCATATATTTTTAAAAATTCTCCCAAGAAATACCAAAGTATTGTGGAAAAGTTGAGAAATTAAATGGGAAAGGAATGTAAGATGGGTGTAAATTTTGATAAAGCCGAAACCATAGAGATTGATGGAAAAAATTTGACCATAGATCAAGTCTATAAAGTGGCAACAGCAAGTCCCGGTGAAATCAAAGTAGTTATCAATGAAAGTGCTCTTTTTAAAATGCAAAAATCTAGAGAATTTATTTTAGAACTTGTAAAAAAGGGTGAACCAGTTTACGGCATCAACACAGGTTTTGGTGCTTTATCGGGTAAGCACATTGAGCAAAAAGACTTGGCCAAACTACAGATAAATTTAATTAGATCTCACTGTACAGGGGTGGGAGATCCCTTTAGTCGCAAAATAACTAGAGCAATCATGTTACTTCGCGCTAATTGTTTGGCATCGGGCTTTTCTGGGATTAATCCAAAAATTGTAGACTTATTACTAAGTTTTATCAATTATGGCATAACACCAATCGTCCCTCAAAAAGGATCTGTGGGAGCTTCAGGTGATTTGGCACCTCTGTCTCATGTAGCGTTAGCATTAATTGGAGAAGGTGAGGTCGAGTTTGAAGGTAAGCAAATTAATTCAAAATTCGCCATTGATTTGATCGGTAGGCAAATTGCCGTTTTAGGACCTAAAGATGGATTGGCCCTCATAAATGGAACTGCAGTTATGGCCGCCTTGGGAGCTATAGCTGTTCATGAAGCAAAAAAATTGATGAAGATTGCAGACATTGTAAACTGCTTAACACTTGATGGAGTTATGGGCAGTAGAAGTGCGTACTACCCAGGTATTTCGGCCCTAAAGCCTCATTTAGGACAACTTGAGTCTTGTGAAAATTTAAATCGATTGCTTGATTCATCAAATATTAATGATTCACATCAAGATTGTCACAAAGTTCAAGACCCATACTCTCTGCGTTGTGTTCCCCAAGTTCATGGAGCTTGTAGGCAGACCGTCATCCATACAGAGCAAGTAGTTTCTACAGAGCTAAATTCTGTAACTGACAATCCTCTGGTATTTGTGGACCAGCAACAAGTTGTCTCTGGTGGAAATTTTCATGGGGAGGCCCTAGCACTTTCGATGGATTATCTAGCGATGGGATTAGCTGAAATTTGCAGTATCAGTGAAAGAAGAATTGAAAAAATGATGAACCCAACCTTTTCTGATTTACCGGCATTTTTAACAAAAAATTCAGGATTAAACAGTGGATTAATGATTGCTCAAGTAACAGCAGCAGCACTAACTTCAGAGAACAAATATCTCTGCCATCCTGCTTCGGTAGATTCTATACCGACCTCCACTGATAAAGAAGATCACGTTTCAATGGGAGTAACCGCTGGCAGAAAGCTTCACGAAGTATTATTCAATGTAAAAAATTGTTTGAGTATTGAATTTTTATGTAATACTCAAGCTTTGGAGTTTCAACGTCCCAAAGCCACATCACCTGCTCTAGAAGAAGTATACACCTTAATTAGAAAACACATTGATCCCATCGAGGATGACCGAGTGTTATATAATGACATTGCCAATATTGTAAAATTGATCGATACAAACGAAATTATAAGTGCTGTCGAAACAAAAATTGGAGAGTTGAAATGACACAAATAAATGAAGTCCCACTACCACCAACTGGCTCGCAACTAACCTGTAAGGGGTGGCACCAAGAAGCGGCACTTAGATGCTTGTTAAACAATCTGCATCCAGATGTAGCAGAAGATCGTGAAAACCTAATCGTGTACGGAGGCAATGGACAAGCTGCAAGAAATCATAAAGCTCTAAAAGATATAATTCGGGCCCTGCAAGAGCTCGAAGATGATGAAACACTTCTCATCCAATCAGGTAAACCCGTTGCAGTCATGCCAAGCCACAAGCATGGTCCTAGAGTTTTAATTGCTAACTCAAACTTAGTACCAGAGTGGGCCAATTGGGATTACTTTAACAAGTTGAAAAAAGAGGAACTAATCATGTACGGGCAAATGACTGCCGGTTCATGGATCTATATAGGCAGCCAAGGTATCTTACAAGGAACATATGAAACTTTTATGGCAGCTGCACAAAAACACTATGGTACGGGATCAGATTTAACTGGAAAGTTAGTAATCTCTGGTGGTATCGGAGGTATGGGTGGTGCTCAACCCCTGGCAGTTAAAATGGCAAATGGTGTATTTGTTGGTGCGGATGTTGATATTTCAAGAATACAAAAACGACTGCAGACAAAATATGTGGATTTCTTGGCCAGTTCATTTGATGAAGCAATAGAAATGGCAGTTAAATACCAAAAGCAAAATACTGCAGTGTCTATTGCGGTAGTCGGAAATTCAGCAGACTTTCTAGAATATTTAATCGAAAAAAATATTGTTGCCGATTTAGTCACCGATCAAACTTCGGCCCATGATCCACTTAATGGCTATGTTCCAAGAGGCATGACCCTCCAAGAGGCCTTACAATTAAGAAGCGATGATCCCAAGAAATACATAGATTTAAGTTATAAAACTATGGGTGATCATGTGTTGGCCATGTTAAAGCTACAAACCATGGGTTGTCACGTTTTTGATTATGGTAACAATATTAGAGCTGGAGCACAAAAAGTAGGTGTTGAAAATGCTTTTGATTTTCCAGGATTTACTCCGGCTTACATTAGACCGCTATTTTGCAAAGGATCTGGTCCATTTAGATGGGTGGCACTATCTGGTGACCCACAAGATATTAAAGTAACCGACCAAGCTTTAAAAGAGCTATTTCCAGACAACCAAAAACTTATTAACTGGCTGGACAAAGCAGCTGAAATGGTAGCATTTCAAGGACTTCCTTCTAGAATCTGCTGGCTTGAATATGGAGAAAGAGAGAAAGCGGCACTACTTTTTAATAAATTAGTCCGTGACAAAAAAGTATCTGCACCGATCGTAATTGGTAGAGATCATCTAGATAGTGGTTCTGTAGCATCTCCCAACAGAGAAACAGAAGGTATGAAAGATGGCTCTGATGCAATTTCTGACTGGCCACTACTCAACCTAATGATTAATACAATGAATGGAGCAACCTGGACAAGCTTCCATCACGGAGGTGGTGTGGGTATTGGTTACTCACAACATGCCGGGATGGTTATTGTTTGTGATGGAACTGAAGATATGGATAAAAGACTTACTAGAGTTTTAAATTCCGACCCAGGGTTAGGTATTGTTCGCCATGCGGATGCAGGGTATGAGATTGCTTTAGAGCAAAGAAAAAAAACTAATATTAAATTTCCATCCTTGGATTACTAAATTTGCTTGGAGTTGTACTATGAGTCTTTTTGCCTATCGTAACTGCTCACAAATTTTATCATTAAGGCAAGCTCATGCTAAGGATGGAAGAAATCTGTTACCTGAAGATCTATCTATCATTGACAATGCAGCCGTTGTTTTTTCAAAGGATAAAATTATTTGGGTTGGACCTGAGTCAAAGTTTCCAAGCGAGTATGCAGATGTTAATTCAAAAGATCTAACAGGGCACATATTGCTGCCTGAACTAGTCGATTCACATACTCACCTAATCTTCGGCGGTGATCGTGCTACAGAATATACGATGAGATTAAATGGCGCTGATTATGTAGAGATTGCTAATGCTGGTGGTGGTATCTTAAATACTATGGTTGGTACCAATAAGCTCTCCAGTGATGAGCTATTTGCCATCTGCAAAGATCGAATTGAGCGGATCAATTCTTACGGGGTAGGGACCATTGAAATCAAAAGTGGTTATGGTCTAAATTATGAAAAGGAATATGAGTTAAGTCATTTAATACATCAATTAAAAATTCATTTTTCAGATAAGATACAGATTTTTAATACTTTTATGGCAGCACACGCAGTCCCTTCAGAGTTTGAGACTTCCTATCAATACATGACTAAAGTTGTAATACCACTGCTAACAAAACTGGCCCAAGAAAATTTTATCGATGCAGTTGATATTTTCCACGAACAAAATTACTTTGACTCAAGTGATGTCACCTTGTTGTTTGAAACTGCAAACAAGCTAGGTATTGCCCTAAAAAGTCACGTCGATGAATTTAATGATAACAAAGGTGCAACTCTAGCGGCACAGTATAACTGTCTTAGTGCCGATCATCTTCTGATGACAGGCAGTGATGGTGTGGAGGCCTTGGCAAACAGCACAACTGTAGCGACATTACTGCCAGGAACAGGTTTTTTCCTCGGCAAAAAACAAGCAAATGCCAGAGCACTACTAGATGCAGGTGTAAAGGTGGCCATCGCTTCTGATTACAATCCAGGATCTTGCCACTTTGACAATGTATTACTAATTGCCTCTATGGCAGCTCCTCAATATAAAATGAATAGTTGTGAACTCTATGCGGCCTTAACTTTAAATGCAGCTCATGCTCTAGGACTTCAAGACCAAGGAGCAATTATCCCAGATTTGAAACCCCGCTTTTCTATTTTTTCAACTCCCAAAGTTGATAATTTGACCTATAGCTGGGGGAAAAATTTCAATAAAGTTATCTAAAAAACTCTTAAAATATGTTATAATATAATTGTAAATATGTTATAATGTTTGTAAGTGTCTGTATATACAGGGGTTTATTAATGCCAAAATATGTTAAAATTGATAAAAAACTTTCAAAATTGAATAGATTAAGACCTTTTAATCCAATGCTTGAGAGGCTCATACAAGATCAATTGATGCTTCAGTGGACCTATAATTCAAACGCTATTGAAGGAAATACATTAACCTACAAGGAGACAAGTTTTTATCTCTTAAGGGGATTAACCGCAAAGGGAAAATCTATTGAGGAGCATTTAGAAATTTCAAATCACAAAGATGCTATAACTTTTTTAGAAGAGATAATTAAAGAAAAAGTATTTAAAATAAGTGAGAAGCTAATTAAAGAGGTTCATCAAATACTTTTTAGAGGTATAGACCAAATAAAGGTTGGTTATCCTGGACGAGAACAGTTGATAAGTATTGCAGGGGGAAGTTATAAAGATCAAGATAATCACGTTTTAAAGGCCGAGGGCACAATTCATTATTACACTCTAGCGGTAGCAGTATCAGCTGAGATGGGTCAGATGATTAAGTGGGCAAATAGTAATTTTAAAAAAATACATCCTATCGAATTTGCTGCAAAGATACACCATGAAATTGTAAAGATTCATCCCTTTACAGATGGCAATGGCAGAGTAGCTAGACTTATAATGAACTTGATTCTTATGTATAATCACTATCCACCAGCAATAATTCGCAATGAAGAAAAGTCAATATACTATGATGCGCTTGAGAAAGCAGACAGCGGAGATTTAAGGCCTTTTGTAAGAATAGTTCAAAACGAGGTGGAAAAAACGATCGATCTGATTCTGAGTACTGCAGATGGAAAAAAAAGTGATACTTTAAATAAGCATGTAATTTATAAAATTAGGAAAGACAAAAAAATTACCCAAAAAACCCTTTCCGTATTAAGTGGAGTCGAGCAAGCAACAATTTCAAAGATAGAAAATTTAAAAGAAAATCCTCAGAATTTAACCCTTAAAGCTATATCAAGGGCCCTTGGCGTTGATATCAAAAAACTCAACCAATAATGGGTCTTTGTTTAAATTTAAATTAATTTTTCCATTTACAATTTTTGCTTTAAAACTTTTAGCAGAATTACCAAATCGATCTGAAATTAAATTGGTCACGATTGCAGCTTTGCCTGCTCCCTGTGCTTTTAGTTCTACTAATTTATTTTCTTTTTCACTCCATACGATATAAAAATGCTTGTTATCCTTTAGTCGCTTGTAATCGAAAGCGTAAACATCAACTTCTTTGGTAGTGATCATTCCAAGAGATTTGGCATAATAGTTATCAATCAATGATGCAAGCTTTAAGTAACTCCAGTATGCCACCACCTCAGTATCAAACCTTTTGGGGTCTTGATCTCGACCGATGCCATCGGTGACTAGTCCCATAAAATTGTAAGCACTGCCACTTCGTCCCCCGAAGTTATGCCACTCAATTAGATTGTTCCAAAACAACTTATCGAGACCACTATTGAGGTTAAAAACATAGCGTTTGATAAGTGATCTGGCTTGGTCTTGTTCACTTTGCTTGATCTTTTGCCTATCTGGGGTGCCATACCATGTACCATTTTCTGTACTCCAAATTTGGACTTCATTTAAACCTAATGAGTCAAGGAGTGCCCTGTATTCAGCGATAGCTGGCATGGCCCACTTGCCTGCTGATCCCCAATGATGAATATCAATAACATCAAACATCTTCGTTGCTGCCAGCTTTTTTATTACATCAATTAAAAATGAAGAGGTTTTAAGGCCTGTAGTAGGGGCAATCAGTACCAATTTTGAGTCGGGGTCTGCTGCTTTTGTAGCTTTTCTCACTCCCTTGACAAGCCTTACGTATTCATTAACCAAATTTTTGTCCACTCCGTGTGGTGGCTCAAATATCTCATTGCCGACTTGCCAATATTTTACTTTAACGTCTTTTGAAATATCACCTTTACCATCTCCATCCAATCTCTCAACAGCAGCTTGCACAAAAGCTAAATATTCACTTATGTGATCTAAGGGATTTCTTAATTTACGTCGCTTATTTCTGCCTGGTCTTTGCCTTCTGCCCCATGAGCCAAGATGTAAAACACCAAGCCAGTGGATGTTACTATTTGAAGAATAAATACGCTTTGGAATCAAATCATTCCAAACTTTTTTCCCACCAAGTTTTGGTTCAATAATATCCCAAATCAACTGCATATTAGTTCTAGTCCAATGAACTCCAAGTTTTTTTGCATGACTTTGGGTCCATTGCCAAAGATCATCTTCTGTAAATCCTTTTTTTCGCGCAAAGTACCCGAACTCCTTGGGGGAATAAAGAGCGAAAATGCCAAAATGAGAAGACTCAAATGAGTTTGGCAGTACCTCAGAAGTTTTTCTTGCAGGATATTTTGCAATATATTTTTTACCAGTAGTACTCAGATCTGGTTTAGTTGAAGGAATTAACTTATTCAACGTCTGCGCTAGCTCTTTATAATTTTTGCTCCTAAAGAGCTTTTTAAGCATGTGTCCATCACGTCTGCTCAAATACTTGCTTTTATCGTCAGAGTTTCGCACCATTTGGATAAAACTTCGATATCTTTGTATAACATTGTCTTCAGTTATAGGACCTGTCTCTTTGACGGTTAACACAACTTTTGTCTCTCTAATTCCGTTACCTTTTATAGTGCCAGACCTTAAATTTTTATCCCCTTGCTTGGAAACCCTTTTGATTTGGTAATTACCAATAATTGATCCGTCTTTGTCTTTTTTAAATGTTAATGTGATATATCCATATTCTTTGAAAGCTTGACGTTCATCCTGATTTTTTAATTCAATAACGCCTCTCAAGCGTGCACCTCCCCCACCAGAAATCAATAGACGGGTACCACTTATTACTCCCTCATCTGCTAAATTGTGGTCATGACCAGCAACGTATAAATCGACTGATCCAACAACATTTTCCTCTAGATATCCTTTTAATTTTCTTCGAGCATCTCCGTGAGCTCCCAGACTAATATACGGATGATGACCATAAGCAATTGAAAATTTGCAGGACTGCTTTAATTTGGACTTGGTATCTACAATCCATTGGCGCTGCTTTTGGCCCAAACCAGCTTTTTTAAGTTCAGCAGTATCTAATGTTAAAAAGCAAATATCTCCAAAAGTGTCTTGGTAGTAAGACTTGTCATCATCACCAAAATATATAGCTTTATTACTTTTAGTCAGATCTTTCCATGCCTGCAGGCTTCCGCGATAGTCGTGGTTGCCTAAAGATAGAAAGAAAAAGGGAGTTGTTTTGTTTTTTAATAAGTCATCGTATGGCTTTAGAAACTTTTCTTTTAGGTCAGGGTCCTTCAAAGACCTAATGCCACTTGGATAAACAATATCTCCAACATGTCTGATTTGCTGACAATTTTCTTTTTGCAGTGCAGATGCGACTGCATACTGCGCTGTTTGTCCAGTGCCGGAATCACCAATAAAGCAGATTTTAAAATCATCAATAGGGGGTGCTGCAAGTGTTAACGCAGGTACCATAAGTGTTAATAATAATAACATTAAGTTTCTCCTTAAAAAGGATCAATATTTTATAATAAAAAATCAAACATATTCTAATTTCCTCTACACGTATTATTTCAATTAAGTTATAAGTTAAGCAAGTACGCAAAGTAGTTCGAAGGGGGATTTTTATGACACTAAGCAAAGCTATTTTTCTTTTATTTTTTCTTTTTTACTCAACTCAAGTATTTTCTAGTCAGACTAACGTAAGTACAACTCATATTGAAAAAAAGGATAAACCTTTTACTCTAGAGTTTGTCATTACATCTCAAATGAACAAAAACCAAAGAAAGAGGCATAAAATAGATGGGGTCATAAGTAAATTTGACACGAGCTTGCTCTACTCTTTAACCGAAAATGATGAGCTAAGGTTATTTGCCAGCACCATGTTTAAATTGATTGAAGATAATCAAAATCCAGTAACAATAGATCTTGTTGAGGGTATGTATCGCAGGAAAAATATTTTTACTGAAAAGAGCAATGGTTTTGATATGGACCTTGAACTTAAATCTTACTACCTAACTGATAGAGTAGCAGCTAAAAGATACTCATTTAATGGAGCATTTATACCTCAGCTGGTATTTTCAAAAAACTTAACATCGTCGCTTTCTCTGTCTGCCAAAATAAGACATAATTTCTATTATCGATCAAACGGCAATGATAGTACAGCAAAGGGTGAAACCAGACTTTATCTTACTCCCACGTATATGTTTTCACATAAATTATTTCTAAATGCGATGTTTACTTTTAGGCATTATATGAGAGTTGGAAAAAGTCATCATCGACCAGAAGTAAGTGATCGTTTGAGATTTACTCCGTCTATAATGGCAGTTGTTAGCAAAAATGTACTTGTAGAAGGGTATTTGGAGTCATATCTTATGGAGTCCCATGATGGACATCTGTTTTCTCCAGACCTGTTGAAGTCTACGACTATAGGGGTGTCTGCTTATATTACAGCATTTAATTTTTAGTTGTAATTTAATTACTTTCCATTGATTCAATAGAGAATCACTTAACTTGACGACCAAATCTTGGAAGTATTGGCCCAGCAGAAAAAGCTCGATCTTGACTAATTGGTTGCTCTAAGCCACCACCATAGTTCTTTTTAACTTCTGATTGGTTAAAACCAAGTTCACTGATAACTGTTGGGAAAATTGAAAAGTGATTTAATTTGTTTTTACTAATCTGTGCCCAATTTTGGTATTTCGTTAACCATTTTTCATTATCGGTTAAAACCATTAGTGGTACATACCCTTCAGTAGGGTGAGGTTCTTGTGAATTACAGTGAGTCATAATCCCACTATCCATCAGATTTTGGCCGTGATCAGAAGTATAAAAAATTATGGAATCTTTATAAATCTCCTCACCAAGAAGCTCTTTAAAAAAGTTATTTACATTCCAGTAAACTGAGTTTTTGTATGAGTTTTTAAGACGCTCTTTACTTTTTCCAAGTTGTTCATCAAGGGCCATATGAGGAGTAAACTTAGGATTTTCATAGTCGTAACTGGTTGTATATGGGAAATGAGCACCTCGTTTATTTAAGTAGATAAAGTGTTTACCAGGTTTTTTGATTGTTTCTTTTATTATTTTTGCAAATTGGATATCTCGCTTGTATTCTTCAACATTGCTTAGTTGAACAAATTCATCTACAAATTGTAATTCCAAATGATTCATGAAGTTTTGAACTTTACCATTTTTAAGTTGAGCATCGAAGTAATAAGTCTTAAAACCTGCTTTTTGAGCATAATTCCAAATGAGAGGCTCTTTACCAATATTCGTTAAATTTTTCTTTGTTGCCCCCATCCTTAAGACCGCATTACTGTACCCACTACAATTGTTAGCAGAAGCAATTGAACCAAAGTTGGCCAAGCGAGTTTGCTGACTTTTTAAATAAGGAGTTAATCCTTTATCGTTATTTAGGTCGATGTAATCAGCTCTTATGCTTTCATCAACAATATAGATAATATTTCTAGGTGTACCAGCTCCAATATAAGTGGCCTTTAGTGGACCTCTTTTTTCAATCATACCAGGGCTAAATGCCTCATAGATTTGATAAAGCGCAAAGGTCGAAATGCTAGAGTATTGCAAAGGCATCCCTTTGGCCCCATAACCTGCCTTTATATATGTCACTCCCATCAAGACAGGAAATGGCATAATCAGCATCACAGTCATGGCATAGTTTACAAGTTTGCCCTTCTTTTTAAAATAACCAATGATTGGAGCATCTAGTATCACCGCAACTAGACCTGTAATACCCAAGGCCAACGGAGTCATCATTTGACCCCAGAAAAAACTTAAGGCATTGGAAGTTTGAGCTCTTTCTATCCATAATAGTTCTAAATCTTCATAGCTCATATAATGATGAGAAATATTAAAGTAACAAAGACCAGAAAAAGCGGAAATTGAAACAAGTATTCCGCCAAAAATTCGAAGCTTGGTATTTGAATGAAACAACAGTGAAAATAGACCAATTAGTGAGATGCCCCAAATGCCCAGAAACAGGATAAGGTTTACATAATTTCCCTTTGAAATCATTTCGGCAATTCTAGAAAATACAATTAAGTTTGGTGTGATGAGAAATATAGCTGTAAGTAGTAGTTTTATTAGTGTTTTCATTAAGTATCTCCAATCTGGACATTATGCGTCAATTCTTTGAAATGAGGTACTTTTTTTGGTGAAAATTGTATTATTTACACATTTTATCCCCTGATGAATACTTAAATACCATGTGGCGCATCGCGACAAGTAAATATTTCGTGTTTTAACATTGTGAACAACAGTACTTAAAAATCTAGTATAATAAATTGTACAAAAGTCGAGGGTAATAATTGTACATTAAAAAATACTGTGGAGTAAAACATGACAACTTTATTAGAGTTTATACAGACGACTCTTTTGGCCATAGCAGTCTTATTTGCCTCCTGCTATCTTAGTGCATCTGAACTAGTGGGTGAAACCAAAATACCGGTTAAAAATAGCAGCGATATAAGCAACTTAGCAACTGACGTCAACAAGGTGTTTACCAGTATTAACAAAACGTATAATCTACGGATGGATAATGGAAAGTATCAATATCTAATCAAAAGTTTGCAGCAGATGTATAAATCGCCTGAAGATCAAAAATTGATTCTTGGACTTATGAAAAAACAGGTACCCAGAAATAAAAGATTAACTCTAAATGTATCACTTGTACCTTCTAAAGGACTTATAGTTTTAAAATCCAAGTACTTCGATAAATCATTAGAGGTAGAGGCCATTAATCCACTTCTTGGCACATTTGCAATCAATGGTCATAAATTTTATTACTCACCCTACATGAAAGAGAATTTTAATAAAAGTTTCACAGAGATAATGGGAATTATCAGTAAAAAAAATAAAACTACAAATAATATAAATGCTGAGATATTCAAAGTTATATCTCAGGCATTTATCTCAGATGCTTTTGCAGAGGAGTCAAATTTAACTGGAACCGAAAAAACTGTTTTAGGCGCTTCGCTTCTTGTTGGGGGAGCGATTCTTACTTATTTTCTAATTAAATTTATAGTTGTAACACTTGCAGTATCAGCAGCTGGTGCTATTGGCATAGCTGTATTATATAACCAAAGTAAAGATGATGGATTTTGTGCTAAGTTTATGTTTGAAAAGAATCGTCCTCTTCTCGATAAAATCAAAAAGCAATGTAGCTTTAGTGAGTTGAAAAAAAAACTTAGAAGAATTAAGCATATTTTGAAAAAAAGTGATCTGATGTCAGATAATTTTTTAGAAAGTATGCTTAACTTGTGGAATCCACAATTTAATCCAAAGTATGTTTCCAATCTAAAGAATGTAGACTGCAATGAATATACCAAAAAAATAAGTGGTAAATCTAACATGAGGATCATTCCTTGTATGACTCAGGATGATGTGAGGGATATGTGCTGGCTCATTAATGGTATCAATGATTGTAACCCTTCATCTAATGTTCACCATGGTGGAGTTTATGATGGTAGGGTACCCAAAGATCAAAAACCTGCTGCTGGTTCTTCAAAAGAATTACGTAGAGGAGGTAAGGGTCATGTCGAAAGATAAATTACTTAGGTCAATTTTCACACTTGGGTTAATTTGGGCATTGTTAAACGTCCAATTAAATTTTACAAGTCATGGACTCTTTGTAACATTTAAAAATCTACATGCTGATGAAGGAGTAAGTTTACAATCGTCAAGGACACTTTCTCCTCGAGTACGCTTGAAACCTTCAAGAACTTTATCTCCTACAAATAGTCAACAACTTCAAACCAGAAGCTTTCAATCAGAAGCTGCTCATATGGCCAACATTAGAAATTCTCAACAACGGGATATGGGAGGATTAACATCACCACCCACTGTGGTTAGTGATCTTAGTTCTCAAATAGGGTACTATAGTGAAACTGGAGTTAGAGGTGGTGTCATAAGCCAACTTGGGACAACTAATCTAAAACTCGACAGGTGTTTGAGGTCCAATGAAGCAGTTCCACGCAGCTGTGATCTTCAAAAGAAAGCCCTAGATGTTCAAGAACAAAATCGTGGCACGGTAGAGACAGGACATACGGTTACTTCGGGCATAAATTTAGCTGTAGATTCAGGAAAGCTTACAGCTGAGTCAGCGGCACTTGCTATTCAGCATAAAAAAGATGCAGCAGCTATATACGGTATTAAGCAGGCGAAAGCTACAAAAAAAACTCTCATAGAAGACTGCAAACAACGAGAAGATCTCCTAAGAAAGTTAAAAATAGATGGAATAGATGTTATGGGGGCCAAGGGAGATCAATTAGTTATGACCTTTTTAAAAAAAGGTTGTAATAATTTTATAAAGAGTACAAACAGAATTCAAGAGGCCTTGGAATTTGCTGGTACATGTACATCACACCCAAAATGTGGAAATCGCTGTGCAGAAGCTGTTCAACAGAAGCTGTTTGATGCAATTAGAGGAGGTGCGGTTTCTTTAGTGGCCAAAGGGAAAAAATGGCTTGGCTTGGCTGCTACTAAAAATAAAATTGAAACTAGGGGTATTGATGATTCAAGCATAAATGTAACTTTCATTAAGTTACTTCTTATGAACCTATTTAATAATGCTCATGCAACAACTCCTGGAGCCGCACTGGGTAAAGCTATAGGTGATTTATGGAACTACTTCACTAAAACTAAAGCAAAAATTGAGGGGAGGAAGGAAGCTAGTGAATCGATGTCAAGTTCAGATCAGCAACAGAATAAAATGGATAAACGAACGGTAAAAGAAACTTCATACGCTGCATTGGGGCTTACTCTCGACCTTGGAACTTATTTATTGACCAAGAAGGAGGATGGTACCACCCGTGCCAAAGAACTCATTAGCAAACTTAAAAGTAAGGTATGTGGCTTTGTAACAACTGTATGCACTAGTATAGCAGGTCAAGCAGCCAATATTGCACAGAAAGGTCGTGCAATGGCCACAGGTATGAAAGGATGGATTTCAAAAGCGATATCTCCTATTAGAACAAAAATTAAGCTTAAAGCTGCAAATGGAAAGAAGCTTAAAGCGGCATTAAAATATTTAAAGATAGCAAAAAATAATGTAATGAGAGTCGGCAAGAGTGCATTAACGTAT
The DNA here is from genome assembly GCA_016784965.1 of Bacteriovoracaceae bacterium. Taxonomy (GTDB): domain Bacteria; phylum Bdellovibrionota; class Bacteriovoracia; order Bacteriovoracales; family Bacteriovoracaceae; genus JADHTQ01. Next base: position 1,892 of record JADHTQ010000007.1, on the reverse strand, counting down.
AGTAAACAAGCACAAAAATATGTAGCTAAAAAAGCAATTAATAAAGCAGCAGCAGCAGTTATCATAGTTGGCCTTACAGCTCCGGCACTACTAGCTGCTGGAACAGTTGTTACTGTGGTTGCCACAATAGCTTCCGTGGCTCTTGCAGCATACTTGATAACATCAACTGCAGTGGATATTTTACACGCAATTGATAGCTATGCTCGATCATCATTTGCCAAAGATTCGATTGTCGGAGGTGCAGTCCGGGAACTACATTGTGCAACCATGACGGCTACTCATTATGGTGCTAGAAGCCAGGTTGAAGATCCCAATTCTGCTCTTAATTGGCTTTTTAAGCGAGATCCCAACGATGTACTTGACTCTTCTTATAAAAATGTTCCAAAAAAATGTAAATTTAATATTTTTGGATATGGCATTTGGTGTGATGGTACGAGTATTTTTTATCAAACTTCTTATGCAAAAAATTATCAAGCTCCATATATACAAGCATTTCCCGGTTACCCAGAAAAATTAAAAATGGCAACTATGAGTCTTTATGGCAAGTTACGCAATATTCAGGGAGAATCTGTTTATCCTGCAAGCCAAGTAAGTATGTTTGATACGGCTGCGTCTTTTGCGTCAGAAAAATCTTACCTAAATGGTTCAGAAGCCGGGCGTATGGGAGACGAAAAGGAAAAGTTAAGGGAGATAATAAGAGAAGTTAATAATTCAAAAGGAAAAAATAACTCTAATAAACAGCACAACTTATTTAGCCTCAATGGGTTGAGTGAGTTTGTAAAATCCTTAGTTGCGCCTGCCTTTGCTTCAAAAAAGCCAGGGAAGTACGTGTATCGCTTCAATGGAAGACTACCCTGCTTTTCCATGGAAGGTCGCCAGTGTATTTCAAGCTCCAAAAAACTCAAAAGACTTTATAGTGACTATTTTTACTCAGGGCTTGGAAAAGATTTTAAAGAAGCATATATGCTTGTTGGTGCAGTCAGTGATGGTCTAAGTAATAGTCAGGGAATAGACCAAAAGACCTGGAAAAATATTAAAAAATTAGGGGCCAAAAGAGATTCTCTCAAAAGATTAACCAATGTATTAAAGGATAGAATCAATAGTCAAAGAGCTAGGCATGGTTGGCCTCAAATAGATTTTGCAGCCAGGAAAAAGGCTTACCGACAAGAAGTTGAACAAGCAGCAAAAGAAGCTTTAAAGGAAGCTGGATTGCAAGAGTTAGTAAATATTGCATCTGTTCCTTATACATCTGTAAGTCCTAATCCCAAAACTTCATTCCAAGCAGATCAAACGACATTTATAAAAAAAACACAGATAAGTGTCGGAGAAGTTAACCCTAGTGATTATGAGAAGATAGAATCAACACAGACAGATTCTGCTAAAGCAGAATCAACAGAAGTAAATGAAGATAGCGATAACCTCTTGATCCATGACCTTGGTATTAATAAATTCAATACGGAATCACTTTTTGAGATTATTTCGAGAAAATACATCAAGCGTTTCTATTTAAGAAACTAATGCCTGAATAAATACCATTTATACAATGTAATTCTTACATAGTTTGGTCGAGCTTGCGGATAGCTCAATTGTCTGTAATTACAGGGAAGATATTGCATTAGTTAGATTATAAGATGTCCTAAAAGAATATCTAACACACATTCTTGACCCAAGCGCTCGGGTATGATAAATCAATAGTACGTAAAAAATAACTCTCCACGTTATAACTTGAGGTGACTAAAAATGAAATACTTTGTTAACCTGAATTTTTCATCCTAAACTTGATCTGATCTTCAAATACCTGTCCTGGTCATTGACATGGTCATTTTTACGATATTTTTCCTTAAGCAGTCTGCAAACAATAAATGTTGGCCTATTATACAAAGAAAAGTATG
>JADHTQ010000102.1 GCA_016784965.1 Bacteriovoracaceae bacterium | reverse complement strand
TTAGCAACTTTAGGTTTGACGTTAAAGGTGTATATTGATGACCTTACGCAAGTTGCACGTATTTCGCAGATGACACAAAAAACTAATCAATTTAATTTAACAACTAAAAGATATGCTGAGCATGAAATAATAGCATTCATTAAAGAAGAGGGTAGCACGGTCATCTCAATCAATGTGCAGGATAAGTATGGAGATAATGGCTTAACTGGATTGGCTATACTGGATAATACGCAATCAACAATTGATACACTACTCTTAAGCTGCAGGATATTGGGGAGAAATATCGAGTATCAGTTTATGGATGTTGTTGTTGATATAGCGAAAAGAAACAAGATAGACGAGCTGAGTGCAGCGTACATTAAAACTAATAAAAATCAACAAGTGGTAGATTTTTATGAAAAGTGTGGATTTGTAAAATTAAATGAGTTGGATAAAGGTTTTCAATGTAGCTTGCAGGTTAATAGTTATAAAAATCAGGATATACAATATATAGAGGTAAGAGATGGAAGATAGAATTAAGAAAGTAATGAGCGATGTGTTTAATGTTGATGTTAGCTTAATAAATAACGAGTCATCTCCAGATAATATTGAAAATTGGGATTCGTTGAAACATATGAATTTGATTGTTGCATTGGAGGAAGAATTTGAAATTGAATTTGATGATGAAGAGATAGTTGATAGTATGAATTTTGCTTTGATTGTAAATATTTTGAAATCGAAGTAGATGATTGTCAAAAAAACTATTCATGGTATTACAAAATGAAAGTAGGAGTTTGCTGTCATGATGCCGGGGGGGCAGAGATAGTTTCAAGCTATATATTGCATAACAAGTTAAATGCCATATACCTATTAAAAGGTCCGGCAGTTAAAATATTTGAAAAAAAACTTGGAAAAATTAATAATATTTCATTGGATAGATTATCAATGCAGGCAGATTGGTTCATATGCGGGACAAGTTGGCAGTCAGATCTTGAATGGGAGTTAGTAAAAAAAGCTAAAAAATTAAATAAGAAAGTTGTATCTTTTTTGGATCATTGGGTTAATTACAAAGAAAGATATGTGCGTAATGGTGAAACGGTTCTTCCTGATGAAATTTGGGTTGGAGATAAGTATGCAAAAAAAATCGCAAAAGATTACTTTCAAAATATAAAAATACAACTAATAAGTAATCCATACTTCTTGGATATAAAGAAACAGTTATTTGAATTAAAGAATACAAAAAAACAGAAAGGTGAAATCGATACAGTCCTATATGTCTGTGAACCGATAAGGGAGCATGCATACTTGCAGCATGGCGATGAATATTATTGGGGATATACTGAAGAAGAGGCATTGCGTTATTTTTTAAGTAATATTAACCGTGTGTGTGGTTCAAATCCCGCAATAGTTATTAGGCCGCACCCATCAGAAGATCTTAATAAATATAGTTTTGTTATCGAAGAATTTAATCAACTAAATATAAAAATTAGCAATAATAGAACTTTGTTAGAACAAATATTAGAGAGTGATGTTGTTGTTGGTTGTGAATCTATGGCGATGGTTGTTGCTTTATTAGCAAACAAGAAAGTCATAAGCAGCATACCTAAAGGTGGACGGGCATGTGTTTTGCCGCATAAAGAAATAGAGAGTGTAAGGAATTATGTATGAGTATCAAAGAGTTTAACTATGAGTCAATTACAATGCAAACCTCCCAAAAAGCTAACACTTCCAAAAGGCAGAGTATTTTTACTTCCATTTGATGAGATTAAAATGCCAGGTGACTTAATAAGTTCCATTAATATTTTCAGTGGGGTAGAGCTTCAGATGTTAAAAAAAACAATTTCTAAGGATGGCTGGATCTGCAATAATACGGTAAATCAAAACACCCATAATGGAGTGATATTAGCTGGATTCCACAAAAAACTACTTAAGGCCATTTAAACAACGGAGATTCAATTTTTAACAGGCGTTAGAAATGGAAGGATTACACACAGAGGAATGACCAAATGTTACTAGTAACGACAGCTCTTGAAGAAGCGTGGGGTACAGACGAAGAAATACTATTTCTTGGTGAATGGTGCAAGCTCTATGAACGAAAAGATATTTGGAGTAAGCGAAAATCATTAACATTATCAGATCCTTGGAGTGATAGGGAAAGACGATTCGTTGCTTATAAATACACGGAAAAAGTTTATGACACCACTATTGTATTGTTGGCGGATGCATTAAACAGGGTTCATAAATTAAATCACCCAGTACGGTATTGGCAAATTTTATGCGAACCTTGGTTACGCTTATTTATTGATTCAACCTACCATAATTGGGAGTGTATTTCTGATGCAATTGATAGTGGGCAGGTTGATGGGACTGTAGAAATAAAAAGCAAATTAGAAAGTCAAATTCCAGTTGATATGAATGATTTTGAAACTAAATTGGTGTCTGACTATTGGAATCATTACATTTCGACATTAATAATAAATTCGCGTATCAATGAAGGTATCTCGCGAATAACGGCGAAAAAGAAGGTTGTTGGTAAACCAATTGAAAGTTTTCAGCAACAAAAAGCCGTAAGAAAATTGCTGACAATAGGTTTTAAATTGCTATTAAAATTTGCTCACTATATGGGGCTTATATTTAACAGTTCAAAATCGGTGTTTATTTCGAATCCTTATTTATCAAAATCAAATCATCTAAAGTTAAGGATTAAATTAGGTGTATTTCCTTTGATTACCACTCAACCAAAATTATATCAACGTCATAAATATAATAAAGACTTTAGAGTAGATTTAACTTTGTCAGATGAAGAATTATCTGAATATGAAATGTTTCTATATAAGGCGGTGTTGAAACAGATACCATATACTTACGTTGAAGGATTTTCCGATCTTAAAACAGCTTCTGAACGCAGCAAATGGCCTAAAGCACCATCGGCAATTGTGACTGCAGTTGATTATTTTTCTAGTGATTTATTTAGGTACTATTGCGCCAATAGCGTCTTAACAGGATCAAAAATAAATATTATTTGCCATGGCGGCGGCGGTAAATATAAATACAGTGATTTCCAAGATATAGATTTCAATATTTGTGACAACTACTTTACATGGGGCTGGTCTGAATACTCTTCAAAGTGCGTTCAAGGTTTTTTTATTAAAGACAATGGTTATAGGCGAAATGGGAACAAAGATGAGCGGCATTTACTTCATGTGACACTTTCACAATTTAGATACCAAAAAGGCATTGATTCAACGCCATCTTATGAGCAATATATAAATGAATATCTAACTGATCAAACTCAATTTTTAAATGAGCTAAAACCCAATATTAAGAAAGAGGCCATCACTAAATTATCCTATGATTTTGAAAACTCTTTAAAAAATAGAATAGACGAAGAGTGCTCGGATATTCGCTACGCATCAGTGAAAGATGATTATTATAAGTTGGCGTCTAACGCAAAATTGGTTGTTGCTACATACAATTGCACTACTCCAGTAGAGGCTCTTGCAATGAACATTCCTACAATTATATTTTGGCGTAGTAATCATTGGGAGTTGTCGCCTTCTGCCTCCCCCATCTTTGATAAACTGCGCGCATGCGGTGTTTATCATGAGTCCCCTGAGTCTGCTGCACTTATGATTGACCAAATTTGGGATGATGTAGATGCTTGGTGGCAATCTAAAGAGGTTGTCTCTGCTTGCGATGAATTCAGGATGTGGTTTTGTCGTGATTCACAAGATCCTATTGGGGAGCTCGTAGATTTTTGTAAAATGTAATATATACAAAATTATTAATGACCGATAATTTATCCCATCTTTGTCGCAATACTACGCAAAAATAATGTACAAATGTATTTCATCTACAAATTGGTGGAGTCGATTCGCACTGAATAAGATCCTCGCCTGTGTATAATTTTGGATCTCGGGACCAGGTTAGATTTACCGCAATAGGAGTGGAGTGATTTTGGCTCATTGTGTTAAGGATATCAATGGAGGTCTTTAAATCTAAAGCTTTCAACTTTTAATTTTACGCGGGAGTTGCTATGGAGAATAGCAGTTTATACCTCCTTATCCACAGACTATGCTCATTTTATGGCATAAAGAGCAAGTTGAAGTTATATTGCCGGAGTTAAGAAAAATTTATCAATAATGAAAATTTGCTTTTTTACAGAGAATTACTATAAAGGTGGCTTGGATACTTTTCTAATCAATCTTATTAATGCCTGGCCAGGCGAAAAAGACGAGTTGATTTTAGTTTGCAATGGTACGCATCTAGGCCTGGATACTATTACAGAAAACACCAAGCGGCCACTTGAGATTAAACGCTATTACCGATTATTTACTAGTGCGTTGGCACAGGGGCATAGGGGCACAAAGTGGAGCCAGTCTTTCCCGGTTCGCGCATTCTTTGTGTTGGCTTTTAGGTTTCTGCAATACCCAATTCTTTTTCCTTGGTATGTTTTTACACTGGCAAAATATTTCCGAAGTAGTGACTTTGATCGCCTAATGGTTGTTAACGGTGGTTATCCTGCGAGTTTGCTTTGCCGTAGTGCAGTTATCGCTTGGCGTCTCGCAGGCAAGCGACCACTGGCTGTAATGAATTTCCATAATTCTGCAACTCGTCCGATTTGGTATTTTGGTTTTATTGAAAATATGATTGATAGATTGATTATTCGATCAGCTTCACATTTTGTTAGTGTATCTCAAGACTGTCTCGACTCATTGAATAGTAGAAACGCATTTATAGATTGTAGCAAGTTGTCCTTTATTTATAATGGTATTGACGATCCAGTAAAGTTATTGAAAACAGTTCTGAGCAAAGCTAAAACAGAGTCCCCGAGATATTGCTTGATGCTGGCGACCTATGAAGCCAGAAAGGGCCATACTTATCTTTTACAAGCTTTTCAATCGATAGTTAAGGATTTTCCGGATGTGCAGTTACAGATTTACGGTCACGGAAGGCATTACGAAAAGAAACAAGTGGCCGACGAAGTTAGGCAACTTGGACTTGAGGATAATGTAAAGCTTGGTGATTTCACGACTCGGGCTGCAGAATTGCTTGCTGGAGCCAGCGTATTAGTAGTACCGTCACAGGCTTATGAATCCTTCGGGCTGACAATCATAGAAGCGATGGCACTTGGAGTGCCTGTTGTAACTACAAATGTAGGTGGCATGCCTGAAGTGATCGGTGATAGTAACGCCGGCTATGTCTGTTCAAAAGATGACCCGTTGGAATTTGCTAATGCCATTAAAGGGATTCTACGTAATCCGGCGCTTGCTTCTGAACACGGTAAGAATGGTCGCATCGCTTTTGAGCGAAGATTTTCTGCTGATAAGATGGCGGCTAGCTATAGCAAGTTATTAGAGTGACTATTGTCGTGAGTGTTATAAATGATGTCGGCACTAAGGAAAGATTCGTTCGTGAATCTTATTGTATAGTAATTTCAAGTGCGGTGAAAACATCGCATGCAACAAGGAGGGATAAATGAGTTCAAAGTTATCAACTAAAACTAAAGCATATGTGCATAATATTTTTCGGCGTTTTGGGTACCGTGTATTTAAAATTGGTGGGTACTCAATTTTTGATTTCGAAAGTTTTTTGTGTAGGCACCTTGCGGTACACAAGACACTCACATTTCTTCAAATTGGTGCCAATGATGGCGTTATGAACGATCCTATTTATAAGTTTAATATGGACAATAAGTCAGTAGTCTCTGGTTATGTACTTGAACCTTTACCAGATATTTATGAAAAGTTGGTGGAAAACTATAAGTCCTGTCCGAACATAAAGCCATACAATTTAGCGATACATGCAACCGAGTCGGAAATGGTATTGCATAGAGTTAAGCCTTCGCGAGCTGACGAGGTTCCTGATTTTGCACGTGGTATTGCTTCGTTTTATCAAACACATTGGGAGAAAACTTCGATCGTGCCCAATGCAGATTATATGGAGCAAGTTAAAGTAAAATGCGTATCGTTTTCTGATTTTATAAAATCGAATGCTATTGACAAGCTGGATTTGCTATTGCTTGATACTGAAGGTTACGATTATCAAATATTAATGTCTATTGATTTTACACAGATTATGCCAAGGATGATCCGCTTTGAGCATGGCGTTAGAAATGATATAATGTCACCAGAGAGCTTTATGGAAGTTTGTAGTCACTTAAATTCATTAGGTTATCAAGTTGTTGCCGAAAGTTATGACGCTACTGCCTATCTGTTAGATCCATCTGATTTGGTATTTTAAAAAATATGCTAACTATTCAGATGGTTATTACTATATTAGATGGAAATAGTCTAAACTTAAGTTCATTGCAATAAATGGAGCAGAGGTGAACGAGTTAGAGCAAAGGGAAGATTATTTTTATCTTGATGTGGAATTACCAAGGTGGAAAGAGTGGTTAATAGATGAGAGCAAATCATGAAGCAAAAAAAAAAGAATACAATGACTCAACTATTTGATAATTTCAAAGGTAAAACAATTCTGGTCACTGGTCACACAGGCTTCAAAGGTAGCTGGTTATCGATATGGTTAACCTATCTAGGGGCTAAAGTGGTGGGTGTATCGGATAACGAGGTGAGTAAGCCATCAAATTTTTCAGTTTCATCTATCTCAACGGTTATCGAAGATCATCGGCTTGATATTAGAGACAGTGATGCAGTTAAAGCATTGGTTAAAAAAGTACAGCCCGATTTTGTATTTCATCTTGCGGCACAGGCTTTAGTTAGGCCATCATATGAAAACCCAATTGAGACAATGACAACCAATGCGATTGGCACTGCAAATGTGCTTGATGCACTCGGAGTTTTAAATAAAAAAGTAGTGGCAGTGATGATTACCAGCGACAAAGCCTATGATAATGTGGAGTGGGTTTGGGGTTATCGAGAGAGTGATCGTTTAGGGGGTAAGGATCCATATAGTGCCTCTAAAGGGATGGCTGAATTGGTAATTCGCAGTTATGTAGAGTCATTTTTTAATGACTCAGATTCAAATATCAGAGTCGGGATTACGCGTGCTGGTAATGTTATTGGTGGTGGTGATTGGGCGGTTGACCGCATCGTGCCAGACTGTATGGAGGCGTGGGCAAGTGGAGAGACTGTAGATATACGCAGTCCGCATGCAACAAGACCTTGGCAACATGTGCTGGAGCCGTTAAGTGGCTATCTTGTGTTGGCGGCTGATTTAGCACAAAGCGACAAACATCATGGAGAAGCCTATAACTTTGGTCCGTCAGCTGATCAAAATTACCCCGTCAGTAAATTGATTGACGAAATGTCAAAGTATTGGGATCAAATCAGATGGAATGATATCTCTAGCAATGCAGGGCATGTGCATGAGGCAGGTCTGTTAAAACTTAATTGTGACAAGTCCCTATTTGATTTACAGTGGCACTCTGCGCTACAGTTTGAAGAGACGGTTAAAATGACGGTTGAGTGGTATAAAGCCTATTATCAAAATCAAGAGCAGTCAATGTATGATTTTACAATTGACCAAATTAAGTCGTACACAAAAGCCGCCAAGTTAAAGGGTGTGAGTTGGGCGAGTGATGATTAAAGATGTGGTTATTGCAAAATTAGATATCATTGACACACTAGGTGGTAGTGTCATGCATGCGATGAAAGCGTCTAGTGCTGGGTATGCAGGTTTTGGTGAGGCATATTTTTCTCAAGTTGATCAGGGCGCGATAAAAGCCTGGAAGCGCCATAAGAAAATGACGCTTAATTTGGTGGTGCCAGTAGGAGAGATAAGATTCGTGTTGTTTGATGATAGGGAGGTGTCAAACACTCAGTTTCAAGAAGTTATCATCTCAAAGGATAATTATTGTCGATTAACTGTACCGCCAATGGTGTGGATGGGTTTTCAAGGTCTGTCAGATAGTAGCGCTATGTTGCTTAATATTGCAGATATAGAGCATAATCCAGATGAAGTTGATCGAAAAGAGATGAGTGAAATAAATTATAATTGGGGTGTAAGTTGATGAAAGTAGTAATTTTAGCAGGTGGGTTTGGTACGCGTTTAAGTGAAGAGACTGATATTAAGCCTAAGCCAATGGTAGAGATAGGTGGGAAGCCAATACTATGGCATATTAT
>JADHTQ010000101.1 GCA_016784965.1 Bacteriovoracaceae bacterium | reverse complement strand
AAACGACAAGCAACAAGCAATATATGGCTGGCTTTGGCGGAGCGTGTTGAGTTTGAAATTCTAGAGAGAGTATGGGGTAAAATTTTATGAACTTTAATTTATTGCAGGCCGGACAAGTCACAGAGAGAGGATATTTGCAACATCTCGTGTGGTTCAAAAATGGTTCATTTTAGATGAAAATGGGCAATAATCAATCAAAATAGGCAACAATGGTCTTAGAACTTCTAGATTAAAATTTTGCTTAGAACAACTTCTAGTAAGTTATTTAGAGCATTTTGTTGTTGTTAATTGTTACTAGTTACTTCTGCTAGAAAAGGGGCATAAAGATCCTTGTATCCTCCACCATTTTTCTTTTTCACTTAAATTAACTAACAGATTAAACGGCTTTCGGTAATGATATTCAAGACTTCCGTTCTTTAAAGTCAGGTTCGATGCAACTATTTCTACTAACTTTCTCTTATTCTCTGAACTTGCTTTTTTATAAGCAATATCAGCTCGTTGAGCCAGTTCGATGACCTTGATCGCTTTGTCTTGATAATCATCTTTTTCTGATTGGATGAGTTCCAACTCGTTGTTGATTCGCTCTCTATCTTGATGCAGTTTCTCAATATGCTCTTTGAGTTTTGACTGAATGAACTGATTGCTTTCCTTGATGTACTTTTCAAAAGTCATCTTCTCTTCCTCGTCAACCTTGGTGAGAAGTTGTCTCAGTTCTTTAGCCTCTTCATTTTGCAGTTTCATAGTTTGATCATGATGTTTAACAAGCAACTCTTTCATCCATTCAATCATAGAATCTGGAAATTGAAGTCCTGTGAATATAGCCTCCATTTGACTTTCAAGGTCACGCTGATTGATATACCTTTTGAATTGATGCTCTTTTCTATATTCAGCATCTCTTTGGGAGCATTTGGTTCTATTGTTCGAACAACCCCATAGCAAATGCTCCCTTTCTTCACCTGAAATGAGTTTTTTCACTTTTCTTTCACCTGAGATGGCATATTCGCAATGATCCTCCTTGTCCATTAGGTGACCTCCGCATTGAAGAAGGCCAGTGTAAGCGAAGTTATGAGTTGTTGATCCACGTTTATGCCCACGGCCAGATATTACCTTTTGAACTTTACTCCACAGTTGATCACTAATTAGTCGAGGATGATATTCATGATGCCCTTCATATTGGTTACCATCATAGTTGAATTTCTGGATATAAAAGACATTTCTAAGTACAGCATCTAGGTATTTTACACTTGGAATACGTTTAGATAGTGCCATTGATGGAAACTTACCAATTAAATATTCATGCAGTCCCTTTATAGAATATCTTCCTGTACTCATAGCTTCAAAGGCTTCAACTACAACTTTGGCCTCTTGCTTATGAATTACAAATACGCTCAATTTATTACTATCTAATCTTTTATTTCTATAACCGATAGGTGCTTTAATTGGTGCAAGACCTTGCTCTATTCGTTTTACAAGTCCGCCTACAACATTAAGAGTATGACGAACTGAATACTCTGCATTTAGGTTGTTAAACAAATCCCATTGCAACCATTCCGTAATTCCTGAATCTTTAGTCAATCGAAGTCTTTCTCTTACACAATGAAGAGTTACTCTATTATTACGAATAATATCCTCAACCTCCCTAGCAGATTCTCTATTTCTATTCACACGGGATTGATGACTGAAAATGATGTGCTTGATATTTGGATTGGCCATCACAAAACGAAGCATCTCATTAAAGTCCTTCCTCTTTCCATGTTTGGAAGCTGTTTCACTTGACTCCCAAGTTTTGATGAGATTAAGTCCTTCTTCCTTGCAGTAGGCAAGAATACGCTGTTTTTGATCTTCTAAAGAAAATCCTTCATCGGCTTGCTCTTTTGTTGACACTCTAAACATTGCAACAGCGTCGGGTTCATTTGATCCTGAATAGTTTTTTTCTTTTTTAAATTTCTCAATTAAAGAATCAGCATTATTGATCCTCTTCATTCATTACCTCTTCAATGGCCAACAGGAAGTCTAAAATAACCTTCTCGGCCTCTTTGGGATTGATACCACACTCATTAGCTATGATGGTAGAATAATCAATTTTGGGACAGTTATGGGACGTATCTTTTTTATCCACTCATGAAGCACTTCCTTCTTGCAATATTTCATGTCCTGACCTGCCCGTTAATTTGAAGCCATAGCTTCCCGTTCTGATTCCTTGTATAAAGGGTAAAAATACATCCGATCTCCAAACTTGAAATGCTCCATACTTCTTTAATCCTGTACTAATGTAAGGTAGTACCGATGAGTTAAAGTTATTATCTTTGTTTAAAAGTTTATAGGCACCTTGATAGCCATATTGACGGTAAAAGCGATTGAAGTTTTTGACCGCTAAATCTTGTTTTGTGGTTAAACTCAAGTCTGATCCCATTCGTTTCTTTGAAAAGTGAAAGAAATTAACTTTGCTGAATGGGTTGAAGTTCTTTAGATCGACAATATCAATGTAATGTTTGATTGGAACTTTGCTTCCTGTAAACCTTCCCTCAATACGAGTGTATTCCTCTCCATCAATAACTTTTTGGTAAACTATAAACTGGTATGAGTTGTGGGCCAATTTTCCAAAATAAAAACTTAGCCTTCTGCCCATCATCTCCCTAGACCATTGTGATCCAGGTCTAATAACAGTCCTTGAAACGAAATGATAAGACCGTTTTAAATCCCTATAAAAATCAATTCGATGAACAGTACAAACGGCAATTAAGTAGTATAGAAAATCACTTCCCCATATCCTCTCAAATAAGATGAATATCTCAAAAGCACTTCCAAAGTGTGATTGATGAAAGGTAAGTCTGAATATTGGTAATCTACCAAACCTTGGTGAAGTTGATAGCATTAGAAATTTTCCATCAACTTCACCATAGAAGTGATCATCATAACCATCTCTGATAAATTTTCTCTCATTGTGAGTTGTGTTCATTAGATTACTAGGGATTCTTTCTCTTTTATCAACTTTAGAGTGAAACAATCCTTTGTAGTCTATTTCTCCTAATATTGGATGAGCAATACCATTAAGTGTTGTAGTACCCATTTCAAAGTCCAAGAACAAAAGTTACCCAGATAAACGACATAATTATCTACCTAGGTTTTTAGAGTGTTGTTTTTGATCTATTTGGTAAAACTTGCTCAGGCCATCTTTTCCAAATACCTTTAGAATGTATGATCGAATGGCTGGCCACTTTTGATGATCGGAACCAATGCTTAACTCTATAATGTCGAGTAACTGCTTTCTGGCGTTCTTAATTTCTAGTTCTAATTCTTTCCGTTCCATAATTTCTCCGTTCGTTGACAGAGGTTTTATAGATCATGATCTTGTGATGATTTATTGTGAATATGAAGTTCAGTGTTTTTTTTAATAATCGTCAATAATGACGAGATGTTATGGTTGCGATCACTTGCTTCAAGGAAAAAAGTCTAACTGTGAATATGGCCTGTGAATTTATCTAAGTCTTAGTTTGTAGTGGCCTTTCTTCTTTACGCTCATAAAAAGTTCTTTGTAGCGGTCATCGTTATTAGAGCGAAATGACTGTGCCAAACGATATATGGCTTGTCCTGGATTTAGTTCGCTTTTACCTTTCACTGATAGTCCCATTTCTTTTTTCGCTTTTCTTATGGCCTTATCTTGCTCAAGTGATGGCGATAACTCTTTATTGCGTTGATGATCAGTTGTAGCTTTGAGATATACCTTGAAGATGCCAAACTGTAATTTACTTAGTTTGTAGGTTACTCCCTTTTTAATAACGGTATGATCAGATTCAATGTATTTGATCGAGCTATTTTTAACCTTGATCAACTCTTTGTCTTTCAGGTTCTTACGAAGGAGATGCTTTTTTCTGTATTCCTGGTCGGTTTTGAGTTTATTTAGCTTACTTCTAAACTTATCAATCACAGGTAAATCCTGAATATTACATTTTTCAATCAACTTGATCTCATCATTGGTAAGGCGAAGATCACTGAACTTGCACTTGAACCGTAGTTGCCTATTTGAATTTCTTAATTTAGCAGAAAATATGAAACTTGTTTCTTTATCCTGAAAAGACTTTGGACGACCCTTTCTCCAATATTTTCGATAGACTGCTCTGAGTTCGATAGGAAAGGTTTCAAGGATTGTGATGAAATGATCAACCTCTCTAAATCCCAACATTTGAGATGCTTCCGCAATAGTATAGTAGCGGACTTTACTTTTCTTTTTTGTCGCCATAGTAATTCCCAGTAATTACTCCCAGAAAATAAATTGTGCCAAACTCACTGGGATGAGTCTTTCGGGAGCGACCCTAGGCACAACTTTGATTACTATTTCTAAAATAGTAGGTCAATTTACTTTAAATACTCCTTGATCATCTCAAGCACGACTTGGTTCATCTTATGGCCTTCTTTATCACACTGTTTCTTGAATGATTCGAGAACCTTTTCAGGTAAGCGAAAGGTGATATTACGCAAGTCTGGCTTATCAAGGTTTTTGTTTATCTTATCTCGATAAGGATTCTTTCTAGTTTTGGCCATAATACCTCCAAGTTATGAAAAATATAACACATTTTAATAAATGTGCAAATTACACAATATAAAAGATGTGCTTTGTGTTATAGTATATCAATGAACTATACTAAAGCCGTAGCTTATGCCCGTGTATCAACTCTACTAGGTCAAGATGTTGAGAATCAGCTAATGGGTATTCGTGAATTAGCCCAAGGGCGAAACTTTGAACTTGTCCATGAGTTCGTAGATGAGGGAGTATCAGGGCGTACAGATAAAAGACCAGGGTTAAATCAGCTTATTGAAGATGCCAGAAAAGGAAAATTTAAGATAGTCATTGTCCACTCTATTGACCGCCTAGGTCGATCCACAAAGCATCTTTTAAACCTTTTAGATGAGTTATCTCATTATGGAGTTTCAATTATATCAATGAGGGAGAATTTGGATTTTTCAACTCCTACGGGTCAAATGGCCTTAACTATGATTAGTGCAGTTGCACAACTTGAGGCCCAAATTATTAGTGAAAGAATCAAAACGTCTTTAGCAGTCAAAAAGAACCTTGCTGAAAAGTCCGGAAATGGTTGGAGATGTGGAAGGCCTGCTATTTCCGATGAGATCAAAAAGCAGGTCTATCATTTAAAAGATCAAGGTTTATCCATAAGAAAAATTGCCCATGCTATTGGAGATATTTCTAAGTCCAGTGTTGAGAGGATTCTCAAAGAGAGAATTATCTGTCCCAAAAAGGTATAGAAAAACACTATACTTATCCATTGAGTTATCAATGATTTACCAGCTCATTTCCTTTTATAAATTTTGTACTCAAAACTATCTGTTTTAGGGACATTATTTTCTTAGCTGTTTGATCCTTCGCTCAGCATCTTTTATATACTGTTTGGTTTTGCTCTTTTCTTTTGGAAAGCGGTCAATTAGGCCATGAAGTGAATCAAGGGCAAAGTAAACATCCTTTAGTGTTGAGTCATCATTCCTGATAACTTTTCTGACAATTGATAACTCATTCTGGTAAGTTAGTCCCTCATTGATCTGTTCTGCTAATTTCATAAAAACCCTTTTTTCCCAAACGAACCTAGACTTGAGTCTGGAATCCTTCTAGTTGCTTGATGAGACTTTGAAGTCTTTTTACCAGTTGAGGCTCATATTTAGTGAGAACCAATTCCATTCTCTTATAGAAGTCCTCATCAATAAATGCCTGATCCTCGTAAGCTACGCCCAGTGGGGGTAATTTAAGTTCTTGAGTACCTTCACGGATCAGGTCATTTTCACAACGAAGGCATCTTCCAAGTTTGATATAACAAATGACCAGTTGCTCAAGAATCATCTCATGGGAGAATTTTGTGACTTGAAACTCTTTAGATAATAACTCGTAGATAGTTTTGTAGTTGATCTTGTCATAGCCAGAAAGAGCATTGGCCAATATCCCATGTTTTAGAGCATTTCGGCTGGATATGGCCTTACCTTCCTCTGTTTTGACTCCACCTTTCTTACCATTTTCTTTACTGGCTTTACGCCTTCTCGATTTTTTAGTCTTGTCATTGCTCATGACTTCCTCCATTGATTAAAATTTATGATTAAGAGCTGACTTGACTTTAACTGTGTAGAGGGAAACTCCACGTTATAATTATATATTTTAAGTTAATTAAAGAAAAGTATAAGACTAGTAGAAATATGGGATAAAAGGATTACTTGTTGTCATTCAAGTATGTATAGATAATATAAGCCCTTCTTGAAGAACCAGTTTTTTCCTCTTCATCACCGTACTTATTTACCCACAAGTCATAGACAAGATTGTCTAGGTGTTGACTCAATTCGTTGCCAATATATTGATCATCATCTTTGGCTTGAAGTTTTTCAATTTCAGCTTTCATTTTCTCTTTGTTATCCTCAAGTAACTTAACCGCTTTATCAGGATCTTTTAGATAATAAAGACTGTAATATACTTGAGCTATGACTTCTCCACTTTTTTCCCCTTTACTTGTATTATAATACCTGGCCTTCTCCAAGTTTGCTTTGACATTTTCAGGTAAGGGAGATGTTTCCTTTTCGATTATTTTGGCAAGTTGAGTTCCAACTGAGCTAAAGACACCTGACGTTGACCAAGCCAACATCGACAAAGAATAGAGGTCATTTGGATTTTCCTTCATATATCGAACGACTGCACTCGTTCCACGTGAGCTGCGATAACTTGCTTTAGTATAGGCAACAAAATCCTCAATATACTTAAGGTCAGTTTCGTTACTATAATTGCCAGTACATATTTTACATGAGGCCTTCTCAACAGCCTCATTATCGCTATTAGAGTCTTTAAAGCAACAATCTTCACAAGCATAGGGGTATTCTATTGAGTGATTATGTCTAAAACCTAAATTATGTAATTGTTCGTGAAAAATTGTTTTTTTCAATTCTAAACTTTCCTCCTCATTGGGGGCTTGTTTACTTTCAGGGCCTTTAGGATTTAGAGAAACATAAGGGTGGTTTGCTGGCGGCTTTTCTATTGGGTGGCCAGGACCTGTGGAGGCATGGCCAGCAGTCCCATCCCAGTCATAGTCTTGTTCTGAGCAAACTAATGTAACATTGTTTTTGGATAATAAATTAAGTAGGTCACGTGAGTTTCTTAGAGCCCCTGATACAATACTCTTTTCCCCAAGTTTTTTATCCAAGTCCATAAAGCACTGTAACCCTTGCCCCATAGTATCTTTGACGGTCTTTGGAAAATCCATTCCCCATTGATCTAAACACTTCATGTCAATTTTATAACCAAAGTTTGTTTGTAAAAATCCTTTATTAGCGGCTGCTGTTGCTTGTAAAGAGTCACTGATAAACCTGTTCAGCTTGTGTTGAGTTAGAACTCTTATGCAGTTACCATTCAATTTTTGATTTATATTTGCTGTTTCAAAGTATTTAATTTCAAATTTCCCATCTTGGTTTTTATCTACTTCATACTTGATTTGAACTTTACCCATACTAATTATTTTTTCAGAAACTTTTCGGTCAAACTTTCCATTAAAATTGGTGTCTTGCATCGATATTCGCATGTACCCATTTTTGTTATAGTAAGTTTTGTTATCAACCTTGCCATCGTTGTTCCTATCTTCATCTAATTGAATCAGTTCCTTATTTTTGTAATACTCAATACGGTCAATAGTACCGTCTTTATTTAGATCAAGTTTTTTGATATTTCCATCGGCCCAAACTTGTATTGGAAGTAACGATAATAAAATTAAAAGTAAAAACATTTTCAAATTTTGGACCTTTTTTAGCAATTTACAGCTACTTATCGGTATTTTGTTTTATAAATTGAGTCTATCGCCGACTAAATAGTCAGAATATTAAGTAATTATGCGACAAGTCTTACAAATTCACTATAGCTTTTAAATTTAGAAATTTCGGTTCGATATAAGGGAACTAAGGTCCACCATTTTCTTGACAATATCGCTATGTATTTACGCCTTGCTTTCTACCGTGAACCGTTAAGAGCCGCCATTTTCAGGTGTAAACATTTTAGAGACTTTTCTACGATATGCCGAGAAGATTCTTATGTTATTATA
>JADHTQ010000100.1 GCA_016784965.1 Bacteriovoracaceae bacterium | reverse complement strand
GATTTCTGAGGAGTTTTGGGCCTAATCTCGGCCATTTGGGTACAAAAATAAGAAAATTATTATGATTTTTATTGATCATTTTAAATGGTTATCAATATTTAATGGATGCTATGCGATAGGTGAAAAGTTCAGGTAAAGGATGTTTTTCTTCTATGCTTTTATTTTGGTGCTTTTTAAAACCTTGATGATAATCGTGGTGAATTCTATCTATAAGTTTCTTCCCAACCATCTCATCTGCCGATGCTACCCCCAACAAATTGCAAGCAAAGGGATTAAGGAAGGTAAACAATCCATCAACTTCGATAATTATCCCTATTGGTGCACTATCAAATATGCCATTCCACTTACTTTCATTATCAAGAAAGTCCTGAACCACTTTTTTATGCTCAGAAACATTTCGAAAGGTGACAACTACGCCATCAATCTTGTTATCAAAGGTGCGGTAGGCCTTCACTATCATGCGATAAGTTCTGCCTTCCTGATCTTCTACTTCAATACTTTGTTGCATTAAATTCTGCAGAACATTTGTTGCATATTCGTGTAGTTTTATCGACTTCAGTGTTGTAGCAAAATGCTCGATAGGCCTTCCCACATCAGCGTTAGTAAGATGGAATAAGTCAGTCGCTCTTGGGGTAAAGCGCCTTATAGTTAGCTCCATATCTAAAAAAATAATGGCGATATCTGTAACATCGAGTAGATTTCTAATATCATTGTTGGCGTTTACCAACTCATCAATTCTTAACTGTAGTTCTGTATTAACGGTTGTGGATTCTTCGTTTAATGACTCTAATTCTTCTTTTGAGGTCTCAAGTTCTTCATTAGTGCTTTGTAGCTCTTCATTGGTACTTTGTAGCTCTTCATTGGAGGTTTCCAGCTCCTCAATAGTAGTGTGCAAGTTTTCCTTGGTGTACTTCAACTCTTCTTCGAGCTTTCTAATATCATTGTCTATAGGGATTTGTGTACCCGTGAGTGATTTTTGTATGGTGCTACTGGGGGTACCAGAAATTTCTTCAAATAAAACCAGTATCATTCCTCGATAGTCAGTAGTAGATTCAAAAAGGGGTTTTACTTTGATGTTTAAATTGGTGTTATAATAGTTGCCTCTTGTCTGAAGCCCTTTGATATAGACAGCTTGTTGTTCAGTATCCACTTTATTGATCGCATCAGTTAGCGCCACTTTCAACCCTGGATTTGCCATATCAATGATGTTGATAGTTATCTCTCCCTCAGCGGGGCTGATAAATTTAGTGACGTCTCCATGGATGTAGATAATGTTAGTCTGGTCATCTATAACAACACATGGTTGTAAATTACTGTTGGACAAAATGGCCTTTAGCAATCTGTTAATATCAAGGCCATTACTCAGCGGGGTTCGCCCTAGCGATGTCTTTTTAGGGGTACTGGCAACGTGAACCGGTGTTTTGAAATTCATTGCACGATGACTTAAAGAATCGACTAGGTGACACTTGAAAATTTTCCATTTTTTATCAAGGCTGGTAAAAACATTAGCACTATGGCCCAAAGATTCAGAAGACCCCAGAAAGAGAAGACCATTTTGTTTAAGGCTATATTGGAAAACTGGAATCAATTTTTGTTGAAGTTCTTGGCCAAAGTAAATAAGCATATTGCGACAGCTAAGGAAGTCAAGTTTGGTAAACGGTGGATCTTTAATAATATTTTGTTGGGCAAAGATAACCATTGCCCTGATCTGTTTATTGATCCGGTAATGATCATTCTCCTTAACAAAATATTTCTTCAAACGTTCTGGGGAAACATCAACAGAAATGGCCCCAGGATAAAGACCTTCTCTTGCAACTTGAATGGCTTGCTCATCAAGGTCTGTACCAAAAATTTGTACTGAGAATTGTTTACCAATGGCCTCCATACACTCATGTATAATTATGGCCATTGAATAGGCCTCTTCACCACTAGAACATCCTGCCACCCAAACCCTGACCTGATAATCGTCTGGTTTACTAGCAAGTAGCTTTGAAAGATGTTCTCCTTTAAGAATTGCAAAAGCTTCGGGGTCTCTAAAAAAGTTAGTCACTCCAATTAAAAGCTCCTTAAATAGAATATTGATTTCGCGTTTGGATTCCTGCAAAAAGCGTAGATAATCTTCAATTCTGTAGATTTGGTTGACATGCATTCTTCGCTCAATTCGTCTGTTGATGGTATTTTTTTTATAAAGAGAAAAATCATGATCAGTTGTTGAGCGAAGTAGTATAAAAATCTTCTGCATATAATTGTGGGCATTCTGCTCTCCATCACTCAATAAAGGTTTGTGTTTGCAATTTTTATGTTTTACATAGCTTAATAGTTGAGCAGGCATGTTCTGGGGAGGTAGAGTGTAATCTACCAGCCCTGTATTTATCGCACTTTGTGGCATACCAGAGTATTTGGTCGACTCCAAATCCTGTGACATGACCATGCCAGCTTCACCCTTGATTGCTCTTATCCCTAAGGTTCCGTCGGTGCCGGTACCAGAGAGAATAATACCTATGGACCAAGGGCCCATGTCTTGTGCTAAAGAGCGCAAAAAGACATCAATAGGCAAGCTCACTCCTCTGGGCATTGATATATTTAAAAGCTGCAAAGTACCATCTGAAATGGCCATCTCTTTATTTGGAGGGATTATATAAACATGATTGGGGACAACTGTCATGCTACCCATTACTTGCTCTACTTTCATCTTGGTCTTTTTTTGGATAAGTTCGGGAAGAATGCTCGCATGATCAGGTGCTAAATGGGCCACCAACACAAATGCCATACCAGAGTCTTCTGGCATGGAGTCAAAAAATGCTTCAAATGCGGCCAATCCCCCTGCAGAGGCGCCAATGCCCACAATTGGAAATTTGTTTATTCTAGTGGTCTTAGCTGGTGTTGTTTTTGTTTTTTTTGCAGTTTTTTTGATAGGACTCTTTTTAGGCATAAAGAATCTCCTTTGTAACAGATCTTGGTAAATATGTGATTATTAGTATTGTGTTATCAATGAACTGTGGAGTCAATAAAATGCACGAGTGTTACTAGTGTAAATCCAAAATATTTTTTAGCGATACTTGGGAGGTTGCCCCAAGCGCATTAAAAGGTCATCTACCTCCTGTCTCAATAGTTGCAAAGAAGCGTGCTCTCCTAGCTTGGAATATACTCCCAGCGAGGCAAGGGCCTTCTGCTTTTTGTCTTTCTCTTCTTTTAGTTTCATTTGAGTGATATCTTCAAAGATAAGACCAACTACTCTATCAGAACACCTTACAATATAATTTGAATATATAGAAAATGGTATGTTCTCATCCATGTAGACAACATCAGAGAGTTGGGCCAACTTATTTGTTTTAATGACACTATAGTAACTTTTAAGTTGTTCGTCTGTAATATAAGGAAAAATATCAACTAACTTCTTGCCAATACTGTGCTGGTTAAAAATAGGATTAATTTGCACTGCCTTTTGGTTTACTCTTATCAGCACAAAAGAGCGAGGATTGTTTAATTTTTCTAATTCCCAGAAAGCTGCTCCAAAAGGCATCTGCTCAAATAGCGAGTCACTCAAACTACTTGAGTTTTTTGAACCGGTACTTCTTTTATATTCGGTAATTTCTTGAACCTCAACCTCAAAGGCCAGGGCAAGATTCCAAAGTGTTTTCAGTGTCAGGTTAGAGCTACCACTTTCAATATCCTGGTAATGACGTAAAGAATATCCCCATTTGCTGATCTCTTTTTGTCGCAAATTCAATCTTTGCCTGATCGATTTTATATTTTTACCGACTTCTTTTAAGTATTCCTCAAACTCCAAAAAGGCTCCCCCCAGCACGAGTATATATATACGGTTTTTTATTGTTAGTTTGTCCTTATGTACTTTTAATATCGTGAACGGCATCAGAATTCAAGAGAAATTTCTCAAAAAAATTTATTGACATATGCGCATATGCGTGCCAGCAGACTTGTGGGACTTACCGCACTAGACACGGTAAGTCCCGCAAGTCTGCTGGCACCTACCTACCTACCTACCTATTCCTCTTCTTTTAGTAGTGTGCAGGCGTTGTTCAGCTCGTTTATAACTTTACGTTGAAGGTTGAAGGCGTAGTATGATGGGTATTGGGCATAAATTGCAAACCATAAAATGAGTTCTTTCACCGCATTACATCTAGCAGCAGATCCACCATCTTGATATTCTATGAGGCAATCTGCAAGGGGAGAAATTACTCCTTCATAGTTATCAAAAAATCTGACGACATAACTCTTTTTTCTTGCATATTCAGACGAATAATTAAATGTATCCGTTTCTTTTAATTTTCTCATAAATTGTGGCAAATATTGTCTAATATAAGACAGCCCCTTTGTGCAAAACTTTCTTCCTATAACTACATGGTTAACCTCATTCAAATAAGCTATTACTTTTAACCCCAAAGATGTCATTTTTTCATCTAAGGTTCTAAAAAGCATATCGACATCACTGCTGTTGTAGTCTAAATCAACCTCCTGATAACTAGACCATACCTCACGTACCACATGGTTTACTCTATTGCCTGGTGCTCCCAATAAGTTACCGGCCAAGTATTTGAAATACTTTTTGTCAAAAATAGTCTCACTACCGACCTTAGTATGGGTATGAACTGGAAGGACTTCGGTGTATAAGTGTTCCAACAAAGAACTGAACTCTCTAAAGTTATCTGCAGGTATTCTTCCATCCCTATCAAACAATGCCATGACTTCTGGCATCCCATCAATGTTCATATTAGGGCGATATGGAGTTGTGCTGCCGACATTATCACCCTTTGCTGCAGTAATTAAATTAACTTTAAATCCAGGATACTCGCCTGGAATAATCCTCTCTGCTGTATTTTTAAAAGTTCCCGAACCACAGGAGTCCATTATTAAGTTGATTTTAATTTTTTTAACTTTTTGTTCAGAATGTTCTGTATCGTATTTTAGTAACGTATCAAAAATGTGTCTTATGATTTGACCATGATAAAGTCTTGAAACAAGTAGGTCTTCATCTGGCACAGGTTGGGTACTTGCTTGCCGCTCTATTGTTAGTAACCTTTGATATGCAGGGGATATACTCCATGATTCTAGACTTGCCCTAGACCTTTCTACCTGGATGTGACCGAAGAATTGATTGTTGCGATGCTCTCCTATGCCATGAGCACCGATATATATTACTAATTCGGGGTTAGGTTTATCCTTAATCTTTCCAACAGCTTGATAAATACCTTTTTTAAAAATTTCTAATTCATTTGCTATCATTAACACCAATTCATTAATGTTCCATATATTTGTATTTCTATTTGCTTCAGGTTTTGGTAGCGCCATTTGCCACAACTTTTTTCCGTCTGGTAGTGGCAAATAATTTTGTTCAACTATATTGAATTTGTTCATTCTATCAAGTCGAAAACAATTGTGTATTGGAATATTCATAATGCTTAGAGTGGGAAACCTATCCGTTTTACACAATGCCACTTGTGCCATCTTATCCCCTCTTTGATTTAAATAGCGGTGGTCATTGGGAAACCAGATTACAGCAGCAAAATTATCACGGGGGACTCTCCTATTTGCTGGCTTGTTTATTTGTTCACTACCCAAAGGTAATTTGCTTTGTAACCTATTATCTGTGTTCATTTTACACTTTAATGACTCTTTAAGCTGTACAATGGCCCTAACTCCATTTTTAACAAAAAATTCTTTTTTCATTAAAACTTCGTGTGTAAATTTCCATGGACCTCTCTTTCGACCTGCCCCTAGCCTTGCATTTATCTTTAACCATCTGACCTCATATTTGCCCACTGGAAGTGTTTTTTGGTCGAGTTTTACAACACTATTACTGCGTATTTTTTCAATATCATCACTTTGCATAATTTGTGTTAAGCTAATTAAATCATTTGCCACAAAATATAAATTCAAACCATCACTTTTTTTTCCACATTCTTGAGCTTCATCCAAGCCACAAATTTTAACATCCACATCACTTTTCCAGATCCCTAGTTTGTAAATATTTAATACCCAGTTCATTGGAGTAGATGGAGTTGTTCTTTTAGGAATTTCAAGGCCATAAAAAACTTTAACCTCTTTATCGTAATACATTGAGCTGATTGGCCCAAGTACATGCTTAAAAGTAAGCTCATCATTTCTTAGATGAAAAATATTGTCCCCCTCAAATTTAATCCAATTCTTTTTCCCCCACTTATCTGTATGGGGATTATGATCCCTTCTAAACATCATAAATGGTGTTTCGTAATCACCTGCTCTTAAGCTCATATCAAATTGTGACAAAGGAAATAATTTTTTTTCTTTTCCTACTATAGCTTTATACTCAGTTACTTGGGCCTTTAAATTTGATGTGAAATCCCAAAATAGAGTTTTATTGCTATCATAGTTTTCCTCTTGTGTTCTATAGGCCATATAAGGCGCTCTATTATACTTAACAGTTTGCCAGTCCGTTCCTTTTGTTTTAATTTGCACCCTCATACTAAAAATTACTTGATCTGGCACCTCAAGTAATTTCAATGCTCCATAAAAACACCTACCTCCCCTATAGTCGTCATTTAGTTCATCAAATGGAGAAGCTGTAAACCAATTGTGATCAAAGCCATCAACGTAATCATTTTCCCCATACTCTTTCCACTTATTTTTGGCATACTCAAATCTCACCAGAGGGTATGAAGTAGTATCCATCAATTTATCCCAACAAGCTGAGTACTTAGTAAAAAAGCCAGAACCATCACCCTTATGCCACATAGTTGAATGGGCAATAATTTCAAATTTTATTAACTTTGCAGGTTTTGCAGCTTTTTTTAACTTCTTTCTAATTGTTTGATTATCAGAGGCAACAGTATAAGAGATTATCAACTCTGCCTGCACTAAGCTAGATGTCTCAGAAGTGTTTGTAACGCCAATTAATAAAATACAATCTTCACTAATTTCATTATTTCCTTCTAAAACACAGCTTCCTTGTTCATCATAGTTGTTTTGAACAAAATATTTTGTATCACCAATAATTTTTAGGCGAATGTTTTTTGGATGTATCCCACCTTTAAAGTGTAGCTTATACTTATAAACGGTTAAACCATTTTGTGAAATTATATCTGGTAACTGACTTAGGCTAAGACTTTTTCCTACAAGCCCATTAAGTCGCCCTACAGAAATCATTTGTTCTGTCTTGCTATCATTGTATTTAATAGAAAGATTAATATGTTCTTTTTGAGGTAGCCAAATTATACCAACATCTGGATATGGATTTTTGTTGGGGTAGACTTTTGGTTTATAGCATATTTTGACTTCAGCACTTTTCATGGGGAGAAGCTTTTTGGGTAATGGTCGCATTAAATGAAATGGTGGTGCTATACCAAATAAAGATATTTCACTTGCTGCTTTATAACCTATGTTTTGTATTTTAAACCTGTGACATGTTGTCATACCTGCATATATCGGCTCATGTTGTAGTTGACTAATTTGAGAAATAACCAGATTGGCCAGATTCAAAGACCTTTGGTTTTCCATACAATTTACTTTGAATACAAGTAGATTGTTTATCAAGCAGATAAAAAAAACTAACTTCGCCACAACGCTTATTTTCATTAACTATGCCTTTTTCCAGAATGTGTGAATAATATTCTAGAGTAGACTATTGTTACCCAATTGTCACAAAATTATGACACACAGCGCACCCGCTATAGACTATAATATAAGTAGCACTGATTTTGAATATACTCTCTTGCTGGAGGAACAAGAGTTATGGCAACAATAATTAAAAGGCACAAAAGACCAACTGTCAGAATCTTCACGCAATTGACCATAATTGTGTTTTTAATTGCTTTTTTAATCATCAATACTAGTTTGCAAAGAACTATCTATAAGGCCAATACATGCATCAAAGAAATTAATAATATATATTCTAAATATACAAGACCCAAAGCAGATATTTATAAAGTCAATAAAGTCGACCAGAGAGGTTCCTACACCATCTCAAAGTATCAAAACAATTCTGGATATCACTGGTTAAGTCTACGACAGAAGCCTTTTCACTATTTTGATAATAATGAAAAGTTTGCTTATTCTGTAGTCGACTGTCCCGATGCTAAAAAAGCTTATAAACTCAATTC
>JADHTQ010000099.1 GCA_016784965.1 Bacteriovoracaceae bacterium | reverse complement strand
ATACTTTTCTTTGTATAATAGGCCAACATTTATTGTTTGCAGACTGCTTAAGGAAAAATATCGTAAAAATGACCATGTCAATGACCAGGACAGGTATTTGAAGATCAGATCAAGTTTAGGATGAAAAATTCAGGTTAATTTTCCTACTTGACTTAGGTGGCCTACACTTGTTAATTTAGATGTTGAGGGTCGAATCAAGGAGGTTGATCATATGCGTTGCTTTGATAATATCGCAAAATTAATTAGAGAAAAAAGAATGTCCCATTCTGCTGAATACTCACAGTCTGGCTTGTCGGCCTTACTTGGTTATAAGAATGGTCAGTTTATTAGTAATGTAGAAAGAGGGCTTTGTAGCATACCGCTTAAAACTCTCAAAAAAGTTTCCAAAATTTTAGGTATAAAGCCTAAGCAACTTCGAGAAGCGATTTTAAAAGACTACGATGTCACTTTGAATAATTATCTCAACCTCGAACTTGAAAGAGAACTAGAGGAATTATAGCGATTTCACTTAACCTAAAAATTTCTTAAGTCAATCCCTTTAATTTTTTATAATCTTCCATTGTCCCTACAGTTTCTTGCAAATCATCTTTGTAGCTTACGCTTTGCTGGGACTGTAGCTGATGTATGTCACTTTGGGCCGTATCGGGGTTGATACTTGTCTTTTTATTATCTAGATTATGGATGGTCGAATAAGTATTATCGATTGAACCCGAGTCATTTCTTCTGTGCAAGGCCCGTCTTTTGTCTGGATAGAGTGCCTTTTCAAAGCGGGCAAGGGCGGAAATGGCAGAGTAGTAATTTCGCTTTAACTTTTCCTGCTCCCGTTTGCTGCCCCTATAGTAGTGATCATAGTATTTTCTTCGAGCTATAGTGTATAGCTCTAACAGATGGTCATATTTTTTGAAAATGCCATCTAGACTTGTGTAATTGGTATTTTTGTTGGAGCGATTGGACTTACTATATCTTTTATTTTTATTATATGAAAAGTTGGACCTTTTGGGTTTATGTTTTTTGTGCTGAGAACTTGTGTGAGTCTCGTTTTGAGCTTTTGGTTTATTGGGCCTGTTAGGTTTGTTTTTTTGATCATCCATTTGCAATAAATTTAGGTCAAGGGGCGGTTAATAGTCAAGTTAATTATAGATGGATCAGGGTTTTGAGCTTATTGACTAATAAGCTTTGAAGTTGCTCATAAAACACTTTTTTTGGGAAGAGCTCATCTTGAAAGGGGTCATCATTGTTTTGCGTTAGATAGTTGTTTAGAAGGTCTGCAAAGTCGATGAGGTCAATGTTGTGCTTTTTTGCCACGGTAGTGAGGATCGAGTTAAAAACAGGTGTAGATCGCCATGTCTGGCAGTCATATGATGCTGCCAACCTAAGTGTGTTAATTGCTTCTTTTGTTAGGCCTTGTTTTAAGGCCAGCTGACCAAATCGATAATATACAATAGAATTGGCCGTTGCTACCCGGGCCAATTTATTGGCCTCACTATACGCTTCTTTGAACTTTCCGGCCTTTTCGAGCTTGCCAATTCTTGTCAGGAAAACGTCAACCCCAATGTTTGTTGAATTGGTGCAAACTTGCTTAGGAGCAATATTGAGATTGATGGGAGTGGTAATAAAAAGTAATTTGGACTTCTTTTGTTTAACGGTCTTGACTAGCTCATATAGCTCAGACTTAAAAATCTTATATGAAATTCCCATCTGGGCCTGCTTTTGGATAGAATTGTAGTTAGATAAATCCTGTTTAATTTTGGGGCCCATTTGGACAAACTGAGGGTTTGCATAAATAAAACGCGATAAGATGGGGAGCAGTTTGATAAAAGTTAATAGCAGTTTATTCTCATAGCGCAAAAAATTTGTATCAATGGTATCTCTGCGTGAGAGGTTAAATTTTTTTTCAAAAAACTCCTCGCTACCCCCGTGATAGATCACAATGGGAGGAAGTTTTTTTAGGGACTTGATTAATCCTAGGGAGCGGTGCAATCCCATGTGCGATTTAGCAGAGTTATAAATTTTTAAAGGATCTTTTAATTGTTTTGATAGGATCTCTTTGACACCTGAGAGTATGTAGTTTAGCTTGAGGCCCATTTGATCGCCTATGACTAACACATCGCTGTTTTCCAGCGTGTGGGTTAGGCGTTTTTGTTGCTTGAGCTTGTAAGGTAGTGGGGTGATTGATGTAGGCATAATAATAAGGCAGTAACCCGCATATCCCACAAGCATTATCAGTATTACTAAAATAATTTTCTTCATAATTCTTTATTCTATACAATTTTTCTGATAACTGAAAGTAGCAACATTTTCTTTAAAAAAAGAATACAACCTGAGTAACTTGAGTTAAACAGATGGTAAAAATTCCCGAAATCCTAGCTCCGGCAGGAAACTTAGAAAAGTTAAAAGTCGCGGTACTATACGGCGCAGATGCCGTTTATCTGGGGGGGATGAAATTTGGACTCAGATCGGCTGCTGATAATTTTACCAATGCTGAAATCGAAGAAGCAGTGGCCTTTGCCCACAAGCGAGGTGTCTTGGTCTATGTTGTACTAAACAGCTTTTTACATGACAAAGAAATTGAGGAGTTACCTCCATTTGTCCAATTTTTGCATCAGGTAGGCATCGATGCTGTAATTGTCTCCGATCTAGGTGTCTTACAAGTTGTCAGGCAATGCTCGAAGCTCAAGATACATCTTTCTACCCAAGGCAACTGTATAAATGCCCATAGTGCTCTTTTTTGGAAGCAGATGGGAGTAACTCGTGTCATTTTGGGAAGAGAAGTATCAATTCAAGAAGCGGCCAAAATTAAAAAGATAAGTGGCCTGGAAGTGGAAATCTTTATTCATGGGTCAATGTGTATTGCCTATTCTGGCAATTGTACAATTTCCAATTATACCAAGGGGCGAGACAGCAATAGGGGAGGTTGTGCTCACAGCTGTCGCTTTGAATATACCTTGGATTTTCAAGACAGAAACGTATCCCCAAAGAGCAAGACTTGCTTTTTCATGAGCTCCAAGGATCTAAATGGGATTGAATACCTAACAGAGGCCACACAAGCAGGGATCGACTCATTAAAAATTGAAGGAAGAATGAAAGGTCACCTGTACGTCGGGACTCTAGCTAAAACCTACAAAGAAGCGCTTCTTTATATTAAACAAAACCAAAAAGTACCCAGCAAGCTTGCTGCAAGCTGGAATCAAGAGTTATTAAAAGTCACCCATCGCGATTACACATCGGCAAACCTAGGGGCAAAGGCATCCTTTGACTCCATTTATAGCGATCGAGAACATGAGGGATCTGATTTTATCGTTGTTGGGTTTGTGGTGGAAGTTGTGCCAGAAGAGTTCATCTTGGTAGAGGTGAGAAATGCTTTCTATAAAGGAGATTACTTAGAGCTTCTGCCGTTTAAAGGTAAGGCCCACTCCATAAATGCTGATAAGATTACCAATGTGTTGGGTGAAGAATATACTAAGACCAAACCCGGTACTTTGGTCAAACTATCTTCAGTTGAGGGCGCTGAGGTTTATAATATTTTGAGAAAGCGGGAAGTGACGTAATGAAAGCGGTGGTGTATTACGACTTAGAGGTAGATCTAGCAGTCTATGCCCGACTAGGTGTAGGCGAGCTTCTTTTGGCCCCCAAAATACTGGCCCGCTTTGGTAATCTGACCATTTTGCAGACCAAACAGATATATGCCCAGTGTAAGTTATTCAACATAAGGCCTGTTGTAGTTTGGGATATTCTGATGACTCAAAATCAGCAAGAGTTGCTTCTGCCAGAAGTCAGGTCGCTTTTAGAGGATATCTCAATAGTCAGATTACAAGACCATGGGGCCTTATACTTTGTCTTAAACCATTTTTCAAAGGTCAAAATTCAGCTGATATTAGAAAGTGGAAATCATAATTATGAGGCCATTTACAGTTGGTGCAATTATGTCGGCCCTAGTCTAGATCGGGTAATTTTATCTCCAGAAATTCCAAAGCTATCTTTGCAAAAATACTTATCCAATATGCAAAAAAGCTTTCCCGAGGTATCTGTGGAGATGCAGGGAATTGGCAGAATTTTGCTGTTTTACTCTCCAAGAAATTTACTAAGTCCCCATTTGTCCAACACTGTTGAGGGTGATGAAATATATCGCGCTTTAGGTACCAGCGAGGAGAGTCCGCACAAAGGATTCGTCGTCATTGAAAATCTTCATGGCACCTTCATGTTTAATACGTTGGACTTTTGTCTTTTGGAGCATATTTCTGAGCTACAGCAGATGGGACTTACCCATTTTAGAATTGATTTAGATAGAATAGCTGACCTGAAACTGTCTTTAAATTACCTTGGGGACCTAGTGCACTTACTAAATGCATTTGATCCAAAGAAGGCCCAAGTACTAAAGAAGCAATATCCTCACAAATTGATTAGAGGATTTTATAACGTCAACAAAACAGACGTCATATTTCCAAAACTTAAAAACCACCGCTTGCAAAAACGTGATGAAACTTTTCTGGGAGAAGTTTGCGAAGTATCGAGGAAAAAGTACATCGCAATCAAACTGATGGGCCTTGAAGCTGTGATAAGCGCTGGAGCTAATATTGAGTTAGTTACACCAGATGGAAAAAAAATGCACAAGGAAGTAAAAATATTAAAAAACTCCTCCTTAACTGAAGTGGAGCAGCTAGGTCCTGGGCAGATCGCCTTTATAAATCATATTAGGGGAGTTAGTGTTGCCACTATGGTTTATTTAAGCCCGGAAGCTGCGATGCCCCATGAAAAAAGGCCTTGATTTTAGATAGTTTTGCGGTACCCTAAAAGGTATGAAAAAACTACTACTTATACTATTACCCATTGTTTACTGTTCAACCTTAAATGCTTCATTTCAACTAGGTGATCTCATGTATCGCCCCGCCATGGGGACGTTTACTGGTCAGACTACGTTTGACTTTAGTAGCAGACAATATGAGGACAATAAGAATAATACTCCTAATGTTGATGAAAAGAACAAAATTTCCACTGCAACAATTAAACAGACTGCCAGTTATGGTTTTACTGATGACCTCTCATTTGGCCTAGAAGTGGGATATTTAATTACGCGTACACAAAAACTAGAAATACAATCCAAAGAATTGAAGTCAAATGGATTTTTTGATCCAACATTTATTGCCCGCTATCATCTTTTTAACAAAGAGCAGGCCTATGTAAACTTGGATTTTGTTTTAACCATCACTCCTGCATTGATTGAGGCAGAAGAACCTTCAGCGACAGATGATTCATCGGCAACCAGTGGTGCTATGCAGATTACTCTAGATACCATCGCTGGAGACCAGATAGGTAGTTATGGATGGAGGGCCAATTTTAAAATTGCTTTTAATGGAGAAGCAACAACGGTAGATGCTAGCTCCGGTATAGATCTTTTCAATTATAAAAGTTTTTTAGACTTGCAACTGGGACTTGCCGGTCAAATGAGGTTTTTAAATAGTTTTTCTGCTGAAATAATTGGGGAATTTCTATTGTATGGAAAGCGCACACAAGATCAGATTTTTCAAGCAAGCACCACAACATATGACGCTCACTCAGCGTTTGCCTTTTCTGGAAAAGTTAACTATGAAATTTTGCCAGATAAACTCTCAAGTAGCATTTTTATGCTTTATAAGGCGTATTCGGAGCACGATGTGACCGGCAGTACACCGGTCATTACTAAGCAGCAGAAAGATTCTGAGTTTATGTTTGGAGTTTTACTAAACTTTAAACTTGATCTGGGGTAATACAAAATCTAAGCTTTTCACTTGCCTCAATTCCTAGCAGGTTGCCTTGATAGTAATTGCCATTGCTGTAGTAGGCGTTATCAATGCGTGCAAGGTTTACGGTTTGTGAGAACTCAATGACCATACAGTCTTTACTAAAACCACTATTGTCATAGTTGCTATATAGACCCATACCCCATTGCCAATCATTTCCTGGATTACTTCCTTGTGTAGGATCTGCCACGGCTACGTTATCTAGTAGCAGTTGATTACCTTCTACTTTCCAAGTACCAAAATATGCCTGGGTGTAAGCGCCAGCAAAAGGACCGGTTAAATTTTGGTCATTGTGGGCAGGATAGATCCCAAATGTATGGTTTACATCAAGTACCAACTTAAAAGCAGAGTTGCTTGGAGTAAATGTATTTTGATAGCCTGGTCCAGATCCACCACCACTATAGCGTTGACCATAAAGAGTCTTACCCGAGGTCACACCATTATTTGCAGTGACAAAGCTTTGGTAGTAAAGGGCAGCATTTGTGTGTTCATAGTTGTTGTCACTTTTTCCACAAGCTGTCATTAGTAGTAGTGATAGTAGGCAGATGATAATTAAGTTCAGTGATTTCACGCAATACTCCGTTGTTAAAAAAATTTTTACCATAAACTATTATGCTATGCTTAAAAGCAAGATTTGTGCCAAATTGGTAACCACCTTCAATTTATAAGTTTTTGGAATACTTAGCGGATTTTTTAGTGTACAAACTTTGGACAGTTGTAAATAGAATATGTGTGATTGTTGACATAAGGTGAAATATGAAAGGCACTCTAACATTGATTCCCACTCCCATTGACGAAGAAAGTCCCCTTGAGCAAGTGGCCTGGAATTTGTTAAATAATTCAGCTATTAACCGTAGAGAGAGGTCAGTCTTTGTGGTGGAAGATTTAAGGCCGGGTCGGAGACGCTGGATTCGCTTTGGACTTCCGAGGGATTTAGTCAAAGATTTAGTGCTCTATAATGAGCATACTAGGCAGGAGGTGACAAAGACTCTTTTGCAAGAGTTAAAGCTTGGCAAGAATGTCTTTTTGATGAGTGATGGGGGAATGCCGGCATTTTGTGATCCCGGAAGAGTTTTAGTTGATAACTGCCACCAGCACAAAATCCAGGTAACATCGACTCCATTTTGTAATTCAGTCGTATTGGCATTGGCCCTTAGCGGATTAAACCATGAGCAGTTTGTTTTTAGAGGATTTTTACCAAGGGAAAAACAGTCCAGACAAGTTGCCATCAACAGTATTGTGGGCGAGAGTCAAACAGTAGTGATAATGGATACTCCCTATCGCCTCAAAAGGTTATTGGAGCAGATGCAAGAAGCTATGTCCACCGCTTCTATTAAAAGAGAGATATTTCTAGCATTGGACTTAAATAGCGATAGGGAGCAATTGTTTCGCGGACAAATCAAAAATTTTTTAAGTAGAGCAAAAAACTTCAAGCGGGAATTCATATTAGTCATGTAACTACTCGGATTAACAAATACATATAGAGTGAGCAAAATATGCACGCCATTGATTTTTATAAATGGTGCATGATAAACTAGTATTGCCATAAGGCATAGTTTACCTGTTTGATGGAGTGAACTTGAAATTTAGGTTATGGGCACTTTTAATTATCATACTGTTTGGAGCAACTAATGCCTTTGCCATACGTTGGAGATCAAAAGGTAGAAGAAGCAAGGGGCTCTTTATCACTGAGGCGATGGCCGGATATGCTTATCATACCTTTAATGAGTTACGCGAGTGGCAAGAGACCACAAATGTAGAGTTTACCCAACACTCTCTGTATGCCACTGCCGCAGCTAGAACATTACTATTTACCAGATGGATGGGTCTTTCTGCAGATGCAGAGTACATTGGTCCCGCAATTTCTTCCTCACATGAGGATGGTTATGACTTTAGTTTAATAAATCTAAACGGATCATTTTACTTCAATATTCCCGCTAAACCCTTCAATCTTCTTTTGACTGCCGAGTATTTTTATACAAGTATGGAGACCGGCGCCAATGACTTTGGCTATGAGTCCATGGAAGGGATGAAGTTTTCGGCCATTGTTGATCTGACCTTTTTTAATGGTCGATTTAACCTCTATTTAAAATATCCATATTGGATAGGTATTGAAGATAGAACGGAGTATTGGCTTGAGTTTTCCTACAAATACCGCAAAGTAAAAAATAGAAGAAGTAGAAAATATTGGCAGTTTTATCCTGAACTTTTCACCTATCGCATAGCATCCATTAAATATTGATAACCATTTAAAATGATCAATAAAAATCATAATAATTTTCTTATTTTTGTACCCAAATGGCCGAGATTAGGCCCAAAACTCCTCAGAAATC
>JADHTQ010000043.1 GCA_016784965.1 Bacteriovoracaceae bacterium | reverse complement strand
CTTTCACTTCTAAAGTTTTTGTTTTGTCGCCAAATTGCTATATCTTGAGAGAGTTTTTTCAAATCCATAGTTCACCTCACTTAAGAGGCATTAAATCACAGAATTAAGTAAATTTTATGCAGATTCACCGCAAGGATACGATTCACCGCAAGGATACTTTAGTGTGGTTGCAAAAAAACAAAGAAGATGTAAAGCAAAATAGCGAAAAATATCTCCCATGGAACTTTAAACCAGAAGATATGATAAATTAAGCAGATTCACCGCAAGGGTACATAATAACCACTTTCAAGAATTGATTTTATATCCTTATCTATACTTGAAACTTTCATTACTGAATTAACTCCCTGTATTCTTTAGGAATCCTCTTCATAAAATTAACTTGAAACTTATCCTCATTATAATTAGGAACGAGTTTCAACTTCTTTGAACTCACTCTTTCATCAAAAAATTGTTTTCTAATTTCTTTACCAAGAAGTTCACCAATAGCAGAAGGAACTGCATTTCCAATCTGCTTTTGAACATTAGAATTTCCACCTAGAACTTCAACATCATCTGGGAAGGTCTGAATTCTGGCCATCTCTCTCATTGTTAGTCTTCTGTTATTCCAATGAAAAGGGCCGATAGCTGTTCCTGGTTGTGCTTGGATTGTCCAACTTGGTTTATCTGGATGAAGCTTTAATAAAAAGCTCCAATATCTTGAACGCCACTTAAACAGAGGTTCCCCACTACCTCTTTCTGTATGATAGAGATAATTTTCTCCTGGAGGTATTGAAGGAAGCAATGCGCCCCATTTACCACCCACTTCAGATTCATGGTGAGTTTCTTCTTCTGGAACAAGATCACCGATAGCATCCCAAGCAGTTCTAAAAGTTTTACCTTCTATTTCTAACATTGGATTATCTTCATTTTTAGGGAAGAATCGAGCTTCTGGAAAATCAAACTCGTAACCATCTCTAGATCCAATTATAAAAACACGTTCTCTAATTTGAGAAACTCCAAAGTGTGCCGTATTTATAACCTTCCATTTAAAAGTATAATTAGTATTATTCCGTTCATTTATTTTTTGAACTGTATTTTCAAGATATCTAAGGCCCTCATCTTTCCCTTTATAGGCAAGTCCAAAAACATTTTCTAAAATAAAAGCATGGGGAAGAGTGTCTTCTAAGACTCGCATATATTGGTTAAGTGTATTTGATCGAGGATCATTTAGCCTTTTAGCATCCCCATCTCTCCAATACCCTGCTTTTGAAAATGGCTGACATGGAGGGCCTCCAATTAATAGCCCAGCTTCACCCTTTTTTAGATTTGCTGTTTTTAATATGGTTTCACTATCTACATTCTCAATCTTATCTTCAATAACAGGCCAATCACGGTTATATCTTAATGTTTTACAACACCATTTATCCATTTCAACTGCCACTGCGGTATCAAAACCTGCAGCTTCCACTCCATAATCAAGTCCTCCAGCACCTGTGTAAAGACTAATTACTTTCTTGAGATTTTTTCTAATCATTAATTATACCCATTTCTTTAAAAATATTTTACCATTAGGTAAGTTACTAAAAACTAATGAAATTGTGTAACGAAAATAGTGTACTGTCAATACACGAGGACTAAATGCTTAAGTTTGATTTAAAAAATGTAATGCAGGCCTACGAGGCAAAGACAGGACTTCATTTAACCTATGAAGAACTGGCCCAGATGACCAGTATTTCATCAGACACGTTAAAGTCGATTGCTACTCGCCCTGAATATAACGCAACACTTAAAATGATTTCTGAAATTGCTACCGCTTTAAATATTGACCCCACCAAGTATTTTGAATGGAAAATGGATAAAAATGGCAAAGAATAGTATAACTCTTGAAAAACTAACTGGGCTTTCTGAGCAGGACCTTGCAGAAGTATTCACCAAAAATCCAAGGGCCTATATGGCAGTCAAAGGAGCTGTCGCTGAAAAACATTTAGAACATCTTCTTATCCAATATCGAAATGACGGCAAGATTAAGAGCTTCACAGGGGCCAGCGGCGACTTTGATAAAGATTTTTATGTTACTTTGAATGATGGAAAGACAATATCTCTCGAATGTAAAAATATTCAAGTAATTAATTCTTCAACAAAAAAAATACTCCCCTCGTATATTCAATTTCTTGTAAGGAACAATTATTTACAGGAAAATTGGCTTTTAAAAACCTTTAAGTCAATGGCACAAAAAGGGATCATCATTGAAACAGATAAAGGGATTAACTCACTGAATGATTTACTTGAGGTCATTCTAATAGAAAAAGCAAAAACAAGTACAGAACTTCTGAAGTTTTTCCCACAAGAATTACGGGAATCAGGTATTCCAAGATATGAATTTAGCACTTCATTGATCAAGGAGAGCGATGTTTCTAAAATCAATATTGATACATTTATTCAACAATTTGATGAACATCCTCTTTCTATTGATTTTCAAAGGACAAGAAACTCTACTGACGATGATGGTGATACTAAAAAGCAAAGATTCTACAAGTTAGATGAAATTGATGTCGTTGCTGCTTGTCTGTTTTCAAGAACCATGAAATGGCAGTTTATATTTGGTCACTCAAAATACTTCACCATTCACAAAAAATATAAAGACCGATATGCGAATAAGTTTATTATTCAGCAAAATAAATGGTCCTCTGACCTGCTTGCATCTCTAGAGATAAAATAATAACTTCTTATATTTTACTGAACGTCAATCCGGTCAGTACAAGTTGGTGTAAATATTTAATTCAATATTATTAGTGACCGAGACCATGGTCATTTATAAAAACGGGTCTCTTTTCTAAACTTAATTATTACAAATTTCAATCAATTACATAAAAGATAACATTGGCATGCAACATGCGATGACATTTACAATAATCAACATTCTGGCCAAAGGAGTTAATATCGAATGTTCTAAGAAACTAACTCTCTCGGGGGTTTGGGGGCCTGCCCTCAACAAGAAAAAAAGCATTTGCTCTTCGCAAGAAGAGGCTTTTTTGGGGACTGGGATATCCCTGTCCATACTTGCACGACAAAACAGCCCCTAAATAACCCTAAAAATAAACTTAACATATACAAGAAAATAAAAATAAATAAAGAAAATTACAAAATAAGAAATAATAAAAACAGATAGAACACCCCGGAGGGAAAATAATGAGACAAAAAACAATTTCAAAACAAGAAAACAAGATAAAAAATAACTGCTCGCAAGAAAAGGAGGTTACACCATATTAAAAATAGCAGCAGCAACATAATATCATATAGATCCTCAACAACTGCTGAGAGGTGATACAAATATAAAATCAATTCAACCACATAAGGAGAATTTGACTTGGCAACTTAGGAGAATTTGATATGGTGGCAGTTAACAACGTTCAGTGTATAAATCACGAGATGTGTAATACTAAATTGCTCTTTGAAAATTTAATATGGACGATAGATGAGGTATGCAAATTTACTGCATACAAAAAGGGAACCATTTATAACTTAGTTAGTAATGGAATCATTCCCTACAGAAAACGTGGCAAAAGGCTTTTTTTCATTCCTTGCGAGATTTTATCTTGGCTTAAAGGAGAATGAAAATGAGCAAAGCAGATTATCGCAAGCTAACAGGTACACCAGGAGTTTATAAACATAAACCTACTGGCAGATACATGGCACGCAAAAAGATCAAGGGGAAAGAGTTCCAAGAGACTTTTTCAAGCCTTTATGATGCTAAAGTTTGGCGCAAGAAATTCAACGGTACCAAAATAGAAAAAGATCAATCTAACTATTCCACTTTGAAAGAAGTTTGGGAAACAATGCAAACAGTTCACTTTAGAACTTTGGCAACAACCACCAAGGCCATTTGGCACAGAAGGTATACACCTTGGAAATCAATTGAGCATCTTCCGATGGATCAAATTACACCATCGAAAGTAACAAAATGGGTTAACAAGTTAGTCGATTACTATACCTCTGAGTTTTATGATGGTTCAAGGCGGGGACATGCTAGACGTTGTAATTTGAACAATGAACTCAATCTCTTTGTGACAATTTTTAATTGGTATAAGGAAAGCGAAGAGTTTGAACAAGAGGCCCTGCATTTAACCAATCCAATCAAAAGGAAACACAAGAAACTTGGTTTTATTAAAGCACTACCAGACAAAAAAATGCAGATAGATTTGAACGATGCTCTTTTGTTTTTTGATCACTTAAAACCCTTGTATCGCGATCTCGCTTAAATGCAGTTTTATACTGCTGGCCGAGTCGGAGAAATCGCAGGACTTCAATGGGAAAATGTTGATTTGAAAAATAGAAGAATGCTGATCAAGCAAACTTGTATTTGGTGCATGACCAATAAAACTTTTGTTGAACTCAAACCTTTTCCGAAAAATAAGGAAACCCGAGTGTGTTATATCACCGATGAAATTCGAGACATTCTTATGCGACAAAAGGCATTTCAGATTGAAGGAAATGATTTTGTGTTTCATGTGGAAGGCAGTCCTCTCAATTACGGCACGATTCAAATTAATTACCGAGGCGCACAGAGGAAAAGTGGAATTCCTTACTCCGGAACCCATATTCTCAGGCATGGTATGGCGAAGCTTGCTCGTAAAGTTGGCGGTGGCCTGGACGCCGTTATAGCTATGACAGGACACAAGGATATTAAACTCGCTGATCATTATTCAAAATGCAATGAGGACGATCAAAAAGAAGTATCTGAAAAGATTATGCAACATGTAAGATCAATTAAAGGTGAAGAAGTACAAAGTTTTGACAATGTATTCTCCCTAATTGATCTAAAACGTGTTAAAAATTCATAAAAAGTGGGCATGGGCGGGCATTGCTGTTCATGCCTTTTTTTAAACTAATGTTAACAATAAGTTAGGAAGCAAATGCCAGAACTACCCGAAGTTGAAACAATCAAACGACAACTATCAAAACACCTCCCACTTGAGATCATGGGGGTCACCGAGTCGTGTCATTTTAAAACAATTCTGAAAGAAAAAGAGTTTTCATATAAACAGTCTAAATCTCCCTCAAAAACAAAAGCAAGACTACCGAAGAAAATAACAATTCAAAAAATTAAACGAACAGGCAAATACCTAAATTTCATTTTAGATGGCGACCGCCACATTCTGTCGCACTTGGGGATGTCTGGTGGTTGGCGTATCAGTAACACGCCTGTTGAGCAAAAGCATACTCATTTGCAATTTTTGTGTCACAACAAAAATGCCACCACTGTATACTTGGCCTATGTGGACCCCAGAAGATTTGGGCGGATGTATTTTTTAAATTCGCCTAAACTACAACAAAGACTGGATCGATTGGGGGTTGATATTTCTACTAAAAAGTTTACAGCGATTTATTTAGAGGAAGTTTTTGCAAAGCACCCCAATAAGATGATCAAGCCGCTACTTTTGGAGCAGAGATACTTTGCAGGTATAGGAAACTACATTGCAAACGAAATTTGTGCACTAAGTGGTGTCTTGCCAACAAGAGTTGTTTCGACACTTGTCAAAAAAGAAATAAATCAAATTCCCAAGGTAACTTTAGCAATTTTGAATTGCAGCATTAAAAATAAAGGGGTAACGTTTGGGGGTGGTTATAGTGATGTTAGTGGAAGTGCAGGTAATGGGGTAGAAAACCTCGTTATTTTTCATCAAAAAGTGTGTGGGTTGTGCAAGAAACAGGAAGTGGTCAAAATAATTTTACAGGGCAGGGGGACTTATTTTTGTCCCAAGTGCCAAAAGTAGCCACAGCTTCACCTTATGAAATTCTAAGCTCAATTTTTGGTTATAAATCTTTTCGCGGGCACCAAGAAAGTATTATCGAGCATACTTTAAATGGGCAGGACTCTTTAGTTTTGATGCCTACCGGTGGAGGCAAATCTCTTTGCTATCAACTCGCCTCAATTGTAAGACCTGGGTGTGGCATTGTTGTATCGCCTCTGATGGCCCTAATGAAAGATCAAGTGGATTCTCTTTTGCAGTATGGAGTGGCCGCGGCCTATATAAATTCTTCTTTGGATTTTGATCAGATTAAAAATATTCAAGCACAACTACTTTCTGGCGAGTTGGATATTTTATATGTGACACCGGAGAGAATTTTAACCCCATTTTTTTTAGAGCTACTTACAAAGGCCCAGATCTGTTTATTTGCTATAGATGAGGCCCATTGTGTTTCCCAGTGGGGA
This sequence comes from Bacteriovoracaceae bacterium, assembly GCA_016784965.1. Lineage (GTDB taxonomy): Bacteria > Bdellovibrionota > Bacteriovoracia > Bacteriovoracales > Bacteriovoracaceae > JADHTQ01. The sequence goes on along the minus strand of JADHTQ010000043.1, from coordinate 32,355 downwards.
CATGATTTTAGGCCGGAGTATGTGAAGCTTAATATTCTTCGACAAAATTTTCCAAACATCCCCATGATGGCCTTAACAGCCACTGCAGATGCTGTAACAAAAAATGATATTATTGATAAACTAGCTCTGCAAAATGCTAAAAGTTTTGTCTCAGGTTTTGATCGCCCCAATATTAGGTATCACATTACCTTAAAAAAAAATGCCAAAAAGCAATTCATTGATTTTTACAATAATGAGCATCGAGGAGATGCTGGCATTGTTTATTGTATGTCTAGAAAAAAAGTGGACAAGACCGCTAGCTGGTTGCAGGAGCTTGGGATCAAAGCACTCCCATATCATGCGGGACTTGATAATCAGACCAGGCAGCGAAATCAAGAAACTTTTATAGCGGAAGAAGGCATTGTGATGGTGGCAACCATTGCTTTTGGGATGGGGATAGATAAGCCCAATGTGCGCTTTGTGGCCCACCTGGATCTACCCAAGGGAATTGAGGCATATTACCAAGAGACGGGGAGGGCAGGACGAGATGGCCTGCCGGCAAATGCTTGGATGGCCTATGGCCTTGGTGATCTCATCATTTTAAAAAAAATGATCGAATCAAATGATGCCGATGAAGAACATCAAAAAATCGAGGTGCGAAAATTAGATTCCATCCTCGGGCTTTGTGAGACCGTACGCTGTCGCCGAGATGTACTACTTAATTATTTTGGAGAAAAACAAACCATTAAGTGTAATAACTGTGATACCTGTTTGACTCCAGTGGAATCTTGGGATGGTACAGTTGCTGCGCAAAAAGCATTGTCTTGTGTTTATAAAACGGGGCAAAAGTTTGGAGTTGCCCATCTTGTTGATGTACTCGTGGGTAATGATACTACCAAGGTTTTTAATTTTGCTCATCAAAACCTATCGGTTTTTGGTATCGGGTCAGACTTTACTTCACAGAAATGGCACTCCATTTTTAGGCAATTAATTGCAGCAGGTTTTTTGCGCATAAATATGGAGTTATTTGGCAGTTTACAATTGACAGCAAAAAGTGCGCAAATTCTAAAAGGTGAGCAAAAAATTGACTTTAGAATCGATCCCAAAGTAGAGCGCCCCAGCAAGAAAAAGGCTAAGGCCAAAAAAGCTAAAGGGACAAAAACAAAACGGGCCCCAACTCAAAAATCTTATACCAACGATCCAGCTCTCTTTGATGCCTTACGGGCCCTTCGTCTTAAGTTATCAAAGAGAAGAAGAATTCCACCCTATGCCATTTTTCACGATAGGACTTTGATGGAAATGATTGAGCTTAGGCCCTCCAATTTAGAAGAGCTAAGAGAGCTCTATGGAGTGGGGGATAGTAAGCTTAAAAAATATGGAAAAATCTTTTTAGAGGCCTTGCAAACAGGCGTAAGTTGAAAATCTTTTTTTACCAAAACCCTTTTTCTTAAATACAGTCCAACCGCCTTGCTCAAGCGCTTTGTGGACGCTGGATGCGACACTGTATGTAGAAAGATGTACGTTTTGATTGCTGATTGATTTTAAAAACTCAAACCAGGAGCAAGTCCACAAGGCGGGATTTTTTTTGGGAGAGAAGGGATCTTGGTAGATGGCATCAAACTTTGGCAGAAGACCTTGAAGTTTTGCCTGCCTCAGGGTTTTTGTCCCATCGCCAATGAAGATTTTCATATTAAAGTTCTTTGATGTTGCTTCAAAAAACCTAAGGCCATCTTTGCTTATTAATGTTGCCGACTTGAAAATGGAAAAATTATGGTTGTTTAATACCCATTGGACCAGTTTTTGATCTAACTCAATAGAGCAATAATTAAAATTAATACAAGACGCAGTGGAGGCAGATACATTTGTAAGTAATTGTAAGGTTGAGGTGAAAGAAAGCCCCATACCAAAGCCTACATCTAAAAGATTTAAGCGTTTATTGAGCTGAATAATCTCAGCAATTTTACAACCTTGCAGGTATAAAAATTCTGTTTCCTCTTTGGCACCAGCAGTTGAATGGTTTGTTTCGTCGAAATATTCTGACCACAATGTGTTGCTGCCATCACCAGTTAAAATTTTTCGGTATTGACCAAGATCACCCATGAATAAGTTGTTTTGCTCGTCTGGCATTATGCTGTCTACCTTTATTTAAACTTAAGGTTGATTTCATAAATGAAATTTAAGCAATGCAAAGTAAGTTTGCTGTTGACCTACTAAGGTGTGCTAAGTACCATTTTATGCAAAATTTAAGTTATATGATTTTAAGGAGGAGGGCAATATGATAAAAATTTTAGTTTCACTATGTGTACTGGTTAGTTTTTCCAATCTGCAGGCCAAAGTATCGGTTACCGAGTTAGCAGATAAAGTAATCTATGACATTGAAGTTGATGGCGTAGGGGCAAGTCGAGTAAAGCTCGCTGACGCAGATTATTTAAAACTCAAGTTTTTTGGAGTCAAAGGATTTGAGGGTATTCATTATAAGTTGGGGCATCCTGAGATTCCCGTTTTGCGGTTTTACGTTGATGCTGACTCCGAGGGTGATGTGCAAGTTGAACAACTAAAAAGGTTTGGCCTACAGACTAAAAGTCGAAACTATCTCTCTTTGGATTTAATGCCTTCACAGGAGTCGCGGGTTAAAATTAGAGGGCACAAAGATAGCTTTATAAAAGTAACTGACGTTTACAAACAAAATATCTACGTTCCAAATGACGCACTCAATTTTTATACTGTAAAGCAGCAGGCTTCAATGGGTGGCAAAATAAGACAACTCGTCACTATCTATCCATTGCAGTATTTTCCCAAGTCCAAAAGATATGAGCTTGTAAAAAACATTCGAGTGGAAGTAACAAAGAGAACTCAAGAAGAAAGTGTCCAGCTTCAAACAAAAGCACAGCAGGCCTTTGCATTCGTTATTGGTGCCCAATTTCAAGGTAGTGCTGCCTTGGAAGAATATATTACTTTCAAAAAGCAGCTGGGATATAAAGTCTTTAAAATTGAAATTGGAGAGCAGATTAGTGATGCCACTGATATCAGGGCAAAGTTAAAAGAAATCTATGCAGATGCGGAGTATGATTTAAAGCATGCTTTAATTATTGGTGATGTGGAAGATGTTCCAGGCTTTGATGCTCCAAACCTCACTCTAGGTGTAACCGACCACTACTACCGCGCCATTGATACTGAAGAATACCTAAGTGACATCAACGGACCAGACATTGGTGTAGGGCGAATAACTGTCAAAAGTAATGAGGAGCTAAAAGGGGTAGTTGCTAAATTTATTAAATATCAAAAGGGCGACTTTGAGGATACTTCCTGGCTCAATAATATTTCTTTTTTGGCAACTGATGATCGCTACATAGTGGCAGAGGGCACCCATAATTATGTAATTGAAAACTATACAACCAGTCGTGGCTATATGGGAGTATTTCCCGATCCAAATCAACTAGGTGGTGACCAGCTTTATGCTATTACTCACAAGGTAACAGATGAAAAAGTTGTGGAGACAATGGGGTTGGGCCGTTTTGTAATTAACTATTCCGGGCATGGCTCTACTGATTTATGGGCAGGGCCGACTGTTACCCAAGAGGATGTGCGCAGTATAGTCCACGGCGATGCCCTTCCTTTTGTTGTATCCAATGCTTGCATTACTGGGCAATTTACCATGGAAGAGGCCTTTGCTGAAACTTGGTTGAAGTCTAAAACAGGTGCGATTATGTACTGGGGTTCCATGGATAATACATATTGGGACGAAGACGATATTTTAGAAAAAGCAATGTATGACGGTATCTTTACCAGTGGCAACCTATCTTTTAATCAAATTACTCAAAATGCTCTAAGTGAAATGTGGAAGGCCTACGGGGGAGAAAATCGCAGTAAGTATTACTGGGAGACATATGTAACCTTTGGCGATCCATCCATCGAACTTAGAACCATTGTTCCAAAAATGGCCATGATCCAAGGTCCTAAAACGCTTGTATTTGGATTAAATACCGTCCAATACAGAGTTACTGACCAAGACGACAACGCCCTAAAAGACATCCGAGTAGGGATCTCTTCGGTTAATGATGAAGAGTTTGTCGCCTCCACTTACACCGATGAAAACGGTATGGTTGAACTAGTTGTTAACCCCAAGCAACCAGGCGATAAGTATTTGGTTACTTTTTACGGCAAAAACATTTTGATGAACACCATAGAGCTGTTAATCATAGTGCCCGATGCACCTTTTTTAATATTGTCGGACTTACTGGTTAATGGAGATAGTGATCTAACTCCTTTTGTTTTTGAGCAGCTACAAATAAATTTTGATGTAAAAAATGTTGGCAGAGCTCTGGCAACGGATGCGCAATTTAAAATTATTGATTTAAAAGGGCCAGCTCGCATTGAGGAAAATAGTGGAGAGCTACTAAGTGTTGGTGGCGAAGAAGTTGTGCACTTTGATGGCAGCGGGCTTAAGCTTAAAGTTTTAGAGGCAGCAAGTGGTGAGCTTATTAGCTTTAAGCTAAAGTGGCAGCTTGCAAGCGGAGTAAGTGGTAGTGAGCAGTTTTTCTTGAAGGTTAAAACTGCTGAGCTGATAGTAAGTAAGATTGATTATGGAGATCCAACAAGTAAGGTTGGTGGAATTAGACCCGGACAAGCAGGGGATGTCTTTCTAACAGTAAAAAATATAGGCGACCATCCAATGAGTAGTGCGGCCTTGAGTATTAGGGCCGGCAGTTGTATCCAAGTGGTCGGACCGTGGCAAGCACAGATAGATAAATTAGGCCCAGGTGCCAGCGTCCGTTTAACAAACCCAGTTAACCTCACTGTGATGGATGACTGTACCAATACCCAAGCTGCTAATCTTGTACTTTCTGGCAAGCATGTTGGACCAATTGACGATCAAACTGTTGCCACAAATGGTCAATTTCGGGTGGGAGAAATTGGTGAAGTGCTGATCCAAAAAGATGAAATTGGTCTTACCCTTTTGGATCAAGACACAGTGGAGTATCCATTTGAAGTTAGCGGAGTTGACTATATAGAAGAGTTAACTTTAAGCATTAAAATTACCCACGCCTACCGCAGTGATTTAACGGTTAGTTTAGTGCACCCAGATGGAACCGAGGTCTTTTTAGAGCAAAGAACTGGTGGGTCCGACGATAATATTGAGCAGACTTATACATCGTCAGAAAAGCTAAAAAAATTAATCCATAAAAGTGGTAATGGTACTTGGAAGTTAGTTATGCACGATGCAGTATTTGAGGATGTTGGGATCTTAGATACAGTGCATCTGAATTTACTTGGATTTTTAGAGTAAATGATGTAAACTCATTTTCTTGATATAAACATATGCTGATTCAGGTCGTCATAAAATTAAAGGAGATTAATGTTATGATAACAACTTCTGGTTCTACAAACAGTAAAAGAGTTACGAGTAAGAAAAGAACACCTGCTGCAAGCAAACCTAAGCAAGCAATAGGAGCAATTACTTTTGAACAAAAACAAAACATGATTGCAACCGTTGCGTATGAAATGGCACAACAGCGTGGCTTTGCAGAGGGTAATCAATTGGAGGATTGGCTTGCTGCTGAATCGGAGATTGATAAAATCTTAAAACACCTGTAACTTTTAATTAAAGGCACACCAATTGATTAGATCCAGGCATAAAAGGTGCTCTAAAAATGTTGAAGAAAGTCTTTTTGGTTGTGTTAATTTGTGTTGCTTCTGCGATATGTCAGGCCCAAACCCAAACTATTAATAAAAAAGATCGCGTTTTTTACAAGCTTGTATTTAAAAATATTCACTCAGCCAAGACACTAAAAATTGCAGATCCTTTTTTAACTGATGCTAAAAATAATAACTTACTACTTAAAGTTTATGATAAAAATAAAAAACATTTGGGATTTATTAGAAACTTAAATACAACTACAGGCTGTAATAGCCTTTGTCTTCCTCTTATTTTCACCCTGTTTTTTGATAGCAATGCAAAATTTATAAAGCTTCTATCCACAGGAACTTTGACGAAATTAGGCCATGAGAAGTTTACAGAACAAGATTTGGCAAAACTAAACTTTTTATTACAAGTTCCACCTCAATCCTTTTTAAAGATCAAGCAACCAATTGAGGTAGTTGATGCCATAACAATGGCCACTAAAAAAGAGTTTATTAAAGATGTTGTACCTCAGGCGGGACTAACAAGTTTTCGGACTTTTCAATACTTGCAGCAAACTCAAAAAAAAATTAAATCGGACTTTTTAAATGGGACACCTAACCACTAAGAGTGCTTATACAAATTTAGTAGATAGAATCAACAAGTTTCCCCAAGGGGCACCACCAACCAAGCTGTTGTTTTCTATTTTGCAAATATTATTTACTAAAGATGAGGCCAGTTTTGTTGCCCTAATGCCCATTAAACCTTTTAGAGTTAAAGATGCCGCTAAATTATCTAAGTTGAGTGAAAGTGAGTGTAAGTTGATGCTGGAGAGCTTAGCATCTCGCGGTCTGCTTTTAGATATACAAAAAGGTGATGATTATTTATATGTTCTTCCTCCACCCATGGCCGGCTTTTTTGAGTTTGCCCTGATGCGAGTGCGAAAAGACATAGATCAGAAACTGCTTTCTGAGCTATTTTACCAATATATTGTCAAAGAAGATGACTTTATCTTAAATTTATTAGGCAGTGGTGAGACTCAAATGGGGAGATTTTTTGTCAATGAAAAATCCCTAGAGGGTGAGAACACCTTGCATGTACTTGATTTTGAAAAGGCCTCTGAAGTTATCCAAAGTAGCAGCGAAATGGGTGTTGGACTTTGTTATTGTCGACACTCAAGAGATCATCTAAACTTGGCCTGTGAGACTCCCCAAGAGCTTTGCTTTACCTTTGGAACGACTGCAAAGTCATTAATTAGAAACAAAATTGCAAGACAAATCGACAAAAGCGAGGGGATGGAGTTACTGCATCAAGCCTATGAACACAACCTGGTACAATTTGGTGAAAATGTACAAAATGGTGTGGGGTTTATGTGCAATTGTTGTAGTTGTTGTTGTGAGGCCTTGACAGCGGTACGCAAGTTTTCAGCATTAGTGCCCATACAAGACAGTGGCTTTATTCCCAAGATCGATAAATCTAGCTGCTCTGGATGTGGCAAGTGCATTCGCGTGTGTCCAGTTGAGGCAATGAGTGTAGTGTCTTCTAATGACTATCGGCAAGTAAATAAAGTAGTGGCCAAGCTAGATGAGTCGCTATGTATTGGTTGTGGAGTTTGTGTTAGAAATTGCAAGCAAATTGCCCTTTCACTACAGCGTAGTAAAAAGAAAATAATTACACCAATTAATTCTGCCCATAGATATGTCTTAATGGCAATTGAGCGAGGAAAGTTACAAAATCTCATTTTTGACAAACAGGCCCTTTGGAACCATAGAATGATGGCCACGATCTTAGGCGTAATCTTAAAACTTCCCCCTGCCAAGCAAGTGATGGCCAGTAAACAATTTAAGTCTAGATATTTACAAAATCTTTTTTTAAAAAAGAGGGCTTCGACATAATTGGTTAACAATTTGCAATTATAGAGACTCTCATGATTGCAAAAAATGTGGTAACTTATTTATACATCTTAGTATTGCTATTTCCTAAATTAATTTTGGCCGATAACGATTTACTTTGCATCGAAGATCTCACTGCTTTTGGCGTCTTCAATGCGAGGTTTACACTTAGAAGCAAAATCGAACATTTAGAGGAGCTGCTTTCATCACAAGACCCTAGTGTTTCCCTGCAAAGCAAGTTTTTCAGGCTTAATAGCGCACCTATTGAGCTACTTAACTATAATCGCCAAATATTGTTTATTAATGACAATAAATTGCTTTTTGTCGAACGTATTATAGATGGGGCGGAAAATGAGGGGATATACACTTTCGTTGATCATGGAGTTGCCTATTTGATTAAAGTATTTCCAAAAGATACCTCTAATCCTCATGAGTTGTTATTAAACGCCTACTATGCCGAGTTAATTGGCGGGGCTTCGGTTCATGGGTTTGGGCAATTGTTAGATGGTAGATTTTATATTCAACAGTCACATCTTTTTGCAAAAGAAAAAACAATTACCCTTAAAAACTTATTTAGAAAATTCCAAAAAGGGGAGGTTTTAGAATTTACCTATCAATATATAGATAAAATTGCCATGAAATTTGGCAAGATTGTAGTAAGAGCATTTGAGGAAAAAATAACTCTAAATGATCCAGACGTTATATTTTCTTTGGATTCTCCGAACTTGGCCTGGATTGATAGTGACAAGTGGGGGCGATCTGATCCATTCGAATCAGTCGTATATAGCTTGACAGAGCGGGTACTTCAAGCCTTAGGAGTCATTGGCAGTAAATTGTACTATCCATTTTTGGCAGGTATTTTAGATGCCGTTAAAGTCTCTAACAAATTAACTAATGAAGAAAAAACGATCATTCACACAATACTTTTTTCAATGTTCTAGGTTGCAATTTATGACTTTTTGAGGAAGCGGCTGACACTTTCAAGCAATTCTGGATAATCTTGGGTAATGCGGTTAAAATTATCCTTTGATAACTTGAGCAGATCGCAGGAGGCCGATGCGACCACGTCGGCATTTCTAGTGGTCTTTTCAATTAGAGCAATTTCACCAAAAAACTTCCCACTGGTTAACACTACAATTGAATTGCAGTCGATTAAAACATTTACTTGTCCATGAGCAATAATATACATTTCATCGCCAGTTTCACCAGTAGTGATAATCTTTTCACCGGGAAGGTAGTAAACCTCTTCGAGTGACTTAGCGATCTCTTTTCTACAGGTCAAAGAACAATACTTAAAAGCAGGAACGTCGTTTAGTAATTTTAAACTCATATAAATCTGTAGTTCTGATTTTAGAGCAAAGGGTAAGTCGGAAATGATTTGAGAGTCATTATCACTTAGGTGGTCTTGAAAGTGATGTTTATAATACTCATATGTTGCTTCTTTTAAATCTTTGGGTATTTCGTAATGCTTCATAAATAGATTGAGGTCGCTAATTTTTTTTCTCGACTGCTCTAGGTGTCGATCAGCGTTAACTAGCATGCGGTTTACATTTCCTATGACAATGCCATAAACACCAACACCTAAAATCATTATTGCCATGGTATAAATTCTTCCAATATTGGTAGAGGGTGTAATATCACCATACCCAATAGTAGTAAGAGTCGTTATTGTCCAATAAATTGATTTATTGTAAAAAGTTAGCAGATCTATGCCATTTGGCGGGTATATTAGCATCCATCCACTGGCAATAAAGTTTATGGCAATAATTATACATATCGTTAAAAATGGTACCTTTATAATGTGGGGAATTACCGACACCTTGCCAAATGTTGAAAACATATCAATTAGGGTATTGATGCGGGCCATTTTAACCAGGCGTAAGATACGTAAAATTGGTGGAAATCCCAAAAAGTAGGTTAGACAATCAAAGGGTATACAGGCAACAACATCTAACACTAACAGAGGTTCCATTTTGGGACTTGTTTTGGTCTTAAAGTTTCGATAGAAGTCAACAGCAAATAAAGTAGAAATCAAAACATCTATAGTGATGGAAATGGTCCCACTTTTTATGTGCAAGCAATAAACAAGTGGGACATTGACGGCCAAAAACGCAATACATAAAAAGATGATAGTTTGCCAGATGACATCACTTACTTCCAAGTTGGCCTCTTTAATAATAGCTAGCATAATTATTTCCTCAAGTTAGATATATAAGTAAAATTATAACCTTAGCAATAGTAAAGCTCAAGTCGGTTAGCTTTTGTAAGTTGACAGATCAGTGACTATTTAAAATAATTAGCATGCCAATTGTTATTTTCTCATATCAAAAAATGGAAAGTTTAATATGAAGATTTTGTTGTTTGTAGTGATCTCTCTATGGGCCCATCAGGCCTTAAGTTTTAATAAAGTAATCTATGGGGTAGATAATAGACAAGACATTTATCAACTGGATCGAGCTGACTTTAAAGATTGGTCAAACTCAACTGCAGCGCTGGTACATAACTTGCGGATCAGACCCAAAGAAAATGGCTATCTCATGAAGGGGAAGCCTCTGCAAAAGTACGGTTATTGCTCAGATGAAAGATTTGTCACTCAGCCGACACCGGTGAGTTGTACTGGATTTTTAGTTGGAGAGGATCTATTGGTAACGGCCGGACATTGCATTTTAGCAGTCGATGATTGTCGAATCTATAAATGGGTATTTGGTTATAAAATGAAAGATGCACAAAACATCGATAACCATATTTTAGATGAAAACGTTTATAGGTGTGTTGAAGTTATTGAGCGAACAGTGAGTCAGCGCGATGAAAATGACTATATTTTGCTCAGGCTTGATAGGAAGGTCGAAGGTCGCAAGCCACTTGCATTTAGATCTGAGGGTGTTGTATCAAGTGATGCAAACCTAGTAGTGATTGGGCATCCTTTTGGACTTCCTTTAAAGGTGGCTGATGGAGGTAGAGTCAGAAGTAATTACAAGCAGTATTCATTTGTAACGACACTAGATGCATATCACGGGAACTCTGGATCACCTGTTATCGATGAGGAGACTGGAATTGTTGAAGGTATTTTAGTTAAGGGTGAGGATGATTTTGTCTTTGATTCGGACAGGGGCTGCAAGCGTTCCAAGGTATGTGGCAGACACTCTTGTGATGGCGAGACAGTAACACGCATTACGGCCATCAAAAGTTTATCAAATTTGCGGGGGGAGTTAAGCCTATGAAAGTTTTAATCTTAATAAGTCTTCTGATTAAGTTATCACCTGTTAGTGCAACTTTGGATATTCCGCAATGGAAACATTATCCGTACAAAGAGGCCGGCAGTGATATTATTTTTCCAAAAGATGAGGGAAAACATAGCGGAATTTCTAATCTAGAATGGTGGTACGCCGTAATGCATGTTACAGGTGAGGTTTCAAAAAATAGATATGCCATTTTAGTTACCCATTTTAATAACAATTTGCGATTTTTTACTGTGACTAACTTGAGTGACAAAACTCACATCAGTGCAACTGCACTGGGAATTTTAAGCAGTAAAAAGGAACGACTAGATTTAGTGCACAGAACAAAATATGGTAAAGACTACTTTAGAAATAAAAAAAATGCGCAAGGTAAACTTATACCTTTTGAATATGAGTTAAAAACAAATCATAAATCTACCAAGCTTGTTGCATCTTTAGAGGCCCTAAGGCCTCCATTATTTGTTCAAGGAAGTGGATATGTAGCAGTAGGTAGCAGTGGCCATAGTTGGTACTACTCTTTGACTCGGCTTAAGGCTTCGGGCACTCTGACTTACAAGGGTAAAAGTGAGTCGTTTACTGGAATGGCGTGGATTGATCACCAGTGGGGACCTTTTAAGGTCTCACCATTTGATCGGGGGAGAAAGGAGGAAACCTATGAGTGGTTTTGTGTACAACTCGATGACGGTCCCGATATTATGATTAGTAATATCTATGATAAACAATATAATCTCCCCGTGGATCTGGCATATGGAACCGTGGAGATGATGGATAAAAATGGTAACTCCTATTCAACCCTAGATCGCCAGTTTACCCGGACTAACTTTTATAAAGCACCACAGTCGAATAAATTTATCTCAATGGGCTGGGAGCTAGAGGTGCCCGAGTGGAATTTACACTTAATTCTCACTCCCAACATGAAAGATCAAATGGTAGAGCTGCCCTTTAATGGTTCATTTTGGGAAGGATCTATTTCTGTTAGTGGCACAATGAATAATAATCCAGTAAAAGGCCAAGCGTTTGGAGAGTTGATACACAGATTCGAGATTCCAAAAATTGAGATCTCTAATTTAAAAGATATTTATGAAAGCTCACAGCAGATCAATTTTGCCTGGAAAATCCTAAACCCAGACGCAGGCAATCCTCTAACTTATGATATTGAGTTGATCTTAGAATCAAATAAGAGATATGTGATAAAAAAGGGATTAAAAAGTAATAAATTTGGCTTTAAATTAGCGGATGTAGTTTTTTCTGATGAGTTAAATAGATTAAAAAAGTTTTATATTAAAATCACAGCTTATTCTGTGGACCAAGTAATATCTGGAAATATTACATCTAAACAATTATTAAAGGGTGGGGGGTGATCTCTCACGTAATTGACATCTAGATCTTTTCATGATGTTCTCCTATCTTTTTATACCACAATAATTATACTGAGATCATTGTGCAATTATGGTCAAATTATTAAAAAATCGCAATATTTGGTGCAACTTATTTAAATTTTGTGGTAGTGATCTATTTGAATGCAACACTGAGGAGTAAAAAATGAAGTTTAAAAGTGTAGTGATTATGGGATTAATGCTGTTAATTGGATGCGCAAAAATGCCAACCAAACAACATCATATGATTGGAGCAACCCTGTGGGTCCAGACCTCTGCCGAGAATAAAGCGCTTAGCTATCAGGCATTTAATATGGCCCGCTTAGTTCTTGATCGCGATTTAAAGCAGAGTAAACATAAGCAAAAAAGAGCGATCATTGTAGATGTTGATGAAACAATTATCGACAATTCTCCCTATCAGGCACAAAACATAATAAATAATGAGTCCTATAATTCTAAAACTTGGCAAGTTTGGGTTGATAAAAGAAGAGCAGAAGCGTTGCCTGGGGCAGTAAAATTTTTGCGCTATGCTGACAGTGTGGGAGTTGATGTTTTTTATGTAACTAACCGCAAAATTAATAAATTGGAAGCGACTTATGACAATTTAAAGCAATTAGGATTTCCCATTAAAAAAGAGAACCTATTGATGAGAGTCAAGTCATCCAGTAAAAAAAGTCGAAGGGCCAAGGTAGCTTCTAACCATAGAATTGTGTTATTAATGGGTGATAATATGAATGATTTTTCTGAATTATATGAGAAAAAGAGTGTAAAAGATCGCAGATTATTCACCGACAGAAATAAAGATCTGTTTGGAACCTATTTTATCCTACTCCCCAATCCATTATATGGAGACTGGGAGGGGGCTGTCTATAATTACAAATGGCGCAAATCTGATAAACAAAAATATCTTGATTGGATTGATAATTTAAGGTTATAGCACTACTTAATCAGGCCATATAATAGGGCAATTTCTTCTTTCCAGATCTTACTGTCTATTGTTTCTAAAATCATGGGGATGTCATCTAATCTGGGATCATTCATAACGAGCTTAAATGTTTCAAGGCCTATAAAACCTTTTCCAATACTATGATGTCGGTCTTTTTTGCTGGCAAACTCGGCCTTAGAATCATTTATGTGCATCCCTTTTAGATATTTAAAACCAACAATTTTCTCAAATTCATCCATGGTTTTTTGATAGGTATCAGGTGTTCTAATATCGTATCCCGACACAAATGTATGACAGGTATCAAGACAAACACCGATGCGTGACTTATCTTCTATGAGATCAATAATTGTCGCTAACTGCTCAAAGCGATAACCTAAATTACTTCCTTGACCGGCAGTATTTTCCAGTACCACTGACACTGAACTAACTTCTTTAATTGCCTTGTTGATACACATTGCAATGTTTTCCATGCACTCTTGTTCACTAATTTCTCTCAAGTGGCTGCCGGGATGGATGTTTAGATATTTAAGGCCCAAAAGTGCACATCGCAGTAGTTCATCTACAAAAGCAACGTATGATTTTTCCCGCTTTTGTGGATCTGGATGACCTAAATTGATTAGGTAGCTATCGTGGGGAAGAATGTGCAATGGATTAAAGTCTAACCTTTTTAGTTGCTCTTTAAACTTATCGATTGACGTCTGAGTCAATGAGCGAGCTTCCCATCGGCGTTGGTTTTTTGTAAATAGGGCAAATGCCTTTGCATCTATATTGCTGGCATTTTCCGGTGCGTTTTCAACTCCACCTGATGTACTTACGTGTGCTCCGATGTATTTCATAAATTTAGTGCCTTTAGTTTGCTTAGGACTGTCGCCCTTGCCGATATGTAATGCTTATGCTCTAGCCTTAGGCCTTCTGTGATCACTCTAATCTCTTCTGATTCAATGTTATCAACACTTCCGTCACTTGCTGCCATTGTAAACAATGAGACCAAAACGGCATATTTTTCATCATTATTTAAGACTTCATTGAGTGGATGGCAATATTTGTAATTTTCCATACCAACAAGGTCTAAAACTTCTTCGATGGCAAGCTCTGCGATGGTATTAATTTTCTCTTTTGATAGTGAAGTCCAGTTTTCAAGGGCCGTGACTAATGCCTTTTTTTCACTATCATGGATTTTTAAATCCACATAGGCCATTCTGGCCAAAAGACCTGCAAGGCAGGCAACTTTTACAAGCTCTGCATCTGATTGATTGGGCAAGATCTTGCTAATTTTTTGGTGGAGCCTACTTAGTTTTTCTGAGTCGAGACCTGAAAGCTTGCAGTTTTTATCATTTTTAGTTTGAGATTTATTCCAGAAATGTAGAAAAGACATATTTGACCTTTTGGGTTAAAGTAATTATTAATGACTAATTATAGCGAGGGGAAATCACATGTCAAAGATAGTAATGGGACAAATGGGAAATAGTCATGAAGATGGTGAAGTTATCACCAAAAAAAAGATCAAACTCAAGACACCGAGCAAATTTAAAGTGCTGTTACATAATGACGACTACACTACAATGGAGTTTGTCATTTTTATTTTACAAAAATTATTTGGCAAATCACTAGATGAAGCACAGGATATCATGTTGCATGTCCACAATAGTGGGGTAGGAATATGTGGGATATATACCAAAGAGATCGCAGAAACTAAAGTGGCCCAAGCGAAGGCCTTGGCAAAAAGTGAAGGGTATCCCCTAAAATGTACTTATGAACGGGAATAAATAAAATGATGAATGAATTGGTCGATGGAATTATTACTGACACGATTAAAAAAGTATGTGAACTACGGCATGAATTTCTAACATTAGAGACTCTTTTGTGGGCCTTGTTGGCAGATGAAGAGGTGGGGGCTGTCTTAAATGAGTGTGGTGCTGATACTGAAAAAATTAAAAAGCAGTTAGATGAATTTTTAGCGACAGCAGATAGTTTTAGTGTTTTGACTCCTGAGCAAATGGACTCAAATCGTCAAAGCCAGATGCAAAATGAAGATATAAAAAGGGCCATATTAGACAAGGGAGTCTACTACTGGCCAGAACTTAGTATATCTTTTCAACGGGTGCTGCAAAAAGCGGCCATTCACATTCAATCATCACAAAAAGCTAACATGCGTGGGATTCATTTGCTTGTTTCCATGTATGGAGAGGAGGAGAGTTTTGCTGTCTATTTGTTAGAAAAAGAGGGGGTAACTAGATTTGATATCGTTTCCTACATCGCTCATGGCAGTGATGCTGCTTCTAACTATGAAGAAGAAGAACTTTACGAAGAAGGTGACATTGGTGATGAGACAAATAAAGAAGCAAAAAGTTCTCCTCTTGATGATTTTGCCATCAATTTATGTACATTGGTCCAAAAAGAACATATTGATCCCATAATTGGCAGAGAAACTGAAATTAATAGGATTATCCAAATTCTTTGTCGGCGTAGAAAGAACAACCCCATTTTAGTTGGTGATGCGGGAGTGGGAAAGACTGCAATTGCAGAAGGCCTTGCTTGGTTGATTGAAAAAAAGAAAGTTCCAGAAGTTATTTCCAAAACTATCATTTACAGTTTGGATTTGGGATCTTTGATGGCCGGAACACGATATCGAGGTGATTTTGAAAAAAGAGTTAAAGCACTTTTGGGGGAGCTTGAAAGACAAATTGAACGGGGTGAAAAAGTAATTCTTTTTATTGATGAAATTCATAGCATAATGGGTGCTGGTTCCACAGGTGGTGGAAGTTTAGATGCTGCCAATTTATTAAAACCATCTCTGGAGCGTGGATATATAAAATTTATAGGTAGTACTACTTATGAAGAGTATCGCAAGTTTATCGAAAAAGATCATGCCTTTGCGCGCAGGTTTCAAAAAATTGACATAGATGAACCAAGTATTTCAGACACTTATAAAATATTAGCAGGAGTTAAGAGTAGATTTGAAGAGTATCATAAAGTTAAATACTCAAAGCCTATCATCAAGTTGGCGATTGATTTATCAAACAAATATATCACTGATCGCAAACTACCCGACAAGGCCATAGATGTCATAGATGAAATTGGGGCATCTATGCAACTTTTACCCAAATCACAAAAAAGAATCAATATCACTCAAAAGGATGTACAAAAAATTGTCTCTCTAATGGGCAAAGTTCCATCAGATTCAGTTTCGATCAATGAAAAAGAAATGTTATCAACTCTTAAAGATAATCTAAAACTATTAATTTTTGGACAAGATCGTGCGATTTCTAAGGTAGTGGATGCGGTAATAACCGCTAGATCGGGTCTTGGAAATGATGAAAGGCCAATTGCAAACTTTTTATTTGCAGGGCCTACGGGTGTGGGAAAAACAGAGTTGGCCAAACAATTATCCTTGAATTTAGGTATTCACTTTCATCGCTTCGATATGTCTGAGTATATGGAAAAACATGCCGTAGCAAAACTAATTGGAGCACCTCCAGGTTATGTGGGACACGATAAGGGTGGTCTTTTAACAGATGCTGTGAAAAAACATCCCTATTGTGTCTTACTGCTTGATGAAATTGAAAAGGCCCATAGTGATATTTTTAACATTTTACTACAAATTATGGATTATGGATCTCTAACAGATGCACATGGAAGAGTTACAGATTTTAAAAATGTTATTTTAGTTATGACCACAAATGCAGGTGCTTCGGCCATGGAAGCTGGTGCTATTGGGCTTTCCAGTGGTCAAGTGGATACTTCAAATAAAAGAGATAAGGCCTTAAAAAACTTCTTTGGGCCAGAATTTCGAAATAGATTGGACGCCATAATTCATTTTAACAAACTAGAAATTGATTTTATTATTAAAATTGTAGAAAAATTTCTGTATGAATTAGAAATTAAATTATCTGAGAAAAAAGTTGAAATGATTGTAGATGATGAAGCCAAAAAATGGTTAGCAGAAAAAGGATTTGATCCGAAACTGGGCGCAAGGCCGATAGAGAGGATGATTTCGAAGGAATTGAAACGGCCTTTGTCTTCTGAGATTTTGTTTGGAAAATTAGTTGGTGGTGGAAAAGTAAGGGTTACTCTCAAAGAAAATGCACTTACATTTAATGTTCTTAATTAAATTTAAAAAAAATTAGTAGGTAGTTTTGTAGTTGTTGATTTTTTTGTTTGCGTAAAAAAATTTTTATGCTATTTTAAACTTATAGGTTTTTTTATTAATAGGAGGGTTTCAATGGCCAAGAAAAAAGTGGCAAAGAAAAAAGTAACCAAGAAAAAAGTGACTAAAAAGAAAGTTACAAAGAAAAAAGTTACTAAAAAGAAGGTTACTAAGAAAAAAGTTACTAAAAAGAAGGTTACAAAGAAAAAAGTAGCTAAAAAGAAGGTAACTAAGAAAAAAGTTACAAAGAAAAAAGTTACAAAGAAAAAGGTAGCTAAGAAAAAAGTGGCCAAAAAGAAGGTTGCTAAGAAAAAATAGCCTTTTTTGTTAATGTAATTTTGAAAATCTTTTAAGAAGCGACTCTTTTTATAGAGTCGCTTCTTTTTTTGTGCTATAAATTCATCTAAATTTTTAAAAATTGAGAGCTTTGGAGTGATCTATGTCCTCAGATGGGGTAAAAAAAGTTGGTAATTTAAGTTTTCCGCCAAGAAAGGTGTGGGTCAAAACTTTTGGGTGTCAAATGAACTATCACGATACCCAAAGATTGTTTTCACACCTGCAAAAGCTAAATTTTACTCAGACAAGTAATAAGGAAGAGGCAAATCTGATACTTTTTAACACTTGTGCAGTTCGTGATTTGGCAAATTTGAAATTTTACTCTCAATTAGGGGAAGTAAAGCATTTAAAAAAAGGTGTGAAGGATAAAAATGTTGTTGTTGGAGTCGGAGGATGTGTGTCTCAAATTGAGGGAGAAGAGTTACTTAAAAAGTATGCACATCTAAATTTTGCTTTTGGAACAGATGCAATAGACCAAATTAGTGACATCCTCTATAGAATCTACTCTGGTGAGGATAAGGTATTTATAAATTCTTGGGATACCCAAGATAATTATTCGATAGAGACTAAGATTACCCACGGTTCACCTCAGGCCTTTGTGAACATCATTAAAGGATGCAACAATTTTTGTTCATATTGTATTGTTCCCTACACACGAGGTAGAGAAAAATCTAGGCGTTTGAAAGAGGTCGTTGAAGATGTTAAGGGATTAGTTAAAAATAAAGGAATTCAAGAGGTCACTTTATTAGGCCAAAATGTAAATTCATTTGGAAAAGAGCATGATGAGTCTTTTTGTGATCTACTTAAGCAACTTGATCAAATTGAGGGTTTAGAATTAATAAGATATACCACAAGCCATCCATACGATCTTTCAGATGATCTTATTGCCCATCATGGATCTGCTTCCAAGTTGTCAAATCATCTGCACCTTCCAGTGCAATCTGGATCCAATACCGTTTTAAAAAGAATGAATCGCAAGTATACTGCTGACCACTATTTAAATTTGGTGGCAAAGCTTAAAAATGCCAATCCAGAAATAGTGTTATCCACAGACATTATAGTTGGTTTTCCAGACGAGTCTGAGCAGGAATATCAACAAACTATTGAACTTTTAGATAAGGTACAATTTGACTTTATCTATTCATATAAATTTTCACCTAGAGCAAATACCCAGGCCTCCAAAATGGAAGATGGATTATCAGATGAGTTGCGGTCCAAAAGACTTAGAAGTTTGCAGCTACATCAGTTAAAAATTCAAGAAAAAAACCGTAAGCAACTGGTGGGGCAACAAAAAAGAGTATTGGTTGAAAAGTTCAACGTAAAAAATGGTGAAAAAAAATGGATGGGGAGAACCAATTGTAACAGAATTGTTCATTTTTTACCTGAAACTCAAGAGACAGATTATCAGTGGCATTGGGTTGAGCTAAAAATTACCCAAGCAACAGCACTTTCTTGTCAAGGCACAATTGTACTAGATCATGGCACAACTGTCGTTTCTTGAGCAAAAAAGAACAATTTTTTACCCACTAGCATCGCACAACATTTTATTAGATAATATCCTTTGATAATAAGCTTCCACTATAGTGGTAGCTTAGGGGGTTATTACTTATGTGCAAATACTACCGCCTAATTTTTTTTATTTTATTGTTTTTATCTACAAGTGCCCATGCTGTGATGGAAGTATCTCTAGAGTATGGCTATGATAGACAAATTTTTGGAGATTCCAGGCAAAACACAATGATCTCCAAGAGTTATAATGTTAGCTGGGCGTTTTACTTTATTACTTATACTGCAATTGAGTTGTCTGCAAGTCATTCAGAAGAAACAATAACTCTCAATGATGAGAGTTATTTTCCAGATTATGATATCTCTGTAATTCAAACTTTGAGTGTTGTTCAAACCAACGTTTTCGGAATTGGCATAAGACAATCTTTGGCCGGATCCAAAGCAACAATTAGACCCTTAATAAGCATCGGTTATGCTAAACAACTAGAAGAGTATGACCGAGATATCACTTACAGAGACGAAGGATCTGGGGCAACAGCTGCAATTACTGATGATACAGTAAAACAAAGTGCCGACTCAACTTTTGCCAGTTTTACTATTCAAATAAAGCTAACCCGTGGCCTTTCGATTAATGGTTCGGTGAAGACAGTCTTTCCTGCATTTGAATTCAATAAGGCCCGCGATAACGTGAAATATTTAGTTGGATTCTCGTTGATGTTCTAATAAACTTCATATTATGCGTATAACTACAATAATTTTTTATATACTTGCTGGCTTGCTCCTTTTTTCATCATGTGCAAAATTGCAATACATGGCAATGCAAGGAATTGGGCAAATCTCTCTTTTAACTCGCGCAAGGTCCAACCAAAAAGTGCTACAAGACCCAAATATTCCCGTCGAGCATAAGGGCAAAATTAAAAAGATAATGACCTATAAAAAGTATTTTAATAAGTATTGGGACAAAGGTAATAGTGATATTTACTCAAAAACGACCTTTTTAGAAGGTGAAGCAGTAACATACCTTGTGGTTGCTTCAAAATATTACGAAGTGCGGGCCCATCAAGAGTCATTTTGGTTTATAGGAAAATTTCCCTACCTGGGATTTTTTCATTTAGATTCTGCCAAAGAATATGCGCAAAATATGCAAAAAAATGACTATATAACTTGGATTAGACCTGTATATGCATACTCTACCTTGGGCAACTTTAGTGACCCCATCCTTTCATCGTTTTTTACCTATGATGACTATAATCTCTGTGAGCTAGTGTTTCATGAGCTATTTCATACCATCTTTTTTATAAAAAACAATGTGGCACTTAATGAGAATTTAGCTAATTATTTTGCAAGTAAAATGACGATGGATTATTTTCATTTGAGTAAGCTTGAGCGCATTAAAAAGGAGAATGAGGTTAGAAATCACGGCAAAATTAGGTTGGCGATGGTGGAGTTAATTCAGGAATTAAATAATTTACTTAAAAAAGACAAAATTTTGACAAAACCAAAAGCTAAAACCATTTTACAAACATTTCTAAACGATCGCTTTTTTCCTACGCTAGAAGCGTTATGCACTTCTTTAGAGATTAAAAAGAAAAGTTGTTTTCCCTTAGATCGCAAGTGGAACAATGCTTCTTTGGCCGCCTTTTTAACTTATCAAAATAAAAGCGCCCAAATCAAAAAACTGCACCTACAGGTTGGACTGGATCTAAAAGGGTTTTATAAATATATAAATGATCAGTATCAAAGTTATTTAGATAAAGGTCTTGAAGAAGACTTTTCAACATTTTTATTTTCCCCTCTTACTGTGCAAAAGGAATCAAGGTTAGTAAAATGAGACATATTCTATTTATTGATCCGCTAAAAAAATTAACCATCAAAAAAGATTCTACTTTAATGTTGGCACTTACTTTAAAGCAAAAAGGGGAGGAGGTTTATCTACTGTTCGCAGATGATTTTTTTGTGAGTACTAAGGGTAATCAGCAATTAAATGTTTATGAGTTTGAGGGATCATTTATCAGTGGTGGCCATTATTTAGATAGCTTTACTCTGTTAAATCCTAGATGCATTATGCTTTTAGCAGGCGATAAAATTCACATGAGGCTTGACCCTCCATTTGACTCAAGGTATTTGCGGTATCTATGGATGTTAAAAACGCTAACTAAGGTAGGTGTTCTGGTTGTGAATTCACCAGAGGGCATAATGTTACACAATGAAAAATTGTATGCCTATGAACAAAAACAATCTGTGCCCAGTTTTGTCGGTACAAACCCACAACAATTTAAAAGTTTTGCTTTGGAAATGATAGCACAGGGGTTTGATGCTTTGATTTTAAAACCTCTAGATTTATATCAGGGCATAGGAATTGTAAAAGTTGAACTAGACAAATCAAGCACTAATAAATTGGATCTACTAAATGCCTTTTCATCTAAAGTAAAAGAATATCAGGGACCAGTGGTAGCACAGCCCTTTATTAAATCTGTAGTTGATGGTGAGGTGCGGGCCCTTTACTATAAGCAAGTAGAGTTGGGTTCCATTATAAAAGTGCCTGCAAAAGGAGAGTATCTGGCCAATATCGTGATGGGTGCCACCTACCGACCAACAGTACTTAGTAAGGCCCAAAAGCAGTTATGTCGCAATATCTGTTTGGACTTGAGTAAGTTTGGGGTTGATTGGATTGCGTTTGATTTAATTGGTGATAATGTATCTGAAGTTAACATTACTTGCCCAGGACTTTTAGTAGAAGTCTCTCAGGCCTTTAACAAAAACCTAGCATTAGAAATTTCTTAAGGCCTTAGTAGCCGCAGCGCAACGTTACGGTAAATCGTCCGTAGCATCAGTGGCCATCTGTAACTCAAGCTCAAAGCAGTCTAAAGGCCAAACATAATCCCAGGGACAATACTGTGGATCTCTTCCCGTGGCAATACAAGAGTAATCCCACTTTACATCTCGAATCTCTACTACAAAAGGCAGGTCATCGGAATTGGGGGGAACCGCAAATGCATGTGAAGCAGAAGCTGTGTCAACTGCAATATCTGAAAAGGTATAGCTCTCTAAATAAGCACCGGCCTGTTGGGCCTTTACTCCAACAGTGGCCTGAAGTTTTGTATAAGGTAGTTGGGAGTACTTGCACTCTTGACCATAGCTATCTGCTGAAACTTTTCCCGGTGAAGGTTTGGCCAATAGTCTGATTTTTAATCTGGCATCTGTGACAAACAATGCCTGCTCTGAAGATAAATTAGCAACTGTATTTGACGCCCATTTAACGCCACTTTGACCATGTCCTATGATGGTTGGAAATTTGTAATAATCTCCAGTAGGAGTTGGCGTAGGAGTTGGCGTAGGAGTTGGGTCGGGCGTAGGAGTTGGCGTAGGAGTCGGCGTTGGTGTAGCTGGAGAGCTAGATCTACTTGTCGGGTTTACGTTGGTCCCGGGACTACATCCCAGTTGAATGATAAGCAGAATAATTAGTGCACTAGCAGAAGTTTTTTTCATGTTTTATCCTTGACGATTACACCTCTATACCAATATATCGACAAATTACAGCAATAACTTGAGTAACTTATGTGGAAAAAAGTTCTGATGTAGCTAGCTAACTGTCTGTTTTTGGGTTCTTGGAGACAACGGTTGATATCTGGTTGCTGAGAACAAATTCTATTGATAGAATTATTTAGGTGAGGATGAAAGAATTTGAGAAACATCTAGAGAAGTATTACAGTGAACTATTTAGTTTTTCCTTTGCACTAGTTGCCGATGAATTGCATGCTAAACAGATCGTTATTGATAGTATGCATGTTTTATTAATAGACAAAAAAGACCTGCTTGTAGAAATCTTAAATAGTGAAAAAGGTAGTACTGCTGAGGTATATGACCAGCTATTGCGCGTAAAGAAATTTCTATTTAAGACAATCTATAGTTTATCCAAAAGACGACTGCACCAATTAAAACACTTAGATGAGATAAATTCGAAGTTTATGCCATATAAAAGTCTTTCACTGGAGCAAAAGGGTACTTTGTTTTTAGTGCATAAAACCAGTTTTAACTTAACTCAGGCATCACAGGTATTAGAAATAAAGCGCCATGAAGTTATTAATATTTTGGGTCAGGCCAGGCATGAATTGATCAACCGATTGGGAGAGACTTTTGCTTATAACTGAAAATAAGACAGATGCAGATTCTTGCATCCACTCTAGAAAAGTACTATATTTACTCGATCGCGATGAGGCAGATAAACGTTATGATAAACTGTTAGACCATATCTCAACTTGTCATCACTGCCGCAAGGCCCTAAAAAATTCTCGTGATTTTCTAAGAACTATTGATGAACATATTTTACACAACCCATTAAGCGATGAAATATTTGAAACACTAAAACATGAAATTCATGAAATATTTGATGAAAGCTCCCTAACAGATAGATCCAAAATATATCTTAAGTCCCGTAACTGGTTGAATCGACTCAAGTCTTCTTTCAAAAATATATTTTTTAAGTAACAATTTTTAACTGTTTTAATTAAAAGTTGAGCAAGTTGCTTTGTTTTTTGTTAAAAGTGCTCTAAGTCCCTAAATATCGAGCAAATTGGGCACTACACTACCGGCATAATTAACCTCTTTCTTGACTCTAATCCAGGAGCTTGTAAAATTTTACTATAGAGTCTTTGCAAACCAAAAAAAAGGGCAAGGTTTATGAAAGTGCAGAGGAAAAAAATACTTGAGATGCTAGTTAAAAAAAGAAATTATGCAAATGTGCTTGTCTTTTCTGTAATGACTGTATCGTTGTACCTAGTTTTAGGATTATCAACAGGTGTTAAAAATTTTACAAGTCTCTCTGAGGGTGTGAATACTTGTTTTATCAGGCTAAACCAGACCTATACAGCAGGATTGATAGGTAGCGGTTTGTCGGATTATCTGACGACTGGCTTTATGAACACCACCGAAGAGTGTCTTAGTGACACAATTGTGATGATGGAAAACCTACTAACCCAAAAACTCAAAGTCACTTTAAAAAAGTTAAATAATGCTACTGCAAACGTACATTGGTTTCATGAAAAAATTGGCAGAGTTAGTGGGGCCAACAATGTTTCGGCGGATTTATTATCAAACCTAACGGCCAGATTTTCTATAATTGAAAGTTTAAAAGACAATGTTTTAGAATCAATCGAGCAGACAAAACAAGGTTTCGACAAGACTGCCCTTTTACTTAAAACGTCTATCTACGCTTCAATCGTGCTTTTGATCTTTCTTGTGGGCTGGTCCTACTTGGAACAAAGACAGAAAAATTTGGTTAATGCAACCTTTGAAAAAGATGCCTTCGTGGTTATGCAATCCAATGATTTGTTCTCACCAACAAAAGTAGAAGAGATAATTGGGTCTGCATTAAAGCACAATGATCTGCCCAATTGCCAAGGCCTCTTTAACAGGTACAACAGTGATCTTCTGGGTGGGAAGTTAAATGCATTCATGCTGGAGACCTACCAGGAGCAGGATTCAGACGGCTTAGAAATAGTACCGGAACCTGTTGTTGAAGATATTATAGAGCCTACTGCATTCCTTGCTTTAGAGGAAGTAAAAGTCGCAGAGCACGTCAGTGTTATTGTAGATATGTTGGCCTCAAAGATTTTTACCGGAGGGGTTGCAGTTGAATTTAATATCAGTGAAAACCAATTAGCTCTCTCCACCAAAGAAGGCATTCAACAGGTATTTTATAATGTACTCAGCAAATCCATCGAGCGATGTACCAGACTTGATAGAAAAAGGCATATTAACATTTCGACTCGCGAGTTGGGGGGACTGCTTATTGTTAACATTATAGATAGCGGTATAGGTCTTTCCACAGAATTTCTAAGAAGTGAAATGGGTCTGGGCCAAGAAGAAGAGATGGAAGACTTAGATATCATGGTTGCCAAAGGTTTGATGAAAGAGTTCGGCGGCAACATCTCTTTTGAAAATACTACTGATGACAAAAAGCAGATCATTGGTAGTAAGGTCACACTAATCTTTAATCGGCCAAAGCCAAAGCAAACTACTTTGGGAAAACTTATTTCACTCAAAAAAGGTCGAAAAAAGGATCTATTAAGAGAGTTTGCTCAAGAGGCGGTTTAATTTAAAAGAAACGCTTTTTTTGGTTTTTATAATCGTTGGGGGGCAACAAAATACTAAGCAGTTCATTAATATCATCTAAATCATGCTCACCATACAAAACATTGTTAATTAATTTTTCAAACAAAGGCCTTTGTGTCTGATAGAAGTCATCATAAAGAGTATCGGCCATAAAATTGGCAATTGACTTGGCAGCTGAATGTAGGGCCCTTATATCATGGCCTTTTAGCAGGTCAGCTAGAGGCAGGTTTCTATC
The DNA here is from genome assembly GCA_016784965.1 of Bacteriovoracaceae bacterium. Classification (GTDB taxonomy): domain Bacteria; phylum Bdellovibrionota; class Bacteriovoracia; order Bacteriovoracales; family Bacteriovoracaceae; genus JADHTQ01. The sequence continues at coordinate 6,965 of JADHTQ010000043.1, read as the reverse complement.
AATTATATCTAATGCTAGTTTGAGGTTTTTTTTCTTTTTCTTTTTTGTAAATTGTGATTGGTATCTTCTGTGCAAGTCTTGATAGAGGTCACATTTTCTATAAGGATTAATAATTTTTGAAGAAAAATATGACATTAAGCACTGATAGAGAAAAAACAAGAATTTATCGGTTTGCTTATTTTGGGTGAGTATTTTTTCAAAATCAGGATTTACCTTTTTTCTAATAATTGAGTAAATGTGATTCCCTGCAAGAAAGGACAACCTGTTGATTGAATAGTTTGAGCAATACATAGAGTGTTTGAAGGGGATTTTAAAGGTTTTTCCCGTTTGCACTAGTTTTTTATAAAAATTACTCAAAGGACTATGTTCAATTGCTTCGATTTTACCCAGTACAAATTTTAGTTTTGTATTGTCATATAGGTTAAAATCTTCCAGCTTTTTTTGCTCAATTTCTATTCCCAAAGATCTAATAATTTCTTTGCAGATATAAAAGAAATTTTCATTAACATTATTACAAAAGGTTTTATTTCCCGTCTCTCTAGAGTATTCATGAATATCAAATTCAGGATCATCAAGCATGTTTTCATACCAATAGATCATACTTTCATATTTGGTCCAAGGCGGAGATGTTTGTAGTGAAAACTCACTACTTGTGAATTTGATGATTTGTCTATTACTGCAGCTGCTTTCTTGCATCTTCCAGTAAATCTCATCCAAGTTTTGATGGATGATCGTTTGTAAAACATCTGGCCCCATAATTTTTTCAACACACTTTGGGAGTTTGTCGGGCACGATATGATGTTCTCCGAATAAAACTAAAATAGTGGTTTCAGGGTGTGCCTTTAAATAATCAGTAATAATTTCAGCTGCGGTTTGATCTCTTTGAGCAAGAGTTCCTTGAGAGTTTAATCCTAAGATTTTGAAATCATCCTGACGTGCCAATTTAAAAAAATTGCTGTAATTTTGCCAGGGAAATCGCCAAGATTCCTGATAATTTACATCCTCTAAAAACTCCATTTCAGTAATATGGCGGTTTAGGTATTGATCGATGATATGTTGGTGTAATTTAGAAACTAGCTCTACCCCCAGGGCAAAGTTAGATTGCTTGCCAGTTATGGCCCGCAGTAATCTTTCGAGGTTTTTGCTGTTTTGGTCAAATGTATGGAAGTCCCCAAGATAGACAATGTTGGCATGCTCAATTGATTTTAATAACTCGGAGAGGTTTGAACATTTAAAAGGTCTAGATATAAATTTTTTTTGATCCCGTTGATATTTTTTCAACTCTTTGGACATCTGGCCCTCATAACTATGGGCCTTACTGCGCATGTACGAGTAAATACTCTTTTGCAGTGAAATAATTTCTGATTTGTCCGGTTTTTTGGCCATTACCGATATTTTACATTGAATTGAAGTGGTACTCAACAGGTATTATTTTAAACATGTTTTACATATCAACTGCAAAGGCCATGCAAAAGTGCTTCTCTCGATGGTTGAAAAACTCTGTTAACTGAGACCTGCCGGTATAATATTCAAGATAAAGTCGATACATTCTGGCAAAGCCATTAGTGTTGACCATGGCACCAATTTGATAGGTCTGGTTAAACTTCCAATTGTCTTCTTGAAAAGATTGAATATCTACAGCGCTAAATACACCAATCTTGTTGATAATAAAAGTTTGGTTACTACGAAATTCAATTCCTGTTTGAAAACGGATGGGATCATCTTCTGCTGCTGAATTGGAAGAATAGTCATATCCTGCCTCAAAATATGTTCTATAGTTATGAAATAGGTTGTATGAAATAGCTATGTTTACTTCATTTCTAGCATACGACCATCTCTTGCGATCCACTTTTTCTAAATATTCATCTGAGATGTGTCCAGAAATGTGGAACACTCCCAGGCGCAGCGCTAGGCTATCTGTGATGGTAAAGCTAAGCTCTGATCGAATCAGTCCATCCCACCCAATTATATCTAAAGCATTATCGTAATCTGATTGCTCAATCATGCCAGCACCAAAATTGTATTGCATGCCAGAGGGGTTAGGGCCTTTGGTGGCATATCGAAGAAGTTTGAAATTGTTGCCGATGGCGATTCCATAACGAGTGTGACTTGCCTGTGGAATATCGGTATAAGGCATTCTGCGAAATGACAGTTTAGTTCTTAAAACATTATTGGCCGCTAAATAGGGGGCAAATAAATTGGTGTCGGGGCTAAAGGTGGCCTCTAATTTTTCATCTTGCTTATAAATGATATCTCCCAGACCTGTAAGGATCAAAGATAACAGTAAAAGTGGTGTTAGGGCCAATATTTCGAGCATATAAGTTATTTTACCTTAAGCATTAAATATATTCATTGAAATTGGTTGGTTAAATATAATTTTCGTGCAAATTAAAACTTAAAACCCGACTACGTTTGTCTTCTTTTTTGATTTGGGAATAACTGGCTTAAGAAATTCACTGAATTACTCGATAAGATCGTATGGGAGCGTTTTCTATTAACTTCATTTGGACTTTTTTACTATTTGCTTTCTTTGTTAGTCATAGTTTTGCTAAAACAAGACAAGCTTCTTCTTCCCTACAGTATGACAGTAAGACCTGTCGTCAATATAACATAAAAAAAACTGATAATTCCTTAATACAACAAACTCCCTGTCCCAAGCCGCTAGGTGTAACTACTTCAGAAGCGGTTAATGATATTCAAGCACAAGTTGAGCAGGTAGAGGTCCAGCTTACAAGTACTTCAAAAGCATTTATAACAGCAAAAGAAAGTATAGTTGAGCAAATGAAACTTAAATATTTTGCACGATTAAGTGCCAAGCTTCGACAATCACAAATTTTAGCACTTCACCTTGGAGTGCATCCTACAGCTGATATTTCAAAAATAAAAAGTACATGTTCAGATTCTTCTTATAGTGAAATCGTTGATAAAATTCTTAGGCACTCCAGGCCTTTGACACCTCCGGTGAGTCCCAAAAAAAGTGAGGTAGAAAATTTTTATAAAAAGACATTCATTGCCTTATTGGAATTTAACCGTATTAAATCTCTCATAAATCAACTGAAAAAGAAAAAAAATATACTGGCCCGTGATCGTTTAATTATTTCTGATTTAAATGCACGCATGCAGCTTATGGCCCAAATCTATCCCATTTTAAGTTATGTCTCTAAAGATGGCAGGCAAGGTCTTCATTTGGCAAACTTAAGTGAAGAATATCTATTATCGGCCTTAAATATTCCCCACGATTTGATCATGATTGCACGATTTCAAACAGCACCAAATATTGATAAGCTTTTACAGTTACCAGAAAATAATTTTGAACACTCAATTTCGTCCGATTCGCACAGAGTATATAGAAAAAGTGCATCAAACTACTACCAAACAATTTATCAGCAAATACTTAATAATTATGATACTTTAAAAAAAGATCAAAAAAAGTATACTTTAAAATTTAGAAAACTCTCGGAGTTTGAAGATAGAGTAAAAGAATTTTCAAAAAAGATGGTACAAGAGTCATTTGATGCAATTGGAGAGCTTTGTAAACTTTCATCTTGTGATGTATTTAAGATTGCCCCAAGTTCCACAAGTGATGTTGTTGCTTCAATTTCAAACATGCAAATTAAAAGAAGTTTAGAGCAATTTATATGCAGCAAGTGTCAATTAGGTAAATTGGGAGCGCAAAAGTATTCTTTAAAAACTCAATTAGCGCTTGCAGGTACAACTGTTGGGCTTGCGGTGGGATGTGCATACTCTGGCACATTGCCCATTTGTCTTTCATCGATTACTGCAACAGGCACAGATTTTTATGTAAGTTATCAAAACTATCAAGTGTCCGATGATAATCTTCGATTATCCTCTTTAGTGGCCCATAATACTTCTTTGATGGGAGCAAAAAAAGATCAAGAGATTTTGCTGCAAAGATTAAACAAAACGCAATTGGCAAAAAGATTTGATCAGTTGATGCTAGGTCTTTCTGTGGGAAGTGGCGTTTTTGATATTGTCGGAAGTGGCAAGTATTTAGCAAAAGGATTGTCTAAATCGCAAAAACTAACTCCCATAGGACCAGATGATACCGATCTTGCTCCTTATATTAATAATTTCTTTCATATGAAAATGCACAAATCTTGTTCTTCATGTAAAGTGGGCAATCTTCAATTTAAAAGTATTGCGTATGGTAAAAATGGACTTAGTCAATATAGAGGGTTTCATGTTGCATCGTCACTTAGTTATCTAAAGAACATTAATGACTATATTAGTAAGAACTTTGGAGCTTCGCTTGGAAATCGATTTAAAAGCATTATGATGAATAAGTTATCAAAGGATCGTCAGCTTTCTTTTTTTCTTGAGTCAACGTACCTAGACTATAAAACCAATAGACATGTTTTTACCTTTATGCCTGAGGCGTTTCATAAACGTTTATTGAAGATTATGCAAGAATCTCTAAACGAGTTTGGAGATGAATTAGAAAGTATACCAGGATTAATTCAGGCCCTTGAAAAAAGAGGGATGAAGCTTCCTCGTGAATGGATGAGAATTGGTACAGGTCCTTGTGCTGATTGTGCTAATTTTGCAGCAAGGGTGGCCCAAGATGTACCAGGTGATGATCTAATTATATCTTTTAGTAAGGCAAAGGTGGCGGGAGCGAAGATTTTAAAAAGAATTCAAAATTATGAAAAATTAATCTCTAACAGTTTTAATTTGAAATCTAAGATGTTTGAATATCACCCAGGTCGTTTGCGTCATTTTTTATCTTTAGATGCCATTGTTATTTTAAGACAAGAAACACATATTCCAACAATTATTAAACGTTTTCGCGATCGTTTCAAAATTGATTTAACTGATGGTCAGGCAAAAATACTTGTTGATTATTACCGAGAAACTAACAAGTTTTCAGCAGAGTTAGTCTTAAAGGAGAAAGTGAATATTAATTTTCGTGGAAAACATGGGGTTATCAGTGGTGACGCTATAAGCATGGGAGCAGAAGGCCATCGTCAATTGCTACATCACTTAGATTCTTCTGAATCAGTTGAATTTAATATTAATCAAGCAAGAATTGCAATTGAAAAGACAGCAAAGCAGATGGACAAGAGATCAAAAAGTTTTACAAGTTTTTTGCGAAGACTTAAGATTTTAAAAAATACTCAATCTGCTATCGATTCAGGAGATGATATTGTAGCAAGGCTAAAAAAAGCAGTTACGTTAGCAAGAAGGAGCTCTTTATTTGATTCTCTTGTTGGGCATATATCAAGAAGTGAACATGTACAATCTTACAGAATGGTTGATGTGCCAGGTGTTTATGTTGATCGACCCAAGATTCAACTAAGCACAGAAAAGATTAATAATCATATTGTTGACATGGAAGCTGTTATCAAAAAATTTACTAGACTCTGCGAAGAGCGTGGCTTTTTTAATAAATGTAATAAATTAACTATTGCAGGAGAAGTAAGACCCCACGCAAATGGAGTTACTGATATTTCACTGATTGTTGGAGGGGAGGTACCCACAACAGGAGATTTTAACATATCTATGGTTGGCTCTTTGTATCAAGAAGCTATTGATAGTGCTGTAAGCTCAGGTATACAAAACCCAGGAGTGATCCAAAATGCAGGTGTTAGGATTGTGCAGTCAAATTAACTGGTACTTGCTGGGCATAATTTGTACCCAGTTTTGTGGATATATAATATGTATTAGAATATAAGTATGAAAAAGAAACTACTCATTATAACTTTGTCATTTTTGCTATTTAATCAATCAATTTTTGCAAATAAAATAGGTGAAAAAAATAGCAAAACCTCTTCTAACAAAACTATATCAAAACAGCTCTCTATATCTTTGGCCTACTCTCTACAAAAGAGACTGAAAGGCTCGGTTATGAAGTATAACAGGACCAGAAGAAAAAGAGGTTTTTTACAAAACTTGATAACTCAGGTAGAAAATCAAACCAGTAAAGAGTTCCTCAAAAAAAATCTGTCAAAAGCAATACAGCTTCCTGCTATGACTTTTGATAGGACAAATTTTTCTGCAAATTATCAGGGAGTTGAAATCAAATTTAATGTCTTTGATCATTATAAAAGACAAGTTTATGTCAATGATAAACTGATTTCATTAGCAAAAGCGACAAGTCTACAAGAGGTGTTCGGTCTGCTTGAAAATTACAAATTATCAGCAAGAAATAGTGCCCAAAGGATTTTCAATAAAGTTTTAGGCATAGAAGATGCTCATGCTGAGCTGGTGGTGATTGGTTTAGTCATACTTCTTGTACTAGGTGCAACTTGGGGATTTGGATACTTAATTGGTGATGCGGATGCAGCAGTGAGTGCTTTAAAGGACATTAGCGCAGAACTCTCAAGTATGGCCACATCATGCCAGGCCTCTAAAGATAGTCGCGATGAATATCTTAAAACCTTTGATCTGCTTAGAAAAATTAAAAAGAAAGAGAAGATAAATCCAAAATACGATCCCATAATGGCCCTTGTTAGAGAAATTTATAACTCTGCAACTGATAATGATTGTGAATCTTTTATGAAAAAACGGGCCAAAGAAATTGCAAAATTGAGCAGCAAAAAGCGAAATGTCACAGGTCAAATAAGTTCAACATGTGCAAGTTATTCGGAGTATGCTCAGTGTTTAGAGCAATTCGAAGATGCACATAGAAACATTAGTGAAGGATCAGATAAAGATATGCTCGATCCAGATACAGGCTATATTGATAACTCCTTTATTTACCAAAGATCCCAAAACAGATAAAAACTGCCCCACTAGCGTGGGGATCAAAGTGCTCTGGCATCACTGTTTTTTAAGATTCGCTTATTGTATTGGGCCCTACTGGAGATTCCTCCCTGAGCTGTTGTGATTTTAATCTTCTAATTGTTTGCTTTTTGGCAACCGTCTCCTCACTATTTTACTAAAACGGTATTGTGAAAGGCGATGTAGATATCGAGATGATTTTTGAGCATTGCCGCTTTCTTAGT
>JADHTQ010000042.1 GCA_016784965.1 Bacteriovoracaceae bacterium | reverse complement strand
GACAAAACTTCAGATTGAACAAAAAGGTTCATTTTTAAGGCCAAAAGTCCGTAAAGTAGTTGGCCCTTGAGGGCCCAAATTGTACGTTGGTCATGATTCCTTACAAGGTATCCGGTCGTTTTTCCCCATTAGCTACAAAATAAAAGATATTGTGCCCATAAAGGTGGCCACATTTTATTTCAATAATCTGTAAACTAATCTTGCCTCAAGGATAGTTAACATACCTAATTTGTTGGTCTTTTCTTCTTTTTTTTTATTGTTTCTAAAATTCCCTTGATGGTAAGCACTATGAATTGATGTATAATTACAAGTACACAAGTTCACTCATTATTAAGAGCAATATTCAATGATACTAAGGGTGATAATACTATGAAACACTTTACACTTATTAGGCTTGCTAAGTTCTTCTTATGCATTATTTTACTATCGCCAGTTTTGCAAAGCCAGCTTGCTTCATCTACTCCTAAAAATCCCAATGATACTGTAGGAGTTGGAACGACAGCTCCAAAACCCAAGCCGAAACCCAAACCCCAAGGTCAAGGAAAAAGCGGCAAGAGCGATGGTGCTAAGAAAGCCATGGATATGATGAAAAAATTGCAGCAGCTTGCAGGTCAGGGACAAAAATCACAAAAGGCCCAAGATCAGGCCAAGCTAAAGTCTGCTGCAAGTGACAGTTTAAAAGGTAAAGACTCAAATGAGTTGGGCAAGCATTATACCCTGGTTGAAAATCAGTTTAAAGCTAAATATCTTATGCTGTCACAAAAGAAAATGGCAATTTTTAAAAAATTTGAAGCAGGATTAAAAGAACAATTAAAGGAGCAAAAAGACGCTACCAAAAAACTCGAAGACTTAACAAAGAAGATTAAAAAAGCACAAAAAGAATTAAAAAATACCGGAAAAAGCGCAAAAGAATCCTCTGATGAATTGCAACAAGCTCTGCAGTTTCAAAGTACATCTATGGGGTGCGATAATAGCAGTAAAAAGTGCAAGTTTTGGGATATGTATAAACCCTACAAGAAACAGTTGTTAAATAAAATAAACAAGGCCCAACGGGCCATTACAAAGGTTCATAAGCCTATACAGTTATCAAACGATAGTGTTGATAAATCATACAAACACCATAAAGAAAAAATCAACAAAAAGATCAAGGACTTTGCCCGCAAGATGCATATGGCATCTTATAAGGCCCGAAGTGATGCAAAAGCAGCAGCAAAAGCAGGGTACTTCGCTGCTTCAACAATTTCGGGAAGTTTAGCTGATAGAGGACTTCAAGGTCCAGAAGAAGGCAATACCAAAGAATACGGTCGAGCTGCTTCGGGGGCATTTGACCTATGCTGCCAAGTGGACAAAAAAAATCATAGTGATGTTTATGCGATTTCGTTTTATCTAAACGTTATTGCATCTGCTAATTTCATGGAATATCGACATTATGATCATAACTTTGATGCACAAATGAATGAGATTATACAACAACTAAAGGATCCAGTTGTGGCAAAAGAACTAAATGCCACCCGTCATGCACAACTAGTATCCTCTGTTAATCTTCTTCAAGGCATTATGTCAGGTCAGGCCCACTTAGAAAGTAAAATGTATTATCTGGCTGCCCAGGGATTTGTAAAAATGTTTGTGGAGCAAGAGATAAAGGCCAAAGATATCAGAGAAAAAAACGCAAAAGAAGCTGATACTGCCATGAAAAATTGGATAAAAACGTCCAAGGCAGCAGATCAAGCCGCACAAACCGTTTTGGCAGCTAAGAAAAGATTACTTGAGTTTGCAAAGCTAACAGATGGAGAGGCAGATAGTTGGAAGGGACGTGGCTGTCCAGTTATGCCTAAAAAGAAAGACCCCGAGAACAACTCAAAGGGTGTATGTAAAGCAGCTCAAGCACAAAAGAAAAAAACCACTGCTGAGGTTAAAGAGCGCAATAAACCAATAGCAGAAGCCGAAGGTAATAAAAAGAAGACGGAAGCTGATAAAAAATATGCAGATAAGGGCAAGAAGCGTTGTGAAAAAGAATCAAAAAAACATGCACCAGCGCACGCTCAATTAACTTGTAAAAAGACTATGCCGCAAAAGGAAACGGGATTTAAGTGTAAGTCGACACATCCCAAACAAAATGAAGCATTTAAAGAAAAATTCAAAAGAGGCAAAAAGGCAATATATAAACAAGTGGAGTATAATCCTGGCAAGAATTATTTTTTAAAGCTTGCGATGTTGCTAATAGATAGTGCCCAGGCGACCCCACCTCCTTCTGCTAGTCCAAGAAAAAAGAATGAAGGGATCTTTGGCAATGTCAGCGGATCACTTGGTCTCTCTCCTGGTACACAGGCCCATAATGTGTTCTCTCAAGAGTGGATCAAAACTTCAACAGCTTCAAAAGAAGAATTTCAAAAGCCAGACAAAAGGTTGCGATTCATTGAGCACAATTTGGCAGAAAGTAAGGCCAGTTATTATGAAATGAAGCAGGCGGTGGATGAAGCACAAAAAAACCTGCAAAAAGGATTTGAACTGGCAAGGCAAATGGATGGAAAGACCAGAGGTGATGCAGGCCAAGCAGGAGGTTCACCGTTAAAAGGTGCCCAAAATGCTATGCAAAATGCTCAAAAGATGATGCAGATGTTACAGCAGATGATGGGTAAAGGCGGCGGCGGTGGCGGCAGTGGCGGTGGTGGCAGCGGCGATGCTGGTGGTGGAGGTGTCGCTGACTCAGGATTAGGTGGAGGATTTGGTTCTCCAGATATGAGTGATTTAGGTGGCCTTAAAAATGATTTGGGAGACCTTGGCACTGAAAAGTTTGATACAGGCAACTTGGGTGATTTAGGTGGCAGCTTTAGTGGAGACAGCGGTATAGAGGATTATAGTGCACCAGATTCACCGGATTTGGGGGATGTTGAGGCCCTTGGTGGACTTGGCGGCGGCGGCGGTCAAGGCGACGGATATAATGAGTATTTAGGTGGTGGAGACGGCGGTCAAGTTGGTGGCGAAGGTAGTTTTGGTGACTATGGTGGTGGCAGTTCACCGTCAGCTGGCCTTGGTGGTGACCAATTTGAAAGCGGTGGCGCAGGAGGTGGCGGTACTTCCTCTTCGGGTACAGCAGCTTCTGGTGGAGGAGGATCGATAGATTCTTCAACCCCTCTTGGACAGTCAGCAAGCAGCAGTAGCACTTATAGGCCGGGCACAGCTTTAGGGGGTGCATCTTTAGGAGTTGATGGAGCGATAGTTGGTAAGAAAAACTTAGATGATTCTGATACATCTGTACGCCTGGGAGCAGGAGCATTAGGTAAGGGCCAGGGATCAACGGTTATCTCTACTGGGTTTGATGGACTTCGAGGCGCTGGTGAAAAGCTAGGCTCAACTGGATCGACCACCGGTGGTAGTAATGCTTCCAGATCAGGAGCAGTAAGAAGTCAAAGAGGGACAAAAGCAAACGTGGGACCACATATCAAAGGTATGGGGAGGTCCAAAGGATCAAAAGGCTTCTCTGCGATTGAGCAAGAGATAGCTCAAAAGCGCAAAGAGCTTGATAAAACTGACTATGACAAAGTTAAATATAATTTTGGCAAACTAGATGTTGGTGGTAAAAATAATAAAGGACTCTTTAGTGCAAGCTCAAGTGGTCTCTACAATAGTCCATCCGGAGGATCTGGTGGAGGATCAGGGGGTGTCATGTCTGGAGTTGATATTGCTGATAAGGATGGCTATACACCTGGAAAATACACTAACGGTTTTGAAGAAGACGATGATGACGATGACGACGATGAAGGTTTCGGTGAGGGTTACGGCGACGACTCAGGTGATGGAAGACAGTCACAGCTTGATGATGATGACGAAGATTATGACGAAGATGATGACGACTCCTACTCATATGATGATGAAGAACAAAGTAGGCAGCATCAACAATACGCAAAAATGCACCCAGACGACTATGTCGGTGTTGTAACAGATCCAAGTGTTTCTATCTTTAAGGTTCTTACTAAGCGTTATAAAGAAAATGCTTATCCAGTAATTTTTGAAAGTTATGAGTAAATTGTCTTAAGTAACACTTTTTTAGCTTTAATTTTCCTTGAAAATATAGTCGATTTGACAGACTATGGTAACAATCATTTAAAAATCTAAAAAATAAAAAAAAGGAGTGTGAGGTGAGCACAAATTTGGAAAAAGTAAAAGGATATCTGTGTGAGCTAGGCTTTGATATTACTCATGAAAATGCGGAAGAAGCATTACTTGTTATTGATGATGAAAGCAAAGGAATACAAACCCTCATTTTAGATTGTGAAGATCCAATCCTAGTTATTGAGCAATTCATTTTTGAAAATAAGACAGAGGATGAACAAGTTTATAAACGATTATTGCAAATGAATCGCACTCTAGTACATGGAGCATTTGTGCTGGATGAAACGGGTAATAAAGTTCTTTTTAGAGACACTCTCCAGCTTGCAAACTTGGATTTAAACGAGTTAGAGGCAACGATTAACTCTTTGAGTTTAGGGCTTGCAGAATATTCAAATGAGTTTATAGGTTTTTGTAAATAACATTAAATTTTAATTTTTATGTAAGAAGGAGATAATCATGGGTTTATTTAGTAGATTGTTTAGGTGGGGCCAATCAGAGGCACACAGTGTAATGGATAAACTAGAAAATCCAGTAAAAATGACAGAGCAAGGAATAAGAACTCTTAGAAAGGATTTAGAGCATGCAATAAAAGATTTAGCACATGTCAAGGCCCTGGCGATTAAGTCCTCGAAGGAGGCGACTTTAAAGAAGCAACTAGCAAATGATTATGAAAATAAGGCAATGCTACTTTTAAAAAGAGGGCAAAGTGGGGTTATAGAAACTGAAGAAGCAGATCGTTTGGCCTCTGAAGCTTTAAAGAAAAAAGAAGAGGTTATGGCCCAAGCACTAACTGCCACACAAAACCTGCAGATGCAAGAAGATATAGTTAATAAGATGGAAGTTAGTATCAAAAAAATGAAGGCCCAGGTTAGTAGTTGGGAGACAGAGCTTGGTACTTTAAAGGCCAGAGCAAAGGTTGCAAATGCTAGCCAAAAACTGAACCAGCACTTAGCTAAGGCCGACTCAAATGGAACCATCGCAATGCTGGAGCGGATGAAAGATAGAGTCGCAGAACATGAAGCTTTGGCCGAATCATATGGGGAGCTTGCAGCTAGTGCTACCGATATAGATGATGAGATTGATCGGGCCCTAGAAGACCAATCTGGATCAGCGGCTGCCTCAGACGCATTATCAGATCTCAAGGCGAAGATGGCATTAAAAAAATAGAAATAACAAAAGGGGGCTTACTTATTTTTTTTTAATGAATTTTGATTTTTTGAACTACTTCTGTGCTGTTGCTTTTTGTTCTTAGGTTTGTTTCGACGAAAATTTTTCTTGTAGTGAGGCTTGTCCTTTGGTGAAGCGCTTTTTTGAGGCGAATCTTTTTCTAACTTTTCAGAACTAGCTATTTGTGCAGCTTGTGTATCCTTGGGGCCCTCAGAAGTTGTGGGACTTGGAGCAGTCATCTGTGTGTCGTCATTAGCGCCAATGATATCCTTAGTTTCGTTAATAACATGCTCAAATTTTTTTGGAAACTCATAGCTTTTACTAAGATCTGTTTGTTGCAAGTACTGTGAGGCCAAGTAACGTCTAATTTTTCCTTGATCTGTAAGCATATCAAATTGTTCGACCAGAAGGTGTAGTTTTAAAACTTTACCAACATCATTGTTTTTGGTCTTAATAATTTGACCCTCTTTTGGGAGTGTCTTTCTTTTTTTTGTATAAACTTGATCTTCAAACTTCATACAGCACTTTAATTGTCCACAGACACCATTAATTTTACTAGGGATCAGCGCCAAATTTTGGTTTTTGGCCATTTTTATATTGGTGTTGCCGTATCCTTTTAAAAAATAAGAACAGCAGTTTTGCCTACCACATGCACTGATTGCACCAATTGCCGCTGCCCGATCTCGAACCGAAATCTGTCTGAGCTCTATTCTAGTTTTGAGGTTTGAAACTAGGCCTTTAATTAATTCTCTAAAGTCGACTCGCTCTGGTGCATTGAAATAGAAGACTGTTTTTTTACCAAATTGTATGATCTCAACATGTGTAAGATTCATGTTTAACTTTAGTTCCTCTATAAGTCTTAAACAAAGCACTTCTGCCTTTTTTTCCCGCTCTTTTAATGTGGATTGTTTTTCTAGATCTTCATCGCTTGCAAGATTAGATATTGTACGAATTGGGAGCATGGATTTTTCGAAGGCGACCTCGTATGGTATAGAGTTGATGTAGCCTACATCGATACCTCTATCGCTCATTGCCATAACTTTTTGACCATAATAGAAGTTGTTTTTGCCCACAAGAAATGGAAAGGATTTGGCATTACCTGGAAAGCGCACTCGAATAAACTTTAATTTTTGCCCTTCGACGTATTTACACTTTTCTTGCTCTTGATTGTTCTGTTTTGGTGCCTGTTGTTTGTTTTGAGGTGTTTCCGTTTGCTCTTTAGTCACTTCATTGTTTTCTTCTTGCATATTTTGTAACCATTTTTTTATTTGTGATATGAGTCACCCTATAACATTTAGTATCATCATGTAAATATTTTTCAAGGCAAAAGAGGGTTGAGGCGAGGTGTCTAAACGTAATTTATGATAATCCCTAAGAATCTCTCCCAGGCAGGATTGTGGAATGTCTTTGCAGTTTGAAACCATTGAACTTGCTCTAAGAACTGATCTTTTTGCTGGTAGTTTGATGCGTTGCGCCTCTCCCACTCCAGGAGTATTGAGATCAGTGGATCTTGATAACTTTTATTATTTTTTAAAATATCAATAACATTAAATGGGCCTTCTTTTTTGCGTAGAAAATTTAAAAAAGCATCTATAAAGTCTTTAGAAAAACTCTGAGGTTCTGAGGACATGTGGGACTCAAACCAGTCTATAATATTATCTTGGTGGTATAGTTTATCTGTAGGATTGGGCAATGAGTTTAGTGTACTGTTTACAGTCAATACGATTGCCCGGCTAGAAATTGTAGGTAAAAATGTTTTTTTATAGGGATTTAAAAAAAAGATGGTGGTATTTTTTTGAGGGGCCTCAAGGGTTTTTAGCAGCTTATTGGCAAGCATTTTGCTAATTAGGTGAGCGTCAAAAATGACTATGAATTTTTGTTTAAATTCAAATGTACCATAATTTTGAAATGAAAAAAAATCATCAAATTCTTCGACAGTATAGTCTTTATTGCTACTATTATCGCTCTTTGAAGTTTTATATATTGTTAAAATATCTGGGTGTCCCATTTTCAATATATTTGCTGCATCTTTAGGGGCCATTTTTTTTTCTTCCCCTATGACTTCTAATAAAAATGTGTTGATCCAGTCACTTAGAAATTGGCCAGAAGTTTTGTTAGAACTACTTCTAAGGTTTGCTTGTAGTACGTAAAAATGGGCCAAGCATTGTTTTTTGAATTTTATAAGTAAAATCTGGTTCAAGTTTTTCATTATTTTGCTAGAAGTTTCTCAAGATGATTTTGGATATTTTGGTAAACGTCATCAATGCTTTTTTGTCCGTCAATAGTTACAATCCGTTCAGTAAACAACTGACTGGCAAGGTCTAGACCTTCAATTAATTTAGTGTAGTAGTCTCGTCCTTGTGATTCAAAATAGTCCTTACTCATATTGCGCTTAATTTGTCTTTGAAGTGAAGTCTCAATATCAATGCGAATATAAAATGTTTTGTGGGGAACAATGCAAAGTGGGTAGTGCTTATGAATATCAATGATAGTTTCAATCCCAAGCCCCCCTGCGATTCCTTGGTAGGCAAAGGAGCTATCAATAAATCGATCACAAATTACAACTGTGTTATTTTGCTCCAATTTGCCAAGTATTATTTCCTGTAGAAGTTGTGCCCTTGAGGCGGCAAATAGGTATGCTTCGGCAATTGGATGTAGTTTGGTTTGAGCACCTAAAATTGCTGTACGTAGCTTTTCACCAAATCTAGTACTACCCGGCTCGCGTAACAGTATTACGTCGAAACCACGGTTTTGCAAAAAGGAGGCAACTCGCTGTATATGAGTAGATTTACCAGCACCTTCAATTCCTTCAAAACTAATAAACCAAGAGTTGGAGGTGTTTTTTGGGGGGCGCAGCAATTGTTTGGTGGAATTGGGTATATCGTTTGTCATTAACTAGAAATACCCTGAGTCGATGTTGAGGGTCAAGCAATTACTACTAGTAAAAAAGACACACAATGATGGACTGTGTCGGGCCTTGAAGTGTGAAAAATATATCACCGCAGTGCATTTAACTGTACAAAGAAAAATTACTTCAATAAATTTCACTTGCTTCTAACAGGTATATAAGAATGGGGGAGGTAAAATGATTAAATTGATAAGCTCTATTGCATTGGTGACAGGGTATCTAGTAATCGCTGGTGCTGCAAGTCAAACGCGCTTTAACCATAAGCTGTGTGATGGGCAAGAAATGATGGTGATTCCTCGAGTTCAAAGTCAGCAAAACCGTGATGCAACCCTAGAGTTAGGCCCATCAAAAAGATGCGTTGCGTTTGAAAGGGAATTCTATTTGGGTGATAAAATTGTTTGTAAAGATAGAGACGGCAATAAACATACTTGGGTCTGTCGATAAAAAAATTCTTCTAAATATTGTGACTTAATACTACCCACCTGCTTTAAAATATTATACCTATTAAATATAATTACAATTTGTATCAAGGGGCAATAAAAGTTTTGGACATCTTAAAGGTCATGATTAAAGAATCGGAGTGCTATACCTCTTTGGAAGCAATTGAGCAAAATGTGCAAGCCGGAATGGACCTTTCTGCTCATCCTATCGATCCACTATATCAGGTTTTAAAAACTCTACCAGCTGAATTAGTTAGTGGTGTGCTAGATAAGCTATCAAAAGAGCAAAGAGAGTCCTTTTTGGATTTAGATTTATGGCAAAAAGATCAACTCGACTTAGATAGTTTTACTTACTGGCTGCAGGTTTACATACATTCAACTAATGAAGAAATTAAACAAGAGTTTGTGACCAGTGATCACTTTGCTCTTTTTTTGAAGGGCCGAGTAAATATCTGGACCTTTGATGCAGAAGATCCAAACTATCCAGAGCATGATTGCTTTTTTTTAACAGAAGATAATTTATTGCTTGTGGAGTTTGATGAAAATTTTGAATATGTAAATGAGCTAAGAAGTCTCATAAAAGATCTATATACACATTTAGGGGTGGAAGCAGCATACTCCTATCTTTTTAAAATACTTTCAGATTCTTTTTTACAAATGCAAGAGCAGGAGTATAAATTTAAAAAAGATCGCTTAGCTGATTATGGATTTGTAGACTACTACGACGCTCTTTTAACCGAGAATACTTTTCCAACAATTGAGCAGCTTGGGCGTTTCATTAAAAATAAAAGGCCTAATACTGCAACAATAGATGATGAAGGCAAAAGGCAAACCTTACACCACAAATCATTAGTGGCCTTCACAGAGATGCCCAAGTATTTAGATACGGCCCTTTCTAAAGTTAGTACTGCCCCAAGACAGAGATACTTGCAGTTTAATTTTATTAGGCTCGTTAACTCAACTTTGGCCAGCAACAATGTTTTAAAAGATGGACCAGTTGCAATGACAAAGGTCGGGAGAAAAACCAAAAACTTGATGTTGCTTGGATTTAATTATGTAGATAAATTGCTGAGTGATCTACAGGGCACAGCTGAAGTAGAGTCTATCTTTGATACTTTTGACTTTGCAGATTTATATAAAATTGGCAACAGCCTAGTTAGGTTTGTTCATAAAAAGCTTAACCAAAGTCTAAAGCAAACACCATTTCATGATACTAAAGAATATTTTTTAGGAACCTATATTAATGAATTTATTAATAGCGCTTTTATATATCCCATTAAATACTCTAGTCGCACAGTTAATAGCGACGTAGAGGTTGTCAGTTTTAGAGATTACCAGCAATGGAAAAAAGTTGGGTGCTGTATCGCCGATTTATTGCCGTTTATTCATAAATTTTACCTAAGCTTAGAGGAGTTGATAAAAGAAAGTAAGTTAATGGACAGTTTTTACTTGAACTACAATGTAGAAGACATTGATTTTGAGGCCATCATCTTAAGTAGTTTTGCAAATTTCAATTTGGGCAACTACCAAGACGGTAAGGCACAACAAAAAATGGGTCTTACCTTAGATGAGTTTAAATTATTTAGTCAAAAATGTTTAGATAAAGAAGGAAAAATTGTAAATGATAAATTATTAATAGAATCTTTAACATCTTTTGTTGCTCAGTTTGGTTTAAGTGAAGTAGAAGGAATAGTTGAATATTTGCAAGTTGTCTTATCAGAACACTTAGAGGGATATGAGTATGATAAACTACAAGTTGCAGACTTTAAACATATTGGTGGTGCAATTATTTTGGCTTAGGGGAGCTAAATGTAGAGTTCCAAGCATGCTCTAGGTTTAAATTTAATGGCGAGTATGGAGTCTCTAACCTACTTATCAATTCATTTTTTAGTAATTTTAGTTTGTTTTGTTGGATATTGAGTAGTAGCTCTGTTTGTGGATGATCTATAAGAATTTCTATTTGATTAGAAAAAAAATCGTCGATTGACCTCAGGCGCAGCAACTCCTCTTCTAAAAAAGAATAAATATCAAAGTGTTCGTCGTTTCTTGGGATTTTTTGTGCTCCTAAAGAAGGGTCAAAAGGGCTGTCAACTAAATCAAAAACTTCTTCAAATCCTTTTAGATCCTTTAGTTTACGACCTGGAAGCTTTAGTTTTTTATCTTTTTTACTCATCTTTAGTCTGTTCCTGAAAAGCTATCTCGTTGCACAACTTTATTGAGCACTTTGGTATAAAAAGAAACTTCTTTACATGTTTGTAAAAAGTTTCGTTGCAGAGATAATGGGCGTTGAATTGAAGCCATTTTTTCCTTGATGGCAAGGTTTTTGGTTTTTTCCACTAGTATTGAGATTTTTTTCAGCAATGCAACTTCGCGATTGTTGAGTCTTTTTCTTTTAGTTATAAAGTGCAAGGGGAAATTATCATATGAATCGATTATTGGTAAGCTGTTATGTTGTGGTAATTTGTTAGTTACAATATAGACAGGGTAGGGAAAAAAGGGATTAATTTGCATACTTCTTAAGGCCAGGAGCAAATTGGTTAATAATTCATCATATTCACTTTCATCATAGTTGTCTAAATCGATATATACTGGAGCGTGTCCAATATCTGTCTCCATCAATACTTCCATGATTGATATAAAATCATTTTTTTCAAGTAATACTTCTTCAAAAATAGGAACTTTCATATGAAAATTGTAGCATAAATCATTAAATTTTGACCGTTTTTTAAAAGAGTTGGTATAATGTTGTCATGATTAATTGTGGTAATATTGAGATACCAGAGTATTTTTCTCACTTGCTTTGCATTAATATGCAGGCCAGTAAAGGAAATTTTGATAATCTGACTTCCTATATAGAAAAAAATGCTGGGTTTTATGCTCTCATTCAAAAGGTGTTTCCAAATATCGATGAAAAGATAAGAATCGATGTCATTGTGAAGTCATTGGGTTGGAACGGCTTTAGAAACCAGGTTGCGGCACTGCTGTTGGCCTATCTAGATACTGGAGTGTATCCCAACACTCCCGATATTGGCCTAGTAAATCATATATTGGCCTTTGAAGAGACACTGAAACCATTTACGATAGAGGGATACTCAAGAAGTTTTCTGATGGCCTTGTATATTGAAATGAGTAAAAGAGCAGCAGATCGTGGTCCTTTATATAAAGCTAGCGCACCCCATGGCCTACACAATTTGACCTTGAGTGAAGATTTGCTGGAATTGTTATCATTTGCCAGCGCAAAAACGATTGAAATCGACTGGGTTGTGATATTGCTGTGGCACTTTAAAGACTTCTTTGGGAAAAATCAACTCCGTGATCTGATTGAAAACAATACAGGATATACTGCATTGTATGGAAAGCTAAACACCGAGCAGAGGTTTGTTCTCTTAAATAATTTATTGAGATATGGATATGCAGTTAATGATGGAGAGATATTTTATTCTGAGATGGTATAGTTTTCATCAAAAAAATTAAAAAAAGCAGGAGGGTTTAGACAAAGTGGAGTTATCAAAAGATGAAAGCAATACAGTCTGGAAACTTCTCAAGGAATTGGAAGTTAAAAAGGGTATTACTGAAGTAGTAATTAATAATATAAAAAATGTCTTTGTGGAGCGTGAGGGGCAATTTATTGCCTTAAATGTGGCGCTACGTGAAGAAGATATTTACCAATTTGTCCAAGATATTGCAAAATTTAATAAAAAGCTATGCAGTGAAGAATTTCCTATGTTAGACGGCAATTTGCCTGATGGTAGTCGCATAAATATTATTCTACCTCCTCTTACAAAAGAGTGTCCGGCAATTACAATTCGCAAATATCTCAAATCGATAGTATCTCTTGAAAAGACTCCAACCATATTCGGTCTAAATAAAAAATGGGTTACTTTTATAAAGGCCCTAGTAAGTGCTAAGGTGAACATTATAGTGTCTGGGGGAACAGGTGCTGGTAAGACAACGCTGCTTAACTTACTACTTGCAGAAGTTGATAGTACTCAAAGAATTATTACAATTGAAGATACCTCAGAGTTGGTTTCAAACGCCCCAAATACTGTTGGGTTAGAGGCCTCGAAGAAGCAGTTGGCGTCTGAGCTAGATGTTACCATGAGAGATCTAGTAAAAAATGCACTACGGATGCGTCCTGATCGTATTGTGGTGGGAGAAGTTAGAGGAGGTGAGTTATTTGATCTATTGCTTGCGATGAATACAGGGCATGAAGGAAGCTTTTCATCAATTCATGCAAATTCGCCAGTAGACTGTCTCAGCAGAATGGAAACGCTATATCTATTATCTGGTAATAATTTGCCAAATAAAGTTGTAAGAGGTCAGATACAAAGTGCAGTAGATTTTATTATTCAACTTACCCGTACTAGAGGTGGTGAAAGGGTTATTACTAGGATCACAGAGCTTACTGGTATGGAAAATGGTATGGTTCTAACTCACAATGTTGCCTCTTACTCCGAGGGCAAGCTTGCAGAAACTGGAATTACCCCGAAATGTATGCAGAGACTACATACAGACGGTGGTTTAGCTATGAATTTTTTTAAACCTTAAAATGCACAAAAAACTTAGGGTAAATTATGAAGCAAAAAAAATGGATCATCCACCTTGTCTTAGTCTTGAGCTTAAGTTGGTCTAATAGTGCTAGCAGTGCAAGTATAAAAGTGAAAATGCACTACCTAGAGGGCGCAAACCTTTTTGAAGTGGTAGATCAGCTCTCTCAGTGGAAAAGTGGCGAATATTTCAAGGAGTACAAAAAGTATTGGGATGAAAAACTAAAGCTAAGCGCTTTGGAAGAGGCCTTGTTAGACGATTATGCAAAGCTTAGGCAAAAGTATGATAAATCAAGTGCTAGTAAATCGCAAAGTGATGAATCTATGCTCTTTTCAGTAAAAAAGTATAAAATGGATTATTTTAGAGAGGCATTTTATTCTGCAAAGATCCTAGAAAAAGGGTTGAAAAAATTGTCAAAAAAGCTCAAAAAGGATGAGATGAAATTTCTGGTGAAGGTGTATAGGACCTTTAAACCCAAACTTGAGCATATTGCAGCAGAAAGTAGTAACTTCAGGTCAAAAGAAAAAGGTTTGGAAAAGCTTTATCGAAAAGCAAAAATTGCTGCTCTACTAAAAAATGCCAGCAAATTTTTTTACTTAAAACAAAAGGGACGTTCTTTAAAGATCAATATGAGAGTGCTTTTAATTTGGTGGCCACAAGGCCAAAATCCCCAAATTAAGCTGGTCAATAATGATATATTGCTTTACTACAACCCAATAGCTCATATTGATAATTTAGACTTTGAAAAAGTAGTTGAGGTTTTGATAAAGGCCATAATTGTTAATCAACCAAGGTTTCAAAAGCAAAATATAAGCCGGCAGTTTTTTAATCTTTGTAAAGTAAAAAAAGATTTTGCACCGCTTGTAATTCTAGAAAGGCCGCTTGAAACAGTGTTTGGCAAAATGATGTACAGAGAAAACCTCGATAGGAAAAACTTTGACTTATATCAAGATTATGCGATTCATCCATGGAGCAATTTATACTCAAAGCTTTTATATTCTTTGGTAAAACATACCATTAAGAATAAAGAAGGCATTTCTGAAAACTTCATTCCCAAAGCTGCAAAGCTATGTAGTGAGCTCATGGCCTTTGGTGGCTTTTATAATATGATCAAACAGAAGTAGACCAGCATTATAAATTTAAAATTTTGTGAAATACAGTCACACCACCTTCAATACCCGTCACCGCTGCTTTAATGTTTACCACAAATTGGTGTTCATAGTTTTCAAGTTCAGGCAGATCTTTTAAATCTTGTGCCAAAAAATTTGCTTTGAAAGTATATTCCTTATCAGGCTTCCAGTTAAACTTTGGCTTTAATACAATATGGTCTGCAGGGCCTAAAAATTTGTCAGTTAGGACTTTTTTATCACTGAATACTTGCTCAATTGTTAAGGCCACAGTAGCTTGACCAATAACCGGTATGTTATAGCCCACGAACACAAGCTTGTATTCTCCCTGCGTGACATCGACCTCAATGTTTTCTGTGGAGTCAGCGTTTCCGGAAGTTCCAACTTTTTTGCCATTGCTGTCATATAACTCCAGGTCTACATCAATCTCTTTTGCAATTCCCAAGTACATAGTGTTGATGCGCAGTTTGTTTATACCTGCGGGCACACTTATGGGAAAGATCTGTCTGTCATGGTGTGCAACAGTAACATTGGTTTCATGCTTTAAGGAATCAAGCTCAACTTTAGCAGATGCAATCCGCAAATTTGAAGCAGTATTTTTTATTTTTTCTATAAACAGCTTATAATCCTTGTCAACAGTGTAAAGCTTAACGTTCTGGGCATGGAGTGCAATTGTTGTTGCTTGAAAATTATAATGAGAACCAACTAGATCTGAATCTATAAAATCCGAATTGGTATCTGCCCTTAAAACTACTTCATATAAACCAGCATCAACATTTTTTAAAACATAACGTAGGTGGTTGCGACCGTGCCCATAATCGGTGTTACTTATGGCCCACGTCTTGGGAGAATTCAGAAGCTTTTGAGGGATTTTTATACCTTTATAGTAGACACTTACAGTGACGTCACCGGGGCTTGCACCTGAAACCATAGTGTCTAATATCAGAGTTTCTGTATGGTTGTTGACCGGTAAATAGAAGCTATGATTGAGACCAGAGGGTATAAATCCTTTAGCAGAAAATTGTCTGTTATCAACTATATTATCAAAATGAGAATCAGACCCTACAATAGTAATGGGGAAGATGAAATCAACCACTTCGGGAGTGTTGATATTAGATCCTTTGATAATTGCACTGTGAACACCTGGTAGTAGCCTTCCATTTTGTGTTAACTTATTTTCTCGTACAAAGACTCTAACATATGATTTTTGGTGGCCCATAACCTCAATGCGTTTTTTATAAACCATCTGAGTTCGATCAAAAGATAACCAGTCAAGATGCTCTGGGATATTCAACTCAAGACTTTCATACTGGTTAAATTCATCCAGGTCATCATGACCCATATCCTGACCTACGGTAAATAAAATTGTGGGTTGTATTTTATCTATGGCGTAGTGTCCAATTGACTGCTTCTTGTAATATCCATCGATATGATTTGCTGTTGAAGTTATATATGACCTAAAGTCGCTCCCTTTAATTTGCTGTAAAAGCTGATGGGCACCAAGTGCATTGACGCGTCCAGCACCGCCTTCATAGCGTGCAAATTGGTGAGTCATTTTTTTGGGAGCACAAAACTCTGCGAAGCCATCAACCTTTTGTAAAGAGCATTTAGTGTATTGATAGGAGTCGTAGGGCAAGGCCGTATTTTTTAGTATTCGGTGTAAGTTATGAATTGTTATCGGTGCCGCTGATTGATTTTCATCAGAGCGATTAACAACTCCTTCCATTTGGGAAAGAAAAATTTCTGCATCATAAAGTATGGACACGACACTAGCGAGGTTAGGCGCGGCCATTGAGGTGCCCGACCAATACTGATAAGCGGAAGGACTGCCTCCAAAAGGTGTTGAAATGGGTATGTTTGACATAACCCACCCAGGTGCTCCAATGTCAGGCTTCATTGTGCCATCAATCATTGGACCTCTTGAAGAAGAGGGTTCTACATAATATTTGTCATTTGGAATGTTGGTTTGGCCAAATGCATTTCTTGAAGTAGAGCTATAAAAGCTTGCTACCGTGATTGAATACTTAGAAGCCGTTACTCCATGGGAATTAAGTGCAGGTCCTTCATTTCCTGCCGACTTTATGAAGGCAGTATTATAAGTTTTTGCAAGTTTATCTAAAATTATCGACCTGGTGCCGAAAGTGTCGTTGTTTTGCTTATTGCTACCAAAGCTGAAGTTAAAAATAACATTTTTGTGATTACTTATGATTCTAGTAATCATGTCAAAAAAGGTTGCATCACTAACTGTTGAGCCAAGAGATGAGATGCCAATAATAGAAGAACCTGAAGCCGCAGAGCTTAAATTTTGTACTTTTTCAAAATTTCCTGCAGCAATTCCTGCCACATGGGTTCCATGTCCCATAATGTCGAAGCCAGTAATTCCAATTTTATAAATATTTTGCTCACCTTCACCGGATTTGTGGTTTTTTAGCTCTCCTGTATCTTCAGTTAACTCAAATCCTGGGGCAATATTAATTGCCAGGTTAACTCGCCCTTTGTTTCTGTCAGTTACAAGTGAGTTACCTTTTTGTATGTCCATTCTCGTTGTGTAACTGTAATAACTTTTTATTCCACTACTTGCATTTTTTACAAAGCGATTTTTTTTGTTTTTTGCAACCCAATTAAAATCCATTAGCATATTTTCATCTTCAATGCTTCTGTCTCCAAGCCCCTTGTAGATGCCAGCATCATTAACATTTATATATGCAACAAATTCATCATTGTCGTTTTTAAAGGCCACAATCGGAAATACTGCACCCTTTTTTCCATCTTGATTGAAGTCGTAATTATTATAGGAAGTGTTTGTTTGTTGAAACTGTTGCTCTGTAAAAAAGCCTAAGTAGTAAGTTTTGCTGTCATCAGCTAGCCTCTGAGTTTTTTCAATGATTACTTTGTGTGTACCCAAAGTAGCCGCTAAGTATTCTACACCCTCAATTGTCTCTACCGTTGCCTCAGTTACCAAAGCATTATCACTGGCCCTTAAGCTTCGCAGACCGACAATGCGGTCACCGAATACATCAGTTCTGGTTATATCTACCCCAGTATCAAATACCGCGATGGTTACGTTTTTGCCGTCAAGGTCATAATCGTATTTGTCTTTGAAGAGTTTTTTCAACTCATTTGCTTGCATCATAGTCGCTGAAGAAAGCTTTGATCTATCAAATGCAACCCCTTCTTTCATGATGGGTATAGAGGGAGTGGGCAGTGCTTTTTCAAAACTGAGAGTTTCAAGTTTGTTTTGATGTATTAAATCCAACACAGTTGAAGATTTTGCAACGAAATGGATATAGCCACTTGGGGCATCAAGATTGATAATTTGTCCGTCACTGTCAATAATCTGTTCCTGGACATTACTCAACTGATCGGCCTTAATTAAAGCAATGTGATTAGATCGGTCATCAGTTTTTGCTAACTTTTTAATTAAGTTATAGTCAGTTTTAGAAACGATATTATTGTGTGGTGAATTGGACTTTTGGAAATTTTGTGAACAGGAAAATAGTGTGATGCATATTAAAACAAGTGTTGTATATCTCTCCATTGCGCGATTTCCCTCCATAATTGAATTTAACAAACCAGTACCATGTATCATAGAAAATATGGAAAGGGAAATGTCTTATATGGTGCGGTGTTTACTAACTTTTTTTGAAGATGGAATCCATCATTTTGTTAAAGCTTTTGGCGACATCTTTGAAGTCATCCTTTTTACGGGGGTGTAGTCTGACACTGGTATCACCTCTTTCGATTTGGTTGAAGACCAGTTTCATTTTATATAGTATCCCTGCTGTTCGGTGAGATAGAAGGATACCCCAGGCAGTGATGATAACCATAAAGCATGCTGTAAATCCAATGAGTTTGTAAGCGATATCGTACAACTCACCGTATAACATCTGTTTGATTTCATTTGTAATATCTGCAAGGTCAATTAGCACTGTATAATTCTCTCTAATATAGTAGTAGGCGACAAGCCCGTTTAAAACGCTTAATAGTAAGCCTCCAAAGCTGAGCCAAAACACATATTTGAGCTGGTACTTGGGATTTATGAGATAATTTTTAAGCTTTCTTTTTGCGGGTTTTCTCTGAGGGCCTTTTTTACTTATTTTTTTAGACATTATTATTATTCCTGAAAGTATTTTTTAAATGGGATTATATTTCAAAGTCGTCATACGTCTGATTATAGGTGGCATCATTGTCCTTTGTGAAAAATCTACGAACGAAGTATTGTCCCGATCGAATAGTGATGATAAATGAATACTCCTCCAGTTGCCGCAAGGCCTGGAAAATATCTTCAATTTCTAGATGAAGGTTCTCGGACATATCAGATAGTGAGAGTAGAGGAGAGATGCCATGTTTTTTATAAAGGTTAGGTCTACACCAAACGGCGCGGTACAAATACATAATTACAATTACTTGTACTCGGTTTAACTTGAAGTCAATGAGAATTTGATCAAAAAATAGATCGGGAATGACAGATGCTGTGGCCTTTAAAATATTTCTATCACTACCCCCCCTAGTATTATCTTTGAATACTTTTTGTATCTTTGATTTGTGATCTGTCAAAATAGTTTGTATATCGACCATAATACTTTATTATGACACTATTTTAGGTACGATTCTACCACAATTTTATTTAGGTAATATTGTCCGATGATAAAACAATGCTTCCACTAACTAGTCTGTCAACCAGTGTTTTAATTCTCACAAGTTCCAAAGCATTTTCGTGATATACTAAATAGAATTTTCCATTTGATACTTCGTATTTTTTTCCCAAGGTTTTGACTTTATTTTTGTACACGGATCTATTTAGTACATGAGTGGGAACTACTGCTATACCCAGACCTTGAATAACTGCTTGTAACATGTTGCCATGGGAGTTTATAACATAACGCGCAGTAAACTTTTTGGGAGTGCGCCCGAAGCATTCCTGGCACCATTTTAAAAAAATAGGGGCGGCCAAGTCAAACAGGACTACAGGAAGTTGCGAAATTTTCTCTAGTGTAACATCTCCCTCTATATTGTATTGATCGGATTTAGGCATAACAAGTGTAGAGCGCTCTTCACAAAGTAGAACTTTTTCCCCTTGGTGGGGTAGGGCGTACTCTGGTAATACCAGGAGATCCAGCTTGTAATCTTCAAAGTCTCTAATTAACTCTTCAGGAAACCCCAGGCTTGTAGCTACACTTAAGCTGGGATATTCACTAGTAAACTGTAGCAGTTCTGGTGCTAACCAAGATTTACCTATACCGGTTAAAGTACCGACGCGGATTTTGCCCGTCATCTCATTTTTGTTATACCTAATCTCCTCTATAGTTAATTCTAGGTTTTTTAGAAAGCCAACTGCCAACTGATTGAGCTTTTCTCCTTCGGAAGTTAAAACTACACTTTTGCCCGAGCGCTTGAAGAGTTGAACTTCAATCTTACTTTCTAAGCTTTTTATACTTTGGCTAATAGCAGACTGGGTCACACCAAGAGATTCCGCCGCCCTAGAGAAACTTTTTTCTTTAGCGACGGCCACCAAGGTTTGAAATTGAGATGTTTCAATCATCTTAATCTTTTGCGAGTTTTTCTGCCCTTTCCTTCATCACTTTTTCGGAAATATTTTTTGGGCACTCGTCGTATTTGGAAAATTCCATAGTGTAAGTTGCTTTGCCAGCACTCATCGAACGTAGCTCTGTTGAGTAACCAAACATTTCAGAAAGAGGAACCAATGCATTGATAATAGTCTCATTTTGGTCATTGGTCTCTGATCCCTGTATAATACCGCGCCTTGAAGAAAGGTCACCGATAACTGAACCTTGATATTCATCTGGTGTTTCAACCTCAACTTTCATAACAGGCTCAAGTAAAATTGGATTGGCCTTGGCGATTGCTTGCCTCATTGCGTAGCGGGATGCAATCCTAAATGCGAGGTCTGACGAGTCAACATCGTGGTGTTTACCGTCCACTAAAAAGGTCTCAACGTTAATAAGAGGGAAGGCAGCTAGTGGCCCTTTATCCATAACGTCTTGCATACCCTTTTCACAGGCACCAATGTATTCTGTTGGAATAGCTCCACCTTTAATTTTATTATTAAACTTAAAGTTTTGGTCTTCTCGATCCTTGTTGTCGTCTGTTAGTGGTCTGATAGTACCAACAACTTGTCCAAATTGACCGGCACCACCGGTTTGCTTTTTATGAGTGTAATCAAAATTAGCTTCAATTTGAATAGTCTCGCGATAATTGACCTGAGGCGCTCCTACAATTACATCTGCTTTGTATTCACGCTTTAGTCTTTCAACATAAATTTCTAAGTGTAGCTCACCCATGCCGGCAATCCTTGTCTCACCAGACTCTTCATCGGTAAAGACGTGGAAAGTTGGATCTTCTTTTAAAAACCTCGCAAGACCCTTGGCCATCTTAGCTTGTTGATCTTTATCCTTTGCAGCGATTGAAAGCTCAATAACCGGTATGGCAACATGAATCCCCTCACATGAAATATTGGTGTAGTCTGAATCTGCTACAAAGGTGTCACCAGAAGCGCAGTCAACACCCACCATAGCTACAATATCGCCTGCTCCAGCTGAATCAATATTTTCTCTATCATTGGAGTTCATTCGAACTAGACGTCCAACTCGAGTTTTTTTCTTGGTACGAGAGTTATAAATTTGGGTACCTTTTTGCAAGACGCCTTGGTAGATCCGACTATATGTAAGCTGTCCAAATTGTTCATCAGTAATTTTAAAGGCCATACAGACGAGTGGTTTGTCGTTAGTTGGTTCTAAATTAACAGCTGAGGAGGTATTGGCATCTATCGCTGTTGGAGCTTTCGAAGTAAGTGGAGACGGTAGATAGCGTGAGATAGCATCTAGCAGAGGCTGAACCCCTTTATTTTTAAAGGCAGATCCCATATAAACAGGGGTCATCTGGATACTAAGTGTACCGGCACGAACCGCTCTGTGAATGATACTTTCAGGAACTTCCTCTCCCTCGAGTAGTTTTTCCATCATCTCATCATCAAAAGCACTGACGGCATCAAGCATTGCCTCTCGCTCGGCATTTGCTTCGTCAAGCATGTTACTTGGGACCTCTTCAATTCTGACATTTTCACCATTGGATCCATCAAAATACCAGGCCTTCATGGTAATCAGATCAACTACTCCTTCAAAGTTATCTTCCGCACCAATAGGCAGTTGCATTAAAATGGCATTGTGATGTAACTTCTCTTTAAGCGCAGCAACGCCTCTTCTGTGGTTAGCACCCATTCTATCCATTTTATTCAAAAAGCATAATCTTGGAACTTTATAGCGTTTCATTTGCCTATCAACCGTAATCGATTGGGATTGAACACCTGCTACAGAACATAAAACCAATATAGCACCATCTAAAACACGCAAGGATCTTTCGACCTCAACTGTAAAATCAACGTGTCCGGGAGTATCTATTATATTGACTCGCACATCTTTGCCGCCACCTTCACATTCAGTAATACCCGCTTCATGGGTACCATTCCACCAAACGGTTGTAGCTGCTGAGGTAATTGTAATACCTTTTTCTTTTTCCAGTTCCATATGATCCATTTTTGCACCAGAACCGCCACCGCGCACCTCTTCAATTTTATGAATTTTATCACAGTAGTATAAAATACGTTCTGTGAGAGTTGTTTTTCCTGAGTCGATGTGCGCAGAGATGCCAATGTTCCGCGTCTTTGCCATTAATTTCATTTTGAAATCTCCAAGTGTTGTAATAATTCAAGCTTATATATTTCCGGTACTCAAGCATCGGTATGAGATGACGAAAACTTAAATATTTTAAGCCAACTAAAGTCGTATACTAGTGAAAACAGGTCAAGGAGTCAATCCCTGAAATGATTGCTTTTGACTTTTTGTAAATATTACTTAAAATGTTGACGACTTTGTTTACATATGATGATTTTTGATTTATTAATTTTTCGGTTTTATGAGTTTTTCAATTAGGATTACTTTGCTTTATGGGGCATGATCTTTCCAAAGCGCACTTGTATGAGTCGGTTAAATCTGTTGTTGATTTAGATGGATACCCTCATTTACACTTCTGCCAGCACAAGTTGTTTTGTTTATTTAGTATAGCTTTTCAGTACTTTTTGTTTCAGTCTACAAAAAAACCAGGGGCTTACATTATCAGGATTGAAGACAGCATGTTGGCCGATAAATTGGCCAGAAGAGCAAAGGATCAGTCAACCAGAAGATTTCTGAACACTCTGCTGCTTCCACGGAAATATAAATATAATAAATCTGTTTTTTATTTAGACTTTTTTCACATAGGTAGCTGGAACTTAACAAATGACATCCCCAAAAAAAATGTTCAGGGGGCAATTATAGTTAAGAATTCATCCAGTAGTCCAATGAACTCCATAAGTGAAGAGGTGCCAGGAGCAGAGGTGGCCGAGGATGGGCCAGTAATTCCTGATTTACCTCCAAACTACTTTTATACTTCTTTGCAGGAGTTTGTCCCAAAAACTGTCATAATTGCCTATGAATCAGAATGGGAAAACACTCATAAGGTTGAGTTTCCCTTTATTAAAAAGCAACAAAAAAAGACAATTTCAGGGGTTACCTTAGGTGGTGACTTGGACTGGGATAGTTTCGAGTAAACAGCTCTCAACTTAAATAAATTTCATTAATATTTTTTTAGTAAGTTCTAAGTAATTACGAGCATTTTCCATAGATAAAGTGGGACCAAATGATAGACGGATAGATCCTTTGGCTTCCTCCTGTCCATATCCCATGGCCAAAAGGGTTTTGCTTGCCTCTAAAGTATTTGATGAGCAAGCAGAACCACTACCCACATCGAGACCGTTTATATCAAAGGCCATACTGAGTATGTCGGCCTTTACACCTTTTAAAACAAAGGTTATCGTATTACTATTTCTTTTTTTGCTGTGTTTACCAATAATTTCGCCGTTTTGCCCCCAAAACTTTTCCAAAGATTCCTCAAGAAATTGTTTGGCCTTAAGGGACTGGTCATAGTTAAACAATTCCTGCAACTCTTCTAGCGCCAGTTTAACGGAGTAGACCCCAAGTGTATTTAAAGTTCCACCTCGCAAACCATCTTCTTGTTTTCCTCCGATTAGAAGTGGCATAAATTGAAAATCTTTATGTACAAATGTAAATCCAACACCTTTTAGGGCCCCAAATTTGTGGGCCGAAAAGCTGTAGCTATCGACGAAGTTGTCCAATTTATCCCAATTTTTAACTTTTCCTACAGACTGGACAGCATCTACGTGTGCTTTGCAATTAGTTGCTCGTTTAATTTGGTGCAGGCGAGGAAGGTCCCAGACGACTCCAGTTTCATTGTTGACGTATGTATAGTTTAGTAAAACTGGTCCATCACTTACCGCTTTAATCTCCTCGATGAGCCTTTGATCGTTGAAATCGCCATTTTGGTCAACTAAAATTGGATGGGTTTTATGTCCGTAATACTCTAATTCATCCACTAGATGCAAGATTGCAAGATGATCGCACTCACTATAAAAAAAATTTAGTTTTTGATCATTTTTTTCACAAATCTTTGCATAACCATTAACGACGGTAGCAGCACCCTCTGTTGCCCCTGAGTGAAAAAATAAGCGGTGAGTTCCCTCTAGAGCAAAAGTTTTTAAAAGGAATTGCCTGGTTTCTTTGATATATGAAGCAGACAATTTTCCTGATGTATGTATAGAGGAAGCATTCGCAAAAGAAAAATCCCCTCTGGCCAGTAGGTCATAAACCTTGTTGGCGAGAGGGGAAGTAGCATTATAATCAAAATAGTAACGGTTACTATTGATTAATTTCTCCAATAGAACTCCTGATCATTGACTCTGGAATTGCTTCCTCCAAATTGGGTGAGTCAAGCGAAGTATTCGTGATCATCTCTGCTGGTACCTGTACTGGTCGTACATCCTGGATCTTGATGTCTTTTGCCTTTCTCATGAGGTCACCAAGAGTAGTGGTTTGTAAATATTCTCGCATAATTAATGCAAGATTTGAGAAATAATTTTTGGAAAGGTAAAACTCGACACTGCTTGAGGTATTGGCTTCTGAACCAACGATATCTCTTGCGGGGTCAATATTTTCACCAACACATTCCAAAATGTCCTTGATGCTGATTTGATCCATGGAGCGGGATAAAACATATCCGCCGCCAGGTCCTCTTACAGACTTAACTGCTTGGCCATTTCGCAGCTTGCGAAACAATTGCTCAAGATAATGTAAACTGATGTTCTGTCTGTCTGAAATCTCCTGTAAACGAACAGGATTACCGTTGCTATTTGAAGTTAAATCCAACATAGCTCTTACTGCGTACCTTCCCTTAGATGTTAATCTCATTGTCTTCCTCCATAAATCCAAACTTATTTGATAAAAACCAACGCCGGCTTACTCATATCCAATATAGTGTCCGAAGTCAAAATAGATCTATCACTCACTGTAAGATCCTTGGCCCAGTTTACACCGACCAAATAAGTCTGATGTAATACAACCATAGATATTATGACTTGAAAAAAGCATTCAAGTCAACTTGAATATCAATTTTATTTAATAAATTTATCATTTTGCTCTGTTTTAGGTCCTGCAGTAAGTCAATTATTTGAAATTATTGGTAAAAATGCCAAATTTTTGTGCAATTTTGAGGGCAA
Source organism: Bacteriovoracaceae bacterium (assembly GCA_016784965.1). Classification (GTDB taxonomy): domain Bacteria; phylum Bdellovibrionota; class Bacteriovoracia; order Bacteriovoracales; family Bacteriovoracaceae; genus JADHTQ01. Next base: position 14,233 of record JADHTQ010000042.1, on the reverse strand, counting down.
TTAACTGGACTGAAATATTTTGATCAGAAATTATTACCTAGCTATCAGCACTGTTTTAGGAGAAGGTTGCGCAGGCTGTCATTGCCTTCGCATGGTGTAATCTTTAGCTCATAAAATGAAAAAGAGTCCAGAAGCTTTGTAATTTCATCAAAGAAGGGCATGCCCCACTCAATTAGAAAGTATTGCTTATTTTCGAGATATAAGGCCATTTCCAGATGAACTAGCTCAGAAGCAGACTTGATTCGATAAAAATCGGCATGTGCTATACTTCCATACTCGTTAATGAGCGAATAGGTTGGACTTGTAAGGTCAGGATTATCAACAAATACCTTGGAAAAGGTAGTTTTTCCAGCACCGACTTCACCAGATAAAAAAATTACTGCAGGTGGTGCAGTCAATTTGCTAATATCCAAGGCCACAAGTTGTAGCTGTTGTATTGAAATTTGTCTCCAGTGCCCTACTTGCCTGCTCATAATTTGTGCTTTTTACTACAAGTGGCCTCTTTGCACAAGCTTCACTGAAAATAAAATTAAATTATGATGATTTCTTTATATTTTTATCATCGTTTTGCGAGCATTTTTTGTTTAATTATCACTTATGAAAAATAGGTTAATATTTTCTGCATTGATAATGATTGCAATTATTACTTCAGCGTTAGTTGGAGGTAAGTACTATTTTTTTAAAAAAACTCAAGAGCTTGGAGTCTTGTCGACCTCAAGTGACAAAGTTTCAGTCCACAAAAAGAAAATTTTATACGTAGATTCGTACCATGCAGGCTATCCTTGGAGCGATGGAATCACTGAGGGCGTTTTAAAAACCTTGAATATCTTGGTGGGAAAAGATGGCAAGTTAGACAACTCAAAAAGCTCGTTCGATTTAGAGATTATCCGGATGGACACTAAACGCAATACAAGTGAGAAATTTAAAATTGCTGCTGCTAAAAGGGTAAAAAACTTTATCGATGTTTGGAAGCCAGAAATTGTAATAGCTTCTGATGATCATGCCTCAAAGTATCTAATTGTACCTTACTTTAAGAATAAAAAACTCCCATTTGTTTTTTGTGGTATCAATTGGGATGCATCCATTTACAACTATCCGTTCAACAACGTCACAGGCATGGTCGAAGTTGCATTAGTTTCTCAGTTAGTTGATTTACTTAAAAAGTATAGCAAAGGTAAGAAGGTAGCCTATTTGGCTGCCGATGTGTTTACAGCGCGAAAAGAGGCACATAATTATGTTAGGTACTTTAACTTAAAGCTGGACTCAACTTACGTCAAGACCTATGAAAAATGGAAACAAGAGTATCGAAATTATCAAAAGAAAACGGACATTTTAATTGTAGGCAACATTGAGGGCATCAATGATTGGGATGCAAGTGATGCAAAGATGACCGTGGAGAAGTATACAACTATTCCAACCGGGTCTATTTATGATTTCATGGCAAAGTATTCATTGGTGGGGATCACCAAATCTGCACAGGAGCAGGGGGAGTGGGCAGCAAAAACTGCGCTTGAAATTTTGGGCGGAAAGCTGCCATCGGATATTCCTGTTACTACCAATAAAAATGCAAAAATATTTCTAAATATGAGTTTGGCAAAAAAGTTAAAGGTAGTTTTTCCAATGCAACTTATTGAACAGGCCAGTTTTGTGCAAGATATGGAGTGAGTTTACGATGAAGTTTCGTTCAATTAACTTTAAATTATCTCTGATTGTGATCTTTGGCACAATTATTGCTGCCACATTCACTAGGTTGTTTGGAGATATGTATATCAAAAGGTATATTGATACAACCTTCCAAGAGAAGTTTTCTGACAAGTTGACAATGGTTACTGATTATTTAGAATCAAAATACAAAAGGTTGGAGGGCACACAACTTGTTAGTGCGTATGAACAAGAATTCAAAAAAGCTGCTATAAGCTTTATTCACAATAATCACCGAATCACAACTGGGCATCAAGTAGAACTTTTAGTTATGGATGAAAAAGGTCAGGTCGTTCACGCCCACAGTGAAAGGCACAAGGGAAACATCAGTCACCTAGAGTATTTCCAAAAAATGATAGATCAAAAAAATGGGGAATTGACCTATAATTTTAAGGGACATAAATACTGGATGATGTTTAAAACTTTCAACAAGTGGGGTTGGACTATCTCGTACTCACTAAAAGAGCGCGATAAATATTCAGTCGAGAGCAAGTTTAGAAACCTGCTACTCATTGTAAACCTGGCTGTGGCCATTGCTTCTATTTTTTTAATAATCTGGTTACTTAGAAAAGTAATTTCACCGATTGAAAAACTCACGACAATCACACATCAAATCTCCCAAGGGGATTTTTATCACAATATCGAAGTAGAGTCTTCTGATGAAGTTGGTACTTTAGCGCAAAGCTTTAGGTCGATGCAGAAGGCAATCTTTGACAAAATTGTGACAATTGAAAAACAAAATAAATTGTTAGAGCAACAGGTGGTCGAGCGAACCAAAGCTAATGATCTTTTACAACAGCAAATAAAGCAGCGCGAAGTTGCAGTCTTGGAAAAACAGAAGATGCAAAAACAGGTCTTTCAAGCATCTAAGTTGGCTTCAATCGGAGAGTTAGCAGCGGGAGTGGCCCACGAAATAAACAATCCATTATCAATTGTTAAAGGGTACCTGGAATTGTTAACAGATGAGCTCGAAAGTGATGGAGTACTTAGTAAAGAATATGCAGAGTTGATTAACACGCAAAATAAGTCCATTGATAGAATAGTAGAAATCATTAATGGACTTCGAAATTTTTCTAGAATTGATGCTCAAAAACGTCAGTGTATAGATGTAAACGAAACAATTGATGAGTCAATTGTACTAGTCAAATATATTTATGAAATGCAAAATGTTGTCTTTACAGTTAATCTAGAGGCAACAAAATGCAATGTAGCAGGGTGGGTAGGAAAGTTTCAGCAAGTAGTAATGAATTGTTACTCAAATGCTCGAGATGCCATGAAAAGTAGAGGTGGCGGTACTATAAGTGTTAGAAGTTGGAACGAAAAGGATATGATTAAAGTTGAAATCAGTGATACTGGAATTGGAATACCTGCAGAAAATTTAGATAAAATATTTAATCCATTTTTTTCCACTAAACCAATTGGCGAAGGTACTGGGCTTGGTATGGGGATTTCTCATGCAATTGTCCAACAAATGCAGGGAACCTTTACAGTGAAATCAGTTGTTGATGTGGGTACCTCTGTGACTTTATCTTTTCCACTTGTATCTCAATATATTGAAAAGTGCCCAGACCTAGAAATTGCAGCGTTGGGGCAGCTTTCGGGATCAGTTTTAATAGTGGATGATGAAGAAGAAATTCGGAGTATGTTAAAGCAAAAAATATCGCTGTTTGGGATCAAAGTAGATGTTGCTTGTGATGGCCTTGATGCCATGCAAAGGGTTGGGGAAAATAATTACAATATTATCGTAACTGACTTACAAATGCCACATATGGATGGAGTTGAGTTGATAAAAAAATTACATGAACAAAAAGTTTTAGAAAGTACCAGTTTATTTCTTATTGCCGGAGGGTTGTCACTAAATATAACGGAGGAGCAAAACGAATTTATTTCACCACTGATCAAAGCGTATATCAATAAACCTTTTTCTTTTTCTAAAATTCATGCAGAAATGCAAGATGTACTGACTTAAACTATTCAAAAGTTATACCAAAGCGGTAGATACTATTTTTTTGATTGTAGTCTAATAAAGATTCAGCATAACCGTGGTGGTACTGAAGGAAAAAATACGGGGCAAAAAGGTTGGAGGTTAATTTAAATTTGATACCAACTTCTTGACCACCTTGCTTAAAACTTAGCTTGTGATTTTTTCTTCCGGGGTAAATTTTTATAAAGATCTCTTCATTATCCATATACTTTCCAAAAAAATCTTTGAAGGCCAGTTTGGTGGACCAGTGGCCTAAGTAGTTTGGTAGATCGTTATTGTAGCGCGAAAGGTCGTGATAAACGAAAAATTGATTGGTCCATTCAATGATGTATGGACTACCCACATACTTCATCTTAATTCTGATGTAGCTTGCATCTCTGTGTCTGGACTCCTGTCCTTCTTCTCCATTTGAGATGTGGTCAAAGAGACCAAAGTCGATATAATCTATAAAACCCCATTGTAGACGTAAGCGATAGAAGAGTTCTGGAGCATACATAATTTCGGTAAATGGCTCCGAGATTTTGGTTATATCCCAAAACATGATCTGTGTGTAAGCAAAATAGAATTCCACGTTATAGATAGGATTATATTTGAAGCCTAGTTGTACTTTCGTTTTTCGATTGGCCCCTCCGTAAAGAAGAAACATGGGGCGATATTTTTTAAGAAAAAACTTCTCTTTTTCATCGGGCATAAGAATCGATTTTTGTTGTTTGGGTGCACTTATATTCGCGTCCACTTGAGCAGTAGCAGGTGGTGGACACTCCAGTGGAGCAAGTGTGCTACTTTGATCATAGATGAGATGTTTTATTTTTTCTTCTAAGGTAGGTTTTTTTGCTGTGTCTTGTGCTGTTGCGTCGAATATTGAAACTAGGCAAAACAACGAAACAAAATATATCCGTAAATACTTTTTTAACATGCTGATTCCTCACACCTTTAATGTATTCTTTCATGAATTTACACAAATTACAATTTTAGCATAGGATTTGATCGAAGACGCAGGGAGCTATTTGTTGTTTTTAAAATACAACCTATTTGACAACCCGTAAGTAACAAATAATACTCATAGCTTGTCTAATTCGTGATTTCAAAGAAGGAGAGAACGATGATCTATGAAGGTAGAAACATTAGCTGCAAACAAATTGAAAACAATTTGATAGAGATCATTTTTGATAATGAAACAGATACAGTTAATAAACTCGGTCTTCAAACCTTAAAAGAGTTAAAGGAAGCTGTGGCCCAAATACAGATGCTAAAGGGTGTTCAGGGTTTGTTGATTACGAGCAAGAAGTCCACATTTATCGTGGGGGCGGATGTTACTGAATTTACTTCATATATGAAAATGAGCGAGGAGGAGATAAAGGATTTTTTCCTAGACACCCACAAAACATACAATATCATCGAGGACCTCGATTTTCCCACAGTCTGCGCAATAAATGGCGCCGCCATGGGTGGGGGCTTTGAGCTTTGTTTGGCAACTAGCTTTAGGGTAGTTGGATCGAGCACAAAACTAGGGTTACCCGAAGTAAAGCTTGGGCTGTTTCCTGGATGGGGGGGCACTGTCCGCTTGCCAAGACTCATTGGTGCAGACAACGCTATCGAGTGGATTGCTTCTGGTAACCAGTACAGTGCCGAAGATGCCCTAAAATATAAGGCGATTGAGGCGGTTGTTCCCGATGATAAGTTGCGAGAGTCAGCATTAGAGTTACTATCTAGAGCAGTTAGTGGGAAACTTGATTGGAAGCAAAAAAGAACACAAAAAACTGGGCCCCTAAAGTTAAATAAAGTTGAAGCAGGGATGGTTTTTGAAGGAGCAAAGGGATTTGTCTTTGCCAAAGCTGGACCCAACTACCCCGCACCCCTAATGGCCATTGAAGTTATGCAAGCATCTATGAAACTAAATCGACAAGAGGCCATAGAAATTGAAGCTGCCAATATGGCCAAGGCCACCAAAACCGATGTTGCCAGATGTTTGACCTCCATTTTTTTAGGAGATCAATACTTAAAGCGCGTGTGTAAAAAAATGGATAAGTCTTCTACACCAGTTAAAAAAGCAGCGGTGATTGGAGCTGGTATAATGGGGGGAGGTATTGCTTATCAATCTGCTTTCACTGGTACCCCGATTGTTATGAAAGACATAAACGAAAAAGCTCTGGAGCTTGGAATGAATGAGGCTTCAGGGCTTTTATCTAAACTCCAAAAAAGAGGAAAAATTGATTTAAATAAAACATTGAAGATTATTAGCAGTATCACCCCGACATTAAATGATGAGGAGATTAAGTCGTGCAATGTGATTATAGAAGCCGTGGTTGAAAATCCTAAAGTAAAGGATCAGGTACTTTGTGCCTTAGAAAAGCAAACTGGCCCTGATATGATTTTGGCCTCAAATACTTCAACCATCTCCATCGATACATTGGCAAAAAACTTAGAGCGCCCTGAGAATTTTTGCGGCATGCACTTTTTTAACCCCGTATATAAAATGCCATTAGTTGAGGTAATCAGAGGAAAAAAATCCTCTGATGAAACAATTGCCACGGTTATGAATTATGCTCTCGCTATGAAAAAAGTACCAATCCTAGTAAATGACTGTCCTGGCTTTTTAGTAAATAGAGTTCTTTTTCCATACTTGATGGCCTTTACTAAGTTGATCGAAGACGGAGTCTCACTGAAGCGCATTGACAAGGTTATGGAAAAATTTGGTTGGCCCATGGGACCAGCTTACTTAATGGATGTAATTGGCATCGATACTTGCTTTCACGCCCTTTCTATTATGTGTGAGGGATTTCCGCAGCGGATGCAAGTTTCCAAAGAAAATGTGATCAAGCTCATGGTAGACAATAAACGCTTGGGGCAAAAAAATAAAGTTGGCTTTTATAAGTACTCTCTAGACAAAAAGGGAAAATTGAAAAAAGAGCTGGATGAATCGGTCGATTCTTTGATCAACAAAATTGCAGCTAACCCTCAAGTGGAAGTAACTGATGAGCAGATACAAGAGCGCATGATGATTCCCATGCTTTTTGAGGCAGCCCTGTGCCTTGAAGAAAAGATTGTAGAAAGCCCAGTGGAAGTAGATATGGGATTAGTCTATGGACTTGGATTTCCTCCATTTAGAGGAGGAATCTTTCACCATGCTGATAGCGTTGGTGCTTCCAAGTTAATTGAAGCTGCTAAAGTGTACGAAAGTCTAGGAAATATCTATAAACCCAATAAGGCATTTGTCGAGATGGCAGCAAACAACCAAAAATTTTATAAAGATTAGAAGGTGATATTATGAAAGAAGTAGTAATTATAGACGCCGTAAGAACTCCAATGGGCAGATCAAAAAATGGTATGTTTAAAAATGTGAGGGCCGAAAATCTGTCTGCTCACTTAATTGATGCTCTTTTAGACAGAAATCCACAAGTTGATCCAAAGGAAATTGAAGATGTCATTTGGGGGTGTGTGCAACAGACCCTAGAGCAAGCCTACAACATTGCCAGGTTTGCTTCTTTGATGTCAAAGATCCCTCATACTTCAAGTGCTCAAACCATAAATAGGTTGTGTGGATCATCAATGAGTGCCATTCACTCTGCAGCGATGGCGATTATGACAGGAAATGGTGATGTGTTTATTACTGGTGGAGTTGAACATATGGGACATGTCCCCATGACTCACGGGGTAGACTTTAATAAAGAATTTTCAAAACATTTTGCGGCAGCATCTGGTATGATGGGGCTAACTGCTGAATATTTGGCCCAGATTCATAAAATTTCAAGAGAGGATCAAGACAAATTTGCCTTTAGATCTCATCAGCTGGCCCATCAGGCGACTCAGGCAAAGAAATTTGAAAATGAAATTGTTCCAATCGAAGGCCACGACGAAAATGGGCTTCCCAAAATATTTAATTACGATGAAGTTATCCGCCCGGATACCGCTTTAGAAGCACTAAGCATGTTGAGACCGGCCTTTAATCCCAAGGGTGGTTCGGTGACAGCGGGGAACTCTTCTGCCATTTCAGACGGGGCATCTGCTCTTTTAGTGACCTCAAAACACAGAGCAGATGAATTAGGGTTAAAACCCTTGGCTCGCATAAAAGCAATGGCCACAGCAGGGGTTGACCCGTCAATTATGGGGTATGGACCAGTGCCTGCCGTTAAAAAAGCACTAAGTAGAGCTGGTCTTGAAATTAACGATATAGATTACTTTGAGTTAAACGAGGCCTTTGCCGCTCAATCCTTGCCAGTTTTAAAAGATCTTGGGCTTTTGGACAAAATGGAAGATAAAGTAAATCTGCACGGAGGTGCTATTGCTTTGGGGCACCCTTTGGGTTGCTCTGGTGCCAGAATCAGCACGACACTTTTAAATGTAATGCAACAACGGGATTTTAATCTAGGGGTTGCTACCATGTGTATTGGGATGGGACAGGGAATTGCTACTGTGTTTGAGCGAATGTAAGTAAAGTTGGGGAAAAAGTGATGGACATAATTTATGAAGCAAAAAAAGATGATGTGTGCTTGTGGGCCTTCCCAGTTGGTGAGTTGGCAGCAAACTGTACAATTATTTTTTCTGAATTGACCCGAGAGGCAATTATTGTAGATCCAGGCAACGACGAAAATGAGATTTTAGATCTAGTTAAAGAAAATAAGTTAAAACCTAAAATGTTGATTCATACTCATGCCCACTTTGACCACATTGGTCGCTCCTTTGAGCTCTCGCAGGACTTTGGTGCAGGTACTTATCTCCATCAAGACGGGGTAAATGTCTATAAAACACTAGCAAATCAATCTGCAATATTTGGCTTCCAAATAGGAGAGGTAGGAGAGATAGAAAACTTTTTTAAAGAAGGTGATACTATTTTGTTTAATGGAAGCTGTGACAAGCTAAAATCTTTCATGCAAGGTCTTAAAATTTTACACACTCCAGGCCACAGCCCTGGATCTTGCTGTTTTTTTACAACTTATTTTGAGACTCCACTACTAATAGCTGGTGATACCTTGTTTCAGGGATCTATTGGCAGAACAGACCTACCAGGTGGAAGCTATACTCAGCTTATAGACTCTATTAAAACTAGACTTTTAACTTTGCCCGAAGAGACAAAAACAATTACCGGACATGGGCCCATGACCACCATTGGCCATGAATCGATGTATAACCAATTTCTTGCATAATACTTGGAGCCAAGTTGTGAACAAAAAAGTATCATCTACCAGAGCGAGCAAACAGTTAAAGGATCTAACAATTCTTGGTCAGCAAACTAATGATTTAGGCCTTTGTTACTCACCTAAAATTCTTGAAAGCTTTCTCAACAAAAATCCAAAAAGTGTTGCTTGGACTACTTTTATTTGCACAGAATTTACCTCGTTGTGCCCCCAAACTGGTCAGCCCGATTTTGCCAAAATATTTATAAATTACGTAGCAGATAAGGTAATGGTTGAGTCAAAATCATTGAAATTATATTTAAAAAGCTTTCGAAATCATGGAGATTTTCACGAAGATTGCATTCAAACAATTTGTGATGACTTAAATGATTTAATGAAACCCAAGTACATTGAGGTTATTGGAGAGTTTACTCCAAGAGGTGGAATCAGCATTTTTCCATTTGTGAATGCTTCAAACTCTGACAAACAATTTGTTCAGCTTAAAAATGAAAGGTTTACGGGTTACTATCCCGGAAAATACAGTTTGCCACTTTCCAGGTTGTATTGAGGGGGGCCTTAAAAAACGCTTACGCAATAACTACTCAATAATTTCTAAAACAGACCTCTTTTTTAACTTAGTTGAAGCGGCATTTAAGATAGTACGCAGTGCTCTTGCGGTTCTTCCCTGTTTGCCAATGACCTTACCTAGATCAGACTTATCAACTTTAAGCTCAATTACTGTGGTCTGTTCCCCAAAAACTTCGTTGACTAATACCTCCTCCGGCATATCTACTAACGACTTTCCTATGTATTCAATTAGATCTTTTAATTCACTCATCTCACAACTCTCACTAGTTCGAAGTTAATATCACCTTATACTGAAACAGAATAAGCACAAAAAATCAAGAAACAAATAAATTTTTAGTGGGATGTAAGAAAATGACTATTTTAGTTCAATGTTATTTTTTTTTAAAAGAGAGCTAACTGTTGCTGATAAAACGGCACCCTTGCTTACAAGGACAGCTATGCGATCTGTATTGACGCTACTTAGAACTTCCTGTTGAGCAGGATCATATTTGCCAAGCTTTTCTAGAAATCGTCCGTCGCGAGCATTGCGCGAATCGGTAGCAACTATCGTATAGATCGGTTTATGAACTCTACCGCCACGTGCTAATCTAATTTTAACCATTTACTACTCCTAATATACAAAACCAAAAATATACTTAAACTTTATTATTAACCAAGATTATTAAATCAATCAGGTGTGAAAGTCAAGCTACCAACGCAACCTTGTGAAAAAACTTCACTTTAAAAGTAGCCGCCACCCCAGGGACCTTTTTTCTTTCCTTTGCCCTTGCCCTTTTTTTTGTTCGGCAACTGTCGGTATCCTCGTTGGGGGGCACCAAACATGTCACCACCCAAATCACCCATACCGGGCATGCCGCCCATGCCAGGCATGCCGGGCATTCCGCCCATTCCGGGAAGACCAGGCATTCCACCACCACCTTTTAACATGCGCATAACGCCGCCCATCATCTTTTCCATCTGGCGAAATTTTTCCAAGAAATCCTCTATGGCCTTTACAGTGTGTCCCGATCCCTTGGCAATCCTTTTGATTCTAGACTCTTTAATGATGCGATAGTCATTTCTTTCTTGCTTAGTCATCGAAGAGATCATGACCTTCATCCTCTTCATTTCATCTTCAGCAGGTGATAGGTCTCCAACTTGCCGAAGCATCCCCCCCATACCGGGAATCATCTTTAAAATTGAGGACATAGAGCCCAAATTATTAATCATATTCATCTGTTTTAAAAAATCATCCATGGTGAACTTGTTTTTTTCCAAGTTCTTCATCATCCTCTCGGCCTCTTTCTCATCGATGGCCTCTTCTGCCTTTTCCACAAGAGACAAAACGTCTCCCATATCCAAAATTCTTTTAGAGAGACGGTCCGGATGAAAAAGCTCGAGATCTTTCATCTTTTCGCCCGTAGAGATATAGCGAATTGGTACACCTGTGACGTGGCGAATGGAAAGTGCGGCACCACCTCTGGCGTCGGAGTCCATTTTTGAAAGCACAATACCAGTTAAATTCATGGCGGTATGAAAGGTTTTGGCCACATTGACTGCCTCTTGACCAGTCATAGCATCGGCAACTAGTAGCACTTCTGGGTTGTGTGCTTCAAGTGCAACTCTGACCTCTTTTAGCTGATCCATTAGCTCATCATCTACATGCAATCGACCAGCAGTATCAATAATAACTATGTCTTTGCCTTTGGTCTTTGCTTCTTCCATGGCCTCTAAGGCAATTTTATGCGGTGGCATAGATAGATCAGAGTCAAAACAGTCAATGCCTAAGCTTTTGGCAAGAATCTCTAGTTGAGACTTCGCAGCTGGCCTGAAAGTATCGGCAGGTACTAGCAATACGTTCTTTTTCTTTTTGTTTCGAAGGTGCAATGAGAGTTTACCGGAAAATGTAGTTTTACCCTGTCCATTTAGGCCTACTACTAAGATTGGCACAATACTGGAGCTGTCTAAACTAAGCTCCTCATTGGCCACTCCCATGATGTTGGCCAGCTCATCGTGAACGATTTTTACAAACTGCTCTTCGGGATTTACTCCGCGGATAACTTTTTGTCCAAGAGACTGTTCTTTGACTCGACTTACAAATTCCTTGACCACTTTGAAGTTAACATCAGCTTCTAAAAGTGCCGTTCTCACTTCCTTTAGTGTCGCTTCTATATTCTCTTCAGAAATTTTCGCCTTACCGCGCAAGTGCTTGAACGCATCAGAAAATTTCTCACTCAAAGTATCAAACATCGTTTACTCCAAAGTTTATTTATAGCAATTGCCAAACGAATAATACCAATCGTTTTCAATAACGCAAGAAAGAATTGCCCCAATTAATTTACTAAATTTAAAAAAGTGTAAAAATTAATGGGTTGTGCAATGGCCATTTTCATGGGTGGTCAATTGCGGTACTGTGGGCCATGGAAAATTACTCTAAGGATCTCCAGGCCAAAATCGATGTACTTGCCGCCAAAATTAAACCGGTCCAAGTAGGCTCACTTACATTCAGCTCACCCCTGCTTCTTGCACCCATGGCGGGTATAACCACATCACCTTTTCGGCTACTTATGGAAAATTTAGGGGCCGGTGGCACTATTACTGAATTAATATCCTGTTACGGCATCAACTACGGCAACAAAAAAACACTCGATATGTTAAAAATTTGTGCCAAGGAGAAGGTGGTGGGGATTCAACTGTTTGGAGATGATGCCGACCAAATGGCTAAGGCAGCGCAAATTGTGGCCGGTTACGGTTGCAATTTTGTCGACATTAATATGGGCTGTCCGGTGAGAAAGGTCGTAGGTAAGGGGGCCGGTGTGGCCTTGATGCAAAATACAAAAGTCCTTTCAACACTTTTTAAAAAGGTAAGAAGTGCCATAAATGTCCCACTAACTATTAAAATCAGAACCGGAATTGATGAAAACTCAAAAAATGCCCATGAAGTCGTCAAAATTGCCCAGGATGAAGGAATTGAATTTGTTACCATCCATGGTCGCACCAAAATGCAATTGTATCGCGGTCAGGTCGATTGGGAATATATCGAACAAATTGCCAGTGATAGCCAGATACCTGTTATCGGAAATGGGGATCTCCATACCCCTTTAAGAGTCAAAAATAAGCTGAGCGACACTAACTGCCAAGCTTTAATGTTGGGTCGGGGACCAGTCAGAAATCCCTTTTTATTTCTCGAGTCCTTTAGAGATGACGAGGATATTGCATTTGTAGCAACTGACTATTTGGAAGTAATTTTACAGCTGAAAAGTTACATGGAGTTGCAACTTACAAAAAATCACTTAATGTTGATTCAGCTGCGCAAGTTCATAGTGTGGTTTTCAGCAGGATTTGCCAATGCTTCATCATTCAGGGGCAAAATATTTCGCCTGCAAGATATATCTGAAGTCATGAAGCTCACCGAGGAGTTTTTCCTTACTCTTGGCAGTGCTGAAAAAAAAATGAACGTGGATGATGCCTTTTTAACCTCTGGGCACGGCTAGCCCCACTAATCTGTTTTCATTATCAATAAATCAAAATGTTTAGTTGAAAGTTATTTAACAATTCAGTTGTATGAGAATCAACCTCTTTTAATGCAAAATTTCATCATGTCGAAGTTCATTCGTTTGCACAAATTTGCACAAGACGGCATCTATACAACAGTAAGGCCAAGCTCAGTGAAGTTGGCGTATAAAATGGCCCAAGCCGGACACCCAAAAGATTTAAAACTAATATTATTTAGACTAAATGCTGACTTAAGAAACTTTGAACGCACCAATTAAATTTGCAATTTAAGATATATCTTTGTCAATCAGTGCCACTACTTGCTTAACTTCCTGATCTGTCAGTTTCCCATCTTTGCTAAAAAGAACCTTGCCCTCTTTATCAAAAATAACCACATCATAGTTGTCATCACCTAATTTCCACTTCTTGACCAAAATCTTATCTTTATCCCGAACAAAGATAGTTGATGGATATTTTTTCTGTTTTGCCTCTAAAGAACTATCCAAGATAAAGTTTGGCAACCAAGTAGCATCCATATTAATAATCGCCATCGATTGATACTTATCCAGAGGATACTTCTTCGCCTTAAGCGCATCACCTAAATGCTCATTGAGATCTTTCACATCGGGATCAACATAAAAAAGCGCAGTAGTCTTGCCCTTAATCTCCGAAGATTTCCAAGTCCCCCCAACAACCTTACCACCATTTTTTTCCGTAATCTCCACATAGGGCGGAACCTCCCCAGTAGGCAAAACTCCAAAACAATAATTAGAAACAAAAAGCAACATCACAAAAAGCGTAGATTTCATTTTTACCTGCCTTCTTTAAATAAACTAGTTAATACCCAGAAATTACGCTCCTTGATCCCCATTTTCTCACTATTTGTCAACTCACTCTTTCTATAAATATAACTTTTATACATATTCCCTTTATCTTATGGCCCCAAAGGGCAACAGGAACAGGAACAGAAACAGTTGCCGTTGCAGTTGCCGCTTCAGTTTAGTTCATGGGTATAATTTACAGATGTAAGCATTTTTATATTTTTATTTTAGCCCCAATTCAAGCTTCTTGAGCTGCTTTTGAGCGTTGGTTGAATCAAAAAAGTTAGAGGGGGGTGGAACAGGGGCTGTGAGAGGGGCGGGCAGGGCCCAGAAGGGTGATTTGCAGGTGTTTGCCGTCATGTTTGGCGGTTTCTTACATTTGTTGGAAGCAAGTATTCATGCTATAAGTACTGCATGTATGCCAAGCGAAGCTGGCGTTTACTAGTTGGTGAAAGTCCAACCATGGAAGTTAGGAATAACACCATGTACCGAGTTTTGCGCATGTCAGGTAACAAAACATGTGAAGTGTAAACAGGGAGACTGTGGGCCGT
>JADHTQ010000098.1 GCA_016784965.1 Bacteriovoracaceae bacterium | reverse complement strand
TTTATAAATTGGACAGCAGAATCCCTCATTCAGAGTTAAAAAAATGGGTGAGAATCAACATAGGGTCAGGGATATCAGATCACCCCTTTGTGCAGGCCCTGATTAGTAGAGATTTCTGTGACTAATAACTATTGTCTTAGTGATTATTATAATGATGTAAACCTTATGTAATTTGACATGAAAAAGAGTACTCGAATTCCATCCTTCTGCTGAATAATAAATCGATGTTAGTCTTCTAATTCTTTTTAGATGTTTTCCCTAATGATCCTGCCTGAAAACCTCAATTTTACTGTAATAAGAAACTGCTGAGATATAGAACAAACTACTTGGATACTACCCTAAGGTTTTATTAATTTAAGTAATGGTAGGATGTGAAGAAATATTTAATTCCTTTTTTGAAGCTTCTTTTTGTTTTTGCCATACTTACCTGGTTTTATTATTCTGGGAGAATGGACTTTGGGTTTTTTAAGATATCACTAAAATATAAGTGGGAATGGTTTTTATGTCTCTCTCTTTTGGTACTATCAGATGTAATAGCTTCTTTGAGATGGAAAGTGATTCTGACCAAGTCAACAGAGCAAAAACTTTCAATGTTACACGCTCTTCAGCTCACATGGATTGGATTGTTTTTCAACACTGTGTTGCCTGGAATTATAAGTGGTGATCTGATAAAGGTATATTATACAGCTAAAAGAAACTATGTAAGAAGAACCCATACGTTCAGTACTATAATTTATGATAGACTTATTGGTCTTTTCGGACTTCTGATTCTATACTCATTTGGGATAATATTTTGGAAAAAAGAGCTTTTAATGTACGGAGATCAGGCTAAATATCTAATTCATTCTGGTGAAGCGATAGGGGTGGCCTTACCATTATTCTTCATTTTTCTTTTTATGTCTAAAAGGCATTTAGCAGAAGTTATTTCTTTAACAAAAAGAATACCATTTTTAGGTACACATACTAACAATTTCTTACAAATACTTTTAGATATAACAACAAATAAGATAATAACACTAGCGTCTATATTTCTAAGTATTCTGGCTCAATTATGTGCAATCTTAGCATTTTGGTTTATTATGAACCCTGCAGTTGGGGGGAGGTTTCCACTTGAAGTAGCATTTTGCGTTGTTCCCCTGGGAGTTCTAACAACCGCAATTCCCATAACTCCTGCAGGATTAGGGATTGGGCATTTGGCTTTTGATGTCTTGATGCAACTTTTTAACTTCAGCAGTGGTGCCTCGCTTTTTAATATCTTTATTGCTGGGATTATGTTTGTAAATTTGCTGGGTATTTTTCCTTATATTCTTTATAGTGATAAGAAATTAAAAGATGTATTAGCAGAAAGCTGAAAGTGAAATTATAGTTTTAAATAAATGTATGGAATTAGAAAAACAATTTTCAAGGTTGAATACCTGTGTTTATTTTAATTAGTGTTTTACGGGCTTTAATGAGCAGCATTTTCATTTGGAGGTTTTTTTGAGAAAAGACTACTTTTCAAGAATCAGTTATTTGATGATAGAAACAAATTCTTCATGTAACTTAAAATGTAAATATTGTAATAGGGAAGATTTGGTTAGGGCGGGTGTTCGGCCTTTGAAAAATATTACTGAAGAAGAATTCAGGAAAATGTTGGATGTCTTTAAGGATTGTAATATAGACACCGTAAAGCTTGAAGGTATATCAGAGCCAATGCTTCATTCTCAGTTTGATATAATGGCTAAAATACTTAAGGATTATTTTCCGGAAGCTTTTGTCATCATTGCTACAAATTTACAGTATAAGGTAGAACGAACTCCACTTTTAAGAACTCTTGATTATGTCGATATGGTCTATTTATCGATTGATGGAACAAAAAGAATATATGAAGAAGCTAGACCGGGAGCAGAGTATGAAAAATTACTTAACTCTTTAGATGATATAAAAAAATTAGTTCCTAAAAATGTAAGAAATGAAAAACTTCATATTAATTTTGTGCTGACTGGTGAAAACTATAATAATCTCCCTGAAATGTATAAGCTGAGGGATAAATACGATTTAAGCTCGGTTCGGATTAACTTTGCCCAGAACTGGAATGAAGGAGAGATGCGGGATCACACTTATAGCAACAAAGTTATTGAAATGGCCAGGAGATATAAAAAAGATGTGAAAGGTGTAGCAAACTGGAATTACAATAAGTGTTTTTGGCCTTTTGCCGGATTATCAGTAGATGTTTTTGGAGATGTGAGACAATGTATAATTAACACCAGTCAAGTGCCGCTTTGTAATATATTAAGAGATGATGTAGTGAAGTATTTTAATGAAAGTGACTACTACAACGATATTAGAGAAAAGCTACAGCACAATTCAGCAGCAGATAGTTGCTGTAACTGTGATTATAAAGCTCTTACAGAAGTACTTGGAAAAGTGTTTTCAGAGAATTTAGATCAAAGTGAATCGAGGAAATTTGAAGTCTGATTACTGCAATAATGAAAACATGAAAATATTGTTGGCAATTCCCTGTTTTAATTGTGCGCCTCAGATTAGAAGGGTTTTAGAAAGCTTTTCAACCCAGTTTGTCGGTCTTTTTTCTGAGATTATTTTGATAGATAATCAAAGTAGGGATAACACAGTCGAGACTATAGTAGATCTATTGAATAAAAAAAGATTTACTAATGTCAAGTTGGTTAGAAATAAAGAAAACTATGGTCTTGGAGGAAGTTTTAAATTAATTGTCGAATATGCTATACAAAAAAAAATTGATTATCTGATGTGGTTTCATGGAGATGATCAAGCAGAAGTTTCTGATGCTGGAAAGTTTGTTATAAAGCTTAAAGAACAGCCTGAGTTAGACGTGATATTCGGCGCTAGATTTATGCCGGGATCTACTTTGGTGAATTACGCCAAAATAAGAGAATACGGGAATAAATTTATAAACCTCATTTACAGTATATTCTTAAAACATAGAATATATGAAATAGGTTCTGGGCTTAATGTTTATAAAGTGCAATCGCTTCCTCTATCTGAAATTCCTTATTGGCCTGATCATATTGCTTTTGATATAAAGCTTTTATTTCATTTTACTTCATCGAAATACCTTAGTAAGTTTTTGCCAATTATTTGGAAAGAGAGTGACCAGGTTAGTAACGCAAAAAATATTCAAGTTAGTTTAAAGATATTAATGATGTTGTTGGAAAAGTTCTTAGATGTAAAAGAAGAGAAAACAAATATGGGTAAAGAAAGAGGGTTCGTACACGTATTATAGAACTGCTGAATTGAAAAAGACTATAGTTTAATATGAGTGAAATAAAATGTTTTATATTTGATTTGGATGGCACACTATGTTCTACAATAGAAGCGAATATTGAAGCATATCGAATGGTTTTTCAATGTCATAATGTTCCATTTTCACAGGACAAATATCTGAGTTGTCAAGGAATGACCTTTCCAAAAATGATTAAAGAGTTAGCCCCTCAAATTAGTGGAGAAATTATTGAAAAAATTAAAATCTCCAAAAGGGAAGAGTACAAGAAAAGAATTAATTTGATACATCCCAACCGACCTCTTATTGAATATTTAAAGTATATTAAAAATAGTTATCCTGTCGGATTGGTTACCAGTGCTAGTCGCCCAAATGCCGAGACAGTTCTAAATTACTTGAAGTTAATAGATAAATTTGATGTGAAACTATTTGCAGATGATGTTGTACTAAGCAAACCGGATCCGGAAGGTTATGTTAAATGTGCAGACCTTTTGAAAATCAGACCTGAAAATTGTCTTGTTTTTGAAGATTCAAATGCAGGTATTGAATCGGCAAAAAAGGCGGGTATGAAGGTTGTAAAAATCAATAAGTTCTAATTGTTATGTGTATTAATTCAGTTTATAGCCTTAGTGTCGATTTCTTACATAAGCTAGCAAATATCTTTTATCTAGAAAATGAGTTGCTTATTCCAGTATTTTGGTTGTTTGTGTCTCTGCTCTTTATGCTGGGAGGAGACTTTTTGAGAGCCAGGAACTCTGCTAAATTGATCAGAACTATAAAAAGCAGGGCTAGCCTCTTTAATATTTATGGATCATTGTCTATTGGTTCGCTTGTTAATGCCGTTTTCCCTTTCAGAATTGGTGAACTGATTCGGGCGTTTATCCTTGGTAAAAGATTGAAGTTAAGTAAATCTGCTATGTTAGTTTGCGTTGCTGTTGAAAGGACGGTTGACTGTATTGTTCTTTCATTATCTACGATACTATGTATTGTTTTCTTTTCTATAAGACTTGACTCTTTTGCTTTGGTTTCACCTCTATTAATATTTCCTCTATTTCTATTGTTAACAGGCGGGATCATGGTAGGAAGCATATATATAGTCTATAGTGAAAATATTAATCTGATTAAGGCTATTAATTATTTTGTATCAATCTTTAATACGAAGATAAGGACTAAATTAAAATATGCCATATGGTCTGTAATTCATGCTGTAAACATCGTCATTAAAAGAGTTGATATTAAGAATTATATATTGAATGTTATCGTAATGTGGGGAGTGTATTTAACAGCAGTTGTCATAGTATTTGATAAAATATTTTCTGTTAATCTTTTACAACTATTATCATTATCGACACTTACCCATACAAAATCATTACTCAATCAAACAGAGTTGGATGGTAACTTCCTATCGCATATATTTACTCAATTACATACACAACACCATTCTCCGCAGATATTTGCAGATGCATCAGCATTATTGGTCGTGATATTATTCCTTCCCGCTGTTATTTTAGGCCTGATTTTTGTGGCGTTATTTATTAAGTACTCTTTCGATAAAGATTACGAAAGAAACGATCCGTACCTTAATAAACTTCATCGAAGCGTAGATATTAGTCCTGAATTCTCAAACTTTCTGGATGAATACTTCCTAGGAGAAACACTATCCCGTAAGATAAATGTCTTCGAGAACAAAGAAAATCATTCGATCATTAGAACTTTTGCAGGTGGCTCCAAAGCAACTACTTACTTATTGTCATACCCAGACAGCAGGAAGATCGTAAGAAAACTGACTCTGTTACCACATGCTGAGAAATTAAAAGAACAGTGTTTGTGGTTAAAAGAACATTCTGAATTGAAGTCAAATATCCCAACTGTGATTAATGAAAAATTAGAAGATAGCTTTTATTACTATGATATTGAGTTTTTCGAAAATTCAGAAACTTTTTTCAACTTTATTCACTCCAATAAAGTGGAAGAAAGTTTTCAAATCATTGTTGAGATGATAGAGTTTTTAGATACTCATGTGTATAAAGATCCACAAAGAGGAGATTTTAGGGAAAAACTGAATCAATATATTTTAGATAAGACTATTACAAAGATTAATGATTCTGCTGATTTGTGTCATCCAATAAGGGAACTTCTAAAGTTTGAGAAAATTGTTATTAATGGTGTTGAGTATTTGAACTTTAATCAGGTAATCAATAAAATCTTTGAGGATGAAAATATCTGTTATGAACTTTCCCATTATTTGGAAGTTCAAATTCATGGTGATCTAACAGTCGAAAACATTCTTGTTAATAATAACGAAAACAGTTTTATTTTATTAGATCCTAATAACGAAAATACTGTGTCCAGTATAGCAACTGATATGGGAAAACTTTATCAATCTTTACATTCAGGTTATGAATTCTTTTGTAGACTAGAAAATGTAACAATAAAAGGTAATAGTGTATTTTATATGGATAATATTTCAAATAAATATAAAGAACTTTTTGAAAGGATAAACCACTATCTGGAAAAGAAATTTGATGACCGGACTTTCAGGACAATTATTTTTCATGAAGCTGTCCATTACTGTCGGTTATTAACTTATCGTGCGCAATTGACGCCTCACCTTGCTCCAGGTTTTTATGCTGTTGCGGTGAAATTGTTTAATGATTACCTAAGCCTTTTTTATGGAAATAAAATGTCTTTGGAAAAGAGTTAATGAAACCTCTGCATATTGTAATGCCGATGGCAGGAGCCGGAAGTCGATTCTTAGACAAAGGCTTCAAGCTTCCTAAACCTCTCATTGATGTTGCAGGAACACCAATGTATTTAAAAGCTTTAAGTAGTTTTGACCCACTTGATATCACTAAAAAAGTGACATGTGTTATTCGGCGTGAACATGAGGAATCACTGAAACTGGGCACGCTTCTAAAAGAAAAAATGGAAGATGTTAATATCGTTATGCTGGACGAGCTTACTAAAGGAGCTGCGGAGACATGTTATCAAGCAAAAGACTTTATATCTAGCAGGGAAAGTATAGTCGTTCTGGATTGTGATCTTTGGTTTTATTCTCCCTCTTATTTTGCCAAAATTTTAGAAGTTTTAGATGGTAGTGATAATAAAACTCAAGGAATATTGACATATTTTAAAGCTTCTCTCCCAATCTATAGTTTTCTTCAAATTAAGAATGGTAGAGTGAATAATATTGCAGAAAAGAAAGCAATATCAGATAAAGCGATTATAGGGGCTTATTTCTTTTCAAACGGATACCTTTTTCTTAGAACTTGCGAAAAACTCTTAAAAAGTAATGTACTTAAAAAACAGAAAGAATATTATATATCTTGTCTTTATAATCTTCTTCTGGAAGAAAACAATAAAATTATGGCTTTCCCAAGCATAGGATATAATTCTTTTGGAACTCCAGCAGAATTAGAAAAATACATCAATTTAACTTAAATGACTATTTGAATAGATATAGAATGAAATTATCAAATACGGATCTAAAACTGGAAGAATTATTAAAATCTAACCGATTTTATATCTATTTCTGGTCCCTTCTTATCTCAATGGCTGTTTTTTTTGTATTTTATGTTGATCCAAGCCAGGTATATGGATCTTTCTCTTTTAAACCCGCAAAGTGGTATCCTGAGTTTGATTATTATTATCATCCAGGCAGGATCCTACCAATTACGGCACATTACATAATAATCAGTATATTTGGTTATCTTGCATTTATAAAGTTTTTCCAAAATATCGACACGTCTATAATCAATAAATTAGTCGCATCATTTGGGATCGGTTTTATTTTAACACTTGGTTTATTACGCATTGTTACACTGTTTTTCGGACATTCATCATTTTATTTTATAACAATCGCTATAATTCTTTTATATATCACTTTAAAAGGGACGCCTTTGGTTAAAAAGGATATACAAAGTTTTTTTTCATTTAAGCCCATTGATCTTAAAGCTACTAATCTTCAAAGTATTCTATTACTTGCATTTTACTTATTAATGGTTTTTGGTTTGATGGTTTATTTTATGAAATATATGGATTTTAGTTATGGTGGTCACACGAAATCAGAATATGAATATTATTTACAAGCCCTTTGGACTTCTGAATTAAGTAATTTCCCTGTTATCCCTCAACACTATAGTGAACTCTTGTTCCACTATTTTTTGTCAGCCATTCAAGATAAATCGGAGAGCACCTATTTGATGTGGTGGTCAACATTGGCAATCTGTAAAACGTCTCTTTTTGCCTTAATATTTTGCATTTTCAAAAAATTTAAACTGGACACATGGATTTCAATTATTGGTACCGTTTTTATGTTTTTTGGATCAAACGCATGTCACCCATTAAAATATATTTTACTGTTTGATGCCGCTAATCCTCTTTTTGTAGTTGCAACACCTGGAAGGGTGATCGGGTATGTTTTGACTTTTATCTTCATTGCCACTGTATGTACTGAATCCTCTAAAGAAAAATCTTTTAGTATCCCTTTTTTGATTTTGGCAGCAATAGGTCTAAGTATATCAAGTATCTCGAATTCCGTTTTATGTCTGGCATTCTATTTATTAGTAATCTGTATCAAATACTTATATGAAAACAATGACTTGAGGGCCAGAATAATTTATTCTCAAAGTTTACATTTCATATTAATTATAACGATATTCTTTGGTATATCTTTAAGCTATTTCATTGTTAATTTTTCTACGTTTTCTGAGGAAAAAATACTTTATCATTTTAAACTGATAATCGGAATAACTTCAGTGCCGGGTGTTCACTTGATAATAGCATTATTTAAAATTTTTGCGCCGGGTACCCCAATGATAATAGCATTAGTATTTTCATTTATATTCTTACTATTTTTTGTAGTGCTACTTTGTATCAGGCTTAAGAAGAGCGGTTTTGATACAACTTATTCCAAACAGACAAAGGAATTTCTATATTTTCTTGGTGCGTCTGTTTTCTCATTATTACTGCTAGGGAATGTGACCTTAAACAGTTTTCTGTCTAAAATATTTATTGATGGTATAAATAAACTTAACCCTTTTTGCCAAGTATCAATTTATAATCCGTTTTTAAGAAATGTTAAATATACAGGAACGGATGTAATTCGGTTCTTTTATGACAACCGTTTGGTAGCTGCTTACAGCAGCTTTTGCAAGGGTTTTGCTCATTTTATTGCTGCGTATGGAATATATTTTATTGTAATCTTACTGATATTCTTGATTTATTCAAAGTACTTTA
>JADHTQ010000006.1 GCA_016784965.1 Bacteriovoracaceae bacterium | reverse complement strand
CTTAAGGTATCCATTGGCATCCAAAAGTCATTATGTTTTCTTGCTACTAACTCTCCAGCTTCGGCCAGCGATTCAAGAGGTTGTTTTTCAAAAACCACGTCGTCACCATCTGGTATAAAATCGAAAAGTTGAGGATTACAGACAAAAAACCCTGCGTTAATCCAAGCATTATCGCCTTTGGGTTTTTCCAAAAATTTAGTAATTTTATTTTCATTACCTTCTTCGATATTGACGATTCCAAAGCGGCCTTCTGGCTGAACAGCAGACATTGTCAAGCACTTTTCATGTGACTGGTGAAATGCAACCAGCTCACCAATATCAATATTGCTAAGCCCATCACCGTAAGTCAGAAGAAAAGGATCAGATCCAATATACTGCTGTGCTCGCTTAATTCTGCCACCTGTCATAGTCGACTCACCTGTATCTACCAGGGTAATCTTCCACTTCTCACGACAGTTTTTGTGTACTTCTAAAGTTCCATCAGCAGTATTTATAGTGACATCACCTTGATGCAGGTAGTAGTTGGCAAAGTATTCTTTGATTAAATACCCTTTATACCCCAACAAAATGACAAACTCATCAATATCATAATGTGAGTAGAGCTTCATAATATGCCAAAGAATTGGCTTACCACCGACCTCGATCATTGGTTTAGGTTTTAGTACTGACTCCTCGCTGATGCGAGTCCCAAAGCCCCCGGCCAAAAAAACTGCTTTCATCTCTTTCTACCTTTGTTAGAGCAATACTATACTACCACCCTGGTGGATTGGGTAGGGGGTACCAGCAAATTTATTGTAGGTGGTTATTAAAGGGGTTCCTGATAAATATTTTCAAGGTTTTTAGTCATGGTCTCAGCATTGAACTTTTGCGCAACAACCTTAACACCTTCTTTGATAACAGATTGTGTGAAGGGCCCATCTGTAATATAAGTCTTAATGTTGACTGCCAGATCACGTGCATCATCTACCTGGAATAAAAGCCCACTGACCTTATGAGTAATAATTTCTGGTAAGCCACCGGTGTTTGCTGCAACACAAGGAATGCCAAGACTCATTGCTTCAGCGGCCACATAGCCAAAAGATTCATAACGTGATGGTTGGACAATAATTGAGCATTTGCGCATTTGTTCTTCTATGTTGGGGGTATGTTCTTTAATTTCGATCCTATCTTCTATGCCTAGAGTTGTTGCAAGGTTTATAAGGTTAGTTTGTTCTTCTCCCTCACCAAATATCACACCTGCTACATTAAACCCCTCTTGCGTCAATATTTTTATGGCCCTAACTAACAGATCATGACCTTTAATATTGCGTAGTTGTCCAAAAGCACCAATGAGAATAGGAGCATTCTTGTCAGGTTTGTTGTCGTTAACGTGTTGGTTCAATGTAAGTCCATTATAATTTAAGATGTATTTTTGTTGATTGTCGTTTATACGTCTTTTGAAAATGTCCATCGAATACTGAGATTCAAAGACAAACTTACTTGTGAAGTAGTATAAAAATTTTTCAATGAGTTGGTAGAAAAGATTGTTAATTTTGCCATGCATCTCATGCAGGCTACCTCCATGAGCTGTATATAAAACAGGTTTGTGCAGCAAAAATCCCAGAATCCTTGCGTAAAACCCTCCTTTGGCCCCATGGCCATGTATTACATGTACAGTTTTACATTTATAGAATTTATAAAGTTGCCATAAATTTTTCAAATCTTGCCATGCTGGTCTTTGGGTGATGGTAAGAGAAAAAATATTTTCTTTAGGAAGCGTCTGTGGATTTAAACTTTCATGAAAACCACAATCTGCCATTTCTAAATGGGTGGCAAGAAGTGACTCAAATTTCTGTTGATTTAGATTGTTTATAATCAACATTATATGCTTTCTAATCCCTCCCACGGGGACTCTTACAATTTGGAGGACTCTAATTTTTTGCTTCATTGGTTCCTTTTAAAAGTTTTAGAAAGCTTCGAGGGATAACCAGTCGCAGGCAATTAATAATCAAGGAATACATTAAAAATTTAAAGTGCCACAAACTTTGTAATCCGGTGGTTATGATTGTATAGGTATTGAAGTTATTTGCAGGATAAGGCTCCAGGTGATGTCGACCCTTTATAATATTATATGAAATGAGAGCATTATCTTTGTATGTTAGGAAGTTGTAATTTCGATTATCTACATGGTTAATAAATTTTTTCACCTCCTCTTTTTTTAAATAATCGTCCAAAACTAAGAAGATGTGGTGTCTAAAAATTCTTACCTTAAAGAGGTTAAAACTAAAACTAGATGTTGCTACACGGTAGATCAAGAGGGGTTTGGTAATAAAGGCCATCGACCCAAATTTACAAAGGCGAAGCCACACATCGAGATCTGCCGAAGTTTTAAATTTACTACCGTTCCATACCTTAATATTATTTTTATAAATATCTGTGCGCGCCATTACACTTGGGCAAGTAATAATATTGCCATATTTTAAAGTTAGCTTAAATAATTGAGTAAAATCCAAGACGACGTGATCATGCCCTAAAAATTCTGCAGGCAAAAAGCGTTTTGATTTTATCTTTCCACTGCTATCTGTAATGTGTGCATGGGTACAGCTAGAAACAACTGAACTGTTGTTTTCAAGAACTTGTACTTGCATGTCAATTATATCACTTAGGTAGATATCATCAGCATGAAAAACGGCAGTATATTTACCTTCACCTGCTTGGATGCACTTTTCAAAATTTGCTTCTGCACCGATATTTTTTTCATTTTTATTCAGTTCAATAAAATGATGTTGTTTTTGGAATTCACTTACAATATTACAGGTTTGGTCAGTTGAGAAGTTGTCAAAAACTTTTATTCTAAGTGGCCTGTAAGTCTGGCCGACAAGGGAATTCAAGGTCTGTGCAATTGTTGTTGCGTTATTAAAAGATGGAATGCAAATGGTAACTAGTGGGCCATTCATGTTATGTGTTCTCCAATATTTTCTGCAATGGTTGCAGCAAAAGCTTCTGAAGAAAAGGCTTTAATTTGCTCACCTTTTATAAAGGTGTTGATATCTTGCTGATAGGAAGAATATTGAGCAGCATCCATGTTCTTTAAATACTTATATAGTGCTTCATACGAGTCAAAGTCTCTTTTATCGATAAAGCAATTGGCAGGAATATAATCTGTAATGTTGGGGGCACCCCAATAGATAGGAACGCATCCTGCAAACATAGAATCAAAAATTTTCTCTGTGATATAGCCCGGAATCATCTGTGCATTTTCATAACAAATGGAAAACCTATACTGGCTTAAAACGGCGAGTTTCTCATCAACAATTCCCTTATAACAGGGAGAAGGAGCTTTTTTAACTTTTAGTTTGTTGAAAAGTTTTGCAATTTTATTGGAACCAAAATTGTAAAAAATGTGGCCCATACCATAGTAATCAAAATGATCTGGGTAGTTTTTTTCAAACCATCTAATGGCCTCTAATCTCTTCGAGTAAAGCTCATACCGATGTGTTGAGGATTTATTACCAGCAATTTGAGTACAAAATTTTGGACGCTCATTTCCAATTATGGCCTCAGTGGGTAATTTGCTGGCAAACTGAAATTTGATATACTTTTTTCCATCCACAAATTGATCATTCCAGGTAAAAATTTTCTTAAAATGATTGTGATACTCTTCATTCCAATTATTAGGGCGAATAAGCTCTGTTTCAAAGAGCATCAGATATGATTTTTGAATATCTTCTCCCTTAGGTACAGTACGCGGCATTTCATTATAAATGACAATATCAGCTTGAGTGGGAGTAGTGATATCATTTGTTGCGAGTATAATACCTTTAGACGCCAGTTCTTGTTTGAGGAGCCAAAAAGGATGCATACAATTGTCACGATTAACAACCTTGTCATCAAGGTCAAATAATCTGTTATTTTGGTAAAATGGTTCTACTACAATTGAGGCCTTTAACACGAATAACTCCTGAATATAGTTTAGTTTTTATCGAAGATCTATGGAGTTGAAAAGTTTTTTTTCTTTTGTTGTTTAAAGTTGATTTTTATCAACTTTACGGCCAAAATGATAAATTGACAAAACGAGGCAGGAATAGAGCAATGAATGTAAAGGTCAATAATACTTTAAACTGGATGACGTTATTGTCACTTGCAGCACTGGCCATGTTCGTATTTACTTCAAACGCCCTGTCTGCTTTAAGTCACCTACTGATCTTTTTTCCCGGAATTTATTTTACAACACAGTGGTTAAAAAGTGGGGTCAGGTTATCCAAAAGCAGCTGGTGTCTTCTGGGATTTATTATTGTAGCAGTCATTGCAACTTTTTTTGCTCCAGACATAGATGTTGGAAGAAAGTTTAAACTAATCAGCAAATTAAAATACTTCTTGATACCGGTGATGGCCATATTTGCTTATGATAGTGCTCTAAAAAACTTGATTACAAAAAAACATATAAAAATCATGCTGGGGATGTTTTTGGTTACTGTAAGCTTGGCCAATATTAGTGGACTTATTGGGCTGTTTACAGGATTTAACCCCTTAAGGTTTAAAGCGGCAGCTGATGCACATCGAGCTGCCGGGATGTATGGAATGGCCATGACCTATGGTTACGGTATTGAGTTTGTTTGTATTTTACTTGTGGGAGTATTGCTTTATTGGAAAAGAGTCCAGGCGTTTTTTGAACTCAATCATAAATTTTATCTGCTCTTGACGTTAATAGCCACCATTACATCAATTGCTGGGCTTTACTACTCTTTTACTCGAGGTGCAATGCTTGCGTTTATTATTTCGACTCCATTTTTATTTTACCAAAAATCAAAAAAAATATTTTTTTCCCTCATTATTTTAGGAGCAGTTATTATTACATCTGCAATAATTTATGTGGCAAATTCCAAAGTATGGGGAACAAACCGCTTTCTAATTCCGATGAGCTCTCAAACAAACACGATCAGACTTTCGCAATACCATGCGGCTTGGAAGGGCTTTTTAGAGCGTCCAATACTTGGTCTTGGTTATAGAAACTTTGAATCCAATTCAGTTAAAATTAAAAAAAGGTATAATCTTGCCCATCAGGAGTTTGGAGGCCACACCCATTGCAATCTTTTGGAAATGTTAGTTGATACTGGCATTTTTGGATTTATCTTAATGGTTGGTTTTCATCTTTTTTGGTTTTTTGAAATTATTGGTCGCAAAGATGTTTTGGGGGCAATACTAGCACCTTTTTGGATCTCTTTTGTAGTATCTGGTCTTGTACAAAATACCATTATGGATTCTGAAAATATGTTTTTTATCATGTTCCTTTACTCCATCTCCCAGAAGGGTAACCAGAAGGGTAACCAGAAGGGTAACCAGAAGGGTAACCGTCACTTTTATGATACCCGTCGCGTAAAACCTACTTAAGAAATTAAAAAGTTTTGAGTGGATGATAATGCAAGGCCTTGATAAAAGTAATAGTTAGTAGATATTAAATCTTCATTAATACATCTTTGTTTGATACTATTTTTTAATAGCTTTATATAATGCAATGTTTCGCAAAAAGGTGACGGTTACCAATGAAGATCCTGTTGGTAGACATAAAGTATGATTATGGAATCTCCGCAAGAGGAATGAACACCATTGGTGAGCTCGGTTTTAAAAAATCTTTCCTAAGTTTAGGTCACGAAGTAGTCTCTTTTTACTATGATGACTATTTAAAGAGCAATCTAGGTGGGCTGCAAGTTGATTTGTTAGCATTTGTAGATAAGCAAGAACCTGCTCCAGACCTGATCTTTTTTATCTTATATACTGATCAGTTTACAACCAAAACCTTAGATACTCTGAAGGAAAAATATGTAACTATCAATTGGTTTGGAGATGACTCTTGGCGTTTTAATTCATTTACAAAAACCTATGCTCCTCATTTCACTCACTGTATAACGACCGACAAGTTTTCGTTACCAAAATACCAAAACCTTGGCATCAGGCCAATTGTGAGTCAATGGGCCGCGATTGATATGCGCATAGAGCACTTTACAGGCAATGAAAACAAAAGTGACAATGAAAAAAGTGGCAGTAGTGATGATCCTAAGCATCCAAGTTATAAGTATGATGTGACCTTTATCGGCCATATTAATCCCTTTCGCAAATGGTTTGTAAGTAGAGTAAAGAAAATGGGTTTTAAAGTAGAAGCGTTTGGCCATGGTTGGCCAAATGGCCCTGTGTCGATGGATGATATGTTTGACATTTTTCGGACTTCCAAGATCAATTTAAACCTCTCAAACAGCAAATCATATGACTATCGCTACCTTTTTTCTGGCCCTAAAAACTTTATTCACACCTTCTATACTCCCAAAGTGGCCTCTCAAATAAAGGCCCGAAACTTTGAGATACCATTTTATGGTGGATTTCAATTGGGGGATTTTGCCCCGGGGATAGGAGATTTTTTAGAGATAGACCGAGAGATTGTATGTTACCGCGACTTAGATGAGGCATGCTTTTTGATCGATTATTATCTAAAAAACGATCAGCAAAGAGAGATAATTAAGCAAAGAGGACATCTGCGGGCCCTTAAAGAGCATAGCTATAAAAATAGATTTGAGTCGATTGTAAAAGAGATTGGTTAGTGGAAAGAGATATCGTAGTAATTGGGATTGGACGCTTTATTCAAATGGCCATCACCTTTGTGATGATAAAAGTGATCTCAATTTATCTCTCCACTGAGCATGTTGCCAGCTTCTTGCTCATTATTGCAATATTAAATTATTTTAGTTTAACGTGGGTCAATCCAATGGGCCAATACGTCAATCGTAGACTACACTCATGGCATGACAATAAGACTGTGATCAAAAACTTTTTTTTGTACAACTACTATATTATTGCTGTCTCACTTATTAGCATGTTTGTGACTTATATTTTAAAAGTGACTATTGGGATTGTGGGAAATGTTGATACTTTATGGCTCGTGGTCGTTGTTACAGTAGGAGTTTATTGCTTAAATCTTACCTTTACTATTGTTCCTGCTTTGAATATGTTTGGTTTCAGAGTTGCCTTTGTTGTCTTTAGTAGTTTATGGCAACTTTTTAGTATTTTATTGTCGGTTCTTTCCATTAATTTATTTGGTGCTCGTGCTGAGATATGGCTACTTGGGCAGATAGTATCACAAGCAGTTTTTTCATTAATCTCTTTTTGGTATTTAAAAAAAGTATTAGGGGAGGGGTACGGTTTCAAATTCCATGGAACATTTTCCAGCTTAGGTAAAGAAAAACTAAGACAATTGGCGGCCTTTTGTTTGCCGATGAGCGTATCAACTGGATTGATGTGGATACTTTATGATTCCTTTCGCTTCATTGTTGAAAAAGCTGTGAGTCTTGATTACCTCGGGCGTTTGAGCATGGGTATTTATATTGCAGCCAAAATTGGGGCAGCGGTTGAGACCTTAATTCAACAAGTTTTGTTTCCTAATTATTACCACGATATTAACTCAAATAACTTGCATGATCGACAGAAGGCCTGGTATCAGCTTTCTCATATGGCACTACCAATTATCATTACCACCACAATTTACTCTATCGCTCTATCACCCTTTTTAATGCGCATTTTAGGGAGTTCAAAGTTCTATTCATCTTACTATCTTATTGCATTTGGAGCAGTAGTATATTTTTTTAGAATGATGTCTAATATAATTTCCATGGTCTCTCAAAGCGAATATCAGACTAAAAGCTTAATTGTACCTTATCTAAGTGGGGCACTTGTAACTACCACCTTGGTTATAATTCTGTCAGACACAAAGCACCATGAAACTCTCATACCCTTAGGTCTCATCATAGGTGGTGCTGTTACTTTTGCTGTAATGTTTGTAAAAATGCGTAAAATCCTCTCAATTACCATAGATCTTATCTTGTGCTTTAAAGTGCTGCTGTGCTCTTTTGTATTTTTTATTTCAGCGATCTTTTACCAACATAGTGGCAGTTTAGAGTGGTCACTGAGCATAATCACATTGCTTGGACTATACTTTCTTGGTATAAATTATTACTTTTATAAAAAAGCAAGAGTAGCAAGAGCAACAAGTGAAGTTTGAAGACCACAATACGCGGAGGAAGATGCAATGAGCAACAAAGTAGCACTAATTACGGGTATCACAGGCCAAGACGGTGCCTACTTGGCAGAGTTCTTATTAACAAAAGGTTACATTGTCCACGGATTAAAAAGAAGAACTTCCCAATTCAACACTGCTAGGATTGATCACCTCTTTCAAGACCTGCACGAAACAGATGTTAAGTTTCATCTGCACTATGGAGACCTGACTGATGCCACCAACTTAATTAGAATTGTACAAGAAATTAAACCCGATGAAATCTACAATTTGGCTGCTCAATCCCACGTTCGTGTATCCTTTGATTCTCCAGAATATACCGCCAACTCTGATGCCATTGGAGTTTTAAGGCTTTTGGAGGCGATCAGGATATTAGAACTTTCTACTACCACCAAGTTTTATCAGGCCAGCACCAGTGAACTTTACGGATTAGTCCAAGAGGTGCCCCAATCCGAAACCACACCCTTTTACCCCAGAAGCCCATATGGCGTGGCCAAGCTCTACGGATATTGGATTACCGTAAATTATCGGGAGGCCTACAACATGTTTGCCTGCAATGGCATTTTATTTAACCACGAAAGTCCTCTGCGCGGTGAAACATTTGTCACCAGAAAAATTACCCGTGCGGTTTCGCGGATTGCTTTGGGAACAAAAAGCAAATTTTACTTGGGTAACTTGGACGCCAAACGTGACTGGGGCCATGCCAAAGATTATGTAGAGGCCATGTGGCTTATGTTGCAGCAAGACAAACCTGAAGATTTTGTGATTGCCACCGGAGTGACGACCAAGGTTCGAGACTTTGTAAAGATGGCCTTTTCTCACGTTGGAATAGAGCTTGAATTTAAAGGATCAGGGGTTGAAGAAAAGGCATATGTTAAATCGTGCTCCGATAAAAATTACCAAGTGAAACTTGGTCAGGAAGTATTATCAGTTGATCCTAGATATTTTAGGCCAACAGAAGTTGACATATTACAAGGAGATCCAACAAGAGCAAACAAACAACTGGGCTGGGCCCCCAAATATGACCTAAAGGAGCTAGTCAACGATATGATGGCCTGTGACCTAAGTGAAGCCAAAAAAGATCGCTACCTTCAAGATGGAGGCCACCGAGTTAACAACTATTATGAGTAACAAATTATGAAAATTTTCATTACCGGTGCCAGTGGAATGGTAGGAAAAAACCTAACTGAGCACCAAGAAATTTCCAAACATCAGCTGCTAACTCCCTCCCACCGTGAGTTGGATTTGTGCGACTATCAAGCAGTAAATAACTTTATCACCAACAACTCTCCAGATTTGATTATCCACTGTGCAGGAATTGTAGGTGGTATTCAGGCCAATATCAAAAACCCCACTAAGTTTTTAGTGCAAAACTTAGACATGGGTCGCAATGTAGTTATGGCCGCCAAAGAAAATGGGATTAAACAACTTATAAATCTGGGCAGCTCCTGCATGTACCCCAGAGGAATTGAGACCGCCATTTCCGAGCAGATGGTGTTAAAAGGCGAGCTAGAACCAACCAACGAAGGTTACGCCATAGCAAAAGTAGCAGTTGCCAAGCTTTGTGAATACATCTCAAAAGAAGATCCAAGCAATCAATATAAAACCCTAATTCCCTGCAACCTATACGGTAAGTACGATAAGTTTGATCCCGATCACTCCCACATGATCCCAGCAGTAATTAGAAAAATTCATCTTGCAAAACAAAATGGTGACAAACAAGTGACTATCTGGGGTGATGGCAAGGCCCGACGTGAGTTTATGTATGTTGAAGATTTGGCCAATTTTATCGGTTTTGCCATAGGCAAGCTAGAACAACTTCCACCACTTTTAAATGTGGGCCTTGGCAAAGACTACACCATAAATGAGTACTATCAGGCCATAGCCGAAGTGATAGGTTACTCTGGAGAGTTTGTTCATGACTTAGAAGCACCAGTGGGCATGAAAAGAAAAATGGTCGATACTACCAAGCTTTCACAGTTTGGTTGGCAGCACACATACACATTAAAAGAAGGCCTTAAAAAGACCTACCAGTATTTCTTAGGGTAACCATCACTTTTCAAGGAGATAATTGAGGTGCACTATTCATTAGCAAAAAGTAGTTGGGGGCAAGAGGAATTAGACGCAATTTCCAAAGTTATCGAAAGTGACATCTATAGTATGCATAAATTTGTCGCCCAGTTCGAGCAAAACTTTGCAGAATTTGTTGGAAGCAAATACTGCGTGATGGTCAACTCCGGCTCATCTGCCAATTTGCTTGCAGTTGCCGCTTTGTTTTTTACTAAAAATCCTATGTTAAAAAGAGGGGATGAAGTAATCGTTCCTGCTGTTTCCTGGTCTACCACCTACACCCCCTTACAACAATATGGTTTGAAAGTGAAGTTTGTAGACATTGATCTACATACTTTAAACTATGATTTAGAGCAATTAGAAAGTGCCATAAGCGATAAGACTAGAATGATTATGGCCGTGAACTTGCTGGGCAATCCCAATGACTTTGATCACATTAACAAAATTATAAATGAAATTAATCCAGACATCATTTTATTAGAAGACAACTGCGAAGCATTGGGTGCAAAGTTTCAGCAAAAGTATGCTGGAACCTTTGGTCTGATGGGAACCTTCAGTACCTTTTTTAGCCACCACATGTCGACGATGGAAGGTGGAATGATCGTTACAGAAGATGAACAGTTGTACCATATTCTACTTTCAATTAGATCTCACGGTTGGACTCGTCACCTCCCAACCATTAATCAAGTTACCGGTAAAAAGTCTGATAATGAATTTGAGGAGTCGTTTAAATTTGTTTTGCCCGGTTACAACGTTCGCCCCCTTGAAATGAGCGGGGCCATCGGAATTGAACAATTAAAAAAACTTCCCCAATTTCTAGAGATGAGAAGAGTCAATGCTTTAGAGTTCAAGAAATTATTTAGGGATCACCCCTATCTCATAACTCAAAAAGAAATTGGAACAAGCAGCTGGTTTGGATTTTCTTTAGTTCTAAAAGAGAACGCCCCACTCTCAAGAGAAAAGTTGGTACAACTTCTAAAAGAAAACGAGATTGAGTGCAGGCCAATTGTCACTGGCAATTTTGTAAAAAATGAAGTGGTCAAATACTTTGATTATCAAATTCACAATGAACTTAAAAATGCAGATATCATCGATAAGAGAGGATTGTTTGTTGGTAACCATCATGTGGATATGAGGCCGCAGATTAACTGGTTAAAGGCAAAGTTAGATTGCAACTGAACTTCCCAAGATAATCCTGTTTTAGATTATGAAGTATTTTATGTGTAATTTCGTAAAAATGCTCAATATTTAAGTTTGGGTCTTGTAATAAAAGGAATTTAAAATATCTTTTACTTGACGGTTACTGTACAAGTTCACCTATTAATTTGGGAAAAAATTGTGTTTAATACCCCATATTTTGGGCATAAACTCTCTTTTAATACCCCATATTTTGGGATATAATGACTTATAGTATGTATTATCAGTAGGTTAAGGTATCATGAAAAGAGATTGTCTCCAAGATTTACACAGCTGGAAGTTGCGAGAAGATAGAAGGCCATTGCTTTTAAGAGGGGCAAGGCAGGTGGGAAAATCCTGGCTTGTGCGAGAGCTTGCAAAAAGTTTTGACGATTTTGTTGAGGTTAATTTTGAAGAAGAACCAGGACTGATATCAATTTTTGCTGATAGTCTGAATCCAAACGAGATACTGACAAATTTATCTCATTACTTAGTGAAAAAAATTGAGGTAAAAAAAACGTTGCTGTTTTTTGATGAGATTCAAGAGGCACCAAGAGCTATTATAGCACTTCGATATTTTTATGAAAAGATCCCTGACTTGCACGTTATTGCCGCTGGGTCCTTAATTGAATTTGAATTGGAAAATATTGGTTTCCCGGTGGGAAGAGTTGAGCAGCTTTATGTATACCCATTGTCATTTGGTGAATTTTTAGATGCAGCAGGTGAAGCACATTTTCGAAAATCGCTACAAGATGACCCAAATCAAAAAATTCCAGACATAGTACATAAAAAATATTTAAAACTAGTTAGAGATTACACCCTTGTTGGAGGGATGCCTGAAGTTGTTAAAACATTTTTTAAAGATAAGGATTTGACAAAATGTAGTATGCTTCAAGCATCACTTATAGAAGTTTTTATCAAAGATTTTAAAAAATATGCAAAGAAGAAAATGGTTCCCCATGTTGCAACTGTTTTTAATGCAACTCCCCTTATGTTGGGCCATAAATTTGTCTGGGCCAGAATTAATTCACAGGTCAAGAGTACTGTTTTGGGGAATGCTCTTAATTTGCTCGAACAAGCTGGTCTTGTTTACAAAATCTATCACTCTAGTTCAAATGGCGTACCACTTAAAAGTGAAATAAATCCGAAAAAATTTAAGGTTTTATTTTTTGATATTGGATTGGCCCAAAGATTGCTGGGCATAGATGTAAAGTCAATGATTTTACGGCCAGATATTTCTCAAGTAAACAATGGTGCACTAGCAGAACTGTATACCGGATTGGAGTTGTTAAAATATCAACCTAATTACATTGCCCCAGAATTGTATTATTGGCATAGAGAACAAAAGCAAAGTAGTAGTGAGATAGATTATGTGATTGCAAAAGATTCAAAGATATTCCCCATTGAGGTTAAAAGTGGAAGCACTGGGAGATTAAAAAGTTTGAATTTTTTTATGCAGAAAAAGAAGGTTACGACGGGATATAAAATTAACCAAAACCAATATCTAAGTGAAGGACATATACATAGTATTCCATTTTATCGAATAGAATACTGGTATAAACATCTTTGCTAACCAGGCAACCTGGTATAATCTTTAATTCTGGTGGTTGTTGCCGTTATTTGCAACCTTCTAGATACTACTAAACACCATTTAGCATACCAATACGGCCATGCTTTAACTAAAGAACACCTTAGTATTAAATCTAAAGGGTTTAAAGTTAGGCAGATGCCTTCGGAATGGGTTGTCTATATATTTTCTATTTATAACCAAGACAATAGGGGGAAGGTAGATCAGCGTTAACAAGGTGTCCTCAGGCGCTGTTTGATGGATGGAAATGCAGCAGTGTTTCATAGAAAAATCCCGGTTACCTCAAGATGCACAAAATAAAGATTATTAATTGAAAAGAAAATGATAGTTTAAAGCTGTAACCAACTATCAGGCGGCTCCTTACCCAGAACACCTTTGATGTATTCCAAGTGCCGAAATTCTTCAGGCCCATACCCTGTGGCCAAGTAAAGATTTGTAAACCCGAGATCAAAGAGTTTTTTTAAAACATCTTCACCTTTGACATCATTTTCTAAGTTTGAATCGATGTAGAAAGTACTTCCCCTAGAGAATGTGTGTAGTTCCTTCATCACCTCATCCGCATTGGAGTACACTTTAAATGGTATACCTTTATCAGAAGCAGTAGAGGTCCAGACCATCCTTACCAGCTCATCATCATCAACAAGAATATTCGTGCTGATACCACTTGTGCTACTTGTAGTTGGAGTTGATACCGTTGGGTAGCCTTCAACAGGGCCGGTTGAGACAATAGACAACGGGATAAATCCGGCCATACCTTTTGAAATAAGCCCAACTTTAAGTGTTTCACATCTATTTTGGAGCTGTTTTTCTTCAAACCGGCTAGTTACTAGATAGGCACAATTGCTGATTTTATACTTTTCTATAAAGTCTAGACCATTTTCTATACGCCCTATATACTCATAGTCTACCAGAAACAGATTCTTGCTGTAATTATTGCTGTTAAGCCATTTTGCAACGTCTTCAGGACAACAAAAGTGTAGAACTTTAACACCATGGTTTTTTATATTGATAGATGCAAACCTCCCTTTCCAAACCTGATGGATTGATTCATCATCATCTACGACTATTACAGTTGAGTTAGGCGTAACCTTAATTTCTGGAACAAATGTTTTAGGAGGTGCACTTTTTGGTAAACGAATCTTGACTGTTGTACCTTTACCTACCTGTGAATCAATCTTTAAAGATCCGCGCCAAGACTCTACAGAAGTCCTTGCGTGAAAAAGCCCTAAACCATTACCCGCTGGTTTACCGTGTGTTTCACCTCGTTTGCCTAATCGATTTAAAATTTGTGAGCAGATACCGACACCATCATCTTTAACCTGAATTTCTATTTCATCTTTGTTACAAGAATGAATATCTACAGTGATATTGCCTGATTCTCCTAGTGCTTCAATACTGTTGTTGAGTAGGTTGCTACAAACGCGCTTGAGCTCTCGAGGGGCCACTTTTACAAAGAGACCATAGGAAGAAGCTTTAATGTTAGAGTTAATATTAATGCCCATTTTAGAGCGAAACTGCATTCTCTTTTCAGTTAATATGCTCTCAACAATGGCAGGAAGCAGTACTACTTTTCGCTCTTGTGAATTATTTAAATCAGTTTCTGTAGAAAGTGATCTATTTTGTTGCAAAAGATTGTTTGCAATATCATGGATTCTAGTGGACGCACTTCTAATCATTAAACGTTTCGGTTCAGGCAATGATCCCAGGTCTTTCATGATAGTGTCTAGCGCTGCCAATGGGGATCTAATATCGTGTGCCACTTGACCTGCAATTTCAGAAATTAACGAGTTTTTTTTAGCTTGTAGTTCTTTTCTATATTCGATTTCAAGCTTCAATTTAGATTTTTTCATAAAGAAAAAAGAAGCAGTAATTGAAATTAACCACAACAAGATGGCGTAAGTAATATATTCAAAGCGGTAGTAGACAAAAAAGAACTTACCAACTATTGTACTCGATTTATTTAAAGAGGAACGAACAGGAACTTCAATGACAGAAAAAAGAATCCAGTTTGTAAGGCCTGTTTGGTATTGAACTAGACTTTGTGCCGTAGAAGGGACTTGAAATATTGCTTCGCCATGACTATTTTGAAAGAAGATACTTTTAAATGTCGTGACTCCAATTTTTTTAACAGTATTAATTGTTTCTCTAATATCATTAATAATCACAGTGTTTCTGGTTGAGGTCCCAACTATGGAGGAAATTTTACTTTTTAAATAGTAATTACTTGTAACAAAAATACTGCACAATAATAAAAATAGTAATATCTGAATGATTTGAAGCTTTATAAATAAACTTTTGACTTGCATTTGTAACTTATTACTAAATTGTCTATTCATCTCTAACCCATTGGATGTGGAATTTTTTGTATATCTATAAAATCAAGCTCTTTGCCACTATATGTAGAAATTCGTTTTAAATTAACTTTATTTTTAGTAGTTTCTCCAAAATAAAGATCTTGTAAGAGGTTTGACGTAGCTTTGTAAAAGACTAACGGAGCAGAATGTACAGTGGTTAATTGTTTGTTATTTTTAATATTAAGTTTATAACACTCTATTTTATCAAAATCTATTTGATCATACTGTATGGTATTGTTGGAACCAAGCATGTAGGGCAATACTTCTTTGCCATAATCTAGGTCACATGCCAGTGACATATGGTCTTCTGGAGAGTATTTGCTTTTATTCATAAAATTATTTATAGACATGGCCTGAAGCGATTGACCAGTCATAATGGCAATAACTTTTCTTACACATTGGAGAAAAGATGCTTCTAGGGCGGCATCGATACTGAAAGCTGCACCAAGACCTGTGGTCATACCAAATGGAAACTTAGCAGATTTGCCAGTTGCAATACAAATGGTAGAGTAAATACCCTCAGCTCGTGTCATTTCTTGAAAATGAATTTGTACTTTCTGAGTTTGCAATTTTTGGATCGCTTGTTTAAATCTAAAAAACTTATGTTTTACGATAACTTCTAGTGAATTATAAAATTTTTTTTTGGCCAAAAAATGGCCCAAAAATCGATCTCGCTCAATAAGCTCTAATTTGGCATTTCTTATGGCGCCCTCTTTTGTAGAATGTCCTGCAATCCCATTTGAGTTTGATATTTCTTGATGATGTCCAAGTACTGCTCTTTCTACAGCTTCTACAGAGGCCTTAATGAAGGCAATATCTGCATTTGTATCAGTTCCACGTCCATAGTAGATAGTATGATTAATTTGAATATTAACACATATGTCTGTGTATTCAGGGAGGTAGTCTTTGGTCCATTCTAGGTGTGTAACTTTCAACTTTAATGCTTTAATATTATCAACAAACCATTGAAGTGTTTGCGCATTTTTGTCACTAATATTCATCATGAACTATCTGCCAGAAAGGGGTACCGGCATATTGGTCAGATACCTCAAATTTCCATGGTTTTTTTGCTATTGCGACATAAGGTGCTGCAGCTAAGGGTATTACTGAAGCGGATATTAACATTGCCAAATGGGCCTTTTGGAGTTTTTTTAATCGTGTGTTTTTATCCTCTATGCTAAGGTAATCCTCAATCCATTCATTTGCTTTTTCTTGACCCATTTCAAACATATCCAGAGATATCATATAGCTTAAAAGACTAACATTCTCGTAAAATGATGTGTCTCCCCCCACTATAAATAGGTGAGGCATTTCTTCTTGTGAATTATAATTCATAAAAAATGGAAGTTTGGGGGATGTCGAAAAAGCTAACTCAGGAAGCACTTGAGAGTATCTTGTTTTATTTAAGTCGAGTTGTGACTTAAAAACGTTCATGACAATACCCGCTCCCTTTTCTAGAGATGTGCCGGAAGCTATGGCCTTTTCAATGGTTTCATTGAGCCGCTTTTGATCACTATCTGAAAGTGAACCTTCGCCGTATACTCCAAAGAATTGATTTTGGCCTTGAGCAATGCTATTTTTATCTAAAGTTTCTAAGTATGCCTTTTTAATAATTGCTCCTAAGATGTGTCTTCTTTCCTGTGATAACTCCTGCATACCACGTTTGGTGAATTTCAATAAATATGTCTTAATATTCATGCTTCTGTGAATTGAATAGTTATTCTTATTTAAAAAGTAAGCATGAAGTTTGTTTTCATCACCCCAGTTAAATGTAGGAATTATATCCACTTTTTTGTTTTCTATTAAATCAATGAGGGAGCTTTGTGGTGAAGATACTGGTACTAGAGTTATACTTTGGGCAATTTTTTTTGAATAATGATGATTATACTTGTTTGCAACAAGTGTAATATTACCATTGCCCTTGTCTTTGTCGACAAAGTAAGGACCACTAGTAATATTATAATTTATTATACTCAGATTATTTAAATCTAAAGATTTTTGTGGGATAACTGTAAATTCTATATTGGCCAAAAGGGGTAGTAGGAGCGATTTTCTTGAGGGGATAGGTGTAATGATGAGTTTGTTATTTTCAGTTATTAACCCGGGACACTCATCATCAAGCTTTTTCACCGTAGCATCGGGACAGATAAAACTTTTTAAATTTCCATGTGTATTTTTTCCGAGAATGATTAATCTTTTTAATGAGATATAGGCGTCTTTGGCCGTAATAGGCGTTCCATCATTGGCCTTTGCGTTGTCATTTAAATAAAAATGTACGGCCCCATCTTTCCATATAAATTTACTCGCAAGACCCGAAACCAACTCGCCATCATTAGAAAACTCAATGAGAGGACTATATATTGCTCTAACAAAATTTGCCATACTAGCAGTCTCTACTCTAGCAGGATCATATGCAGTTAGTTCCCGACCTTTTGGAGTAGGGTAACTAATTCTTAAGTTCATAATGTTCTCCGCTTTATTTTTTACACAACTTGCATTTATCAATATAGTGAGAATTATGGGCCAAGTAGCTTGAACTTTCATGCTAGCTTTTTGAGATCTCACTAGCCTTTTTCGCCACACTCACTAAAGCAATCGATGTCAGGCCTGGCATACTCCGTGTCAAGAACACCTTGATCGTCCAATTTTTGTAAGATGGATTTATTAAGTGGAAAGTTATTGTTATTGAGATCCATTTGAATGATGTCACCATCAAGAAGAACTTCTATATTGCTTGTAACATCTTCTATGTTGGCAATATAGGACATCTTATGATTATTTTCTTCGATATTACCAAACACAAATGGCATTTTACACATACTCAAAATCAATAAACCGATATTAACTAGTTTTCTTTTCATAAACACTCCCCCACGCTTAAAATTTACACTCCACAAAATAAACCTATCAGATATCCCCAAGATGACAATTTGATAGCTATTTCATTGTAATATTTTCACGAAGATAAAATAAAAATTGTTGAGAATTGAGTCTTCCAGTGTCGTCGTCTTATAGCGTAATCGTCAACCGGACAGAAAAAAATTTAAAGTATGTACAGCTTGATGGCGAGCATTAATTAAGGAATAAAAAAAGAGTAAAAACCACGAATATTTTTGATGATGTAAAGCAAGTTTGTCACATTTATACTATTAATTATGTGATTTATTTCCCCTAACACCTATTAATTATGTGATTTTAGTCACCTAAGTACGGTAATTAATGCTAGCTATCTTACCGATATTATGAGATAATATACAGATGGAATGGTTGAAAAGAGATGCAGAGCAAAGACTGGAGGAGTGGTTTGCTACACCTTCACGTAGCCCACTGGTAATTTTTGGGCCAAGGCAAGTCGGAAAGACTGCTTTGGCCAAACATTTTGCGAGTAAGCACTTTGGCCAAACTAACCAAAATATAGTTTCGATTAACTTTTATAAGGATGTAAATGATAGGCGAAGACCTAAACGTTTTGCCTCTATTTTTGAAGCAACCCAAGATCCAAAAGAAATTCTAACTGAACTGGAGATTCTGCTGGATAGGGAGATTAATCCTGATAAAACCATTATTTTACTCGATGAAATCCAAGAATGCCTTAGGGCCTATGAGGTGTTAAAGCTTTTTAAAGACGAGTACCCACAGCTTGCCATAATCGCAACCGGCAGTTACATGAGACTGTTTCTTGAACAAATTAGTGATATCAAACATCCTGTAGGATGTACTGAAGAGTTAAGTTTACATCCTTTAAGCTTTCGTGAATTCCTGCAAAATTATAGTTCAATTTTGTACAAAGAATATGTCTCTATTGATATCAATAGGCCAAAGCAATTATCTCAAAACCTACATGACAAATTTATGGAGGCATTAGAGTATTACTTTTTTACTGGTGGGATGCCAGAAGTAGTATTTAATTTTT
Source organism: Bacteriovoracaceae bacterium (assembly GCA_016784965.1). Classification (GTDB taxonomy): domain Bacteria; phylum Bdellovibrionota; class Bacteriovoracia; order Bacteriovoracales; family Bacteriovoracaceae; genus JADHTQ01. Next base: position 100,868 of record JADHTQ010000006.1, on the reverse strand, counting down.
TGAAGTTAAAACAAAGCAATTTGCCAGGTGCCATAAGGGCAACCAAGAGAAAAAAAGCGGAGTTGTTTTCAAAATACCACTATGATTTGGAAAAATATTCAAAGCATACCGACGTAAAAAAAATAAAGAGAATCTTTGAACAGATACCTACATATCTTGAAAAATTTCATGAAGAAACGGTGGAGAGGTTTAAACTTAAACAACTCAAAGAAGGTACTCGGTACAAAGAGGTAAAATCGGCCTTTGATTATTTAAAGTACAGTGGATTAATTATTCAAACCTTTTTTACAAAAGTGCCGACTCTTCCCTTTCATATTGGAGTGGATGACAACGAGAGGGGACAATTTAAATGTTACCTTTTTGATGTTGGAATCTTAAATTCAAGACTGGGCATTAGCTATAAAACTCTCTCTACTAAAGGCGTGGGCCATTATAAAGGATATATCGCAGAAAATTTTGTAGCACAGCAGATAAGCAAATATACTCAAATGGATGAGCTTTACTGCTATAAAAGAAACTCCAATAAAGATAGTGCTGAAATTGAATTTATCATTGAAAAAGACACGCATGTAATCCCGATAGAGGTAAAATCATCAAAAAAATCGCTAAAATCCAAAAGCCTGGACTCGTATATTACAAAATTTAGGCCCAAGTACGCCTTTAAATGTACCCCAGCTAACTTTAGTGATAACAATGGATATCTACAAATTCCTCTGTATCTTATAGAAAAAATATTTGATACAGGGTAACCGTCACTTTTTTGATACCCTTTGCACAAAACGCTTTACACAAAAGCGTTACGAGGCATAAGTGATAGACTGTAAAGTGTTGTTACAACATAATGCCATAGTGCCATAGTGCCATATGCCATACATACGTATCTATATGTTGAATAAGTTCCCTAGACTTAATGTGAGAACAATAAAGCAACGTCAGTTTGATATGCTAGTAGCAATATTTTTCAAATTAAAAACTTAAAAGTAATGGTTAGAAATGAAAATAACTTGACATAGGTCCCAAATTTCGTAGAATATAAGGACCATGGTCTCAAAAACTAAGATTCCTAGATTGTTAAGTAGTGAAATTCATGCTCATTTGCAGCGAGGTAAAAGCATTCTGTTATTAGGCCCAAGACAAGTTGGAAAGACGACGCTGCTAAAGGAAATAGATGCTGAACTAACCATTACTCTTTTAAATCCCAGGATACGTTTAGAGTATGAAAAAAATCCAGAGAAGTTAAAATTTGAGGCCCTTGCTTTAAATAGTCCTATGCCACTTATAATTATTGATGAAATTCAAAGAGTACCGGTGTTAATGGATATTGTGCAAGAGCTTATCGATGATGGACAAGGGCAATTTATTTTAACCGGATCTTCGGCGAGAAAATTAAAAAAACAAAAAAACGTCAATTTACTTCCAGGTCGAGTGGTAAGTTTGCGCTTAGATCCATTTAGTATGCAAGAATACCAACAAACGGATATACAACAGCTTCTTTTTTATGGGTCATTACCGGAGATCGCTTTAACAAAATCTAAAAAAAATAAAGAAATTGATTTAAATAGCTATGTGGAAACATATTTGGAAGAAGAGGTGCGTGCTGAGGCACTAGTAAGGGAGCTTGGGCCTTTTGCACGGTTTTTGGAATTGGCAGGTATGGAAGCTGGTCGTATCATTAGGCACTCTAGTCTTGCTCAAGAGCTAGGCGTGGATCCTAAAACTATTGCCAATTATTATGAGATACTATTTGATTGTTTAATAACTGAAAGAATTCAATCTATAACTTACAGTGAGACCAGAAAAAAACTTGTTAAATCATCTAGGTACCTCTTTTTTGATATGGGAGTCCGAAGATCAGCAGCACAGGAAGGAGTTCGTGTAACCAATGAGCGCAAAGGAGACCTATTTAAACAGTTTGTTGGTATAGAGTTGCTTAGGCAATTACGACAAGTAAATCCTATGGCCAAATTAAAATTTTGGAAAGATCCAGACGGGCCTGAGGTCGATTGGGTTATTGATTATGGTGATGGCCTGATTCCCATAGAGGTTAAGTGGTCAAAAAATCCTACACCAAGTCATGGAAAACACCTAAGAACCTTTTTAAAAGAGTATCCAAAGGCCTCATGCTCATACATTATTTGTCGCTGTGATAATAAACAAAAGCTTGATAAAAACTTATGGGCCATACCATGGCAAAATATTCCCTCGATACTCCCTGGATAACCCCTGGGTAACCCCCTGGGTAACCGTCACTTTTTTGATACCCACCGCACAAAAAAGAACAAGATTTTAAGACTTTAATATTTTAATATTTCAAAATTTCAATATCTTAATACTTAACAACACTAGCGTCATAAGCTATAGCTCATTAACCAAGATAGGCCTGTCCCAACCTAAGCAATTGACCAGGGATGATTTTTCCCCACAACCCCCTTAACGAATTCCAGCTTGCCAAAATGATCAGGATCATACCCGGTAGCTAAATAAATATTTTCAAATCCTCTATTGAAAATCTCTTTTGCAATATCTTCGCCTTTTACATCATTGTCTAAACATGAGTCGATATAAAAGGTTGAACTTGTGTCGTATGTATCAAGCTGATTCATAAGTTTCTCTGGCTTAAAAAATGGCCGAAAGTCAACTCCACAATTTTCTTTGGCACCATATTCCCAGATCATATGGACAAGAGGGTCATCATCCAAAAGAACAGTCACTTTATCCTTGCTGACTTTAGGTGTGATATTAATAGGGATATAGCTGACCATGGACTTTGGTATAAGACCCATCCCTAAGGATTCTACAGTTTCAATGATCTTTTTGTCCTCATATCGACTTGTCACTAAGCTAGAACTCTGAGTAACACCCATCTCCTTAATCACATCAAATCCATTAATAGAGTGGCCCAGTAGCTCATAATCAACAAAGAACCACATATTTTCAACGTTCCCCTGATGCTTATACCAAGAGATGATTTCATTAGCAGATGTAAAGTGATGGACTTTAATATCATTGGCCTCAAAATCAGCAGATGAGAATCTAGAGTCCCAGATGTGATGGATACTTTGATCATCATCTAAAACACAAATTTCTACATTATTTGTTAACTCAACTGACGGTACAAACCATTGAGGAGGCCCTGAAATTGGCAATGTTATAATGACAGAAGTACCTACACCGACCTCAGACTCAATCTTTAGCTGGCCATCCCAGGATTCAACAGAGGCCTTGGCATGATAAAGTCCCAGACCGCTTCCCTCCTTTTTACCGTGGGATTCACCTTTTAGACCTAGTTTTGACAATATGTGGGCGGGGATACCCTTGCCATTATCTTCTACCCTTAACTCAATTTCATCACCTGACCTCTTTAGAGAAATCGTGACATCTCCGCTTTGATCCAGGATCTCAACAGCATTATTTAAAAGATTGCTACAAACTCTCTTAAACTCAGTCGGCTGAACTAATGAAAAAAGACCGTAAGAAGACTTATCAAAGGTACTATCAATCTTTATTCGGGGCTTACCCCTAAACTGTGTTCTTTTCTCAGATATTATCCCATCGACCAAAGTAGATAGTAGAACCTTCTCACTCTTTTCTTTTGATACTTCTTTTTTGCTACTCTTTTTGGCCAGCTCTTTATTTTTAACAAGAAGCCCGTTGGCAATATCATTGATTCTTGTTACGGCCCCTCTAATGATGAGCCTTTTTTCTTCTTTAATACCATCTAAATCACCAGTTATCATGCTAAGTGCCGCCAAAGGAGACCTAATGTCATGAGCGACTTGAGAAGCTACTTCTTCTTTCTTTAAAATAATTTCATGCTCTTGAGCAGAATTGATTCTTTCGACAATCAGTTTAAAAATAATGTGAGCTAAAAGAATTAATGCTATCAAAATAAAATTAAAAAATGCCAACCAATAGATAGAGTGAGTTAAGTCTAGCGAGAGTTTTAGATTTTCGTGATTGTAATTAATCTTAAACCTGTTAATCCAAACATCAGTAAACTGCAGTTTTTGAGAGTTTGAGGAGTGTTCAAACACCTGAAGACCTTTCTTTTTGACTATTAGATTACTGATAAAGACATGTGAGTTATCTTCCAAGATATTCATAAGGACAGGTACAAAAGAAGGGGAGTTAAACTCCAGCCCTTTAAACTCTTTTTGTTTAACATAAGACCTTGAAATAATAGCAATTGAGTCAGTGGTGGAGTATTGCTTCCAGAAAAACAACAGGATATTCCCTACCATTAATGGGATTAGAAAGAAGATCATGTATTTCTTTATTTCAGTCTTCACTTTAATCACTTGACCTGATGAATTAGTAATATACAACTACCTACTACATAATAGTGAAGAAAGGAATAGAACATGAAAAATTTTATTAGTAATTTCATAGTTGAAAATTTTATTAGTACTTCTATAATTTTTGGACTACTTACAGTTACTCTATTCAGGCCCTTGGAGCTAAATCTACGGGCCCTAACAAGGTTGAAAAAGGTGATAAAAAAAGAACTAAGACGATCAAAAGTACTAATGAAATCATTAAATCTGGTGATCGTTGCCGTTGCTTGCAACCTTCTTTTATTTTCGTGTTCAAAGGGTACTAAACCAATGGATAGGATTAACGCTTATTTCCCATTTGTTTTTTCTCAAAATGTTGATCCCAGAAATATTATCACAGTTGGTGATCAAGTAATTTGTGAGCATCTCTATGCATTTCACGCTAAAGAATCTCTTCGTGGTGGTTTTGGTTCAGTTTACTCAGATGTTGATATTGATTTTGAGAAGAAAGTAATTAGAGTAACTCCCAGTACTTCAGTTGTTACGTCAAATGGAAGGCCTCTCGGGATAAAGGATTTCTGTTCTAGCTTCGAAGAAAGTGTTTTCAATTCTCATCATATTGTTTTAAAACCATTGATAAAAAAAGTACGTTGCCTTGAAAAAAGTTTTGAGGTTCACTTTACAGATATACCCATTAATATTAAATATCTTTTCACATTAGCTGATTTTTCAATTTTTATGAAAGACCAGCTTCCCATTGAAAAAAATAGTAAGACCATCAGAGATGTGACAGGGCCATATCGTTACCTAGAATTTAAAGAAGGCTTTATTCACCTAACTCCAAATCCCAACTATAAACAAAAGTTAAGGGCAAACTCAGTTAAGGATGTCTACCTTAAGTCTTATTTCTCAGAGGATACAAACTCCTTCATTAACTCATTAGACACTACTAAACATCATTTAGCGTATCTATATGGCTATGCTTTAACTAAAGAACACCTTAGTATTATAAAATCTAAGGGATTTAAAGTTAGGCAGATGCCTTCGGAGTGGGTTGTTTATATAGGGATGAATAAATCTGTTCCCCGTGAGCTTCGTAGCTTCTTCTATCTGAGCTTACAAAGGCAGAAGACAAAACTAATGAAACAAGCTCCACTCGGGCAAAAGGCCTATGGAATATCTCCTTATAATAGAAGCTTTGGAGTAAAAGAAGATACTTTTTTAAAGATGATATCTCAAACTAAAGAAGTACAACTGCCGGCCATTAAGAAGAGATATGTTTTGGCCACATTGGATGAGTGGTCAGAAATTCCATTTTTTAAGGAGATATTGAATTATATCAAGATAGACCTTTCTACATACGTCGAGGTTAGGTTGTATCCAAGAAAGGATATCAATAAAATATGGTCTAGTGAAGTTGACATGAACTTGACTCCACTGGGTATCGCCCAAGCAGATCCTCTGAGCTCTTTTGCCTTTTTAACTGAGCTTAGAGATATTATTTCAGACAAAGACATATTAAATGCTTCAATCCAAGGCACACAGGACAAATTTAATGCCTCTATGCTCAAACTTGAAGAAGAGATTATCAAAGATAGAAGAATGTTTCCCTTGGGCCATTTTCCAGGAGTTGTGATTGAATCACCACTATTAGAAAGAAATGATGATCTATCTTGGGGCTGGGGTATCCAAACATGGACCTACAAACTTCGCTAGTCTCACTATCTAGCTTTTTGATCAAAGACAAAGAGATTGCTGGCAATCTTACCCTTTCTGTTTATAACCAAAATGGATTTTATTCGATTGTTATCAGGTCTGAGTATGGAGAGCATGCACCTACTGCTACAGGCACTAATGAGAACCTGCTTACTGCTTATTTAAAATCAATTTTAGAGTTTGGTGAAGAGATTTTAAGAGGTGAACTTGGTCTAAATGACCGCTGTGGAATGGCCGGGGGGCTCATCAGAAAAAATATCATTGAACGGGCCAAAGCAGAGCTACTTGAACGAGACTCTTTTTTGTATCACTATAGATCAAAGCATCCCTTAAAAAAATTAAGGACCATTACCTATAGAGGTAAGGTTTTTGATGTATTTCAAATGCACTGCTGTCAAAAAGGTTACTATGCCATTTTCATCAAGGAGCCTCAAAAATATTATCTAGAGAGAGAGATTTGTCATTTCACAACGGCATCAGGTCGCAACTTGGAGGCAACGATAAAAAAGGCCCTGGAGGAGTACTTCTCGCTAGAGATCTTCCTAGACAAAAACCGAAGTGATATAGTGCTTTTGCTCGACGGGGGATTAACAGGAGATAATCCTATATTTCCTCATGTGAAGTCGATGTTTGATGAAAGGAACCTTAATAGGATTAATCATATTTGCAACGAATCATTGCCAAAAGAGCACTCAGGCCCTCAAACGGAAAGAGAGATACCAAGCTGGGAAGTGGAAAAATTGGGATCCCCTCTCAAGCTCTTTGACTTTTATAAGCTAAAATCATCAAACTTACATCAATTGGATTTTGGTACACCTGAGGAGAAAATCTCACCACCTCTTTACCACCCTTTTTGGTAGCCTGATTTTCCCCGTCACTTTTTGAATGTTACTGATTGATATTGAGAATGTTACTGTTGCGCAACAGCTTCAGCGTCTTCTTGAAACGAACTTTCAAGTTCCGCCAAAAAAGCAATATCTTTAGCAAGCTCAGATTCTAAATCTTCAAGCTGCGACTGTGCGGCCTTAAGCTCTTTGTTTAATCTCTTAGCTTTGCCAAGTGTGATATAAGCATAAACACCATCACCAACAACACCAATAACTCCAGCTGCAGTAGCGACCAAAGAAGCGATGGCAGGTCCTAGGTGACCAGTGTTACTTGAAGATCCGTATTTTTTCATTCCCCAAGCACCAATACCTGCTGTGATGGCAGAGATTGCGCCAACTGTAATGGCAACTTTTTTAGCATTGGGTTCATTTTCTATGGCCTCTTCAATTTCGCTACTTAACTCTTGGATATCCGCTTTTAAGTTTGAAATTTCAGTCTGCTCGTTTTGAATTTTTTCTTTTCTTTCTTGTACCATTTCAAGTCTTGGGTTGGCCGCAAGCAGTGGACCACATACAAATGAGATGGATAAAATTAAAGTCAAACAAATTGTTTTTAAATTTCTAGTTTTCATAATGTCTTCTCCTTAATAGTTGTTGTGTTTTTGATTGTTGCTTCAATATTTTTTAAAATCTTGTTTCTTTGTGCCCTGCAAAGTAGCAGCAATCAAAAATTTTGCAATATGAAAAAAAATCAACTGTGGCAAAATGGCCGCCACAAGAATATTTTTCACAAACTTGTCACAGACTTTTTAAAAGACATGTCACAGAAATATCATAAACACTGATAAAGACTAATAAACGCTCATTAACACTCAACATTTTGTCTATCTATAACAAAAGTGCATCAAATAATTCATATTGGTTTGCTTGAACATTACTGTTTCCGGGCAAAGTGCAATTGTTAATTTTTTCTACCCCATACTCTTTTATGGCCTTACGTCTATTACAGCTTCGACATAAAAGTTGCAGATTTGTCACGTCACTATTTCCACCTTTGGCAAAACTCTCCAAATGATCTATTTCTAACGCATAAATAGATCCACAGTTTTGACATTTCCCATTTGCTTTTTCATATATCACTTGCTTGGTACTTTTTTGAATATAGCGCCCTTGCCGTTTATGCTTCTTGGCAGTAGCAGATCTACACGATTTAAATTTCTTCTTCTCAATCTTTTCTATCAAATTATCTAACATCAAATTAAGTAACTCTTCAGTGGAGTGATCTTTGTTGGTGTGAGCAAGAAGTCCTTTTAATTTTTCAAGCTTAACAACCGTTGTCTTATTTAAAGAAAGATGCAACCTCACACCACCATCAATTTCTTTGCCCTTACGTTCTGCCTTTGAATCAATACTAATCCCGAGCTCATCTTTAATTGCGTCCAACTTTACTTCACACTGCTTTTTTGTCATCCCCTTGATATCGTCAACAATCTGCAGCTTTTTATCATGGTCAATATTACTCTTTTTAAATAGAGAACTGACCATGTTAGCATTCGTTAAACTCATACTCCCGTTGTTTAAGCTTTGTTTCACTTCCGGCAACTTCTTAGAAAGCCTCATAGCATCAATCCTGCGATATGCCTCTTGCTCTGAAAACCCCAACTCCCCCTGACAGTAGGCAAACAATGATGAATGTTTCAAATAACAGTACAGTTTTCGACGCTCGATCTCTGCTAAGTGATCTAGGATTTCTATAGATATTAGGTGTTCCTTTTTTACAAGTATTTTGGTGTTGTTTAATAGTTGTGAATCATTTAGATGTGCTGTGTTCATCGGCTTCTCCGTAGTTTGTGTTGTGGTATTTTATAGCAAACTAGCAACGCTTTTGCAAACTCCGAAACGACCGCAAGTCCCATTAATAAGGCGCAGAGGCGCCTTCCGGTATCGCCGCAGCCTACATGATAAGCTCCTTAGAGCCGCTTGAAGAGACCGAGGTAGCAATTTTGCTAAAAATCTTTTTAAAAACCTATGTGGGGGCCTAAATCGATTGAAAAAAAATATCAATTTAATTATCATTAATTATCATTAATTATCATTAATTATCATTAATTATCATTAATTATCATTAATTACCTTGAATCACTTTTCCCAGGAAAGTTTTCCCTGAATGGGTTCGACCACTATGGAAGCATTTTTTGTCACCAGAAAATATCAGACATTATCATTAATTCTCTTTAATTATTTTTAATCACTTTTCCCGGGAAAGTAATAAGTTGGTGACAGACCCACAGAAATATTAGGGAATAAATGGTTCAGCTGAGTTGTGGCAAGCGGGGATGGAAGTAGAGGCCGCCTGAGAGTGAATTTGTTTAAATAGGTTTTCTACTTGAGTTTTGTTTCTTATCTCCAGTGACTCACGCAAGTAATTAAAGTTGGAAGATTGAAAGCGCGAGTGGGCCAAGAGGGTGTGTTCTAATTCGTTTAACACATCTGTGCGGGTAGTTTTTGTGATGAAATATTCTAGCTCATCTATCAGTTCGTTGGCATGACGAGTGGAGAAAGTGTAGCGGGCAAGATGGATTGCGGTGGTGGGGTCGATGTCTTTGACTGCTAAATCAATTAGTTTTTTTAGGCTGCTTTTCCAACCTTTGGCATAGTTCATTGAGAAGGTGTACTGGGCCAGTTCATTGCGGATGGATGCATCTGACTGCGCTAGCATGATCTCGACTTCGGGTTTCCAGCTTTGGATAAATTGTTTGTAGGTTTGCTCATCAAAAGATTGACTCATCTTTTCTAGTACTTCGCTAAAGCGTTTGGGGTTAAAGCGAACCATGGCCTTTTTTAGTTCATCTAGGCCAAATTGATTGTAGTATTGCATTAGCAGGTTGCGGTCATAGTAATGAAAGTGTCTTTCAATTTTGATTTTGGGTAACAAATACATTGCCGCTTTTAAATCTTTTTTCTTTACCAGACTCTCCATCACTTGGTCATAGGGGAGATCATCAGCAAATACAGAATAAAGTTCTCGTACTTGGGGAGAGTTAAACTGGTTAATCTCAATTGAGCGAAAGAGCAATTCAATTTCTTTGGGATCTCGTGCTTCACGGGCCCTGCTATAGGTAACCGTCACTTTTTTGATATCCATTGCATCAATATTGACCCAATGGCGCTGTGTTTCGCAAAAAAGTGACGGTTACCATTAACCATTTTACTAGGTCAATCTAGCAAAAATACTAGGTTGACCTAGTAAAATTAACAGGGCATAATAAAACGGTATAATAACGACTTTAAAACCTTGAAATTATGTAAGGTCTAGGTGCTATGAAGACAATAAAACGCCAATTTGTTACAACATTAATTGATCGATTCAAAGAGCAGATGCCTCTAATCCAAATCATAATGGGCCCCAGGCAAGTTGGAAAAACAACTGGTGTGTTGCAGTTTCTGGATATGTACAGCAAACCTTATCATTACACCAGTGCAGACGATATAATTTCAGGTGATAGAAGTTGGATTTTACAGCAGTGGCAAAAAGCACAACTAAAAGGCAGTGATGCGCTATTGGTGATAGATGAAATTCAAAAGATTGATGGTTGGTCTGAAACAATAAAAAATCTTTGGGATGAGCAAAAAGTACTCAAGACTAAAATAAAAGTACTGCTGTTGGGATCGAGCTCTCTTGCATTATCCAAGGGAGTAAGTGAGTCGCTGGCAGGACGCTTTGAGTTGATTTCGGTTTATCATTGGGATTATGCAGAGTCACTGAGTTTGTGTGAGATGGGTCTTGAAACTTTCTTAGAATCTGGGGGATATCCACAAAGCTACAGTTACCTGGATGATTATGACCGCTGGTTTAGCTACTTAAAAGATGCTGTAGTAGACCGTGTTATAGACAAAGATATCTTGCAATTTGCTATTGTTAAAAAACCAGCACTATTTCGCCAGGCCTTTGAGATAGTTTGTTGTTACCCATCGCTTGAGATAAGTTACACAAAATTACTGGGACAGCTACAAAATAAAGGCAATACAGACTTAATTAAGTATTATCTATCGTTATTGGAGGGGGCATTTTTAATTAAGACCCTTCAAAAATATGGCACACAAGATTTTAAGACCAAAAGTTCTTCGCCAAAGATTGTTCCCTTGGCGCCATGCTTTTATCAATTGTTTGCAAACAACAATGATAAAGCAGATTTTGTCTTTGAAGCAACTGTAGGTACAAAGCTCTTACAAGTTTCAAAGGAGCTCTACTATTGGAGAAAAGGAAACTACGAAGTAGATTTTGTCCTACGATGGCAAAAAAAAATATATGCCGTGGAAGTAAAGTCTGGAAAAACAAGAAGGGCCAGTGGACTTGAACTATTTTGCCAACAATTTGTTGGTTCAATACCAATAATAGTTTCAAAGGATAATTATTTAGAGTTTATTAGTGATCCACAAAGTTTTCTGCGGAGCTTGCGGTGACCATTGTTTGTGGTAACCGTCACTTTTTTGATACCCATTGCATCAAGATTTACCCAATAATGCGTTGTTTAGCAAAAAAGTGACGGTTACCCCATTGTTACCCCATTGGTTACCCCATGAGAAAAGTTACGGGGATTTGTTTGCGGCCTGTGGGGCGGTGATATTTTTCATCAGGGTACCCCAGCGCAATCGCCGAATAGATATTTTCATCCTTAGGAATTTTTAAGTATTGCCTGACTCTTTTGTCTTTTTCAAATGCTTTGATTACAAAACCGATCAAACAACTGCCAAGTCCCATAGCGTGGGCGGCAAGCAGAATGTTTTGGGTGGCCAGCAGGGCGTCGTCGCTGGGGCAGCTGGCGGCATTTTTGGAGCCTACTAGAATTAGGGCGGTCGCGCCGTGAAATAGGCGGTCTTTTCCACCTTGCTTCCAATCGTTGATGCCATCGTTTACTAGATCGAAGTATTCATCGTAGTAGTTGTCAAGCTCACCATTGCCCATCATCTTTAGGCCTTTGCGCACAATGAACTTTGACGACATGTTGTTTATTTTTTCATAGAACTTTAAAACTTCATTACCAAAGTTAACAACCGCATCTCTGGTCGGTAAAACATAAAAGGTCCACAACTGGGAGTTGGTACCTGAGGGAGCGGTTGCGCCGATTTTGATTAAGTCTTTTAGTATTTTGCGATCGATGTGGGAGTCTTTATAGTTTCTGGTCGATCTTCTGGAGTACATAAGACTTACTAGTTTGGCGATATCAAATTGGCCATAGGGGAGCCACTTATTATCAAAATCAAAAGAGTGGAATTTTTTGGTTCCCTCTTCAATTTCGGGTACTTTTATGGATTCGCTGGGACAGGTGCTCATGCAGTGACCGCAGGCCATACAGCGCGTGCCGGTTACGGTCGCTTTGTTATCATTAATGGAGATGGTTTGTTGAGGGCACACCCGAAGGCATGCCTCACAACCTGAACATGTTGATTGATCTATTTCTATCATAATTACTTAACCACTTAACTATTTAACTGTTTAACTGTTTAACTGCGTAACTACTTGTGTAGGTTTCTTGCTCCAATAAACGGTATCCCATGCTCCATCAACATACTTGCAGTTCTATTTACTGCCTCATGCTTGTCCAAATAGTTTTGCTCCATGTGAGGCATAACACCGCCGTCAACAGCATCTTTTTTGGCCATGAAATAATCTAAAATATCAGATGGGTGTTCGCGATCAGCTTCAATCGCTGGAATTCCGCCCTCATGTTTGGCGCTGATGTTTTTAACTTTTGTTGCTAGAGTCATCAGCTCGTCAGATCGATCGTAGGGCTGTCTGACGATACTTTTATAAGTTTCAGTGATGTGATGTTCAAAGCGTACAAAATCCTCAAACCCCAACTCCTCTCTAATGTTAGAGCAAAGTTCAATGTGTTGGTTGTTGATGGAGTTTGAAAAGTTAAAGCCCACAAGAGGAGTTGATCCATCTTCTCGTGAGAAAAATTTAGCAAACATCAAGGTTCCAAGAACAGAATATGGATTGTCGTTGCCCATAAAGACAGAGATTTTAAATTCCATATCGACGCCTAGTTTGTGGGTAAGGTATGCCACCAAAATAGTGCCGTGATTGATGTTTAAAACTTGCTTTACACCATACTCGGTGTAGAAGTGAAGGTACTCATCTAGCCACTTAAGGGGGTAATCGTTGGGCTGGCCTGGGCCGCCAAAATATCCGGCAATGGTTTCAGGACCACCTAGGTGGACATTTGAGCCATCGGTTCCTTTGGTGTCTAGGGTTTCAACCCACGTTGCACCAATTATATCCATTGCTGCTGAGAGGGCGACTAAATCGCCGTTGTCACTTTCTTGCTCTTTCATGTTGCGCACGCGGATGAATCGCCCTGGCATGATTTCTTTATTTTTGATGGCCTGTTTGGCCTGGGTGATCAACCAAGGAAAGTACTGAAGCGCGCTTATTTCTAACGTTACAGCGTAATCTTTTTCAACTTTATTGTTTGGAGTTGACCCTTTTGGTAAAACCTCTTTTTGATAATCGCTTAAAGAGACAAAGGCCTTCTTTTCTTTTTGCTCCATCAACCACTTGACGTCACTTAGGTATGGAGAGTTCATTTGTTCTAATTTTTTTAGCTTGTTTTCAAGTTTGCTGGCAACTTGTGCTTTTTTATTAATTTCTTCGACTGTGCCATATTTGGCAATTACTTTCAAAATGCCATCAATTATAGTATTTCCAGATTGTGCCAAAAAAGTATTGACCTCTTGTAATCTCTTATCACTGATTTTTAACTTGTCTTGTGTTCGCATGTTACTTCCTCCGTGTTAGATCGAGTTTAGAGTCTTTATTCTTTATTTTTTATTCTTTTTCCGTTTCTGTTAACTGTTGCTGTTGCTGTTGCCGTTGCTGTTTCCGTTTAACTAAGAGTTCAAATATCTCTCCGCCAAAATGGCCGCCATACAGCCACTGCCCGCGGCAGTTATTGCCTGTCTATAGTGGGGATCTTGCACATCACCGCAAGCATAAACGCCCTCGACACTGGTTTTTACATCATTGTTTGTTTTGATGAAGCCCAGTTCATCAACTTCCAGTTGTCCAGCTAAAAAGTCAGTGTTTGGTTTGTGTCCGATGCCCATGAACAGGCCATCAGTTTTTCTTGTAGTGATCTCACCGGTTTTAGTATTTTTTACTTTGATGCCATTTACGCCCTGTTGGTCAGATAAAATTTCATCGACAACGCTATCCCAGACAAATTCAATTTTGGGATTATCAAAGGATCGCGTCTGCATTGGTTTTGAGGCCCGCAATTCATCTCGTCTGTGAACGACGTAGACTACTTTGGCAAATTTGGCCAAAAAGTGTGCCTCTTCCAAAGCTGTATCTCCGCCACCTACCACATGGACGATGCGATCTTTGTAGAAGAATCCATCGCAAGTTGCACAGGCACTGACACCTCTGCCAATTAGTTCTTTTTCTCCTGCAAGGCCTAAATATTTAGCACTGGCACCTGTGGAGATGATGACTGTTTTAGTCTGGTACTGGTCGCCATTTTCACATTTCACTTGAAATGGAGGTTTGCTCAGATCAATATGAGAGACATTGGTACTGACATACTTTGTTCCAAAGCGCTCGGCCTGCTTTCTCATATTTTCCATCAGGCTTGGGCCTTGAATGCCACCTGGAAAGCCTGGAAAGTTTTCGACATCGGTGGTGGTGGTTAGTTGTCCACCTGGTTGTCCGCCGTCAATGACTAGTAAATTAAGTGCTGCTCTTGATGCATAGATTGCAGCAGTGAGGCCCGCTGGCCCTGTGCCGATGATTATTAAATCCAATACATTTGAAGTGTTCATAATCTTAATCCTTGATTTTTATTTTTACAATGTCGCAAATATTTTAGTTAATAATATTTATAATATTTCAAATATTTAAAGTGTTTAAATTACTTAAATTCCCTCAGTGTCTCCATCACTACTACTGCCACTTTTTAATGCCGATAATTTCTTGATATGCTCTGGTCGGTCATCTTCTTCTGGATGCATATCATAGTAAGCTGCAACCGAAATTAACTCTTCGGGGTTTTGAGCTTGCTTGGTGGTAGTAAATGTTTCCTCAGTGAGTGAACATTGATATTTGTATGTCTGTACGTAACTTCTTCTGGCCATTTTCTTTCCACCTTATTTGATCATTACTTCTAAAGCATCTATTTATAATGAAAATTGTGCGATTTATCAAGTAGATTGAGCTATTTAACAAACTTTAGCTTTCAATAAAAGTTGTTAGATACAAGCATGAAGCTGTGCTAAAATGATTCTATGGGTAAAACGATCATCATGGCAGGCCTTTTGAGTTTAGTGTATTTGCAATGTGCTGTTGCATCGGAGCCCACCACCTATGGCGTAACAATCATCGAAATATCCACTAGTAAAAAAACCATGAAGGTCGATGTAGGCGACCTAAGGGGCATTAAACGCGGTGATTTAGCAAAATTTATTATTCAAAAAGAGACCAAAACGGGGCCTGTTTTGCAGAGTGTTGCTTCCGGGGAAGCAGTTAGAGTGCATAGCACATTTTCCTATTGGTTAATCAGACAAATTGACAAACCCAAAGTGCTAGTCAGAGGTGGTCGTCTCGTTATGATTCATCAGGGGCAATTTCTAAAGGGTAGACGTGGGATTAGGGTTTTAAATAAAAAAGTGGTTAACTTGAAAGGCAAAGACATAGGCGACTACCTGCAGCAAAGAGAGGATGGCATGGATGCCTCCTTGATTCATGTAGATGACAAGTACGAACCGGGCAAAAGAAGAGTTTTCCAAAAGACCAACCGCTACCGCGATGTCGAGTCCATCAAATTTAACTGGTGGGAGCTGGATAATTTAGACAACGATAAAAGTAAATTTAAAGACGTTGCGCGCAAGGTGACCGGCAACGTACAGCTAAATAAAAAAGAAAGTGCCAAGGCCCGCAAAATGGCCGAAGATGAGGTATTTAAAAGTTCTGTGGAAAATGGTATCGCGCGTACCAACAAAATTGTGTTTAGTCCCGAAGGTGAATACATCGATTTCAGAGAAGTTGACAAGGAGCGCAGTAGAATTGATCCAGGCACTATTGCTAAAATTAGACAAGATGGATTTTTATGGTCATCTGATCTCGATGACGAAACTCTAAAAAGATATGTGGTTGAAAGCGGGATTGTCGAAGAAAAGATCAAACAGACCTATGCTCTTGGCAACGACCTGGGCAATGAATTTCATCTATTTTACAATTTAGGGATGATCAGAAATTCTACCCCTGATGATCAAAACAATCAGATTATACCCATGGCGTTTGGTATCTCTTATGAATATCATTTGGGTAGAACCCTGAAGTTCCTTGAGCGCTGGACTTTAAAGTTTGCCTACAGTGTGGGGCTTGCCAGCTACAATGTGGGAGGGGTAAACGCCAGGGCGGTGGAAACTTCTTACAAAGGTTTTCTTCACTGGTATTTCTACAATACCCCCGCCACTTTGAATAAATACTCTTTCTTTTTGGGCCTTGGAATAATGATGGGGACTGCTAATTTAACTTCAGATAAATTTACCGTCTTAGATTATCGGGCAAAAAGTCGTTATCAATATCAAGTAAGTGCGATTCCCTCATTTCACTTGGGTAGTAAATATCGCTTTTATAATGGCAAAAAGTTCATCGATGGAGAATATGTCAATTTGGAGTATGGCCTTATGGCCCTTGTTACCTATCAGAGCAAAAGGCTCTCAGTTAACGAGTCTCAGAGTGAGTTTATTTATGGAATAATTGATGCATATGACTTAGAATTTACAGTAGGTGTGAGTATCTACTTTTAAGGTAAATGGTTATGAAAGTTATGAAACAAATTAATTTAGTTTTATTTTTTGGGGCCTTTATTTTTTTAATAAGTGCTGCCCACTCCTTGGAACTCGATGAAAAGCTTACCTTGCGCGTGCTTAAAGTTTCTGATTCTAAAAAAACTGTCTTAATCAATAGAGGACTAGAAGATGGTCTGGTAGTTGGAGATCATGCCAAATTTTTTCAAACAGATGGGGTAGTGGCCCGCGGGGTAGTGGTAAAAGCATCTCCCTCGCGCTCGATTTGGTCACTCTATAGAATAATTGCCCGTCAGTTTGTGCGCAATGATTATGTGATGAAGCTAAAGATTGCCTCCCCGGTAGAGCTCACCGATGATGCCACCAAAATGATTGTACCCCAAATTCCAATTAGTGATAGTCCGTCTCAAGAAGACTTGGGTGCTGCTGATCAAGAGGATCTATCAATGCTGAAGGCCGATGAGCAAAAAGTGGGCAGGCCTACTGCAGATGAGGCAGTACGCGGCTCTGCCAGCGTCAGTGGCGTTGCTTGGAACAAGACCTGGGAGCTCTATGCAAATATTTATTTTAATGGACTAGGATCTACCCGCGTGCAAAGCGGAAGTTCAGTAGTGGTTGGAAAGTCTTCGGCTTCTGATTTTTCTTTTGGTTTTGAAAAATACTTCTCCAACCAACATAGCTGGATTCACAAATTTTCTTTGGCCATATTTTTACATACCTTCAGTCAAAATACAGTAATCTCGGCCGGTGATGAAAAAAGTGAGTCTGCTTTTGAGTATGGAGTGGCGGTTAGTTGGCACTTTCTAGAAGATCCCTTGGCCTATCACCGCTTAATTGCCATGGTGGTGGGCACTTTTGGACTTGGAATCTCAAAAGACGTAATTGACAATGAAGGTTCGAGTAACTTCTTTTCAGGAGGAGTTGGCACCAAGTACTACTTTAAAAATGGTGTAGGAGTCAGGGCGATCATTGATTATTATTTTAGAAATGAAAGTTATATCATAGAAAATGCTGATGATTATTCGATTAAGGTTTCAGGCCCACGGATTTTAGTGGGCCTATCCTACCGCTGGTAACCTTGCTGGTAACCTTTAACACTAAATTAGTTTAGAGTTTTAGCAAAAGGCTAACTCCTCCACCCAAAGCGCGCTCTTGGAGAAAGTTATTTTCAAAGGTAAAACCCATTGTGACATCTTCGTTGATCGAATAAAAGAATCCAACTTTCACTCGGGCCACGATGTAGCTATTGATGTTGGTATCATTAAAAGCGGCCTTTTTAAATTTGGTTGTCCCGTCAAATGAGTGGTAACCACCTCCAAGTTGCAGCCCAAAATAGGGGACTAAAGGGATTGCTCTAAAAAGTTTTGTGAAGTGGACAAAGCCGTTGTAGATAAGTTCAAAGTTATATGAATCAGTACCAAAAGCACCAACAATACCAACACCATGTAAGATAGCTCGTCTTTTAAATAGGTAATCTATACCGATGTTGTGCATATCTTTTGCAAAGCTGTAGTCAGAATGAGGCGTGGTAAAAGCGTAGCCAATTTGTAGGTAGCTATTTTTGTGCTTGTAAAACTTGACAATTGTTCGATTTAATTTTCCTGACGACCGCTTCCCCAAGACTTTTTGGGCAACCCTTTTAGGTGAGACATTATTTTTTTTGGGAAATAAAAAGGACTCTGCCATAGTCGCAGAGGACAGCAAAAAACAACTGGTAATGATCATAGTTTTAAACAGGGATTTCATACTAACTCCTTGATGTACAAATTGTGTAATTAGTATAATACATTGTAGCTAAAAAAAAAAGTGCCCTGGATCAAACAGGGCACTGATTTATTTTTAAACTTAACGGAGTCTAAAAAATAACTGTTTATATTAAATTCATTGTAAGCAGGGATCGACAAACTCAACTGGATCCTTTTGCAAAATAAGAGCACGAATTGGAGGTAGAAGCTGTCTTTTGCGCGAAGTAAATCCAGGCAAATGAATAATGTTTTTGATAGAACTCTTCTCAAATGCCACAGCTGCTAAATCTTCTTCTTGTGCACTTAACACCATCAAATGAGCGCCTTTGCTTTGTGGGCTTACATCAGTGATTGAAAAGAAAATAAAATCCAAGTTTTGTCTGGCCTTAATTGTTGCCATCGCCTCTAGTAAGCTTTGCTTTCTATCCAGCAAAATTTGGGGTGAAATAGTTTCTGCTACACCAAATCCAACTTTATAACCATTGAGAATGAAATTTTTATAATCAGACAGTACAACGCCCTCTGAACTTAAAGCACTAAGATCAGACTTGGCCTTAACCATCTCTTGAAACAACTTATCTGAAGCCTCACGGTCCATACCAATAATTTTTCTAAGCTTATTTGCCATAACTTCATCATGCTCAGTGGCCTTAACTTCATCTAGCCCAGAAGTATCTGACAAAATCGCTCCGAGCATAATCCCTGCCATCTGCTTTGATATTTTCTTTTTTGCAGCAAAATATAAAGACGCCACAATAGAGACAGAACTGCCCCATGATTTAGTATTAATGTTAATTGGTCGGTTAAATAAAAATGACCCTTCTTGGATTGGATGGTGATCAACAATTCCGACAATATCTTTACTCTGCAAGCAGCTTGGCGCCTGAGATTTTACACTGTGATCAACTAGAAAAAACTTCTTGTCTTCAATGGAATCCAACATGGAAGGAGCAGCAACTCCAAAGTAGTTTAAGATATATTGAGTTTCAGCATTAACTGGTCCAGACCTCAAGGCCTTGTACCCATAATAGTGAGCAAGCGATAAAGCACCAACGATTGAATCAGCATCGGGACTTTTATGTCCAATAACATAAATATTTTGATCCGCAGAATCTACGCCCCGCACCCCAAATGACCAACTGTTGCCGCTAATAAGTAACAAAAAAGATAATAAATAAATTGTTTTCATGATAGTAAGCTCCTTTTTTTTAAAAACATCTAAAATCTATAGGAGCAATAGGCCAAACCACCGATGCTGTCAATGAGCCGAAATTTGGGCCCCGCAGTAGACGCGCAGAAAAACTGTTGATTTTATTGATTAATAAGTACTGGTAATGGCGTGCTATTACAATTGATGCTGTATTTTGGGTGAAACTGGAACTGGAACCGAATCTGTTTCCGTTGCCGTTGCTGTTGCTGTTTTCAGTTTGGGCCAGAAGAAATTTTTATACTAGATGTTAAAAGAGCCATTTTCAATATGGATAATTGATCCGCCCCCATCGACCTGCAAAATACTACAGTTAAAATTCCCCGAATCTGAAGTCTCATAAGTTATAGAGCACCTTGAGCTTTCCCCCGATCGATAGATGGTGCCATCACTTGATTCTTCATAAGTGAAGTCGTTTGGATCAACATTATAAGTAGCAGGGCCGTTGTAAGATGAAACTGTAATACTAACTCTAGGATACCCAAGTGAAATATCTTTTGCATCTACATCACAAATTAAGGTCTTGCCGGAAGAAGTTACGGTCGCGGCGTCTCCTTGATTGTTGGCAGTCAAATTCCCCGAAACTGTAAAACTGCAAGCAGCACTAATAATCCCCGTATCATCTTCACTGCGACACCCATAAAGGCCGACCACAATCAAAGCAAATAACATCAAAAGAATTATTCTCATCTAATTTCCTCTTTTTTATATTAATACTATCAAATCTTCTTTCTAATAACAGAGATCCTCTGCACACTTTCTGAGGCCGTACAATTATTTTGGTCCAAACAGACAAAGGCCTCAAAACAACGATGTTCCGTATTTAAAACATAATCCCTATTTCCTCTAACTAAAACACCCTCTACCAACCCCGAGGTAAGATCAAACACCGGTGAGCCCGAATTGCCAGAAAAGGTATCCACGTGAGCTGTAAAAAATTGAGGATTAGTATTATCAACAATAGTTCCACTCAAAGAGACTTTAGAAGGCAGCCCAGATGGGTGACCAATTACAACTAAATTGGCATTATCCGCCACTTTATCGACATCCCTAAATGTCAGCGGTGCTCTATCAACTACCTCACGATCTAAACGAATAACTGCAATGTCAGGAGTTGGGTAATATAAAGATGAATAGATCAATTCTTTACAAGAATAAATTTGGTCATGCAAAAAGTAGCGGGGATTGGTCCCATCTTCTTTTAATTTAAAGTCAAAGACCCAGTAGTAATCTTCGCATATTTTTTTTGTAGGTGCGCAGTGCCCCGCGGTAACTAAAACATCGGGTCCTACCAAAAACCCGGTACATTCAGCAACTGCAGTTTGTTCACTAAAGCGCTCCCAGCTGCACACATCTAAGTTGCTGGGCATCAAATCAAATCGCATTCCGTCAAAATCTTCTGGCTTCTCAAACCAGTAAGTTGGAATCATCGCAGCAGTCGATCTTGCCCAAGTTTTAATTTGTGGAATTGTAACTTCATGTAGATTGAGGCGCTTATCTTCGCGATAAATCGTTTTGTTAATAATGTCAGAAGCAGCACAGTTATTGGGTATTAGGTTTGCAGCAATTGGGAGGATAAAAAAGAATATGAAAAACTGATATATAAGTAGTTGAACTTTCACCATATGCCCCCAATGGATTACCCGCTAATCAGTGACGTTCCCCTAAATTTTCGGATTTGTCAAGGTAACAGGAGCTTGGAGATGCCCTCTACGTCATTGGTGGAAAAACTCAACTGCTCTTTTGTTTGTAAGTTTTTAATTTGTACCAACTGTTGATCCAACTCTTTGTCTCCCATTAAGCAAACAAAACGCGCGCCTTTTTTTTGCGCCAGGGAAAATACTTTTTTAAACTTAAGTGGGACCAAATGGGCGATCACCTGGATGCCCTGCAATCTTAGCTGTTGAGCAAGCTTTAAAGCAATATTTTGGCAGCGCTCATCTTGGAATGTTAAAAAAAGATCATTAGAAGGTTTATCAAAACAGGGCAAAAGATTGTGAACACTCAAAAAATCCTTTAAGGTCACATCCCCCAAACCAAAGCCCACACCGGGCAGCGCAGGTTCGTTAAAAATTTTTAAAAGGTTAGCATAGGCCCCACCACCACAAATGGCCCGTCTGTTACCAGGATGTTTGTCAAAAACTTCAAACACCATGCCCGTGTAATAATCAAGCCCTCGTACAATCGATGAGTCATATTTGACAAATTTCAGTAAATCTAATTGCTCTAATTGATCGATCAGGTTGCGTAAATTGGCAGCACACTCCACAAGTTGGTTCTTTTGTAAAAAACTAAGTAGTTCGTCAAAGCTGCTCAATTTTAAATAGTTAGCAAAAATCTCTCGATTAACTTTACTTAGGGATAACTTAGAGATCATAGCATTTAAGGCATCCTGATCTACCTTTTTGGACTTATCGATAATTTTATATAACTTTAAAATTTCGCTATCATCTAACTTCATTAGTCCACAAAAAATGCTCTCCACAACAGTTCTATCATTTAAAAGTATTTCAAATTGTGACTCATCTGCTCCAAAATTTTGCATCAATGTAATTAGGACTTGTAAAATTTCAATTTCTCCAAGTCCTTCTGGGGCCCCAAAAATGTCACAGTTAAATTGCCAATGCTCTCTCAGGCGCCCTTTTTGGGGATTTTCATATCTCATAAGATTTGGGATAGAGTAGAGCCTGATAGGCTTGGGGTACTCGAGGTGAATTCCTGCAACCATGCGGGCCAAGGTAGGAGTCATCTCAGGTCTGATGGCCACAAAACGTTTGCCTCGATCGTAAAATGAATATATTTGTTCATTGATTAACTCTTCGCCCGATTTTGCCTTATAAAGCTCAACTTCTTCGATAAGAGGCCCATCATAGGGCTCATGGCCAAATAGTTTGGCGGTGAATTTCATTTTTTCAAATAAATAATCTTGAACTCTCTTATCGGCGGGGAAAAAATCACGAGTTCCTTTGTAAGGTTTTTTGCTTAGCATCTATATGCCTCCAAGTAGCAACTTTATTTTGGCAGTGACGACTCTCTATCATGAAAGTGGCTAATTTAAAAATAATTTAACATATGTAATTGCGTAAGGCCAAAATAGTTCATAGAATGAAGGTTAAGTGGACGAAAATATTAACAATATCGGAGGATTTTTTGGTAAACACAAGTACTGTAAAAGAGGATTTTGCCCCTGTGCAATTGTCTAAAATTCACCCCAATGAGCCTCTTTGTGTAGATATCTTTTTAAAAATTAATGATAAGTTCATTAAATTTAAAGAAAAGCAAGACTGTATCTCAGCTGAAAAATATGATCTGTTTATCGCCAGTAATGTAAAAAATGTCTACATAGCTCTTGAGCAGTTAAATGATTTTATGAAGTGGATTAAAAAAGCAAAACAAAATGCCGTCAATGAGTTGGTGGGCAATGTTGGTGAACAGTACCGCGACCTTGCCGAAGCCAGAGTAGACTTAAAAGAGCGCGTGTATGATGTCTTTACTGATTTAGAGTTAACCAGTAGCAGAGTTATGGCCCTACAGGAAACGGCCAATGAGATTATTGAAGATGTTTCTTCTAGAAAAATCCCCGCCACAATTTTGGCAAAACTGCGTAGCACTAATCAAGATATTGCTGAGCACTCAATAAACGTTGCCAACCTCTCTGTATATTTGGCCATGGCACTGGGACATGGACATAAATCAGTTTTAGAAAATGTTTATATGGGGGCACTTTTTCATGACTATGGTAAAGCAAAAATCCCCCCCCACATTCTAGAAAATCCCAGCAATGTACTATACTCTCAAGCGATTCAAGACCATCCCATGAAGGGCGCCAACTTGATTAAAAAAGTCCCAGGTATTTCAGAAGAAGTTGTCACCATTGTGGCCCAACACCATGAATACTTTAATGGAGGAGGCTTTCCTAAAGGGATTAAAGAGGATAAAATTTATAAATTAGCAAGAACGGTTGCCTTTGCTAACTTCTATGATCATGCCATTGCCCGAAATAGGCACAAGCCAAAGGATATGTATAAACTTGCTATTAAGACTGTAGAGTATGACCGTGGCAAGATATTTGATCCCACTGTTATTCCACGTGTGGTTGAGGCCTTAACCATGGCGTTTATTTAGTTCATTATCCAATCAGCAGCAGGATCAACATTTTTGCCCTTATCTAATTGTTCAGGATTATCGAGCAGTCGATGTTGATGCCAATCATCAGTCGGTTTTGGTAGGGTCTTTGGAGCTTGGTAGTGATCATTTGGTTCGTATTGATCAGCTAACCAATCATAAACTGGATCAGGTAAGACCGCTGGTGCTAAATAGTCTGGTTCAGGTTTGGGATTTATGGGATCCCAGTCAGTAACAGGACGCGGAAGTTTTTGGGGAGGCAGGTAGTGGGGATTTGGTTTTGTCAACCCAATGGTATCAGCTTGAGGGGCCCATTGGGGAGGGAGAGCGGGCCCTGTTTGATTTGCAATTTTATTGATTAAGTTGTCAATAATCTCATCGACGCGCGATTGTAATGTTTCATTGTTGCTGAGCTGATTAGCAATAGTAAAAAACTGCAGCTTATCTTCATCTTTTGTTTTGCCTTTGCCTTTTGCTTTTGTTTTTGTCTTTGTTTGGTAATGGCCATAGCGAACAAAGATTGTCCCAAAATGAGCAAGCTTTTTGAGTGTAGAGTTCATCAGTGGTAACAAATCTTGGCCAAGCTCTTCTTCTGTAAGAGTAATAATTTTTTCATATAGCGGCAGTAGATAGTTAAACTTGTGATGTAAACTCTTTAAACGTCGGTCTTTTAGTCTTCTTTTGCGCTTTAAATGCTCCATAAGATCATTATAGGAAGTGGAACCAATTAACAGCTTAATATCTCTTTGGGTGGCCATGACCAGCCAAAAAACAAAAGCAGGTAGGTTTTTTAACTTACTACTGAGTAATTTGCGGTTGATTTCAAATTGTTTAGGGGTTGGGATGCTATGAATTGATTTAATACTTTGGTTAAAATGCAGAATGCTTTTATAAATTTCTGTTTTTGCCAAAAAAAACATATCCAAATGTTGCATTTTAGAAAATGCCAGATCAAGTTTTAAAATGGTCTGTGAAAAATCGCGAAACTGTATTTTATCCCAGCTTTTGGCACTTAAGCGTTGAATCGAGTCAATGAGAAAGATCAACTCCAAAGGTAGCTTATCATTAGAAATATAGTAATGTAACTCTACAGTTTGTGGCGCTTTTTGCTTTTGATTTGGATCTGGCCCATCTGCAAAGCAGGGTAGAAGACCCATGCAAATGCATATAAAAATAATCAGAAATGTTTTCAAACCCTGTATCCAATTCACTTTTTTATACTCTTTTTATTTACAAAACTATCATCTGCTAAGTTATTTTTGCCAAGTAATATATAATACTTTTCCAAATAGGGAATGAGCAAGCGTCCATCCATATTTACAATTTGTGATGCAAATCTTAGATCACTAAGTGTTTTTATTTCATATTTTTTGGCAAGATTCAAAGAGACCACCTCGGATCGGTTCAAACCACTATCAAGCCGTTGGTTTTGTACAAAATACAACATGTCCTGCTCTGCCTGGCACTTTATGTTTCCAATATCATTTTTTTTGGATTTATAAATCAACTGCGGCCCAACTAATGTATCATCTTTTTTGACGACATAATAAGAGATGGTAGATCCCAAGTCTTGGTTACCAAGTCCAAATTCTCCAATAAACAGCTTACCGTTACTTAAACACAGCTCAATTTTAGTACTGACAGAAGTTTGCTTTTTTAAAACATCCGTTTTTTTCACACTTCGCTCAAAAGTGATCACCCCTTGCAGGCCTTCTTTATTTACATCGGTGTAAACAACCTTATTGTCGCTTAACATGACTCGCTGGGGGATAAAGTAGGGATTGACCACATTTACCAGTTTAACTTGAAACTTAGATGCTCTGTTGATAATTCCTTTAAAGGTGAGTATCCTGCTTTGGGCATTATAAAAAGAGGCCCAATGATCTTCTAAATGAATCATGGGAAATAACCCCTCTCCAATTTGCATGGGTGTTGATTTTCCAAAATCGATTTCATAAATCTTTTTAGGCAGTCTAAAACCGATAAAGTCAAAAAAGCGCTCGTTCATCGAAATGAGGATTTTTCTTCTTGTTGGGGAGCTGATTAGTCTGTAGTTGGTGCCAGCAGATGCTTGTAAAACTGGGTCAACACTATAGTTTGTTGACAGCAGTAACTTACCTGTGCTTTGTTGTTGATAATAAGTAAACTTCCCATCGATGGTAACAAGCCGTAGGTGTTGGATAGACTGCTTGGTGACAAGGACTGGTAGGCGACTTGTGTTATATCCATGGACTTTTATACTGGAGATAAAAGTAGTTAGATAAATTATTAAAAAGAACTTACTTTTTAATGCCATATAATGTCCAAGTTTTAAGTGGTTGGATAACAGTATGGGCAGAAACGGCAGCAAAGATTAAATGCCAATCGATAAAGCGCGGAGAGTGGATATCATCTAGTGCTGTTCTTGTTATCAAATAAGTGTTGCCATCTTTTTTCATATGCCCGTCAATAATAAAAGGCAATGAGGTACAGTCGTTGATAAGCGTCTTTTTAAAGTATTGCGGATATATATCCTCAGCGCATCCCATGCCGTGAATAACATGTTTTTTATCTTGATCTAAAAAGCGCAAAATTGCCGGTAAGTTTCGAACGATTTTATTACTAAAATTATATGTCTTAGACATAATATTGGCGGTAGAATTTCTCTGTGCTTTTATTGTATGATGAAAATATGTTGAAGTGGGTATGCCTGAGTACTTTAAGGCCTTGATCTGCAATTGGTTGTAGTATATTTTTTTAGGGCAATGAATGTTGGTGCAATCAAATTTATTAAAGGTTATAAAACAACCATGTTTATGATTTAAGCGCTGGGGATTATACTCACTATCTCTCATAAAGTGACACTTTAAAGAATCGGGGGCGGCCTTCAATTTTTTTACAATATTGGCCACTACCCAAGTTTCTGACAACTTAGATTTTGGATTATGTCCAGGTATATAGGGAAAGCATAACGTCTCATCATTGGCTTGGTGATAGTAGCAAATTTTTAAAGGCCATGCTTTATTATTTTTAAAATTGATATTTAAGGTAGCAAAAGTAAAATTAACTTCAGTAGCACATCCTTTGGGAGTATTATCGGTAGCCCGTGGTTTTAAATGCATGATCACCCGGTGGGAATTTGTGATACCTTCATTATCAATGCTGCCGGGACAGTCGTGATAATCGGTAACTAATTGGGCATTTATTAATGCCTCAGAAATTTCATTGCAGTCAGGCCTTGGAAAAAGGGCCAAACGGTCTTTTGCCCCAATGGTCTTACAAATGTTGGGTTTGTTCATAAATATGCTGCGACACCTTCTTAGATCTTTCTGGGTAAGTTTTTTTGAGTGATTTTTTTTAAGTAGATCGCGGCATTTAAATTTCATTAGATACTTGGGATAATTGCTATCGATAACTTTTTTCCAAATATCGTCGATCAAATATTTTTCACAAAACTTCTTCTCGTTATCTATATTGTTACATAGGTTTCCAAGGTATGCTTTAACAGATGGGGGAATGAGCTTTTCCATCTCGGTTTTATTTCTAACTTGTAAATCGAGATAGCGGTAAAGTTTACTTCTTGTAGATTCTAACTTTAGAATTTTTTTAAGAGCAGTTTTACCAAAGCGAATAGTTTCGGGGATCTTACAAAGCCCGGTGAGGTAGGGATTGTTTCTCCAGCGGTTAAAAATTTTCTTGCAAGACAGAGTATCTTCGGGAATCACAAAATCTATTGCTTCAATGGTTTCTTTGATATTTTTTAAATTAAATAGCAGGGAGATCTCTCTATTTTTGAAACATTTACGAGTGTAGATAAATTTTAAAAAATCCTGCTTGGAAACTATTGCCACCTGCTCATTGGAGTCGGCATTCATAAATGCCACAATAACCTTAGTAATAGGACCACCGGCTGCTTTTAATAGGTTGCTGTCAAGCAATGAGTAAAATTGACACTCATCATGTTCGATGAGATCTAGGTAGCGTTGGTCAGAGTAAAGCAGAATGGATCTCATAAAATAGGGGTCAATAATTACTTCTTTAATACTTTGGTCTTGGGTCAGATCTTTTGTTTTTTCTTTTAACAAAGAGGTGATTTTGGCAAATCTAGACTTATGCATCAGCAGTAAATTGTCTAAAGACTCAAATACTCCAAGTACTGTCTCGTTTGGTTTGAGCTTTAAAGTCTGACAATGAACCTCACTAAGTAAGCTTATTAAACAAATTAAAAGCGCGGGTTTTATAAAGTGCAAAATGTTATAAAACCGATTTTGCCAAAATGGAAGCAACATCTTCTACCTCAAGATCAGAGGTCAATTCACATTGATCCTTACTGGAGTTGAAGTTGATTAAACAATACGTACACGCCGTTGCCACTTTAGGTGCTTTAGTTTTTGCCACCTCTTCAAGTCTATTGAGGGCCAAATGCTTCCCCTCAGGTAACTCATACCACATATTGCCACCACCCATGCCACAGCAAGTGGCGCGATCCTTGTTTTTTTCCATCTCCTTTAGAGTTAGCTTGGGGATAGTTTTTAAAATTTCTCTAGGGGCTTGGTACTGACCTTTATGGCGGCCGATATAACAGGGATCATGAAAGGTTAGGGTTTCATCCAGCTCTTTTTTGGCGACCAGCTTACCCGCTTTTACAAGCTCAAGTAAAAGTTCACTGTGATGAATAACGGGATGTTTCCAGTCATCAAATTTGAGGTACTCCTTTCCAAGTGTATGCAAACAGTGAGGACAGTGGGTAACAATTTTATCAAATTTATATTGATTGATCGTTTCAACATTTTCTAAAATGATTTCAAAAGCAGAGTATTCATCACCAAAGCGTCGTACAGGGTCACTACAACACTTTTCAGCAGTACCCATAAGTGCAAAGTCAACATTGGCCGCCTTAAGAAGTGCTAAAGTGTCTTTTACCACCTTTTGGTTGTCGGCATCATAAGAGCCAGCACACCCAACAAAGTAAAGATATTCAACTTTTTTATCGGGAGAAATGATAGGAATATCTAGGCCATCGGCCCATTTAAAGCGATCATCTTGGGTAATGCCCCACGGATTGCCGTTAATCTTGCACTTATTGGCAGCATCTGCGGCGAGCTCTGGAATTTCTCCTAACGTCAGCACTTTATAGCGTTTGGCCCCCACGATAATACTTAGATGCTCAATACTCATGGGACACTCTTCAATACACGCTCCGCAAGTGGTGCAGGCATCGAGTTCATTGGCGGTGTACAATGGGTTTTCTTCCCAAAAGGTAGCATCTTTGTCGACGTTTTTTTCAATAAAGTCGCGCATTTTAGTAATGACCGTTTTGGGATTTAGGTTTTTATCGGAATTAAATGCTGGGCAGACATTAGTACATCTACCGCACTCCACACAGGAGGTAACATCTAATTTGTCTTTGTGAGTGAGCTCTGAAATTTTACCCAAACCAAAAGTTTCGGCCTCTTCATCTTCAAAATTCATAGGTAGCAGTGTCGCTGCCCGGTGAGCTGGGGTGATGAGTGCGTTAAATGGAGCAAAAATTATGTGGAAAAATTTTGTTTTGGGTATGATACCGATAAAAATCATTGTCAGCACCATGTGCTCAACCCAAATAACCCGATGAACAATGCTCCATACATAGCTACTTAGTCCAAGCTTGGAAAAAACCAAAGCGAGTGCATAGCCAACCGGAGAGAAGTGTTTTTCCAGAAGCGGCATGTCATTGCCTAGAATTCTGATCCCCTCAAGAAGAAGCCCACCGATGACTAAGTTTAATAAAATCCCATACATCCAGCGTTCGCGCTTGGGGTTGGTGGCCTCTAGGAAGCTTTCTTTTTTTATGTAGCGGCGATAGTACGCTATAAAAATCCCAATAATAATGGCGACGGCCGATATATCGGCCAACAGCGAGATAAATTTGTAAGTAAAACCGTGATAAATTCTAATGGGGGTGTCATATTCGATGCCCACTAAAATAGTGGCAACCACCAAAACGGCAAAACCAAAAAATATGGCCCCGTGAAAAATTCCCACAAGTGGCGTTCTAGTTACTTTGCCCTGTAACAGTAAAGTTTTAAAAAATTTGCCCCACTGCAGTTTTTCGGGCATCAAGACCTTTATTCCCTTGTTGCCAGTTACAAGTTGTAGGTGTTGGTAGAGCCCTTTGACTAAAAAGATGACCCCAATAACAAAAAAGGCGTACATGAAATAACCAAACCACGATGGAATATTCCACATGATCTCTCTAGTTGCAGCGTATTGTCCTTCATTCATAAACATTCACCCACCGTTATAGTTGTTTGTTTTTTGGGCTAAATGATATTAAAATTATGGCAAAAAGAAAAGGGGACTACTCGTTTTTGGGGAATAAAGTGAAAGAATTGATCACAAAGAAGATATTGCTGTTAACACTTGTACTTATGGGCTGTTCGGGACCCAAGACGCTGAATTTAAAAGAACACGAGTTTGATGCGTTGCCAACAGACATTGTCTGGATTCAGGTAGCGGGCCTTGCAGAGGAGCATTTGGCCTTGTTGCGCTTTAAAATGGCAACGACTATTAAACCAGTTTCTTTTGAGCGGGCGGCCTGTGTGGGTAAGATGTGGAACTACAACCTCAAGGATTTGCGGCCAGATCCCTATAGTGGATTTATGTCCCAAATTTCTGGAAGATTAAACTTTAGTAATACCTGTCCCGATTTTCAAACGAAAGTGCTGTGGAATTATATTGAGGATTTAGGCCACATAAGTG
Organism: Bacteriovoracaceae bacterium; assembly: GCA_016784965.1. GTDB lineage: Bacteria > Bdellovibrionota > Bacteriovoracia > Bacteriovoracales > Bacteriovoracaceae > JADHTQ01. The sequence continues at coordinate 70,441 of JADHTQ010000006.1, read as the reverse complement.
GGCTTTTTGAAGTAGGCGCAAAAGATAACTCACTGGATAAGGCCTGGGAGTGTGGTGCTGATGCTAAAAATTTTACCAACGACTTTGTATTGTGGAAAATGGGGGCCAAGGCCGACAAGGCCCAAAAGACCTACCATTTTCACGAAGAAGCAGACTACCAACAAGGAGAGAAGTATTATGATAAAAGCTGCCAACAGCAGGGTTGTTACGCTTCAGTGACCTCCAATGTTCACTCACTTTATAAAAGGTTTAAAAAAAATAAAATCAAGACACTCTTTATCATGCGAGATTATAAGTACTATGAGTTATTGAGCAGCCGTAAAATTTTAAAGGCCCAGGAATACTTAGTGCAACTAGATAGCATATTTTCAACTTTTTTGGATTTGGCCCAGACTAAAAAAAATATGTTGGTGGTGCTGTCTACCACCAGCGCCATAGGGCTTGATTTTCCGAAAAAGGGAAAGGAGTGGTTTGAATTTGCAGCAGAGGGTAAACACATCTTGTATCGCTCACCTCTGTTGATGTCATCAGTTTTTGCCTTTGGGCCCAAAGCTGAAAATTTTTGTGGAGTCTATGATCAAGCAGACATCTTTCAAAGATTCATGTGGGAGCCACCAAATAAAGGTGCAATACCAACTTTGATGCAAAAAATATTTTCCAAATAAGCTTATAAAAAGAGAAAAAAGTGGCACTTATTGTTCATCTGTATGATAAAAAAAGTAAGCTGTATGATTTGCATTTTGTAGAAGCAAATACCTCAAAGTGCACCATTGTGACCCCCAATCCCAAAGTGGCAGATAACGTACGCCAGAAGCTTAATCAAAGAGAGCTCACATTTGATCAAGACGTAATAACAATCAGCAAATTCATCAAAGATAAGTTAGAGCTAATTTCCATAGATTATAATCTTACCCAAAAAGACGAGTTGATGCTTCATTTGGGCACAGTTTGGCAAAGGTATTTTCCAGATACAGAGAGTGAAGTTTTTTTTCATGCCACCAAACTTCTAACTGAGCTGCGGGGTTATACTCTAAATTATGAGCTAATTCATGAGCTTTTGGGACAATTTGATCAGAGGATTGAGCAATCAATTAAAATTTTATGGCAACTCATGCAGCAGATGGACACCATCGATGAGCATAGAAGTTATGCCCTACTAACTGAGACACTCCGGCAAAATCAAAAAATACCCGAGGAGAAGCTTTTTGGCCCCCAAGAGACGATAGTATTTTGGGGCTTTAACCATCTATCTGGAGTTCAAGTAGATTTGTTAAAGGCAATAGGACTACATGTGACGATCGCAATTTGTATCCCACAACAAGTCTATGATAGCTGCCTTAGTACTGACTGGCCTTTGTGGTTAGAGGTTGGCCCTCCTACTGCAGCTGATACCTCACCTGATTCAACTGGTACTTGTAATGTGGTCCATTTTGCCAAAAACAGGATGAACCAAACATTGTCAGAACTGGTACAAAAGTCTTATAAAGCAGAACCCGTCGATATCTTTTTGGCCCACCCAGATCCCTGCCTAGGTCATATCAGTGAAGTCCCCTTTAGTGACTTCTTTTTTAAAACTCAGTGCAATGTTTTTGGCGATATTTTAAAAACTGTTATGAGACAGCTAAAACAAAGGCCAAAGGGGACCTCGGCAATTGCTGCAATTGAAAAAGAATTGCTCCATCAACTAAAAACAGAAACTGCAACGGAAACGGAAACGGAAACAGTTTCAGAAACAGTTTCAGAGTCAGATTCAGTTTCAGTTTGTGGGGAAAATGGGAGTAAAAACTTTCGCAAAATAAAAGTTTTAACCCAAGTTTTACTACAGTTAAAAAAATGGCACGATCTATCTGACGACAATATCGAACCAACCAATTTTGATTTAAAGGTCATAGAATATATTTGCGGTCTAAATTCTCCCAGAACTTTTGAAGCACCGATTTTAAAAGACAATCCGTCGGGTGTTATTAAGGGACTCGACCAACTAGAAAGTTTTAGGCCTAACCACCCAACCCTGATTTGTGCAACTTCATACTATAAACCAGTCAAGGGCACAGATTCACTTTTTACTCAAGAAATTTTAAAACAACTAGCGGTAATTGGGCCCATAAAATCAAAAGTGCTAGAATTTCAATTTATCAAGCATACTTTGCAAGAAGCACTAGAGAGCAAAAATACGACCTTGTTGATTGAAAATGGTCTGGCGGATTTAAGCTTGGGCTGGAATGAGCTGCTTTTTAGTTTTGGTGAACAAAACTTGCCACACCAAAAAAGCAGTGATGGTCAAAAGGAAAAAAAGGCACCAGGTGATGTGGTTGGAGCTCACTTAGAAGCTATAAGGCCACAAACCTCTTTACAAACAATTTCAGCAACAAGGCTTCAGGCCTTTATAGATTGTCCCAGAAGTTACCAATTAAAATATCTGGCGGGTTTTTTTGATCGCCCCAAACTGCACAATCAATTAAGAGCAGATCAACTAGGAATCTTAGAACATGAATTGATACAAACTCATCTTTTAACTAGCAATCCATCACGCTCACTTAATCAACTTGCAAGGAGTATACTAGATAATTATTTACAGAATCAGCAGATATCACTTAACAAAATGGATTACCAAAAGGTATTGCTGGAGCTAGAAAATTATGGATCAAATGGAGTAGAATTTCTACAAAAGTTACAAGCCGGCCTTAGTGGTACACAAGTTGAATTTGAGCGTCCTGTGGACCCAGGAGCAGATGAAATAACCTTCTCGGGGCGGGTTGATTGTGTAGTAAAAAATCAATTAGGGTTTGGAATAATTGATTTTAAACGATCAAAAAGCAGCATCCCATCTTTTAAAAGTTTAATGGCCTTTAAAAAAATTCAACTGTGGTTTTACTTAAATCATCTAAAAACATGCCCGGAATTTAGTGAGCGAACATGTAACTTTTTTGGTTTTTTAAACTTAGCAGAGCCGGCCGAGTCGCACTTTGTGACAGATAACTCACAAATAAAACAGATCCTCGAAAAGTCAGCAAAAGTCTATCAAGTAGACCTATTAGATACACAGCAGCTTGCTGTCTACCAAGAAGTAGAGCAGACACTCATTCAAAAAATAAAAAGTGCCACTGACTATTTACCCAGACCTCAGGATAAAAGTGTCTGTCAGTTTTGTCAGGTGAAAAATATTTGTAGTTTTTAAAATGGCAGCTTAAGCCTTACAAGCCCATTGTAGCGGTCACGACGCTCTTCTATATTGAGGCTGATTTGTGGATTATAAGATGAGGGCATCTGTTGCTGTTGCCAAGGAGCATTTTCCCATTCATACCGCAGACCAAAACGATAGGTCCTCTCTTGCGCTCCAGGCAGCCAAGTTGGTACCTCATCTTCTGGACTGTCATAAATATTCAGAGGAGTATCAATCCCTCCATATAAACTAAATTGCCCATGCTTTTTGATACCAACATCAAATCGTCCACGGTCACCAAGCCCCCTCGTGCGCATTACTATGGTGGACTCAATAAATCCTCTAACGTCTTCTTTGGTAAAGGGTATTTTTTTATCATAGTTTAATTTGATCATTGTATAGTTGTGGTGCAGACCTTCTTGTTTTTTCCAACCGTAATCTGAAGTATGCATACTCTCAGCATCCTGGGCATCTCGGATATCATCGAGGGCCACAAAGTAAATAGTATGGCCCGTAAGATTTAAACTAGAGTTTATCCCGGTCCATGAAACAGTTGCTCCTGCCTCCATATCAACTTTAAAATCCCTTACAGATCCCTCTTTGATAAAATGGGGATTACTGTTTAAATGTTCAAATGCCTCTCCATCTAACTGTCTGGCCTGCACAGCACTCTGCATACTTATTTTTATACCATGTCCAACATCTCTTGCGACAGTATTGATCTCTTGCCTAATGGCAACATATACATAATCCATTTCAGCTGTTTTTATGCTTCTTTGAGTTTGATATGAACCTGTGTTTACTCCAATGTAGGTATTGGATTGAATGGGTCCCAAGCGTAGGCCTAAATTTCCACCAGCTGAGATGCTATCTATCTCACTTTGATGATCCGTTTCACCTGTTACCTTATTGGCGTGGATAAAACTGCCATCAAGCATACTGCCTCTTCCCAAATTAATTCTCACTCCGCCATCTTTTAAATTGCCACTTATTGCAAAGGGGGCACCTTTTATCATGGGCAGAGTTGAGTCGAGGGCGATGCCAAAGGAAGTGGGGAGGTTTGCTACTGGCCTCCCATCTGAATCATACATTCTATATTGAAATCCCATGTTGGGAAAGACTGTATCTTGTACCAAGGCCCGCGTTCCTTCATCATCAGTCCCATAAACATAATCATAATTTAACTTTACGACATTTTTGGGGTTGTCGGGGTCTTGGGCGACAGTTGTGGCATGAGAGCCACCCGTATGAGCATAAGCGAGTACATAACTTTCTACTCCCATCATTTTAAAAATTTGTGCTCCTCCCACCGCCATATCGCGGCACACTCCACATTTGGTATTATTTTGAGCACATGCATGAAGCTGCTCTAATGTAACTACCCCAAAAGAATTCGGGTGTTCTTGGTCGGTCCTGTCACGATCATAATGGGCCAGATAAGTTTTTTCCAAGTTGGCAACAACTCGTACTTTTTGATTGAAATTCAGCTCACCTGCCGCTTGAGAAGATATACTTTGAATCTCTTCTAAGTCTTGGGCCTGTCTTAACTGCTCTGTATATTGATCTACAATGGGGGAGGGGACATGGAGATAGCTGGTATCAAACTTACTGGGGTTAGTAAAATTTCCCATGCCAGCACTTGCTGTAAATTCCACTAAGGGCCGCTTGGGTCCATCTGCTTGAAGGTTACTCATAAATAATAAAAAAAACATGCCAATAAAAATTCGTATATTCATCAAAATTTTTCCATTTGTTTTACAAAGTATACAATTCTCTAGAAGAATAGTGCAGCGCACAACAAAGGTCCACCATATACCCAATAACCATGTAATTTTTTTATACAGCGTTGCGTCCAGCGTTGCGTCCCCAAAAGGTTCCAGGTTCCTAAAAGGGACGCAGAGCGTCCCTTTTAGGAACCTGGAACCTTTTGGGAGAAGGGCTTTTTAGGGGATGATGATTTCTTCTGTTACGTTGTAGATTAGTTTGTTTTTTTTGGTGTCTTTTATGTACATTTTTACTTGGTCTGTGAGGACTAGTTTGGCCAAAATGGTGTGGAGTCCACCATGATCATTTTTGTTATTGTCGTAGAATTTGTAGGGCATCTCTTTGGTGCCGGCCACTTTGAAGTGGATTATGCAAGCATAATTTTTGGGGGACTTTTCAATTTTGGCGGCCACTTCTTCGGGGACTGGGATCTTTAAAAATTGCATATTAGGCCTGTTTTCACCAAATGGGCCCTGTTTGCTTATATACTCAAGGTTTGGGAAGTTAAAATTTTGATAACTGTATGGAGGAGCGGCCTTTTTCATATCAAAACCAAAGCTTCTACCAATTTGTACTAAAAACGCTGAGTGAGCGACATCGAATGGTTTTTTAAAAGCGCTATGGATTGTAACACTATAATCTTTGCCCATAATGATATCTTTTAGAGCTGTTAGTTTTTCAAATTTCTCTCGGTAATCTTCAGTTCTTTTAAATTTTTTAACCTTTAAAGGGGTGTTATACCTTTTTTCCAGTGAATAGGCAGATATGACATTTTGTTTTAAGTATTCATAGATTGAAGCAGCATCGCCATTATTTACCTTCTTCATTATACTGCCATATTGAGCGTATTCCTGTTTGGCGAAAGTAACTAATTTTTTTTCCTTTGGGGTAATTGCCACCTTCATTGCTTTTTTAAACTTTAAAGCGGACACGAGCTTTTTGATTGTGGTTTCTCTTTTGCATCGATGCAAGATGGTCTGAACACTTTCATAGTGAGGGGCGTTTTTAGAAAACTGGTGGATATATATCTGTGCTCCCTCCATAAACTTTAAACAATCTTCAACATTTGGTGCCAGCTTACTGATCCAAAAGCGAGTAGGGTCTGTCGCCTGTATCTCTTCTACCTGCTGCTGCTTTTGCTGGATTGTCTCGCGCATGGAGTCAAAGTCTTGATTCATATTGTTGATTTTATCTTCAAGCTGAAGTTTTTGCTTGGTGAGGTTTTTATTTTGTGACTCTAAAGTACCAATTTTCACTTTGGCAAGTAGCAGTTTGTTTTTTAGATCCTTATTGGCCTTTGTAAGTACATCATCATCTTTACAGCTGTTGAGTAAAAATAGACAGCAAAGTATAGCTAGTATCTTCATCTTCATTTTAACCTCAATCGTTAAAGTTAACTTAATAGACCTTTTGTTAGTACTGAAGGTCCACAAACATGTAATTTCTAGATACTTTTATTATATACTTGCTTTTGATTATTGAAATAGTTTATTTGTAAATCTTTGTTAAAACCTCATAGACATTCTTGGCCAATTTTTTATTATTTTCAATCCATGCAAGCTCAGTTCCCATTATTTTACGTAGAGCTGGAGGCAACTTTTTATAGCTTCCAAAGCTTTCTAAAAGTGCAGCGGCAAGTTGGGGGTTGGTTTTGTTATAGTAAATGACCTGTTCTGAGATGAAGCGATAGCCCGAACCATCTGTTGCATTAAAGTGGATGTGATTTACAGTAAATCTACCAATGAGGGCCCGCACAGCATTTGGTACATTTTTATCAAAAATTGGATCACTCATTAACTTTTTAATTTGAAAAAGTGGGTTGCGTGAAGTGCAGCTAGATTGTATTTCTAGCCATTTATTCATCACTAAACTTTCATGCTTCCACTTATTATAAAAATCACCCAGTGCCTGCTCGGTATAGTTTGACTGGCTATTTGATAAGTGCAACAGAGCAAAATACTCATCAGTCATATTAGTAGCATTTTTAAATTGATCAAAACATATATCACTGGTGCTTTTTTCACCAGTTTTCACTAGAAGGCCCAAGATGGTATTTTTTAAAGCACGGCGCCCGACTGCTTGTGAGTCAAAACTATAGCTGTTGTCAGCGGCAAGTTCAAAATACATTTCTAAGAGAGTGCTCTTATGGGCCTTGGCCAGACCAGTTAGTAAAAACTCCCGGGCCTTGTGGGTTGTGATAAAATTAATTGGATCTTGCTCTTGATGAAAAAGGCCCTCAGGGGGAAGCAGTAAACGTTCTGATTTAAGCAATAGGTCCGAGTTTGTGTCGGTTAAAATTTTGCCGTACGCTTTGATGTATTCAGGTAAAATGGTAAGGCCTATGGCATCGTGATACTGCTGCATCATAGTTTTAATTAATCTAGTACTAAATTCTCTACCTGCTTCAAAACGCTTATATTGGTCGGTATCAGTTGACATTAAAGTCATCAGTTGTTCATTAGAGTAGGGTGCATGTACCTTTATTGGCGCAGAAAAATTGCGGTTGATAGAGGGAGTGGGTGTTGAAGGGATATCATTGAAGATGAACTCTTCATGATCTGATTTGATCTCTAAAAGTCCTTTATTCAATAAGGTTTGCTTACTACAACGAGAGTTTTTATTTAGCAAAAGAGCAACTTCAGTGCCATCATCTAGCATGAGACCAAACCCCAACGGGAAGTGGTAGGGTTCTTTTTTAGTTTCAAAATCTTTTTTCTCACAAGTTTGGCAAACATGTAATTTAAAAAGCTGTTGGGCCTCATCGTAGCTAAACTCTACCGCAATTTCTGGGGTGCCTGCTTGATGGTACCAGTTTTTAAACTGAGTTAAGTCCACAAGGTTAGCGCTCTCCATGGCGTGGATAAAATCCTCAGTAGTAACCGCCTGTCCATCATACAGTTCAAAATATTTATCCATACCATCTCTAAAGCCAACAGGGCCAAGCATGGTGTGAATCATGCGAATAACTTCAGCTCCTTTGGAATAAACTGTAGCGGTATAAAAATTATTTATCTCGATGTAAGAAGAGGGTTTAATGGGATGAGACATGGGACCGGCATCTTCTTTAAATTGTCCCGCCTTTAGGCGATTAACGTTGTTAATCCTGTGAACAATTTTAGAGTTCATATCGGCACTAAATTGCTGATCTCGAAATACAGTCAGACCCTCCTTGAGAGTAAGTTGAAACCAGTCGCGACAAGTGATGCGATTTCCAGTCCAGTTGTGAAAGTACTCATGAGCAATAACCCCTTCAATACCTACGTAGTCATCATCTGTTGCCGTTTTGGGATCTGCTAACACATATGCCGAATTAAAAATATTGAGTCCCTTGTTTTCCATTGCTCCCATGTTAAATGAATCCACCGCCACAATCATATAAGTATCTAAATCGTATTCGAGTCCAAAAGTATCCTCATCCCACTTCATTGCCTTTTTTAGAGATTGCATGGCAAAGTCACACTTATCTTTATTGCCCTTGTCACAGAAGATTCTAAGGTCAATAGTTCGTCCTGACTGGGTTTTAAAAAAATCTTGGATGTAATCTAAATCACCGGCAACCAGGGCAAAAAGATAGGAAGGTTTGGGGAAGGGATCGGCCCACTCTACCCAGTGTTTACCTCCTGCTAGCTCGCCTCTGCCAATGGGGTTTCCGTTTGATAACAAAATGGGGTATTTGCTTTGGTCAGCGATAATTTTAGTAGTAAATTGTGCCATGACGTCTGGCCTATCCAGGTAATAGGTAATGGCCCTAAACCCTTCGGGCTCATTTTGGGTACAAAATGTATTGCTGGATTTGTATAACCCTTCCAAGGCAGTGTTATCTTGTGGATTAATGATATTTTCAATTTCTAGAATAAATTTTTCTGGCACATTTTTTATGATTAGTTTATTGCTAGTTTGCTCAAAACTTTCAGCATCTAAGAGTTTGCCATTAATTTTGACACTGACTAATTCCAGCTGATATCCATCGAGCTCTAGGGGAGCGTTTTGATCATGGAGTTGCCCCTTTTGCCGTGTAATTTTTATAATTGATTTGACTCTGGTGCGCGTATCATCTAAGTCTACTGTCAAATGTATGTCAGAGATTAGATATGGGGGGAGGCGGTAGTCACTGAGGTGGATTATTTTGGGATCGGCCATCATTATCTCCTAATTTCACAAACATAACGCGCTAGGTAAAATTTGCACGCTATTTGACTATATTGGGATATCCATGTATTTTTGTTGTTTATGATGCGTTATAACAACATTACCTTTGTTAGATACGATAAAACAAAAGATGTAATTATGCAATTTAGTACCATTAACACTTATAAACTATCCAAAAAGCTAACTGCTTCCACTGGGGATGCGTGATGATAAGATCTTACGGCAAAAGCAAAGTCCTAAAAAGAAGTTCCTCCATAAAAAAACTGGATTTATATCCCTTTTTTAGGCCCATTGAAGCATCAGCTGCTTCGAGAGTGACAGTTGATGGAGACGATCTGGTGATGATTGGCTCTAATAATTACTTAGGACTAACTCACCACCCAGAAGTCATAGAGGCCACCAAGAAGGCCCTTGATCGCTTTGGAACAGGTTGTACTGGTTCTCGTTTTTTAAATGGCAACCTGACTATTCACGAGGAGTTAGAGGAGAAATTGGCAAAGTACGTAGGTCATGAAAAGGCCTTGGTATTCTCTACTGGAATGCAATCAAACCTTGGGGCCTTATCTACTTTGTGTGGTCCTAAAGATTGTATGCTCTTTGATGCTGAAAACCACGCATCGATTGTTGACTCTTCAAGACTAAGCCTAGGAACCACTTTCAAATTCAAACACAATGATATGAAGTCTTTGCGCAACCAACTAGAGAGTGTCTGTCACCGCTTTAGTAAAGTTATTATTGTTGCCGATGGCGTGTTTTCTATGACCGGAGACATCTTAAACTTACCCGAAGTTATAAAACTTGCCCAGGAGTTTGGAGTACTCATCTATCTTGATGATGCCCATGGACTCGGTGTGATGGGCAAACAGGGGCGAGGGACCATGGATTATTTTAATGCCACCAAAGATGTGCATTTTAATATGGGAACATTTTCGAAGTCCTTTGCATCGATTGGAGGCTTTGTATCAGGTCCTTCAGAGGCAATGGATTATATCAAACATACTGCACGCTCTTTCATGTTTTCTGCGGCCATGCCTCCTGCTGCTGTTGCCACCGTTTCTGCTTGTATTGATGTGGTGACCAGGGATCCTTCTATTTTAGAGTCTCTGTGGAGCAATGTGGATTTTATGCAAAAAGGTTTTAAAGAAATCGGTCTTTATACCTATAACTCACAAACACCAATCATTCCCGTCTTTGTCGGTGATGACCTAAAAGCGCTGCAAGTGACTCAATATTTATATGACCAGGGAGTTTTTGCTACTCCAGTACTCATGCCCGCCGTACCAAAAAATGAAGCGCTAATTAGAACCAGCTATATGGCAGGACATAGTCGATCAGATCTGACCAAGGTCTTGGAGGTATTTAGTAAGGCCCGTAAATTATATGATCTACCATCTGTTCACCATTAAGCAATGAAAGTATTAGTAACAGGTTCAACAGGCTTTGTTGGCTCACACTTGTGCGAGTTTTTAGTAAAAAATGGACATCAAGTTTTTGCTCTTGCCAGAAATAAAACCAAGCTTGACCAATTTAACATTCCAGGAAAATTTATTCACGGCGATCTATCTGCATCTTCAATTGCCATGTGGATTAAAAAGCTTCCCGAGGATTTGGATGTAGTCATCCATGTGGCAGCGATTGTCCATTCCTTTAACGTAAAAGACTTTTATGAGGTCAACTACCGGGGAACAGAAAGGCTAGTGCAGGCCTTGAAAAAAAAATATAAATACTTAAGGTTTACTTTGATCTCTTCGCTATCTGCTTCTGGGACTTCTTCTAACAAAGTCTTGGGACTTATTAAAGAAGATGATATTCCCCGCCCAGTAAATGATTACGGGCACTCAAAACTGCTTGCCGAGCTGGTAGTAGAAAATGTCGCCCCTAGGTGCTGGCTAAAAAATGTAATAAGAGCACCAATTGTATTGGGGCCCCGAGATACGGCAGGTCTGGAGTTATTCAAAATGGTAAGCAATGGAATTATTTTAATTCCTGGAACTAATGGTAAATCCAAGCAATATAGTTTCATATGTATTCATGACTTGGTAGAAGTAATTGTAAAATCTCTATTTTATAAACCTAAAAATAGTGACAAAGTTGAAATTTTTAATACTTCTTACCCAACAAGTGTAAGTTTATTAACGTTGATGACTACCATTAAAAAAACAATGAAAAAGGATAAGTTATATTATGTTCCTGTACCAGTATCACTACTTTCGTTGTTTGCCTTATTAATTACAATACTTTATAAGATTTATCCGCAAATTGATTTCCGCTTTACGCCCGATAAGGTACCCGAGCTTAGACAAAAAAGATGGGTTTGTTCCTCAGAAAAAACCCAAACAACTTTAAAAATGGTGTACAATTGGAATCTCGAAAAGACGATAGAATCAACTCATCAAGATTATATTCAGCGAATGTGGCTGTAACTCATTGTTTTAGCGCAGCAGTAATTAATTGTTAGAAACTTCCACTTTGACCTCATGTGGGATTCATCTAGAATGAAGCTTAGGAGGACTTTTGATTTGCACGCAAAAGGAATAATCGGCGCCTAAAAAAATGGACTTTTTTAGGCGCCGATCTTATTTGTGGTATTTTTTTAAGATTCAACTTCTAGAGGATCAATAATATCAGTTAAACGAATTCCATATCTTTCATTAACAACGACTACTTCACCTTTGGCCACTTCGCGATCATTGACCAAAATTTCAAGAGGTTCACCGGCCAACTTATTGAGCTCTAAAACAGTTCCAACTTGAAACTGCAAAAGATTAGAAATGGTAACATTGGTTTGTCCCAGCTCAACAACAATGGACATGGGGACATCGTGAAATAGATCGAGTTCATTTTTTCCTTTAGAGGAATCTGACCCTAAAAGGCTAGAAGAGGAAGGTTCACCCCTGGATTGTTCTTCAGCACTTTCTTGCTCTAAACTTTTGTCATCACTATCATTTTCTTCTGCCATATTTAATAACCCCCAATCCTTAAAAAAGCTTTAGTGCAAAAAATGCAAAGCTCATCATATCTATTATACCAGTCAATTTGCAAAATTTAAAAATTATTTGTAGTATCAATAAATTGCATGCAGCATATGTTTGTTATAAAAAGTGAGACCTAACAAAAAAAAGATGAAAGTAGATAAGTATTGGCATCAGGCAAACGACCAAGCAGCTAAGACCATTATTTGTGATCTTTGTCCAAGACATTGTGTTTTAAAAGAAGGTATGCGCGGGTTTTGCTTTATTCGAGCAAATGTAGAGGGTAAATTGGAGTTAACAAGCTATGGTCGCTCCAGTGGCTTTTGCATAGATCCAATAGAAAAAAAACCACTAAACCATTTTCTACCGGGAACACCAGTGCTGTCTTGTGGAACTGCAGGATGCAACTTGGGCTGCAAGTTTTGCCAAAATTGGGATATGAGCAAATCTCGCCAGATGGATAGGTTAATGGATCAGGCGACTCCAGAGCAGCTGGCCTTAAGTGCCAAAAAGATGGGGTGCAAGAGCTTGGCCTATACTTACAATGATCCAATAATCTTTATGGAGTATGCCGTCGATACTGCCATGGCCGCCCATGAGCTAGGAATTAAATCAGTGGCAGTTACTGCCGGATATATCAACCCAAAACCTGCAGAAGAATTTTTTTCCCATATGGATGCTGCCAATATTGACCTAAAATCATTTAGTGAAGATTTCTACAAAACACATTGTGCCGGAGAGCTTCAACCTGTCTTAGAAACTCTTTTGTACGTAAAAAATGAAACAGATGTTTGGCTTGAAATAACCACCCTGTTAATTCCAGGCCTCAACGATTCTGCCCAAGAAATTGATAAATTAAGCAGTTGGATAGCAGACAAACTAGGTGCGCATATTCCCGTCCACTTCAGTGCCTTCCACCCTTCTTGGAAAGTTCAAAATATTCCACAAACCCCAGCAAGTACCGTTAAGCAGGCCCGAGAAATCGCCATGAAAAATGGCCTAAAATATGTCTATACCGGCAACATTCACGACCCCACAGGAGCCAGTACATACTGTCACAACTGCAAAAAGCTATTAATTGCCCGCGACTGGTATGAATTATCTATCTGGAACCTTTCCCCAGAAGGCGCGTGCAATTTCTGCGGACAGTCCATCCCCGGCATATTTGATGGGCCACCCGGAGACTGGGGTTCCAAGCGCCACCCAATCCAAATAAACGGATAAACCCCAACAGAAACTGCAACAGAAACGGAAACGGCAACATTCCTGTTCCCGTTTCTGTTGCAGTGGAGTGTTTTTTGGAAAGTTGACAAAAGTGTTCATAAAAATTTCACTAAAGAATTAAGTACAATAGCCGACTAGTTTGGCAACTAGGTGGGTTTAAATTTAACAATAAAAGGTAAAACTCATGAAGCAGCTTAAAAATTTTGTAATATTACTGGCGGCCCTGGTGTTACTAACATCTTGTAATTTTATGAATCGGTTAGAACAAAAGGCAGCATCGGTAAGTAACTATGAGAGGGCGGCACTAACACTAGCTAAGGAAAATCGCCAACTGAAGGCACAAATTGGGCAATTAAAGTATGAAATTCAGCTGATTAAGTCTAAAAATGATTATTTGGCAATTAAATTAGATCGCAAAAAAACTACTGGACGCAAAATTGCTAGTATTTCTTCTGTGGCACCTAAAGATGATCTGGTGAAATTTAATGTCTACAAATGGACTCCAGCACAGCTTATGTCTATGGCACATATTGAATACGCCAAGAAAAACTTTGAGAAGTCGGCCCAATATTATAAGACGTTTGTCGATAACTTTCCAGGTCACGCCAGCATTGATGATGAGTACTTATTTCAAGCAGGTTTAGCAGCATTTGAGTCGGGCAAGCATCAAGAGTGGTCAATGTATTTTTTCAACCGCCTCATAGTTGAATATCCCATCTCAAAGTATTATCGGGCGGCCAAGTTATGGCGGGCCCTTTCTTATCTACGAGAGGGAGACAAAGATAAGTTTTTTCAAACAGTTGAAGAGTTTAGAAAAAAATATAGAAACACTGACGAATGGAAAATTATAAGTGCACACTATGAAGAGATTTTACAAAAATACAAAAGGTAATTTATTACCATGGATTGTTTTGGTCTGGTTGCTTCCAGTTTCTTATGGATGGGCGCAAACATCTCTTTTAATCAATTCACTTCAAGGCAATGTATTTGCTGTGACTGAGGGGAATGCTAAAGTGGTTAAGGCCTATGATCGGCTTGGGGATTTTGCTGAGATTGTGACAGAAGAGGGGGCCCAAGTTTCTTTTTCTGATTATTATGATCACAAGTTTCATCTTGCAGGATCTGGGCAGGTGAAGCTACTCAATAAAGTCTTAGAGCTAAAAAGTGGCTATTTGTGGCTGCAAGCATCTAGTAACGATGATGTTTTTTATGTACAGACTGCCAACGCTCAAATTGAGTATAATGGTGGTGAGGCGGTTGTCTCGTTTGATGAACAAAGTGGGAAGACGCAGCTACTTGTAATAGAGGGTGAGTTTAGCTTTAGCAATGTCACCAATTCTGATATGAAAATTGAGTTAGTCGCCGGGCAGTTTTCATTTGTCGATAGAGAATATGAAGACGGAGTCCCACGAGCGCCAACGCCAATTGGGTATGATTCATTTAAAAAAATTACAGGACTTTTTTATAATGTTGCCCCCATAAACAAAAAGACCAGTATTGCACAATATTTTGCCGACCAATATAAGGCCCACATGGAAGGCGGTAGAGGTATTGCTTCTACTAATAAAAAAGATAAAAATAAGAAGGGCCAGGGCCTTGTATATATGCGCAAAAACAAAATAGCTAAAAGCGCGTTTAATTTTCCTGGCTACTATAATAAAAAAGTCGACAAGATGCTTTATGTAATTGAGAAAAAAAATAGATGGAAGCGGGCCCATAAAAAATCTGGAGTTAAGATCAACATCTATGGTGCTATTAATAAAAATGCAAAAAATAAGTCGTTGCTAAATGCAAAACAGCACTATCACGGTCCCGGACACGGTCACGATCACGATGATATGGATCCCCAGAGAGCTCCAGCATCAATTGGTAGTCAAGCTGTAAAAATTGACGAAAGTGACCCCTTTGAGCGATCTTTGGGTAGAGAATTTAAACTACAAATGCGACATAAGTTAGAAGTTAACGAGTTAATTCGAGAACTCAACAATTACCGCCAAGACTATCAAACAGATTACTAGAGTGCCTTTTTCACTAATATATCAAAAAAATAATCGAAAAATGAATCCGGAGTAAGAATTGGTCTTTTAGAACTCTTAGTGCCGCTTGCAATAATTAGATCTTCTACAGAGGTGTAAACAGTTCCTTTTAGGCCACAGGGGTTAATTTTAGCTAAATTGTTAAACATCGAAGAGTCAGCTAATAAATTTAAGGCCACACCGTGAGAGGTCACAAAGCGCTCAATTCCAAGGCCCATGGAAGCAATCTTGTGATCATTGCTCCATACTCCTAGGTAATCTTTTTTACATGTGGCATCTGGTAAGTCAAAGTGCTCTTTTAAAACAGCGACAATGTTTAACAGACAAAACTCCAGTAAAGTATTTACAGTAACGCCATCTCTGCCTAGATTAACAATGGGGTAAAAAATCCACTGTCCTGGGTAATGAAAGGTAAGGCCTCCTCCTCTTTTTATGTGAATTAGAGGAAAGTGTAAGGCTTTTTGATCTGCGGGTGAAAAGCTTATTAGTGGTGCGGAACTAGCAATTTGGCCTTTTTGCAGTCCTCTTCCCATTGTATAGCAGTGAGGATGATTGCAAAAGATATATACTTTATAGGCCTTGTGTACTCGCACGAAGTTCATGGAAGTTTTTTGGAAATCTAAAGCTTCTTGGTAATCCCAATTCCATTTTTTGACCGTTATGATGTTGCCATCAAGTACTTTAAACTCTGCCTCTAAAGTGTTGATCACCTCAAAAAATTCAGTAGCGGCTTCAGATAGGCCCTTTTGGAAAATAATATTTTTAATTTGCTCTAAGCTGTTCATTTTTAATAAACCTAAGATAATCTGAAGCCTTATAAGAACTTCTGACCATGGGGCCAGATGCTACAAATTTAAATCCGAGCTTCTGTGCTCTTTTTTGTAAATAAGCAAACTCTTCTGGAGCATAGTAGCGCTCAACTGCTAAGTGCTTTTTTGAGGGCATTAGGTACTGACCAATGGTCAAAATATCTACCTGGGCCGCTTTTAAATCTACTAGAGTTTGCTCCACTTCATCAATCTTCTCGCCAAGGCCCACTAAAATTGAGCTTTTAGTGGTAATTTGTGGATAGTGCTCTTTATAAAACTTTAAAACATTCAAAGAGAGGTCATACCCTGCCCGTCTATCTCGCACAATTGGTGATAGTCGCCTGGTCGTTTCAATATTGTGGGAAATTACAAAAGGCCCAGATTGCGCCAGAGTATGCATATGCTTTGGGGTATTACAAAAGTCAGGAATTAATGCTTCGACCTTAACCTTGGGAAATTTTTTCCCCAAATGCGTTATTACTTTGGCAAAATGAGCTGCTCCAAAGTCCTCTAGGTCATCGCGATCGACACTTGTGATTACGATATATTCCGGTTCCATAATGGCAATCATTTTGGCCGTTTTTTCAACTTCTAGAGGGTCTACGTGCTTTTTTGGATTCCCTGTTTTGGTATTACAAAACTTACAGGCCCTGGTACATGTATCACCTAGAATCATGACTGTTGCAGTTTTGGACATCCAACACTCGGCCAGGTTTGGGCAGCTGGCCTCTTCACAGACGGTATGCAAATTGTGCTTTTTAAGCCCTTGTTTGATTTGTTTAAATTGCGTGAAGTTTTTGCCACCTGGCAGTTGTGAAATTATCCATTTAGGTTTTCTCTGACTAATATTTAGGCCCACTTTGATCTCTCCAAAAGGCCCAGATTGGCCCATTTAGACAGCTTTGGCAAGGGCCTAATTAGCCTCCACTTTGGTATTTTTTATACTTTTTGATGGAGTCAGCAAGTAACTGCTTTGTCTGTTTTCCAGCGCTTAAGTGATCCAATAGGTTTTCATAAAGGCCTATGTTTTGATCATTTAAAAAAGGTCCAACCGATTTTGCCAGCTGCTTGCTAGCAAAGTGACTTCCATTTAGTAGACACTGCCTAAAGCTATTAAATATTAAAGCGCCCCAGCTGGGGTTATCCAGGTAGCGCTGAAGTTCTATCAGTGCCTTTTTCATGAGATTTGCATCGTGATAGGCAACAATATTTTTTAAAATGGCCTCTAAATTGTCCTCATTTGGCGGTATAGTACTAAACAACATTAGAGCGCCCTCTTTAACATGCCCATCTGGTAGCTGTATGTAGTGGTGAGCAATATTAGACAACTGGATTTCATCGACCTTATTGTCTAGAGCATTGTCGTATAGCTCCATCAGTTGACCTTTAAGCTTTTTTCCCACCATCAAGTCATATTCTCTTGGGTCACTATCTGGGAAATTGCAGCTTTGCTCTGTGTAGCACGCTTCTACTTGAGACAACTGCTCCAAGGCCGCCACTGAACTTTGGACTCTTGGGTCTACTGGCGACTTAGCTTCGACAATAGAAGCAGGTGCGCGCATTTGTGCTTTAGGTTTACTAAAGAGTTTCGCTGCCACATAAGTCTTGGTCACAGGCCTTGAGTGCTCGTCATTGTCTCCCTGCGAAATTATGTAAATTAAACAACTTATAATGATTAATAAAGAAATAGAAAACAGTTTCATAACATACCCTTAAAATATAGTAAATAAAATGCATTTAAATATCGTCAATGTCTTTACTTTTAATCCAACCCTGAACCCCGGATCGCTCTAGTTCAATTAAACTGAGACCATTATTGCTTGTTATAATTTTAAATTTGTAATTGGTCGAAATCCTAGGGCCAAACAGATAGTTCTCTGAGTAGTAACAACGAGATCCATTGCAGTCTTTTAGGTAGCGATACCATATGTGGGCCTTTAGTTGCCCGCGCTTATCAAAAGAGGGAGCTTTAGCGCCAAGCGTGACCCACTCGCTAATGCTGACTTGGGGAAAGATAGAACCGGCATAAATAAAACCAACTTCATTGTCGTATGTTACTGCCAAATAAACATCGTTTTGCATATTTTTAAACTTGTTGCCATCCACTGTTAAAAGGGCCTCTTTGGGCACAACTGTTAGAACATTGCCACCAATGTGGCTTCTTAGATTAATTCCAGCGGGGTTTTTAATAGTAACCTGATCACCTTTTGTTGGAATTTCTTTGATCTGTGGAGCTTTTGTAGAAGCACTAATCCAGCTATTATGGTCTTGAAGTTTTCCCGCATAGAGGTATCCATAATCATTTTTATAGTGAACATAGTAGTAACGATAGAGCTTTGTATAATCTTTTACTTCAAAGTCGAGCACTTGCACTACAGTATCTTTTGGAATCGTCGACAATAAAGTGCCTCCGGCCGTGGCCCTGAAATTTATGTTTTTGTGCAGCCTAATGCTGCTACTTATACCACGCAACCCAAAGCTATTAGATTGATTAAAACAGACATCATGTCTATCATGATGGACAAAGGGATAGTCAGATTCAAACTCAGAAGAAAGTGTCACCGATGTCTCAAGCTGTGGTTTGTTTAAAAAGTGCTCTAAGCACAGCAGATCTTTTTCAGAATCGATACAATTAAATTGTTGCCCGTCATAAATGCAATACAAATCATTGTTTTTAACATAAATGACTTCGGTTGATGGTTTTTCATCAGGGGGGTCAATAGGTGGTGGCAGATTACAGTTTTCATTATCTTCTATAATACATTGGATATTGACAGAGGAGGTGGCGTCGGGATCTGCTACATACTTATCCCAAGAGTGCTGATCATATTTGTTAACAAAACCTTTGTCATTGCGTGCCCAACGATCATCTGGGTTAGTATACCTACAAATTCTTTTTGGCCCTCCATTATAAGCACTATAAGCGGCCCTGGCCCTTGAGCGATAATCTGTCGTGCTGGTAAAGCAATCGGCGCTATCAAATTTGATCCAGGCATTATAGTACTCTTCTAATGAGTAAACGATGTTGTTGACTAAATTGCTGGCAGTTCCATCAGTTATTGCTATAAAATGCCAACGATCATCAACTTGCATGATGCCATGACCGTGGCCTGAGTCTCCGCGCATGTATTTTAACTTAAAATCAGATGCTACTCGATAATGGCTCCAAAAGCTTTCTTGGTGGGCAATGGCAAAAGATGCATACTCAAAGGCATCTAGCTCACCAGTACTTACATTGGGTTTTCTTTTTTTTATGTAGTACCGAGCTACATCTCGAACGATAGGATACAGTTGGCCCATATACCTGTGGCGCTCTGGATTTCTTTTGGTAGCATCATAAAAAATTGCTTCACTAAAGATCGTTTGCACATAGTCTGGGTCGATAAAAGAATCAGCATTGCATGCATATGGAGCACGCCCAAAATGCCACTGTCCGCTGACTTTATCGACACACTTATAGAAGTCGGAAGTGTTGTTGTAAGCTTGTGTAGAAGTTATGAGGGCCACAAAGGCCAAGCATACAAGCAGTAGATAGATTTTAAATGTCATAATTATCCCTTTTAAAAGACGTCCCAGGAAATTATCGTCAGATCGCTTAATAGCTTGAGGGGATTAAGGCTATATTTTTTAGAATCTAGGTGTTAAAATTATATGTGCTTAAAACTACAGGTGAATTAAAATGGATAGAGAAAATATTGCAGCCCCTTTCCTGATCGTGTTTTTGACGTTTTTGGTTTTTGCTTACAGCTTAGGTTTTGATTTTGTATGGGAGGATATATCTGTACACCTCCATCAAAACAGGCATTTGGACAACTTTGGATTTGATTCATTAAAAAATATTTGGACAAAGTTTTATGCAGGTCTTTTTATTCCGGTCAGTTATACGCTTTGGGGAGGTATTAAACTATTTTCCCAATTGGTACTAATAGGCTCCAAAACAGGCCTGAATTCGGCCTTTTTCCACTTCTTTAATCTTTTATTCCATATACTTAACGGCCTTTTGATTTTTTATTTTTTAAAAAAACATATTACCCAGAAGACCTTGATGGCAATGTTTGCCGCACTTTTATTTTTATTGCATCCCATGCAAGTTCAGAGTGTGTGTTGGGTATCTGAGTTTAAGGGAGCTCTTGCAGTATTTTTTTCCTTATTATCAATTATATCATTTTTAAATTTTTCCAAACTGCAAAAGGGCGTGATGTGGTATCTTTTGGCCTTTTTGTGTTTTGTCTTGGCAGTTTTATCCAAACCAACTGTAATAGTCTTGCCTTTTATAATTATAGTGTTTGAAGTATTTAAAAATAAATGTGAAATTGCTAAGGCCACACGCTGGATGTCGCCATTTATAGCGCTATCTGTGCCAATTATAATCATTACACACACCTTTCAACAAGTGCCCACAAGTGTTTTGTCACCCACTATTTGGCAAAGGCTCACTCTTTTTTCATTTAGTTATCTGTTTTACCTTGTAAAGCTTCTTATACCAGCAGGTCTAAGTGCTCACTATGGATTTACCCCACAAGTAATTTGGGCCGAGACGGTTAATGCCTATTTGCCAGTTCTTGTTTTGCTTACTGCAGGTGCCTTGTTTATGCTTTATCGGCGAAGTCAACTTGATATCATGATGTGTCTGGTGATTTTTTTAATTTCGATACTTCCAACATCAGGCCTTGTGACATTTGGTTTTATGAAGTACTCAACTGTTGCAGATCACTATCTCTACTTCCCATTGTTAGCAATATCCATTTTGGTAGCAGTTTTGTTAGATAAATTTGAAAATGTAGACAACAGTGTTAACTTAAAAGTTGCCATGAGCACGCTGCTGTTGATTTATGGAGTTTCATCTTTTGTCAGAAGTGGGGTGTGGTCTGACTCCACTGCTTTGTGGACTGATACAGTTTTAAAAAATCCCAACTCCGATATGGCATATCAAGCCAGAGGTATGATTTATAAAAAACAAAAACAATTTGATAAGGCGATCCAAGACTTCAAACAGGTGATAAGAATAAAACCCGATCAATTGGTAGCAGCATTGGGTATAGCTGAATCCTATAATCTGTGGGGTAAATATGACCAAGCAGAAAAGATTTATCAACAAATTTTGAAATTTAGGCCAAATGTCAAAAACCTCTTGGCCAGAGCAGACAACAATGTTAAAAGAGGGGCCTTTGAGCTGGCATTAAAAGATGTAAAAAGAGTACTACGTCTTAAACCAAACAACGCTGCTGCAAAAGCATTGCGGACACAGTGTTTTATAGCATTAGGAAAAAGCGAGCCACAAGAGGTCACAAAAAAGGCAAATAAGCTCACCCAAGCAAGAGATTACTTTGTAAATGGCAATTCGCAATTTAAAAGTAAAAATTACAAAGAGGCCATTAACTCCTATCTGGCTTCGCTTCGATTAAACCCCAAAAACATGGCAACATACCACAACCTCGGTTCTAGCTATATAAAAAACAAGGACTATAAAATGGCAGTCATGATCTTTGATAAACTTTTAACCATGAGTCCTAACAATAAAATGGGCTTTTATAGTCGAGGGGTGAGCCACTTCTTTTTAGGTAATTTGGCCAAATCGAAACAAGATTTTAAGGCCGCCGAAAGACTTGGAAAAGAAGTAGACAGTTTCATGAAGCGAGTTATGCAGTAATACTATAGACTATTTCGAAAACTTAACAATTCAGCTATTTTGTATTAATAGATCTCATTTACAAAGGTTAGGAGTTAAATATTGGTGTAACTATAGACCAAAAAGGCAAGAGAAATTTTTGAAAGCATTGTATATATTGATCATCTTATATGTATTTAGTGCAAACTCGTTTGCATTGGTCGGGGTTAATATCAAAAAAGGCCAGGATGATTGTGCAGTTTTGGCCTCAGATTTTTTATGGTTTATGGAAGATGAGCTAATTAAAGGGCTAATGCCAAGGATTAAAAAGGCCATTAAACCATTTCTTAAAGACTATGAAAGCTTTCCTAACGTAACCGCGCCAGAACTTTTGTCCTTTGCTCTAGAGGGTGCTCTAAGTGGCATTAGAAATTACCATCCAGCTGAAACTGATATTATGAACATTGGAGACTTTGCTATCTATCACGCAAGGTTTGCCATAAGAAATGGTATTAGAACACTTGTTAAAATTTCAAGTAGACAAAGACAGTTATTAAAAGCGATGCCACCTCTAATTGAAGAATATGCTATAAAAATGGGCCATGAACCATCTGATGAGTGGCTTGCCGCAAATTTACAAGCACACGTTAGTACCATCAAGTTTTTGAGACATACTCCTAACTTGAAATACAAAATAGTCGATTCAAAAGTTCCTAAAGATAGCGCTAATCCAGATGATGATGCATTTAGTGTGCTCGATATGGTGCCATCGCCATATCCTTCTCAGTTAGAAGTGCTGTTAAAAAAAGAAAAACAGCAGTCGGTTAGAAAGGCAATAAATAGTCTCTCAAACTCACATAAACAGGTATTAACTGCAAGATATATTCAGCAAAAAAGCCTACAAGAGATTGCACAGGAGCTAAATTCAAGTGTTTCAACGATAAGCTCAAGGCTTAAATACGCCAAAGATGCCCTTAAAAGAAAGCTTAAAAAGTTTGATCAGTAGTTACCTAAAATAATATAATATTTTCATATAGTGAAAGAACTTGTTGCGATGCACAGGTGGCTGAGGTATGGATCAAAGCATTGACAATTAATTAAACAAAAAAAGGATCCAAGAGATGAAAATTAGAACTTTTTTAGCACTGTTTATACTTACCAGTTCATTTAACTCATTTGCCCAAGTGGTTACAGGAAAAGTTAACTTACTTGCAACACCATTAGAAGTTTCTGTTGATATTGTAAATGGAGCAAATATCAATGTAAGTTATGCTGCCGATCGGGCGATAACATTTCCTAAGGCCTTTAAAGTGTCTCGTGCTAATGCCTCTGGTGTATTTGGTGAAGCTACTTATAGCAATACTGAAACAGTCACTATGG
The DNA here is from genome assembly GCA_016784965.1 of Bacteriovoracaceae bacterium. GTDB lineage: Bacteria > Bdellovibrionota > Bacteriovoracia > Bacteriovoracales > Bacteriovoracaceae > JADHTQ01. Next base: position 47,336 of record JADHTQ010000006.1, on the reverse strand, counting down.
AGCTATTTTTAGGTGACTCTTATAAGGCATTATCACAAGCTGGATTACAAGCGGTAATCAAATCTTTTGGTATTAAAAATGTTGAAGAAATAAAGTGTGATTTTGCAGCAGCAAACGGCTTTGTCGTTGTTGACTATAAAAATACACAAAATCCAGAATATAGCACAACTTTAGGAAACTGCTTATATCCTGCCAACTAATGCAATTGTGTAGAATTCAAAGCTTTAAATGTACTGTTATTATTACTAGAATGTGGTGGGATGTTAATTTTAAACGTTGTATTGAGTGAATTTGTATCTAATTCTATGGTCCCACCATATTTTTCAATGCTCTTTTTAACAATACTTAAGCCGTGTCCAGTACCGTGCTTTTTAGTCGAAAAAAAAGAGTCCATCAAAGTTGCCTGATACTGCTTAGGGATACCATTTCCGCTATCACTAAATGTAATTTCGATCAAATTTAGCCCCGTGAGCTCTTGGGCAGAAATTTTGATCCATTTTTGCTCATTATTTTCGATGGCCTCTAGTGAATTTTGAATAAGGTTGGAGAAGACTTTTAAAACATCATGTTTGTCACATAAAATCATTATGGAACTTGGAATGCCCGAGTAGTCAATTATAACTTTACTTCTGCCGGATACGCAATGTTCTACTGTCTCTTGAACTAACTCATATAAACTATTTGTTTTGAGATTTATAAGTTGATCTTGGCGTTTGACATTTTTTGAGTAATTGACGAACTCACTAACTACACTCGACATGCGCTTTTGTACTTTTTCAACTTCATCATGTAAAAAATCCATCTCTTGCTGTGCAAATTTTTTATTTTTTTTACATTCTAAAGTTAAGTGTGCACATCCTTGTAAAATAGAGGCAAGGTTTTTAATCTCGTGAGCAACACAAGCATAGGTCTCTCCGAGCAGGGCATATTTAGAGGATTCTGCAATTTTTAGGGTTTGTTGTTTTATGGTTTGATCTCGGTGTTCAATTTTTTTTAAAAACGATCTAAATAAGGTGAACAACATTACAGGTGCAATTACGATTGTTAGTAGGCTCGAGTCTGCAAATGCTTCATAGGTAACACTTTCTATGGCCAAGTAACTCAAGATGTACATGACCAGCAACTCTCCCACAAAGATTATGACAAAGATTTTTAAAAATAAAATTAGTATCTGTTTTTTCACTATTTGCTAGTCTCGACTTAAATCATTGTAATAAAAGGATGTATAAACTTGTATCTAGAATTTGTTAAACTTTGATTGAGAAACTGTTACATAAAGGCGATATTTCATAAAAAAAGGTGACATCATAAATATTTAGTTATACAAATGCTTTTATAACTTAAGTAGTTGAAATCATATGCATATATGATAATTTATTAATGTATTGACCGGGGGCGTTTATATGAATAAAGCATTCCTATTAGTAGTTTTTTTCAATCTCTTTTTTATCAACCTCACCCTAGCAAAATCTAATCCCAACATGAGTAAAGGCAAAGAACTCAAAATCAATCTTGTTGAGATGGCCCAAAGTTTAATTTCCATTGATAAGGGTACTTTAGATATAGAGCTTCAGATGCAAAGAACTAGCGTTTGGTGCTGGGCCGCGGTTGTTGCCATGATTGTAAACTACAAGCAGGATAAAACATACAGAGACTGCCAAGTGCTAGATAAGTTTTTTACCAGTAAATGGGAAAGAGAGTCTGGGTGCTGTCAAAGAAATCGCAGATGTGTCGTTCCAGGATCTGATGATGACATGTCAGAAATGATGGGAATGTATGATTTAGAATCAAAGTGGGTTGCCGGTCCTTTAACATTTGAGCAAGTAGTTGAAGAAATTGATAATGATAACCCAATTGTGGTAGGTCTTAAGGATGCTAATCGAAACATGGGACACGTTGTAGTTCTTTCTGGGTATCAGACACCTAATAGGCTAGTAATTTTAGATCCTCAAGCAGGCCGGATAGAAGCTTCATTTGAGCAGGTTAGGGGTGATTTTGGTAGACTGAAGTGGGGTAAAACTATGCTAACTTCTGCTATTAATCCTGAATCAGAGTAAAAAGTTAAAAACAATTGCTTCAGTAGAAGTGATTGGTAATTTGCTGTGTATTAAAGAGCATGGAATTGTACTTAGTATATACTCCATGACCAAAAATTGTTAAAAGACAATTTGGAATACTAGAAGAGTTCTTATAGTCGATCAACAAGTGGTGCCCCTGATCGTGCAGTCTTCTTTGATGTTTCATATTTTGCATCCAAAAATTCAGATCAGCCCCTTCTCCCAAACAAGAGACCAACTCACCATTAAGTTGCCTATCAATTCCCAAAGCACTAATAATATCAGAGCCCGCAATGCCCCACTGTTGAATGTAGTCACCATCGCGGGTATTTAGAACACCCAACAAAGATCCACCAATTGGTTTTTCACCTCGATGATTGATCATGTGGAGAATTCTAATCTGGTGACTAATGGCAAATGGGTAGCGTGGGGGAGTACCTAGTGTCACAATATCGTATTTATGATGGGACATCAAAGCAATATCTTCACGCAACTTAGAAATATCGTGTCCTGCCTTATTTAAAACGTTGATAAAATTATTCATACATCTTTTAGATGACAAAGCTTGAGTTAGAAGTGCAAATAGGGCACCGGCATGACTGTGTCCTATGATTAAAAATTTCTTCTGAGCGCCACTGCTATTATTTATCAGAGATGAAATCTTTTTGACAAGATCAACAGAAGCTTTTAGTCTTGCCAAATGATGGTTAGCACCTGACCAATCAAAAGAGTCGACCAAAAAATAATTTTGAGTTGCCTCTTTAAAAAGACTAAGATATTCGCTAGTAAAATTTCCCAAGTCTTTGGCCCACAGATTGTTACTATTTTTAATTCCTGCCTTGAGATAGTTGGAGGCAGTATCTCCAAGAGCTGGAATCACACTATGGATCAGGTGAACAATATCAAAGGGATCATCACCGACAAAAGTACCATGAACAAATAAAACATCAGTTACGCCACCTGCTTTCATTTTGTCAGCACACTCAAGCATCGAAGACTTCCACAAATTGTTTTGTTTGTCGTACTGCAGATCATCTGGATTAAAAGGGGCCTTGGAGGCAAAGCTTAAAAATTGATAACTAGAGGTGATTGCATCATAATTTTGAGCGTAGTTAATTGGTGAATATTTACCCTTCCACTGTTTAAGTCTATATCCTGCCCACAAAAAATACAGAGCAAAGATGCCAGTGAAAGCAATAATCAGCACAACTAAATAAATCATATTAGAACGTCCTTGATAGTTACAATAGTATAACAAGGACTTCAGAAACGGAAATTGAATCTGAATCTGAATCTGAAACTGAATCTGAAACTGAATCTGAAACTTAATCTGAAACTGAATCTGAATCTGAAACTGAATCTGAAACTGAATCTGAAACTGAATCTGAAACTGTTCCCGTTGCTGTTGCCGTTGCTGTTTTCAGTTTGGGCAGAGACTGAAAGAGGAATTTTTTATATTGGCCAGAGTATCGCCCTTCTTTGTTGGAGGTTCTATGTGAGACGAATTCCCATTTGTAAACTATGCTGCCGGTGTACCCAAACGGAAACTGCAACAGCAACAGCAACAGCAACGGACACTGCAACTGATACTGATACTGATACTGAATCTGAATCTGTTGCTGTTTTCAGTTTGGGTAGAGACTGAAAGAGTGATTTTTTATTGGCCAGATTATCGCCCTCCTTTGTTGGTAATTAATGGGGCCCCATGTGAGACGAATCCCCATTAATTACCAACAAAGGAGAGCTCGTATGTTGAAGAAATTTAGGACTTATCAGATGGCAATTAGGTTTTATAAAGGTGCGCAGAAATTGAAGTTGCCTCGGCATTTGAAGGATCAAATGGATCGGGCAAGTAGTTCTGTGGTTTTGAACTTGGCGGAGGGGTCTGGGAAAAGAACATCTAAAGATCAAAGGAGGTTTTATTCAATTAGCTTAGGATCGTTGCGGGAATGTCAGGCCATAATGGAATTGATAGAGGTCGATATAGAGTTGATTAATCTTGCAGATCATATCGGAGCTTGTCTATATAAGCTATGTTATCCTCAGCTTAAGCTTACACAAATAAAAGCTTAACTGGTGTGCTGCCCAAACGGAAACAGCAACAGCAACAACAACAGCAACTGAAAAACCGTTGCCATTGCCATTGCCATTAAAACGTCTATTTTACCTAAAGGAAATAGTTCCCGCACTAGCATAATGATTTTTTGTTCCAGGATAATGGAAAACCGTTACGTGAAACTTGCGGTTTTTAAAAACAGCGGCCTGTGGCGCCTGTACTGTCAAACGATTTCCTTGCCTTCTAACATTTCTTAGTTGGAAGACAGTGACTCCGTAACCATTTCCACGAGTGACATCTTGGATGACTACCTTAAGAGTTCCTGGGGTATTCCAAGGAAATGAACCTGTCGTAATTGTAAAAAATTGGCCAAGTCGTACTGAGCCAGGAGTAACGGAGGTATTTGCTGAATGATCAACATATGGTATCCCGCGAATGATCGTTCTGCCTGGAGCTGGAGTTGGATTTGTTGGGGGTGGATTTGGTAGAGTAGGTCTGGTTGGCAGACTAAATCTGACAGTACCAGATACCGTTAAGCGGTAGGAGGCATTAGACCATGGTCCACGTGGTGGAGCTTTGACGGCGGTAACGCGTACAATATAGGTTCCAGCACTTAGAGTTTTAGCTACCACATCAGTGTTGGTTCCCTGTTTTGTAGAGGAGCCCAACATACGACCGCGCGTGTCATAAAGTCCTAGGTTTGCATTGTCATTTAATCTGTCTACTGTGATGCGCACTTGCAATGCCTTGGTAGTAGAAAATTTGTAATAGTCATTGATGTCATTTCCACTGACTTGCTCAAAGAGAACCAGCGGTCTGGCAGCAGGATTTAGAGTCCCAAGATTGGTGGCGGTTGCCTGGGTGTTATCTGCAAAACTACTAGTTGCAAATGCAACAAAACAAAATAGATTGAACATTAGTAATTTCATAAGCGTTCTCCTTTTTATCGTTTATTTGGAAATTTATCTTTCATATATGCAAGAAAAAGTCCAATATATTTTAATGATGATGGATTAATATTCAATGACATAACGCTTGTGCTCACTTGTAAATTTTGGCCCTGGTGTCTTTTTGATATTGGAATGAATGGATGCAGTATAAAGATTTTTTTGACCAAATATTTTCTGCAGTATCACCTCAGAGGATAATCAAAAAGGCCATGCTGGTAAAAAAGCCGGGTCTTGTAATTGACCAATATGAAGTGAATCTTGAAGGTTTTGATGAAATATTTCTAATTGGTGTTGGTAAAGCAGCTTATGAGCAGACCAATGCTTTGTTTAACTACCTATCAACTGCTAGCTCAATTTCACACTTGGCAATAAATGGTTTCATTCTTACCAAAAAAGGTGAGCAACAAGATCCAAGTTGTAGCTTAGAGCTGCATTATGCAGCACACCCAATACCAGAGCAATCTTCCGTAGACGCTACTAAAAGATTACTGGAGGTAATGCAAAGTAGAGGAGCTAAAACCTTCTTTATATTTGTTTTATCAGGAGGAGCATCTGCACTGCTGGAGTTGCCACATCCTCACTTTAGTCTAGAAGATATTCAAGCAATTTCGCGGGAGCTTATCAGAGGCAGAGCAGATATTCATGAAATAAATGCAATTAGAAAAGAGTTGTCACTAGTGAAAAATGGAGGGCTGTTAAAGAGTGTTAAGGCAAGTGATTTAATGATCCTGGCCACGTCTGATATCTTTTCGGGAGAGATTTCCTATCTGGGCTCAGGCCCTTTGCATTTTAAAAAAACTAATGAACAAAAGCTTATCAATTTGGCCCAAAAATACCTATCCAAGATGCTAAGGAATAAATTTTTTGATTTTTTGCACTCCAAGCAAAGAAAGCAATTGCAACTTGAAAATCAAAAGACAAAAAAAGCAAAGCAAGTTTTTACCCATGTTCTACTTACGCCACAAGCTTTTGTGAAAACAGCTGCAGAAACATTGAAACAGCTATCATTTGCAACTTTTATTTATGATGCCTTCAAAGGTGGTGATATTGAAGAAGGGGTTAAAGGACATATTGAGTATTTAAAGCACGTTTTGCCTGCCCACCAAGGCACCCCTTTTGCCATCGTCTCTGGTGGGGAATATACGGTCAAAGTCTCTGGCAATGGTATTGGAGGGCGCAATACCCATTTTGTTTTATTGATGGCCAAACAAATATTTGAGTTAAATGTTCTAAATCAAACGACCACGGAGTTAGAAAAAATTTGGATTTGTAGTATTGGCTCTGATGGGGATGATGGAAACTCAGGCCATGCTGGAAGTTACCTAGATTATAAACAATATCAGCTAGCAAAAAAAACAGGCCATAATTTAAATGATTATATTGGGAGATTTGACAGTTGTTGCTACTTTAAAAGTATTGATTGTCTCATTAAACTGGGACCTACTGGTACCAATGTATGTGACTTGCGCATGATTTTATTTAATTAAAAATATAAAAAATTAAAAAAAACGTGCTAAAATTTTTTTAAGTCTTTAATTTGTACAAGGGATAACTTATGAAGTTTGTAACTTATTTTATCTTCTTTTTTATGATGCTTTTGCCAATTAGTCATTCTGGCAAAGATAAAAAAATCGAAGATTATGATAATTATCAAAAGTGTGTAGCAGACTATAATGCTTTAACACGAGATTATAACGCTCTTTTGGAACAATACCACAAAGCGGCAGGTATAAAGGTAAGTGGCAGCAAAAAACCTGCAGAGTCTAAGGTTAAACACAAGTTGAAAGTTTTACGAAATAAAAAACGCAAAAAAAACAAAAAAAAGAAATAAGCAGTGAATAGATTATTGATCATAATTTGTCTTTTGATTACCGGTTGCCAGAAGAAGGAGGCAGTTATTAAAAAGAATATTGTAAAAATCAATAGAGGCATGGGTTGGTATGCACAAAACAAACAGCAGTTAGATAATCAACTTTCTGACTATTTAAAAAAGGCAGATGTAGCACAAATAAAAAAGACAACTGCTATGATTGTACCCCATGCAGGCTATGCCTATAGTGGCCAGACAGCAGCTTTTGCCTTTAAAAGTGTTCAGCATCTTAACTTTAAAAGAGTCTTGGTGATTGGGCCCAGTCACAAGTATCACCTGCCCAATCAAATTGTTGTGCCAGTTGGAAATGTCTATCAGACACCACTTGCTGAAAGTATGATCGATGAAGAGTTTATGGATAAAATTATCAGTTCCCCAAATATTAGAAAAAATCCTGATGCTTTTGTACAAGAACATAGTGTTGATAACGAAATTCCATTTGTCCAAAAACTATTTCCCAATGCGCGCCTTGTGCCCATCATTGTAGGGCAATTAAACAAAGCAACTATTGTTGAACTTGGGAGAGTTATCAAACCGCTTTTGGACAAAGATACCTTAATAGTAGTTAGTTCTGATTTTACTCACTTTGGTAGTTCATTTGGATATGTGCCTTTTGCAGAAAATATTGAGGCCAATTTAAAAAAATTGGCAATGGAGGCCTTTTCTCACATTGAAAAGATTGATGTCGATGGATTTATAAAGTTTAAGCAGACCACTGGCGATACCATTTGTGGGTTTATGCCCATTTTGCTTTTGTTAGAGTTATTGCCAGCAAGCTCAGTGGCACAACTTGCAAAATTTAACACCTCGGGTGAGATGACTAAGAGTTTTGATCATTCGGTAAGTTACATGTCTATTATTTTTACTGGGGAGTGGGGTATGAATGCAGGCCAGTTTTTAATTAATGAAACAGAAAAAACAAATCTACTAAAGCTGTCGCGACTAACTTTAGAAAGTTACATTACTAAAGGTGCAAGGCCACCAATAGAACAACTCGATGTCCAAATAAGTGAAAACTTAAAAACCTCGAAGGCCGGAGGTTTTGTTACTCTTCATAAAAATGGGCAATTAAGAGGTTGCATCGGAGAGATCTTTCCCACTCGAGATGTGGTTTCAGTTGTACTACAAAGAACAATAGATGCAGCAGTTAATGATCATCGTTTTCCCAGAGTGCAGGCCTCTGAGTTAAAAGATATTGATATTGAAATCTCTATTTTAACTCCTCCTGTGTCAGTTAATTCGTATCAAGACATTGTTATTGGTAAACATGGAATTGTATTAGAAAAAGACTCAAAAAGTGCTGTGTTTTTACCCCAAGTGGCACCCGAGCAAGGCTGGGACCTAGCAACTACTTTAACACATCTTAGTCTAAAAGCAGGTCTTGGGGCCACCCAGTGGAAAGAAGGAACGAGCTTTAAAGTCTTTGAAGCAGTTGTATTTCAGGAAAAAAACATAAACTAAACAGTCTTTAGGACCAGCTTTAGTTGTTTGAGCATCTGTTTTTCCAGGTTACTTTCTCCGCTTGCATTTTGCCCATTGTGGATGTAGTGGTTTAGGCTTCTAATTACTTTGACTGATTTAAGTAAAGCAGCAGTCGCCTTTTCTGCCAGGGAGTCTTCAACGGTCTTTGCTAAAAAGGCAATGATATCCAAGTTGTAGGCGATAATATTACAGATACCCACAGAGTTGAACTGTTTTGCCAATTTCTGGAAGTCATTAAAAAGAGTTGAGACTTTTTTTAAGTTGGCCTTATCTGTAACATCCATTTCATACTCTTCTAACAGCGGCTCTATTGTATTAATTAAGATTTCGTATTTTTGCGCAAATGCTTTGTATGAATCAGGTTTAGAATCAACCTTGGAGGACTTGCTTTGGTCGCTTTGGCCTACGATGCCTGCAAGCATGAGGTCTTTGTGTTTATGATCTGCTTTTAATTGCAGACTTTTTGCCTTAAAGCGATGTTTGCGGTCTGAAATCTTTAAGGTCATATTGGGAATCACAGCTTTTGTGTCGTGAAACTTTTTTTGTTCTAGGTAGTGATTATATGCGCTTTTGATATAGATGATGTCACTGGCCTTTTCTTGCTTTTTGCTCAGTGATAGTAAGTTTAGATTTACTTTGTAGATCATGCCCTTAGGTGTATCAGTGGTTACTTGATAGTCTGTAAGGCCCAATTTGTTAAGTTTGGTGATTATTGCAGGTTTGACTGTAAGTTTTGAAAATAAAAAGATCTTAGAAGATGATTTTTTGACCACCTTAAAAGTATGTTTTAAAAACTTATAGCAATCTTTAGCATTATTAAAAATAACAACTGCCGGGCAAACTTGAAGCAGGGTTTGGATTGCTTCATCAAAGGTTGCACTTTCATATAATGTAATGTTTGGCCTTTTTGTAAAATGCTCCGAGATGGCCGCAAGGGTGTCATCTAAGGGTTTTACAATAATAAGAGGTCTTTTTTCCATCTGGCCTTTAAAATTTATATAAAGTTTATGCTATATCTGGGTATGGTAGCAGATTTCAAAGCAGATTGTATATTAACCTGAGACAAATTTATTAGCGTGACATTGGCGGTATTGTGTTTTATAGCAGTAAATAAATTTTTAGCACATTTAGGAGATATTAATGCAAAATAGTGATTTTGAAGATTTAGTAGAGGTAATTAAAAAGCTGCGTCATCCCGTAACTGGATGCCCATGGGATTTAAAGCAAACTCACAAGTCTCTGTTAGAGTTTTTAGTTGAAGAGTGTTATGAATTTATTCACGCCACTGAACTTGAAGATCCCAAAGAGATGGAAGAAGAGTTGGGAGATATTCTGCTACAGGTACTTTTGCATAGTGCTATAGGCGAAGAAAAGGGTAATTTTACTTTGGCATCAGTTTCAAGAGTACTGGCAACAAAGCTAAAAAGAAGGCACCCCCATGTTTTTGGGCAGATCAAAGAAAAAATAGAGGCACATACAGTAGTAAAAAACTGGGAAAAGATCAAAGAAACTGAAAAAGAGAGTCAAAACAAGCAGCACAAATACCAAAAACAAATTGATGAAAGTTATCTAGTTTTTCCAGCACTATTTTCTGCCAACAAAATCGGGGAAAAAACCAATAAAATAGGTTTTGACTGGGATTGTGCCGAAGAGGTAATTAGCAAAGTGGAAGAAGAGTGGCATGAATTTAGTGAAGAGTTAAAGCAAGATCGAAAAGACCCCAAAGTACAAAAGAAACTAGAAGAAGAGTATGGCGATTTTTTATTTTCAGTGGCACAACTAGGTAGACATCTAGGTTTTAATTCAGAAGAATCTTTAAGGGCCGCAAATAAGAAATTTATCAGAAGATTTAATCAGATGGAAGAGATGATTCATAAAAGCGAGTACGATCTGGTCTCCATGAATCAAAAAAAAATGGATATATTTTGGGACCAAGTAAAACACTCGGAAATAAAAAATCGGACAAAATAATAGAAAATGGTAGATCTTAAGACATGATTAATTTGTATTTTTATGGTAATGTTGCCTGTAGGATATAATGGAATAGATTCTTACTCTAAGGACAGGCATTATGAGAATTTTCTACTATTTGATAGCATTTTTTTTGTTTAATACTGCACTCGCCAGTTTGCCCTTTCAAGACTCAGCTGGTGGGGGAAGTGTGGACTTAAACCAAAAAAAAACTAAAATCAAACCAACTCCCCAGAGCAAACCAACTCCCCAGAGCAAACCAACTCCCCGGAGCAAACCAACTCCCCGGAGCAAACCAACTCCCCGGAGCAAACCTGCTCCAACACCAGTTAAAGACCAAAAAGTGCAAAATGAAATAGTCAAATCGTCTCCTACTATTAAAGGGGATGTCACTATATCGGTCACTAAGGGCGAAAATGAGTTTGTCAGCATGTTGGTCTCAGGATGGGTTTATGGAGATCTGGTAGATGATGATAAAATTTCCTCCAGTGGGGGAGCAAAACTGCGGAGTGGGCCATCTACCTCAGCAAAAATGATAATGATAGTACAACAAGGTGAAGAGGTAGAAGTTTTAGATACCGAGGATAATTGGAAAGAAATCCAAGTCAGAGTTTTTAAGTGGCGCAAGACAAAAGTTGAAAGCTCTAGTGATAAGTCTGATTTAAAGGGATGGGTTTTTGGAAAATTTGTTCGCTCGGATAAAATTTCAGCTGATGGTGGTTTGAAATTGCGAGAAGATCCAAGTACTGATGGTAAGCTTATCATCGTAGTTCCAGATGGATCAGATGTAGAAGTTTTAGAAGAGAAGCAGAAGTGGAAATACGTAAAAGTAATCCAAGGCTATATTATTGATTAATCTTACTGGTAGACCAGTCGTCTAGGCTTATGCATGACTCTTTGGTACTGTTTTAGTGCCGCCTTTTTGGCCCGTTTTAAGCTTTCAAGAAAAGATCGATCTAATTTACTCACATAAAGACGGTGCTTTTTAACTCGAATTTCAACCTTTCCTTGAAATTGACCGTTTTTTTCTAACTTAGAAGAAACTGCTACTAACTTTGCGGTGGGAATTTGTCTTTTGATGTCATTAATAATTTGGTCCATTATGTCTTTAGTTTTGTGGGTAGTCATACTTTGCTCCTTTGTTGACTGCTACAAACGAGTATGGCACGGTCTATTGTTAAAAATGTCAAAGAAATGTAAAAAGTAAGTTAAATTTTTAGACGATAACCAATACCTCTTACGGTCTGGATTAGATCATGGTCGAATTTTTGTCGCAGCTGCAAAACATGTGTGTCGACAGTTCTTGTGGTGGGGTAATTTTCAAGCCCCCACACTTTATTTAGGATTTCCTCTCGGTGAAATACCCTACCAGGGGACATGGCAAGTAGTCTCAGTAGGTCAAATTCCATTTTACTTAATTCACAGAGCTTGTTTTGATAATACACTTGCCGGGAGTCAAGTTGTATTTTAAGATCTCCCAATTGTACAACATTTTGCTCACTATCAGTGGTCGTATTATCATCACTTTTAATTCTCAGGCGGGCCCTTATGCGTGCAATTAACTCTCGAGGTTCAAAGGGTTTAGTCAGGTAATCATCAGCGCCACTTTCAAGGCCTATGACTTTATCAATTAACTCAGCTCTTGCAGTTAATAAGATCACCGGCAGGAGTTTGTTTTTTACCCTAAAAGCTTTTAAAAAGTCAATTCCCTGCCCATCAGGTAGCATCCAGTCTAAAATTATGAGGTCTACGTCTACTTTATCCAAGCTTGCTTGGGCCTCTAGTAAAGATTGGCTCCAAAAAATTTCAAACCCTTCAATTTGTAAGTTTTCTTTTAAGCTTTGACCTAGGCTTAAATCATCTTCGACTAATAATATTTGGGCCATTTACTGCTCCTTATTTTCGCTTTTAAAATGTAAGCTAAAAATTGTGGGATTAGTTTGAAACTCCAATTTGCCACCAATTTGTTTCATTACTTTGGAGACGATAGCTAATCCAAGACCCGTTCCTTCACTTTTTGGGCCTTTAACAAACTCTTCGGCAATATCATCAATATTACCAAACTCACAAACACCTCCATCTTGGATCTTAATCTGAATCTCTTTACCAGACTTATTGGCCCAGACTTTTATAGGCCTTGCGCCATGAAAAATAGCATTTTCTACCAAATTTTTCAAACAGATTCCGATCCAATAGCCAGGTAGATGTAAGCTTAGATCCTCTTTTAGTGGGATTAGCTCGACCTGCTCAGCATAATTACTTAAAGTGTTGGCCATGAAATCATTTAAAGAATCAATTTTTTTGACATCGGAGCTAGAGACACCCTTGTGACCCAATTTTAAATAATTTTTACTTGTTTGAGCTAGCCTTTGCATGCGATAAACATTGGTAGATAGGGCCATAAATGAGTCTTGTAATGAGCTTGGTAGCAGATCAAACTGTTTGCTGATATTGTCTGTAAGAAGCAACATACTGGTGATGGGTGTTCGAAATTCATGGGTTAGAATTTGCAGTGCTAACCGCCTGTGGTTTTCGTCTTCTTTTTGTGCTTTAAGCTTTCTAATAAGTGCCCACACGACTAAAATGACAATTAGGGTGGATAGAATAAACAGAGCTATGGAGTTTTTGTTGGCCAGTTTAAATAGATGTTTAAAATTGTGGCGATAGCAGAGGTTTGATTTGTTATACAGGCAGCTTTGGTTTTGGGTATAGGTAGATAGTACATAAGGGGTCTTAAGCAGGTACTCGTTAACCTCACTTAATTTGTATAGATCATAGATCCGTCTACCGGTTGCGATTACAGTAGGTGTAAACCTTGGAACAAATAGTAATTGATTGGCCAAAAAGGCAACTGGCCAGTCTGCTAGCGGTGCAAGTTCATTGGATTTTATGGTGGAGAGCAAGCTAAATGGATCCTTCAGTGTTGCTCCCATTTGCTTAAGCTTAGAAAGCTCAGTGATATGAAATAATGAGAGGTCTAATTGCTCTCGCCTTGTATCTTTGATTTTTCTTTTAAATTTTAAGGCCAGCAAGGCAAAGCTTTCACCTGCTGGATGCATATATGGGGGAGTATGTAAAAAGTTAATTGGAAGAGAAAAACTTTCATTACAACGAAATTTCTCCCACAGAATGAATTTGCGACTTAAGGCCCTGGCGGCAACGTTGCTCCAGCACCCCGTTTGACTGGAATAATCAGTAGGTTTGGTATCAGTTGTAAAATCATCATTGATCGTGAGTGGGTAAAAGGTTTTCCACAAAGTTTTGTGGGGATAAATCCTAGATAAGTCTATGGATGATACAGGTTGAACATTTTCTCTAACTTTAACCATTGCCATTCTAATTTGATGATTTTCTGAGTTTGTGCTGTAGTAAGTGTTATGGGACATAAATAAAAAGCGTGTGGCCAAAAAGGTCATACCCAGAGCGGTAAAAATTAATATAATATAGAACTTCATATTCCACCTAAAGTTGTCTGTATTATGCCTGGATAATAACACTGTTATGTCAGGAAAATGACAGGAAATTGTTAAATTGTATATTTTTTAAAAATCAGGTAAAAGGGCTTAAAACCTATGATTAACACCAATTATTGAAAAAATCTGATATACGAATCAGTTATTATATGCCAAAATATTCCAAGTTGATATTTGATAGTCAGGAGACTGAGTGAAACTAAAAAGACTTTATATCCAAGGGTTTAAGTCCTTCAAGGATAGGACCACCATAAATTTTGATAATGGGATAACTGGAATTGTAGGACCAAATGGTTGTGGCAAGTCTAACATTGTAGATGCCATTTTTTGGGTCATGGGAGAGCAGTCGGCCAAGCATCTGCGCGGCAATAGCATGAAAGATGTTATTTTTTCGGGATCTTCTAAGTACAATCCTGGCACTTGGGCCAAAGTTTCTCTTGTTTTGGTCAATGATACAGCAAAGCACATTCACATAGGTTCCAAAGTCTTAAGTCCATCAGAAATAGAAATTACCAGAAAGCTTTATAGAAATGGTGAGACTCAGTATCTCATAAATGGAATGCCTTGCCGCCTAAAAGATATTCAAGAAGTATTTATGGATACAGGTGCTGGTGCCAAATCGTATTCCATTATTGCTCAGGGGGAGATTGAGCGGTTAGTGCAGGCAAAGCCCATCGAACGTAGGATGATTATTGAAGATGTTGCAGGCATTACCAAATTTAAAATGAGAAAAAAGGATTCTTTGCGCAAGATTGAGCAAACGCAAAGCAATCTAAATAGGCTGAATGATCTGAAAGTAGAGGTCGATAAAAACCTTAACTCCTTAAAATTGCAAGCACAAAAAGCTGAACGGGCCAAGAGTTTACAAGATAAAATCCAAAAACATGAGCTCATAGTAGACTCCCATAAAGAGTTCAATCTGCTCAAAAAGTATTCTGATGATAAGCAATCATTAAATGAATTGAATTTAGATTGTGAGAATTGGCAGGTTCAAAAAAATACTTTAGAAATTGATCTTGAGCAAGAACGCCTAGAGCGCGATGAACAAGGCGCTAAGATTGAAGAGTATCAAAACATATATAACGAAGCTTCAAAAGAGCTCGTTGCCAAGGAGACACAACTCGACTTTACCCAGAAGGCCAAAACAGAAAAAGAGGGGATGATTGCCACTCGAAAAAAAGAGTCTACAGTACTGCAGGAAGAATTAGCAGACAGACAAAGCAGGCTTGAGCAACTAGAAGTTGAGCAGCAAGAGCTTACCACTCAAAAAGTTGTAGAGCAGGATTTTTCTGACTTAGAAGAGCGAGTAGGTCACTTAAACGATGAGTTTGATTCTAAAGTAGAGGGACTAAAAGAGCTAAAAGAGGATACTGAAGATTTAAGAAGAAAAAAATTGGAGATTGAGCAAGAGGTATTTAAAAACACTACAAAGCAAGAAGAACTCTCTTTTAATTTGCAAGATATTAGTGAAGAAGTTCATCTTCTGGAGACCAAATATACTGGTGTGACGGAAGAAATTGTAGGGGAAAAAGAAGAGGTTTATAACAGAGAAAAGGCCATAGAGGTGTTGGCCCAAAAAGAAAGCAATTTAAAAGAACAAATCAGTGTTCAAACCCAATCCTATACACAAAAAGAGAAGATTTTAAGGGTAAAGACCAAAGAGATGATTCAGATGGAATCTAAGTTAAGCTCTTTAAAAGAGTTAGCAGAATCTCTAGAAGGGGTAAAAAGTGGTGCCCAAGACTTTCTAAAGCAGGATCAATCAGATGATTTTGCAATTGTTGGCAATTTACTCCAGTGCGACGACAAGTACACCAAGGCAGTGCAAAGTGGCCTGAATGATTTAATGGATACCTTGGTATCGGCAGAGTCTGATGCCCAATCATTTGTTACTTGGGGACAAAATAACCTGGATAAAAGTTCAGACTTCATGCTTACACGGCCTAATGCTAATAATGACACCCAAGATGGTAACGAGTCACAAGAGCGGTTAAGGTTGGCGCTAGGCGTCACAGATGATGGCAGTAATGAACTAATTCCTTTTGCGGATATAATTACTGTGCCGCACAAGTTTGGACCTTTGTTATCTGAGCTACTTGTGGGACAATATGTTGTACCCCAGCTGTGTCCAGAAGATTTTACTAAAATTTCTGAAAGTATAAACTTTAAGACATTGATTTCTCTAGATGGCTCAATTCTGATTAAGAATACGGGGGGAGGTAAAATTTTAACTATCACCGATGAGGCGCACAAGCTTCAAGGTATGGTCGAGCGCAACAACCGGATTGTGTCCATAGACAGTAATGTTAAAATTTTGCAGACAGAGCTTGAAATATTAGAGCAAAAAGTCAAAAGCGAAAAAGTTGTTTTAGATGAGTCTATCTCTAAGTATGAGGAGGTCAAAAATAGTTTAGTTGAGGCAAAGGCAGAGGTGACGGTCTTTAAGTCATCTTTTGAGGCCAAAGCTAATAATTTAAAGATGGGGCAAGAGCGTTTGAGTAACCTTACAAAGCGTAAGGCCGACATCTCAAGTAGCAGATTAGCGCTACTTGAAGAGGAAGAAAAGCTTGGTAAGCATTTGTCCGTTGTTGAATTAAAGCTGCAAGAAGAGGAAACTCGATGTGATGAGATGGTTGATGAGTTGGAGTTGATGCGAACGGCCCTGGCCCAGAGCAAAGAGGAGCTTCTTAAAAAGCAGATTGAGGCCAAATCCTTTAAAGATCGACAGCAGTCTATACAGTCACAGCTAGCAGATGTAGAAGGGCAGCTGCAGCGACTAAAAGTTCGCTTAGAAAGTAACCAGCAGCTGATAACACAGTATCATACTGAAATTGATGCATATGAGATTCAAATTCAAACCCTGAGTGAAGACTGCACAGGGTTGGCAAAAAACCTTCAGACTCAGCAAGAGCAACTACATTCAATGAAAGATAAGGTGGAAGCTTTGATTGCCGCCATGTATGATCGGGAAAATGAAGTAAAGTTGCTTGCCAAAAATATATCTAAGGCCGAAAAAAAGCAAGTAGAATATGAAATTAGACTTGGTCAATATCTAACAGAAGAGGCCCATCTTGTTAGAAATATTTTTGAAAAATACCAAATCAACCTTAGAGAGGTGTTGGCAACATTTTGTGATATTAGTGAGCAGCAGCTAGAAAGCTTTAATGATTTAAGCACAATGTTTACCCGGCAGACAGACGACGGTCCAAAACAGCTAACAAGTCTACCTTATGAGTTTACAAAAATAAAACTACAAGAGTTAAAACAGTGCCAGCAATATTATCAGCAGTATAAAATAGAGTATGCGGCATTAGGTGAAATAAATTGGCAAGCAATTGAAGATTATAGACGACAGAAATTTCGCTCTGACTTTTTAAAAGAGCACGAACAAGACTTAACTAAATCACTCTTAGACTTACAGCAGGCAATAACACATATTGATGAAAAATCTAAAAAAAGATTTAAGCTGGCCTATGAAGAGGTGAGCTCAAGATTTGAAAAAGTATTTCCTATTATTTTTGGTGGTGGAAATGCCAAGCTCGATATTGTAGGGGACCTGTCCGATGCTGAGTGTGGTATCGATATCATAGCAAGGCCACCCGGTAAGAAAATGCAAAATATTAACTTGATGTCCGGTGGAGAAAAGGCAATGACGGCAGTTAGTCTGATTTTTTCCATTTTTTTGGTAAAGCCATCTCCTTTTTGCCTATTAGATGAAGTAGATGCCCCTTTAGATGATGCCAATATTGGGCGCTTTAACGAGCTTCTACGGGAGATGAGTAAAGATTCTCAATTTATTCTTATTACCCATAATAAAAAGACAATGGAGATGAATGATTCTTTGTATGGTGTAACTATGCAAGAGCCAGGAATTTCAAAGGCAGTATCCGTTCAATTGCACTAAAAAATAAAAGGTGAGCTATGAAAAAATCATTCGTTCTATTTTGTATGTTTTTGCTTTGGGGTCTAAATCCTGCTATTTGTAAATCGAGCAGAAAAAATGCAAGATTGTTTCTCCCCAAGTCCTTCAGTGCTCAATTTGTCCAAAAACATAAAAGCTTAATTAGTAAGAAAATTAAAACCAGCAATGGCAAAATTTACTATAAGTACCCAAGCAATATTCGACTTGAGATGGAAAAACCAAATTTAATAGTGTTTGTCAGTAATGTTGTTAACACCTGGTTTTATGAACCTTCATTTATCAAGTCAGAACCTGGGCAAGTTACCTTAAGCTCCACGGATAATAATGGGCTGTCAAAGTTTTTTGATGTCTTGGTTAATGGTCTAGTCTCCAATAGAAAATATAAAGTTAAAAAAAATGATGAATTGTACTACATTACATTTTTCAAAAAAATGAAAAAAGAGTTGGGGGTAAAAGAAGCAGTTTTAAGGTTTACTAAAAATGCAAAAATAATGTTTCGCAACTTAAGATCCATGTCTCTTACTTACTCAGAAGGAAAACAAGTTACCTTAGAATTTAGGCGCATCAATCCAAATGCTAAATTTGATGACAAAACATTTGTGTTTAAAATTCCACCAAATACCAATGTTGTACATTGACAGAGGGGTTTAGAAAATGTGCCCTACTTCCAATTTTTTACATCATCTTCAGTTATCTTAATATACTTTGATAGCTCGGGCACCAGTGGGAGAAAAAACTTATCAAAGTTTTGCTGTGTTTTTAAGTGAGATCTGGCAGGTAGGCCTAGTCTTCTTCTGACTAAATCTTGGAAGGTTTTAACTTTTTCAGACTTTACGATTTTTAAGATGTCGGACTCACTAAGCTCACTTAGTGGATCAAATGGACCGATAACCGAAGGCCTGCGAAATGGGACTTTGGTCAAATCAGCTGAAAACTTTAACCCGTTTTTTGTCACAATTTCTTTAGTTATCTTGTGGCCCATTAGTCTATAAGTAGTCAGCTTTCCTCCCATAATGACATATGTATTATCAAATGGTTTGATGATTTTGTGGTGTCTGGAAGTGTTATGAATATCAACTGATTTTCCGGCCCGCACTAGAGGCCTAATACCGGCAAATGTGGAGAGTATATCCGTTTTTTCAATTAAAACGTCTGGGAAATACTCTTTTAGGCTTTCAAGCAGATAATCAACTTCATCATCTCGGGCCACCAGATCAAACAGGTCTCCCTCTGCCAACTCTTCGGTGGTGCCCACAAGAACCCATCCCTTTTGTGGAATTACAAAAACTACTCTTCCATCTTTGGTCATGAGAATCATTGGATATTTAATCGGCAGTGTTTTATGATCGAGCCATAAGTGAATGCCGCGGGCGGGGACCATTTGGGGTGTCCAGTTGATGTTTTTGAGGCAATCAAGTAATTGGTCTGTAAATGGGCCGGTGGCAAAAACAACATTTTTGGCGGTAATTTTTTTGGTCTCTTTTGTAAGCTCATCGGTAAGCTCCCCAGTGCAAGTGCCATCACTATTGTGGGTAAATCCGATTATGGAGGTATAATTTAAAGCATGACACTTCTCATTTACCAGACCATCATAAATAGTCTCTAAGGCCAGTTTGGAGTCATCGACAATGACGTCGTAGTAGACCCCACACCCTTTTAAGTCTTTAGTTTTAAGTCTTGGCAGGGCATTTGAGGTATTTTGCTTAGAGAGCATTTTGTGTGGGGAGTTTTTATAGCTTGATAAAAAATCATATAACATAAGGCCCATTTTGATCATCCACATAGGGTGTTTTGACTCTTTAAAAAATGGCATATGAAAAGGTAGCTCTTTGCATAGATGGGGGGCCAATTGAAGCCATAAATTTTTTTCGTGCAGGGCCTCCCAGACCAATCCAAAATTATAGGTTTCTAAGTAGCGAATCCCACCGTGCAACATTTTGGAGCTAGTTTGGCTAGTTTGTGAGGCAAAATCTTTTTTATCAATTAAAAGGCATTCTACCCCATGAATTGATAGATCTCTAAAAATACCTGCTCCCACTATACCTCCGCCAACGATGATAGTGTCATAGGTGTCATTTGCGTCTATTAGGTTGTTAGGGGTTTTTGTCATTATTTTCTCCCGTATAAGCTATCCGTACAACATTTCCTGTACAGGTGACTTTGTATTGAACACAATCAGCTCCCAGCTTGTCCATGGTCTCTAAAGCATTGGGCATCAAAGGAGTGAGTTGGTAACTAATGCCAACAACAGCGTTGCCTTTCATCTTCAATGCTTTCATTTGCAGAAGAGCTGTGAGTCTATTATAAACCTCATCAAGGTCAAAGTTGTCTTCTAAGCTGTTGTTATTATTATTTTCTCTTGTCTGTGCATGTTCAACTGGGGAGAAATTTTTTCCATTTAAATGCAACTGATCAACAGTTTCATTTTCAGAAATGATTCCTAAATATTTTATAATTTTGTAATCTTCTAAAGTAGGAGTAGTGGCCATTAAGATAGAATCTAGCTCAATGGGGCTATTTTCTAGATCCAATGACTCTTTTCTATTTTGCATAATATTTTCTTTGGATACTAAACCTTTATCATTTGGTCCATATGATTTTGACGGTCTAAGCTCATCTGAGAGTCCACAAATGACATCTAAGTCGAATCTTCGCAATTGATGAGTCAAGTATATCGCACTATATTCACTAATTTGTGATATTAGAAGGGTTCCATGAGAGAGGCCTTGTAAAATGTCTTGTTCGTTGTCACTAGTGATAAAGCCATGTTCTTTTAATATTTCAATAATTGCCTCTGAATCTTCTAAATATTTGACATTTTTTAAAATGATACTAAAGGGTGGATTACCACCGGTTGTGACCGTCCCATAAGTGATATTAGTGGCAAATTCTTTGAGGTCTCTAAAGTCAACTTGTTTAATGTTTGCTGGTGCTGCAGTTTTGGGTACTTTATCTAAAATATCTGCAGAAATTGTGTGTGCGGCCGGTGCTGCTGGCAGCTCTGGTTGACTAACTACAGCGGGTACAGGAGCTGGTATAGTGGCAGGAGCAGGTGTGGCCGGTATTGTTGGCAGAGTTTGAGTCGCAGTTTCCTCAGGAGGCGGTGGAGGTGGAGCCGGTGCCCCTTCTGGCTCCTGGATAACAGTTTCTGTTTCAGTTTGAGTACCAGGATCAGGTTCCTCTTCTGCAACAGACTCAGAAACAGATTCAGAAACAGGTTCGACCTCTGAAGCTGATTCAGTATCGGCCTCATCAAGATCAGGCACTGGAATCTCCGGTTGTGTTTCGGCCTCAGAGTCAAAGTTTTGTTCCTCATCGTACTCATCAGCATATTCACCATCTTCTTGATCATAAGCATCGGTGTCGTCTTCATCAGCGTAATCTTGAGTGTCATCATCATCGTCAGCATAATCTTGTTGATAATCATCCGTGTCTTCGTCAGTACTGTGCTGAGGCATATCGGGAAGATCATTAATATCAGATTTTGGTGCTTGAGAATTGTCGTCACCACCGCTTAAGGCAGCATTTACGGTAGGGTCTTCTTCATGAAGGAAGTCAGAAATATCTTCTAAGCGCGTGAGGTCATCATCCTTGTCCTCATCTTCTTCCATAGCTATGCTCCGTGACAGTGTTTAAACTTTTTGCCCGACCCACAGGTACAAGGATCATTGCGTCCCACTTTATTGTGGGTGCGCTTTATTGGTCCTGTGGCGCCGCCTGTTGTTTGTTGGTCCTTTTGTGCTTGTTTGTGAGCTTTTAGCTGAGCATCTAGGTACTCTTGTTGTTTTCTTTTTAGCTCTTCAATCTCTTGTTGTGAATATAGCTCAACTTTGAAAATATTTTCGATGACGGTTTTTTTGATTTCACCGCGCATCTTTTCAAACATCTGGAAGCCTTCGCGTTTGTACTCATTAAGAGGATCTTTTTGAGCATAGGCCCGCAGATTAATGCCCTCTTTAATGTGATCCATAGAAAGCAAGTGATCTTTCCAATGATGGTCAAAAATTGATAAAAGAATTTCTCGAAGGGCCAACTTAATTTGATCGTCCTCATATTTAGAAAACTTGCTGGCCAATATCTCTTTGGCAATCTCGCCAAAATAATAATCGACATTGTTATCGTATTTTTTTGCACATTCACCTGCATTTACTTCAATGTTAGTATTGAAGGTAGTTTGAAAAAGTCTTTGCAAGTCTTCCCACGGCCACTGGTCCACTGGTATTTTTCTGGTGGGCCTGTAAGCATCAATAGCGTAGGTTGCTACATCTTCGACCATATCTCTTACCAGTTGCATATTATCGACGTCACCAAGAATTTCTCTTCTCAAGCGATAAATAACTGTCCGTTGTTCATTCATGACGTTGTCATATTCAAGAAGATGCTTTCTAATTTCAAAATGGTGGGTCTCAACTTTTTTCTGGGCCTTGGCAATGGCATTTGAAATCATTTTGTGCTCTATGGGCTCATCTTCTTCCATGCCTAAAGTGTTCATCACTTTAGAGATGCGATCAGAGCCAAAAATGCGCATTAAGTCGTCTTCAAGTGAGAGAAAAAACTTAGATCTGCCGGGATCTCCTTGTCGCCCAGAGCGGCCTCTAAGCTGGTTGTCGATTCGTCTCGACTCGTGTCTTTCTGTGCCCAAGATGAACAGTCCCCCAACTTTGAGCGTCTCCTCGGTCAGCTTGATATCGGTACCACGACCGGCCATATTGGTTGCAATAGTGACGGAGCCTTTACTTCCGGCACTGGCGATTATTTCGGCTTCCATCTTGTGGTGTTTTGCGTTTAAGACGTTATGAGGAATCTTTTCCTTTTTTAAAAAGGAAGAAATTTTTTCTGAGTTTTCAATGGAAATAGTTCCTACTAAAACTGGTTGGCCAATTTTGTTGAGCTCTTTAATTAATCCACCGATTGCTTTGTATTTGGCCTTTTCGTTTTTGTAAATAACATCAGCTTGGTCATCTCTAACCATGGGAAGATTGGTGGGAATAACAGTTACATCGAGTTTATATATTTTTCTAAACTCTTCTGCTTCAGTATCGGCCGTTCCTGTCATACCCGAAAGAGATTTGTAGAGCTTGAAATAATTTTGAAAGGTTATCGAAGCCAGAGTTTGATTTTCTGATTTGATCTTGACTCCCTCTTTGGCCTCCACTGATTGATGTAGACCATCTGACCATCTAGATCCCTCTTTAAGTCTGCCGGTAAACTCATCGACAATGATTATGCGCCCCTGTTTGACAACATAATCGACATCTCTAGTAAAGAGGTGGTGGGCCTTTAGAGACTGATTTAGGTGATGCAAAAGTTCTGTGTTGTTGATGTTAAATAGATCATCAATTTTTAGAAGTTCTTGCAGTTTTGAAATACCCTGATCAGTGAACACAGCAGATCTGGCCTTTTCATCTATTGTAAAATGTGTCAACTTTTCCAGTTGGGGAATAATTTTATTGGCAACTTTATAAAGTCCGGTGCCCCCTTCACTGGGACCTGAAATTAATAGGGGAGTTCTGGCCTCATCCACAAGTATTGAATCCACCTCATCCACAATACAAAAATTATGGTCTCTTTGAACATAATCTCCAAGGGTGAATTTCATATTGTCGCGGAGGTAGTCAAAAGCAAATTCGTTATTGGTGCCATAGGTAACATCGCATTGATAGGCATGCTTGCGATCTTCATCATCCATGTCTGCAACGATGCAGCCCACAGTTATCCCCAGCCATTCAAGCATCTCTCCCATCCACTTTGCATCTCTTGATGCTAGGTAGTCATTGACTGTTACCAGGTGGGCCCCTTTTTGTGCTAAGCCGTGAAGATACAGTGGAAGTGTGGCACAAAGCGTTTTTCCCTCTCCAGTTTTCATTTCTGCAATTTTACTTTCAAAAAGTACAATGCCACCCATTAATTGAACATCAAAGGGTCTCATTTTTAGGACTCGGACCGATGCTTCTCGTACTGTTGCAAAGGCCTCTGGTAGTATATCGTGCACAGTGGCATTATTGGCCAGCATTTCTCTGAATTTGGGGGTTTGCGCTTTAAGCTGGTCGTCGCTTAAAGTCTTCATCTTTTCTTCCAAAGAATTGATAGTTTTGACTAAAGGAAGTAAGGCCTTGAGGTCTCTATCATTTTTGGTTCCAAAGATCATCTT
Organism: Bacteriovoracaceae bacterium; assembly: GCA_016784965.1. Lineage (GTDB taxonomy): Bacteria > Bdellovibrionota > Bacteriovoracia > Bacteriovoracales > Bacteriovoracaceae > JADHTQ01. The sequence goes on along the minus strand of JADHTQ010000006.1, from coordinate 23,404 downwards.
TATGGGATTGAACATTTACTTTCTCCTTCAAGCACTAATCTAAAATGTAAAACAATGGATCGACTGGAGTTCCATTTACTCTTATCTCGTAATGAACGTGGGGGCCTGTTGAGTACCCAGTATTACCAACCTTTGCAATTATATCACCTCTAAGTAGCTTTTGTCCCCTTTTTACATTCGATTCTTTCGAATGAGCAAAGATGGTTTCAATACCATAGCCGTGATCAATTTGCACATAAATACCAAAGCCCGGTTTTTTACCAGAGTAGGTAACGACTCCATCGGCCGGAGAAACAATGTGGGTGCCAATTTTTGCCCCGATATCAATGCCCTCATGCATTTTTGTGCGCCCAGAATAGGGGCTTTTTCTGGGGCCATAATAACTTGTGATCCAACCTCGTACCGGCAGGAGGGAGGGAGTAGACTTTAAAATGGATTCATTGTCTAGGAAGTGTTGGTCAAGCTCGTGAATATCCATTTCGAGCTGTTTTATAATTGTCCAAATTTTATCAAATTTATAATCGAAGTTAGCAAACTCTTGCGCCATAGTGGTGAGACCGGCCCATTGATTGGTATATGAGTAAATTAGTTTGTGACCAAAGTGCTTGGCAATCTTTTGTTCGTAGAGGGCCTTTAAATTTATAAAATCTTTTTGTTTGATAAAGCTATCGACGTCGACCACGCTTTTAAAGATGTTGGTATTTGTTTGAACATCACTCCATGTGTAGGTTGGCACTACCTGGAGATTTTTTTTTTTAGTGCTTGAGAGTCAAGTTCGTCTATACCGGTAATAATTCGCAGTTTTTTCTCAAAAGTATGGATTCTTTCAATATCTTCGGCCAAAGTGTTTAGCTTCATTTGAAAAAGTTGAGTTTGTTCCTTGAGGAGACGGTTTTTTCTGGTGAGGTGTTTATTTTTATAAACTTGCCCTAAGATTTTGGAGTAATCATAACCAAAAATTCCAAGTAAAAATATCAATGACATTGCTAAAAAAGTAAAAGCGTGGAATACGATTTTAGGAATGCGAAAGGATCTTACACCTTTTTCCCTCTCGGGTACTATCATAACTGTAAAGTAGCGATCCAAAATTAAGTTCTCCTCACCCGCTTTATTGGGCCAGCACAATTACCACTGAGATATTATCCTGTCCACCGTGGCCATTAGCTGTATCGACAAGTGCTTTGGTTAGGTTGTCTAAATCTTGCTGCGTGGCCTGTGCTGGAGTCGGAATGTGTTTATTTATCAAAAACAGCATATCACTATCACTGACTTTTCCATGGAGTCCATCGGAGCATAATAGGAAAAAATCATGACGGCAAATTTTATATGAAAAAACATCAACCACCAGATGATCTTCATGGCCTACAGATCGAACCAGAACATTCTTCATGGGATCATCTGCGGCCTTTTGCCGATCATATATACCAAGATTTAGTTTTTCTTGTACCAGTGAGTGATCTTTTGAAAGTTGATAGAGCTTTGTGTTATGAACTAAATATGCTCGGGAGTCACCGACGTTACCAATATACAAAGTGTCTTCGAAAAAATAAAGAGAAACTGCAGTGGTCCCCATACCCTTGAGTTTGGGCATTTCTTGACTCTTTTGGTATATTGCTTCGTTGGCAAATTTTATTGCGTTATTTAAGACTTGTGCTGGAGATTTACTACTCAAATGATTGAGCACATATTCAGGAATTTTTTTCACTGACAGTTGCGATGCAACATCACCTCCGCTGTGGCCGCCCATTCCATCTGCGACTAAAAAGAAATTAATATCTGGATTTAGATAGATCGAATCTTGATTAGTACTGCGCTTTCTTCCAATGTCAGTCAAGCCAGCAGAGAGTAGTGCCATAATGTGCCTTTACTTAAATTTTACAGTTCACTTATAATCTTATTTTATAATTGTTTTCCTTATTATTTCATAGCAAGCTGTAATATTTCAAGCTAATATATCTCTAGTAAGGAAATTAATACAAAAATTCGGAGGAATTAATGGGTAAAGTAGATATCAATTCTTTTATGAACGAGCACTACAAAATTGATGATTTTGGCCATTTACACTGGACCGGCAGTTTCCAAGAGTATTTAGATCAGGTTTGTGAAAACCCTAGCGTTACTAGAAATGCATTTTGTAGAATACACGACATGATTATGTCGTACGGAACAACTACCTATACAGAGTATAAAAAGGAAGTTACTCGCTACAAGTTTTTTGACGATGCCCTAGATCATGGGGTGGACGCTGTCTTTGGCATTGATGTGCACTTGATGAAGTTAGTGAACTTTTTTAATGCCGCTGCTGCTGGATATGGTACTGAAAAAAGAGTTCTGCTTTTGCATGGGCCAGTAGGATCTGCAAAATCATCGATATCTAGAATGCTAAAAAAGGGACTAGAGCACTATTCAAAAACTGATGATGGTGCACTTTATACTTATGAGTGGATTGATACAGAAAAAACAGAGATCTTGGGTGGGGAAAAACTCTTTCCATGTCCAATGCACGAAGAACCACTGAAGTTAATTCCGATGGCCGTAAGAAAGAAATTTTTAGAAAATATCAATAAAGGAAGTGATAAGCATAAGGTCGCTCTAAAAGGTGACGTCTGTCCAGCTTGCCGTCATATATACAGTGAATACATGAAAAGATATAATGGCGATTGGAAAAAAGTTATGAAGCACATTAGGATTAAGAGATTAATCCTATCGGAAAAAGATCGAGTTGGTATTGGGACCTTTCAGCCAAAAGATGAAAAAAACCAAGATTCAACCGAGTTAACAGGTGACATTAACTACAGAAAAATTGCTCTATATGGTTCTGATGCAGATCCTAGGGCCTTCAATTTTGATGGAGAGTTTAATATATCAAATCGAGGGCTGGTAGAGTTTATTGAGATGTTGAAGTTGGATGTAGCATTTTTATACGACCTACTGGGAGCTTCTCAGGAGCAATCGATCAAACCAAAGAAATTTGCTCAAACCGACATCGATGAAATTATTTTAGGGCACACCAATGAGCCAGAGTTTAAAAAACTACAAAATAATGAGTTTATGGAGGCCTTAAGAGATCGAACTGTAAAAATTGATGTTCCCTATATCACCAGGCTCGATCAGGAGGTTAGAATTTATCACAAAGATTTTAATCCAGAAAAAATTCCCCATATTCATATAGCACCTCATACCATTGAGATGGCCTCCACATGGGCCATTTTAACTCGCTTAGAAGATCCCAAAAAGGCCGATCTTACCAGGCTACAAAAACTGAGGCTGTATAACGGTAAAACTCTGCCCGGCTACAATGAAGATAATGTCAAAGAGTTGCGCAAAGAAGCGATGAGAGAAGGCCTAGAAGGTATCTCACCTCGCTACATTCAAGACAAACTGTCAAATGCACTAGTAAAATACGGTACTATTGGCTGCTTAAATCCTTTTATGGTCTTTAATGAATTAGAAAGTGGACTAAAGCACCACGCTCTAATTAGCACCGCAGAGCTACAGGATTATTACAAAAATATGTTGGCCATCGCCCGCCAAGAGTATGAAGATATCGTAAAAAATGATGTGCAAAAAGCGATCAGCGTAGATGAGACCGCTATTCAAACACTTTGTGCTAATTATATAGATAACGTCAAAGCGTACACTCAAAGAGAAAAAATCCGCAATAAATTCTCAAACAAACTTGAAGATGCCGATGAGCGCTTCATGAGGTCCATTGAATCAAAAATCGATATTCCAGAGTCGCGCAAAGATGATTTTAGACGGGAGATCATGAACTATATTGGAGCTTTGGCAATCGAGGGCAAAAGCTTTGATTATAAAATGAATGAAAGGCTACATCGTGCTTTAGAGTTGAAGCTGTTTGAAGATCAAAAAGATACGATAAAGTTAACTACCATTATCTCCAAAGTAGTAGATAAAGAGACCCAAGAAAAAATTGATGTTGTTAAATCAAGATTAATAAAAAATTACAACTACTGTGAGATATGTGCCACCGATGCGTTAAACTTTGTAGCTTCCATCTTCGCAAAAGGTGATTCGGCAAAATCTTGAAGTAGGAGGATGAATGGGCCACCCAATTAAAAGGGATCATTCAAGGTTCCGCAAAATTGTTAAAGGAAAAATAAGAAGTAATCTGCGCAAGTTTATTTCCAAAGGTGAAATGCCTGCCCCCAAAAGTGATGGTACAGTAAAAATACCTATGCCCTCAATTGAAATACCCCGTTTTAAGTTTGGTGAACAATCTCAAGGAGGAACAGGGCAAGGAGAAGGGCAGCCAGGAGATCCAGTTGATGGTCAGCAAGGGGAAGAGCCAGGCCAAGGTGAAGCAGGTCAAGGTGAGGGCAAAAAAGAGCTAGAGGTTGAATTAACTATTGAAGAGCTCGCCGGTATTTTGGGAGAAGAGCTAGAACTTCCAAATATTGAACCCAAGGGCAAAAAATCGATTCAGTCGACAACTGATCGCTACACCAGCATCGGTGTAGTTGGCCCTGATTCATTAAAGCACTTTAAACGCTCCTATAAAAATGCTCTTAAGCGCCAAATTAGTGTTGGAAGTTATAATCCAGAAAATCCTATCATTATTCCCGTTAAAAATGACTTTCGCTATCGCTCTGCCAAGTCGACCGTACAGTATGAAAATGCCGCAGTTGTTATCTATATGATGGATGTGTCTGGTTCGATGGGAGATGAGCAAAAAGAGATTGTGCGCACTGAGAGTTATTGGATTAATTTGTGGCTTAGGACTCAATACAAAGATATTGAAATTCGCTACATCATCCATGATGCCACTGCCAAAGAAGTTGATGAAGATACTTTTTTTAGAACCAGAGAAAGTGGGGGAACCTTAATTTCGTCGGCATACAAACTTTGCCGCGATATAATTGTGGCAGACTACAATCCTGTCGAGTGGAATATTTATCCCTTTCAGTTTTCAGATGGAGATAATTGGTCCACAGATGATACCAAAGAGTGCTTAGATATCCTAGACAGCCATTTGATACCGTCTTCAAATATCTTCTGTTATGGACAAGTTGATAGCCGATATGGATCGGGCCAGTTTTACAACGACCTTATTAAAAAGTATGGCAAGGATTCTGAAGATTTAATCCTTTCTAAAATTGAAAACAAAGAGGCCATTTTAGATTCAATTAAGGATTTTTTAGGTAAAGGTAAATAGGAGTTAACATTGAATAGAACAAGTCCCATTAGCGGAGAACTCTTAAGGTTAAAGGAGGAAATTCACGGCTATGCCATAGATTATGGACTTGATTTTTATGAAGTCATTTTTGAGATGTGCGATTATGACACCATTAATATCTTAGCTTCTCTAGGAGGTTTTCCCAACCGCTATCCCCACTGGAAATTTGGTATGCAGTACGATCAAATGTACAAGGGTTACGCCTATGGCATGCAAAAAATATATGAAATGGTAGTTAACACCAGGCCTTGCTATGCATATCTACTAAAGAGTAATAACTTTGTTGATCAAAAAATTGTCATGGCCCATGTTTATGGACACGCCGACTTTTTTAAAAACAACGCCTGGTTTGCCAGTACCAATCGCAATATGATGGACTTGATGGCAAATCACGGAACTAAGATTAGAAGATACATGGAAAGCTATGGGGTTGATAAGGTTGAGTCCTTTATCGATAAAGTCTTATCCCTTGAAAACCTCTTGGATGTCGACGCTCTCTTTTTAGATCCTAGAAAAAAAGAGGATGATGAAGATGATGACGAACATAATGATGACAGTGATGTCAGATCTAAGGCCTTACAGTCGTTTATGAGAAGTAAAATTGGTGGTAAGAAGAAGAAAAAAGTTGTTGATGAGGATGATCTAAGTAGCAAAAAAGCGATGATAGATTTAGCAGATCCCACCAAAGATATAATGATGTTTTTGGTTGAAAATGCTCCCTTGGAAGAGTGGCAGGCCGATGTCTTGGGTGCTCTTCGAGAAGAGGCCTATTACTACTTACCGCAAAGAATGACTAAAATCATGAATGAGGGATGGGCCAGCTATTGGCATTCTACCATTATGACCAAACACGCCCTCAAGGCCACAGAAATTATTGACTTTGCCGATCATCACTCTGGTGTCATGGCCATGAGTCGCAAGCGCTTAAATCCTTATAAGCTTGGTATAGAGCTTTTTCGCGACATAGAATACCGCTGGAACACCGGTAAATTTGGGCAAGATTATCAGGCCTGTGACGATATGGTAGAAAAAGAAAAATGGAATAAGGATTTAGGTCTAGGTAAGAGCAAAATTTTTGAGATAAGAAAAACGCACAATGATATCACCTTTATCGATGAGTTTTTAACCCCAGAGTTTTGTGAAAGACAGCAAATTTTTACCTATAAATACAATCCCAGTACCAGACGCAACGAAATTGACAGCAAAGAATTTGAAGATATCAAGGCAAAACTTTTAAGTCAGCTGACCAATTTTGGAACACCATCAATTAAAGTAAAGAGCAAAAACTTTGGAAATCGCGGTGAAATTTTACTGCATCATACTCACTATGGTGTCGACTTAGATTTAGCATATGCCGCAGAAACCATGAAAAACATCTATGCTTTGTGGGGCAGACCGGTCAATATCATCACTAAAATGGAAGACAAAGAGGTCACCTTTATCTTTAACGGCAAAGAGTTTGGGCAACTAAATCCTGCTTAAATTTACTCAGGCAAAACTATTTATTTTTTAAAATTATCTTTATCAAGTCTTTCATTGAGCATTCTAAGTTGCCACTTGGTCTCTTGATCGAGCACACTAAAGCTTGTAAATAAACGCTTTTTGTATTCTGCCATTTTTTTCATATAAAATGCATATTCTTCAGGCAGCTTAGCTTTAAAATCTTCATCAAATCCAGGGCCAGGCATTATATTTCCATTTACAATCCTCATCCATCTTTTGGGATATCTGCCACTAAAGAGCTCATGTAAACAGTCGTGATCATAGATAAGCCTATAGTCTAACTTTGTTTTATTCTTTTTTCGAAACAGTGCCCTTTTTTCCATAGATTGTTGCTCACAGCGATCTAGGTTACCCTCTTCATAAAAAAACATATTCTTTATTTGAAGAATGAGACTTTTAGTACTCCACAATCCACCACTAGATGCCAAAATAAGGGCACCGCCAAGCTTTGTCCTCTTGGCCAGACCTACATAATCTTTGAGATTGACAAACCCTAAAGATTTTAATTCTTTGGGCCATAAACTGTCGGTAAACAGAAGTACCTTTCCTGCTCGCTCTTTCATAAGGGCATTGTAGCTCCAAAAAGTTTTTCTAACCGCCTGGGCCTCTGCCCTTCTTTCCTCACGGGCCAAACTTTGTTGTGCCCAATCAACAGGTTTAACTCCATCTAAGACAGCTTGAATTTCAGCGTAAATAGAGCGTTGTGGTTCGGGAAGCCCGGCTTCACCGAGGCGTTGCCCCTGCTTATCTAGATGATGGGCGAATACTCCAAGCTCTCGCATGGCCTTGGCAAAGTCATATTCGACCTCTTTTGTGGCCTCTAAATCATCAAAAAAATTATTTTTTACATCTTGCATGAGACCTTTTAGCTTTAACTTATCTTTATATTCAACGGGTGGAATAAATTTGAGGTAGGGGGTAGTGCCTGGTTCGCTTATAACTTGTGTGCGTGAGATACGAATGGGCAATTTATTTTTTTTCAACTGCTTTTGCACTTCGAGATAATTATAGTTTGAGGATGCAAAATTAACCATCGCAGAAGTTCTATCTCTTACAACATTTTGACAAATATCTAGTCTGGTCCTAACTCCAGCAAGTGCTGTCTCAAACATATCCATTTCAGAAGGTATTTCAACTTCAATTTTAGGTTCCCCACCATCTGGATCAGGAACACTTTTAGTCTTTTCGGGTTTGAGTTTCCTTTGGCTTCCAAGTCGTGCCTCTCGACCGCCCAAAGAGTAGATCTCCTTATTGTCCTTATTGACTCTGGCAAAAAAAGAGGCCATGGGTACCAAGTCGTTATCAAGATACATGACGGTTTCTTTATAATGTCTATTCAAATTGCGCATTACTTGCATGTACTTCTCTTTAAACCAGGAGGTAGCTCGCCAACTAGTTGTTTTTGTTTTTACATATCTTCTTGTTTGAGAGGCCTTATCGACAATCTTTTGAGTATTTCGATCACGTTTGGCAATTGCAACTTGCCTTACATGTTTTTCATGAATTTCTTCGATAAAAGCAACTGCAGCTGAGTCGCAAACATCGTTGGTTGCATATGCTTGAAAGCAAAAGAGTATTAATATCACAGCATACAAGATTCTAGTTATCATGTATTGCTCCTAATTGGTTGAAATATTTAGTCGAGACGCACAATACCATTGGTTGCGCGCAGAGTCAATCGCTGTTAATTGTTATGTAAATTCTATAGACATAGAAGCCTCTCTATCATAAAAGTGCATCCCTTTGATTTCACATAGTTCCATAGATTTCTTCGAATTTTATATATTTTTAGTTTAAGTAACCACATGCTTGCATAATTTTAGGTTTAAAGTTACCTTCGCCGGAGAACGTCGCAGTGCGCCTATTAGGGATTCACATAGTGATACACTTTTTTGCTAGAGAATCCAGTTATTTTCAATCTGGGCCCATTACAACTGGTGCAATAAACGTATATTGAAATCCAGCACTTGTATTTTCTAAATACAGCTTTTTGCATGTAGGCGTTGTAGCACCATCTCTTTGCAGCATTTTTTGAAGGCCTACTGCTCTTACACCCGCCCTAGCGTTACACATATTGCACAGTTTTCTAATATTCTCTTTAGAGCTATCACCTCCTTTGGATACAGACAATATGTGGTCATATTGCAAATTCACTCTACTACTGCACCTTTTTCCACTAATCGGTGAAATTGCTTCACATCTACTGTTTGCCCTTTTGTCTACCTGCTCTTTGACATCTCTTGTAATGTAGCGTTGGTTTATTGATTCCCTTTTTGAGCTTCTTTTTGCTCTAGCATGTCTAATTACCGGTAACATGGGGATTGAATTTGAAGCGACCTCAGGAAAAGCAATTATTTCGATGCAAAGACTAGGGACCAACTCAAACGGAGATACCATAACTAGCATCGAGGGGCTTGCACAAGATTCAGCAGCGGCCCAAATACCATATGCCGAAGTGGCCTATTTTGTTGAAGATAACACCGCAGGAAGTGCAAGTGGAGCAATTGGTATGTATACACGCCAAGCAGGGACTTGGACACAATCGATGACCATTGATGGCAGTGGCAATGTGGGCATTGGCACTACATCGCCAAGCTCCGAACTCGATGTGAGTGGAACAGTTCGCGTTCAACAAATATGTGATGAAGCAGGTGCAAATTGTAAAGACGTCTCAGGTGGATGGGGTTCAGGAGGAAGTGTGACTAGTGTCGCAAGCGGGACAGGCCTTACTGGGGGACCAATTACAACTTCTGGCACTTTAAACGTAGATGTTGGAACGACGGCAAATAAAGTGTTACAGCTTGATGGAAGTGCAAGAATCCCCGCAGTGGATGGTAGCCTACTTACAGGAGTTAATGCTTCCGGAATAGTTGATGGGACTATTGTCAATGCAGATATTGGCGCCTCGGCGGCAATTGATGCCACTAAGGTTGGGGATGGAGGGGTAACCACAACTGAGTTTGGATATTTAGGAAGTGTTACCAGTGACATTCAAAATCAACTAAATGCAAAACAAGCAACAATTACAACCGGAACGACATCTGAGTATCTGCGCGCCGATCTCTCTAAAGCAACTCTAAATACTTCAGTTGTTCCAGAAAGTGGAAATCTATATTACACTGACGAAAGAGCAAAGGCAGCTGCCGTTGCAGATAACATCGAAAATGCGGTAACAGACGTTGCACCATCAAAAAATGCCGTCTTTGATGCTTTAGCTGGAAAACAAGATGTCATTACAAATCCAGTGACTGGCACAGGAAGTGATAACCGAGTAGTACTTTGGAATGGAACGACCGCCATCGATGCAAGCTCTTCTGTTAGTGAAACACAACTGGATTATTTGGAGGGTGTTACAAGTAACATTCAAACTCAAATAAATGCAAAACTTAATACTGCAGATGAGCGTTGGAGTGCGGCCACTGGTGGTATTAATTATGCTGGCGGAGACAATGTTGGAATTGGGTCTACATCTCCTAGTAGTAGATTGGAAATTACAGCAACATCAACTGATGCCAATGATTCAGCAATTAATGTAACGGATTCAGATGGCAATACCCTATTGTTTGTCAGAAATGACGGCAACATTGGGATTGGGACAACAAGTCCACAAGCTAACCTCAAAGTTGAAAACAGCACTACTACCGCCAAGGTTTGGGCCAAGTCTAATACCAATAGTGCATTTGTGCTAGAAGATGACAACAGTATATGGGAGCTATTTTTGAGTCACCCAGATCTTGCCGATCAATCTTTTTCTATTGGTAACAACGTTGGTGGATGGAAGAGGGTAATGACCATGCTAGGCAACGGTGATGTCGGTATAGGGACTACATCACCAGATAGTAGGTTAGAAATTAAATCATCGTCGACAGATGGAAATGATATGGCACTTAAAGTGACAGATTCAGACGGCAATGACCTGTTTTTTATTCGAAATAATGGACAGGTTGGGATGGGATCGGCCAATTCAAATGGAGGTGTGGATTTTATAGGTAACGTGCAACTTGATTATGGCTCTTCGTATATGGCAGTTCGTGCCGATGGTTCACCCGGTAGGTTAATCCATGTAAGTCCAGGTGATTGGGGGAATCAGTCAATTTTGGGGTCTACCGTGATTTCGTCTATCGGGGGAAGTGCCATTCAACTCAATCCCAATAATGGGAATGTTCTAGGAATGATAATTGATCAAGTTGGCAAAGTGGGCATTGGCGTGGCAGTTCCAAGTCACAAATTGGAAGTAAGTGATGTAAATAGTGAGCAGCTGGGGTTAGTGCAAGGTGGGGATAATACAAATCCTGCTAGAATTTTGTTGCGCAAAAGTCGGGATACTGTAGTTAGCTCCAATTATGTGGCCCAAGGAGATACTTTGGGAGATATTTTATTTCAGGGAGCAACAGATGGCCCAAGCAACTTTAAAATTGGTGCAAGTATTGGAGCAATAGTATCAAGTGGAACAATTTCTGGAAGCTCACTTCCAACGGACCTGTATTTTGGAACAACTTCAGATGGAAATGTTATCTCTACAGAACGCATGCGGATAACTTCTAGTGGTAATGTTGCGATTGGAACGACAGCTACAAATTATAATTTTCATATAAAGGGTACTGGAAACATAACAAATATGGCATTGGAAAAAGAAAATGATGTTGACTTCACTGATTTTGTATTTACCGCACCTATAGACGGCAATGATGATACTAGTGGAAATAGGTGGCAATTGTCTCATCGAAATGACAATGAGGCCGATGCATTTCACATCGCAAACTATTGGAGTGATAGAAACTCGGTGTGGAACTCTAGCTCTTATACTGCTCGTATTGCGATAACAAAAGATGGCAATGTTGGGATAGGTACCACAGGGCCAAGTCATAAGTTTACTGTTGCAGGAGACTTGACACTACAAGGAACTCAAAGTGGTCCAGACTACATTTACGCAAATGGTATTGGAGATGATGCTAAAATGTTAATTAAAGCAGGTTCTACTGCTGGGGTCTGGAGTCAAATTGAAGTTACTTCTAATTGGAATGGATCATCAAATACTGAAGGGAAGGTAGCATTTTCAACAGTAGGTACAGAGCAAATGAGGATTGACAACAATGGCAATGTAGGGATTGGAACTACAGCACCAGAGGCCAGATTGCACGTTTCTTCAGATGATCCAAATTTATCACCAGTTGTTATCTCTAACACCGGAGGTGGCTCTTCAGGCATAGAGATAAGAACTACGGGAGAGTATGCATATATTGACTTTGCGATGGAAAGTACCAGTCAAGTTGCAGGAGGAGTTCCAGATGCAACCGCCAGGATCTGGAATCAAAAAGGTGAAGGTGTAAGCAAATTATATTTTGGAGTACCTGTAGATAATCCAAAGATGACTATTCAAGGTGATGGCGATATTGGCATTGGTACCGTAAATCCAGATTTTAACCTAGACATCCAAGGTAGTACCAGTACTCAACTAAGTTTGCGCCAAGGTGGAGACGATACAACCCCCGCTAGAATTACCATGCGAAAAAGTAGGACTACTGACGTTAGTTCGAACTATGTGGCCCAAGGAGACACTTTGGGAGATATTTTATTTCAGGGGGCAACTGATGGACCGTCTAACTTTAAAATTGGCGCTATTATTGGGACTAAGGTTGCAGATGGAACAATTTCTGGAAGCTCACTTCCAACGGACCTGTATTTTGGAACAACTTCAGATGGAAATGTTATCTCTACAGAACGCATGCGTATAACTGCTGGCGGCAACGTGGGGATAGGAACGACTGCTCCACAAGGTAATCTACACATAGAAGGTGGGTTGCGGGCCGAACGTTGGATGAGCCTTTATAATTCTACCGGTCGAACAGGTGAGTTTTTTATTAACGCTCAAGCAAGTGATTCCAATATGCCGACCTATGGAGCAATTCATCGATATGCAAACGATGGCTGGGACCCGATAGGGAGCGACCCCAATACCTCAGCATATGAAATTTTAACCAGAGCATCTGCTCCTAATACTAAAACCTTTTTGAAGCTGTCATCAGAAAGAGGAGATATATCACTAGTCGCTGCAAATACTGGAGGTGATCCATCTCCAGTAAATCAAGGCATTTATATAAAATCAGGTGGTGACGTCGGGATAGGGACTACGGATCCAGGCACTCCTCTTGATATTTTGTCAAACTCAAGAGCTGCCGTTCGCCTACAGACCTTTAATTCGACAGACAATCAAGACTCATTCATTCAGTTTGTCAGAAGGAAGGGAACAAGTAGTGCTCCCTTGGCAGTTACCTCCGGCAATGGCTTGGGTGTATTGGCCTGGGTTGGGTATGATGGCACCAGCGAGAGTACAGTCTCGGCCATTGCCTCTGTTGTCGAAAATACTGTCTCTACGGGTTCAATACCTACCGCACTTGTTTTTTCTACTACCCCCTCAGGTTCTTTGACGCCTCCTGAGAGAATGCGAATCAGCGCCTCCGGCAACGTCGGGATAGGAACGACTAGTCCAAAAGCTCCTTTACACATAAGAAGTTTAGCAGGTTCTATAACTGATCCTAACGATGACGACAATACCGTGGCCATCTTTGATAATCCCGGAGCGAATGCAGTGAATTTATTACTCAACAGTGCAGAAGGTGGGAGTAACTCTTCATTAATATATGCAGTAAATGGTGAAATACAACATGGTTTAACTTACAATGTGGCAGGTGATTATCTGGCCTTAACAAATAATGGCGAGAGTACTGCTCCTTCTTCGGGCTTAATTGTCAACACAAGTGGTAATGTGGGGATAGCTACAACGTCGCCTGATCAGATGTTTGTTGTTGAAGGAAACCCCGGCTACTCAGGACAAAGTACTATCACTCAAGAGGGTAATAGACCTTCGATTTTAGTTAAAGGGCGATGGCCCAATCTACTTCTAAATTCCACTGATACTACTTCTTGGAATAGTGAGCATGGCTCGACCATTGGACTATGGAGCCATGATGATGCTAACGATACTCATCAATGGAATTTAGGTGGAGGCCGTACGGGTAATTTTTCGATAGGCTATTCTAAAAACTCAGATAATCCACATTGTGGTATTGGAGGTTACATCAATGCTGTCGATGGAACTTGTGATGCTGCGACTTTAACGGCATTTCAAATTAACTCAGGTGGAAATGTAGGTATTGGTACAGTGAACTCTGAAGTTCGCCTACAAGTCTCTGGTGGAGGCCTATGTGTGGGAAGCGATGCTACTTGCAACTCAGACAACAATAACGAAGGAACACTATATGCTAATTCAGCATCAGTTACAGCTGCCGATTATGCGGAGTACTTTCTAGCAGAAGAAGAACTTGACGCCGGCGAAATTGTTGGACTTAACACCGACACTGGATTTGTCAGAGGTTATAGACCAGGGGACAAACTTATTGGCATTGTTTCCAAATCTCCAGGAATTGTTGGTAATTTAAAAATTAAAAGGCAGCAGTCTGTTTTAGTTGCTTTAATGGGTCAAGTGTCTTTTAACAAATTGCAAGTGAAGCTTGATAACAATGTTGTAAAAACCCATGACGACAAGAGCATCGGTTACTTACTGGCCAGTGGCGATGTTTATATTAATTTAAGCTCAGGAAATCAAAATCAAGAAATTGCCGCACTTAAGAGCGAAAATCAAGCGATGAAAGAGGTGCTTTGTGATCTTAAGCCCGATGCCAAAATTTGTCATTAAAGGCAACTTACATTGCGCGAGCAAAACCATTTAATGAATTTGTACAACTAAGTATATTGGTAACATTTCTAACCAGTACCACGGCCTCTTTGCCTTGATCACTAATGTTAACTTTACCATTTCCATTTTTAGAGACAACCCTGGCCCAGGACGTTTCTGCAACGATCTGTCTACCAATACCAATTTCTGAGATTTGCCTGATATCACCGATGTGGCCGGCAAGAGTTGATAGGGCAGTAAACACTTGGGCGATGTAGTGGCCAGGATTGGCCATAACTAATTTTTTAACCTTGGCAACTTCTGCGGCAGTTGTTTTGGGCCCAACCCACACTCCATCTCCTCCTCTGCCATCAACTTTTTTTATGACATATGTTTTAATTTTATTAAATACTTCTTTAAAAGTGCTTAAGTTTAATGAGGTCTTGCCCACTTGCCCTCTGGTACGAAAACTAACAGATGGGATATTTGAAATAATCGGTGTTTCTTTTAAGTAATAAGCAATTAAGTCTTCTACATATATATAAAATTCTTTGTCTCCAATAAATTCGATGCCGGGAGGGTTGGTCATACTAACCTTGCCTTTTTTTAGGGCATTAATGATACCTGGTATACCAAACTTATAATCTAACCAGTGCTGTTTAGTATTTCGACGTATAAATGATTCGACCGTTTTAACATTGATGTTGCCGGTCTTGTCAGGTTGTAGCAGTGCCTTTAATTTTTTTTGCGCCTTGGGATTCAAAGCGCCACTTCCTTCTTTGGGATCAATGTGCCAATGAGCTTCTTCTAGTATAAATGCCTGCCTATTGGCAGGATGTTTCATCTCTATATCAGCAGGACTTAGATTATTTAGAATGTGTCCAACTTTTATTCTTTTTGCGGGGCCTTTTCTTTGTGGTTTTATCAACCAGACGCCATCTTTATCAGTAACTATGCGTTTTACCTTTTTTTTATGCCGATTGTTTTTGGGATGTCGATAATCCATAATGACTACCTCCATGCCTCGCTCTTTAAAAATCTTCTCTACTCGCATACCTTCGTTGTCCGAGCTGATATCACTTGCGTATGCCACCAGTACCGCTACTCCATCTCGTTGTTTGGCCAAGAATTTATAATTATCTGCCAGTTGATCATAAAATCGACCGGGATCAGGAGAGTCACCCAGCAGCTTTTTATATTCAGGAACGTGTTTAAAAATACTTTTTCTGGCCTGAATTAGGTCACCTGGGCCCCCAATAAAAGTGGGATTATCTTCAACGACCATAAACCTGCCCTCAGGAAATCCCTCTGTCGGAGGACCGCGTATAATATCGGGACCATACCAAAACTGAATATGCGCGGGTCTTATATACTTTGCCCACATGGACTCATTATTTCTTTCAACAATTCTAGTGATGACATCTTCTGGGATAATACCATCTTTTAAGTACTCTTTGTTGCCATAATGGTCTTGTAAAAAGGCCTGCAAAGCACGTCCCCTTTGCGCTGTACCCAACTGGAGTTGCTTGGACTCCTCTACTGTAAGGACTTTAGGTAGTGGTAAAAGAGGATTATCTCCAGCAAATTCGACAGAGGTAGCTTGTTCAATTTGCCTTTTTTTCTGTGAGCTCAAAGAGTTATAGATCTCAATAACCCCTTGATATGCAGGACGCACCTGTGTGTCACTAACGCCCGTAACCTCATCAAAGGGACCAGCATAAACCGATATTAAGCAGCTTAGTGATATAATAACTGCGACTGTGGCCAATTTATAGCACTTCATACTTTCTCCAAAGGCGCATACTATATGTTTAGGCCATTGATTACAATGCACAACTGTTAAACATGAACAAATCACATTGGGATCTATAAATTTTTCATTGGTTTTTTATAAAGCGTCTAAAATTTTCGAATTTCGGCGTGTTCTGCCAGTAGTTTTGAGATTCTTTGGAACTTCTTTTCAATAGCGGGATTATTGCTTTCAATTGCTTGCAAAATTTTGTTTACTTGAAACTCCAATAATTTTGCCTCGGCAAATAAGTTGGCGATTATGTATACCTTTTCTTCGGCGACAGCGATTCTTATCTCAGCGTTTCGCTCAATTTCATCAATCCGGCTGCGCATATCTCCGCTGACTTGAGAGATCTTTTTGGGTTGCTTGGGCGCTGGAGTATCATTTTTTACTACTGATAGTAGTGGTTTGGTTTCATCTTCAACGGGGGGCGCTTGAGTGGCAGTTTTAGTCGGAGATGTGAGACCTCTTTTTGTTGGAGCGGTAGCAGTACTAGTGGCCTTGGTCTCATACTCAAAATCTAAGTCATCTAAATCATCAAGTGCTGTCATAAATTTATCAATCCATACTAATTTATTCAAGTAGACCTAATTTGGGCCTTATTCCTCTCTTCTTATCGTCTAGTTACTTGAAAAGTTTAGCGTTTTAATTTATTTAAGGGGGGAACAAATCGGGTATGTTTTAAATAGAGCTTAAGGATCGAATTCCAGCGATTATGCATAATTTTAATTACTTGGATAGACTTTTTGGGAAGAGTAATCTGTCCGCTGGTCATTTTCATGTGGAAGGAATTCCAGATAATGGTAAATTCACCCAATCTTTTGATTAGATAAGACTGTTTTTGCTCCAGGGTTACATGTTGCTCAAGGTGCTTTATAAAATTCCACCATAGTGAGATAAAGTCTTCTTTAATATTTTTATCAAGAAGTGTGGTGAGCATCTCTTCAGACACAAGTTGGAGACCATGTAGATTGGGTGAGAACTTTTCTTTTACACTTAATGGTTTAGAGTATGGTGTGCCCGAAGTGATCATAATTGTCTCTAGCTGATGGAGAAAATAAAAATTGAGATCCAAGAGGCGATTGATTAAAGTTAATAGGTGCAAATGGGTATCGTGGGGCCTAAAGGGACCTTTCAGAGAAGTTGAGGGCCTGACCTTCAACTTTTTATTTTGGAGCAGATGAATTTTTTGCTCAAGATTGCGAGATGTTTCATAAAACTTAACCAGTGTTGTGGCACATTCATGGGTTACATAAGTACAGTTAGGAGTCCACTCTTTCCAGGCGTTGCTCAGCTTAAAGATACTGTGCTTGATTTTGATTAAATCTTCAAAAAGTGGCCCATGTTTTTTAAGTAGATGGTAATACTCAACAACAATGTTTCGTATTTGTGGGCGGATATAGCGGTAAAAGGTCTCATTTGATATCTTTACTTTTTGTTCATCATAGTAATAGATGGGATAATCACTTAGAGCTGATTTACTAAACAAAACTAGTATTAATATGAAGATGGACTTCATAACATTCCTAAAATTTTTAAGTAGTGATCTTTTTAATATCCATACTGATCTTCCACTTTTCAATTGCAAACTCTTTAGACTCAAAACTTATGATACCTTTTGTCACCGATTTGGCCAAGGTTTCTTTGGCTATATAATCGAGGTGTTTAGCTAGCACGTTTTCAATTTCAGGATCTCCTGCATAGGTAATTTCGATGCGATCGGCAACGTTAAAGTTTTTATCCTTTCTAGATTTTTGAATCCGATTTACCACCTCTCGCGCCAGACCTTCATCAATTAAGGCCGGGTCGAGGTTGCAATCCAAGTCAATTGAGATAAAACGGTTTGACAGTGTATGAGTTCCCTCTTTGGCCTCTCTAAAAACCAAGATCTCTTCATCCCGAAAGTCCTCACCATCAAGAGTTATGGAGCCATCTTTTTCCAGTGCTTCAAGCTCAACGGCGGAGAGTTTCCCGATTAAATTTCTAAACTTGCCAAAGTCACGGCCCAACCTTTTGCCCAACACTGGTGAGTTTGGTTTGGCATATAGTTTTATATAATTTTGCTCATCTGTAGAGTAGAGGAGCTGTTTCACATTTAACTCTGACTTAATGTAACTTTCCAGTTTAGCGATTTCATCCAACAACTCTTGGTCTTTATGAATGATAGTTAAAGTCCTAAGCGGTGTTTTAACCTTGATCTGCACTTGGTTGCGCTTTTGCCTACCGAGCAAGATAATCTGTTGCATGCGCCCCACTGCATCTTCTAAGGTACTGTCGACCATTTTGTGGTCAGCTATTGGATAGTCACAAAGATGCACTGATTCCTCTTCTATGCCACCAAGCTTTTTTAATTGCAAGAAAATATAATCTGCTAAAAAGGGAGCAAAGGGTGCCATAGCGGTACTTAGCTCTTTTATGGTGGTGTACAAAGTAGAATACGCTTGGCACTTATCATCAGAGAGTCCCTCTCCCCAAAAGCGAGATCTGTTGAGGCGAATATACCAGTTAGTCAAATCTTCAATAAAAGTAAAAAGTGCAGGTACAACGTTATAGAGTTTATAGACCTCCATCTCTTTGGCGATGCTATCTTTTAGGGTTTGCAAGTTAGATAGAATCCAGCAGTCAACAATATTTTCCCCAAATTGAAAGTGCTCCTGAGGGTTCCACTTATCAACTGTTGCATAAGTGTGAAAAAACTTAAAAGAGTTATACCAAGGAAGAAGTGCTCGCCGAACCATATCCTTAACGCCAGCATCGGCAAAGCGTTGCTCTTCACCGCGCACTAGCCCTGAGTTGATAAGATAAAGCCTCAAAGCATCGGCGCCAAACTTCTCCATCAACACATCGGGAGCGGTATAGTTTTGCAGACGCTTTGACATCTTCTTACCATCTTCAGCGTTTACCATCCCATTTACAATTACGTTTTTAAAAGCAGGCCTACCAAACAGGGCAGTTGATAAAATATTTAAAGTATAAAACCACCCTCTAGTCTGATCGAGCCCTTCGGCGATATACTCCGCAGGAAATCCCTCTTCAAAAACTTGCTGGTTTTCAAAGGGGTAGTGTAGCTGAGAGTAGGGCATGGAGCCAGACTCAAACCAACAGTCCAACACTTCGCTGATGCGCTCATAAGTTCCAGCTTCACCAGGCACCGTAAAAGTCAGCGGATCGACACTTTCTCGGTGAAGATCATCAAGTTTCATTCCGGTATATTTTTCAAGCTCCTCCAGGGAGCCAATACAGATAAAGTTGCCACTTTCTTCATTGGCCCAAATGGGCAGAGGTGTCCCCCAGATCCGATTTCGAGATATCGCCCAATCGCGCGCCCCCTCCAGCCACTTACCAAAGCGGCCATGCTTGATATGACTGGGAACCCAATTTATTTGCTCATTGGATTCAATAATGGAGTTTTTAATTTTTTCTACTTTGATATACCAAGAAGGAATCGCCTTGTAGATCAGGGGTGTGTCTGATCTTGGGCAAAAGGGATAGCTATGTACCAGCACCGATTGCTCATACAGCTTATGCTCCTCTTTAAGCTTCTTTATAATGCTCTTATCGGCATCTTTAACATACATCCCGGCAAAGTCTGTGACACTACCCAAAAAGGTACCAGAGTTATCAATGGGACAAACATTGGCAGAGATGCCCGCCTCTTTCATAATGCGAAAGTCATCCTCACCAAATGAGGGCGCAGCATGCACGATCCCGGTCCCATCTTCAGTAGTTACATAGTCGTCATTGAGCACTTGAAATGCGCCCTCTTTTTCCAACTCATCAAAGTAGGGAAACAGCGGTTCATAATGCCTACCCAAAAGATCCATACCCTTCATCTTCTGGACAACAGTCAGAGTCCTCTTTTTAGAGTAGGCCTCAAGCCTTGCCTCTGCCATATATAAAAAGATATTTAACTTCTTATCCTCAACTTTGACATAATCGATATCAGGCCCCACACAAAGCCCTAAGTTGGAAGGTAGGGTCCAAGGAGTCGTCGTCCACGCCGCAAAGAATGTATTCTCCTCCCCAATCGTCTTAAACAAAACCGTAATAGATGGATCTTGCACTTCCTGATAATTAGAGGTCGCCTCAAAGTTAGACAACACAGTTCCAAGCTCAGTAGAAAAGGGCACAATCTTGGTCCCCTGATAAATTAAATGCTTGTCCCAAAGCTGCTTAAAGGCCCACCACACAGACTCCATAAAAGGCGTATCCATAGTCTTGTAGTCATTTTCAAAATCCACCCATCGCCCAATGCGGGTAATAGTTTTTTCCCACTCCGCCGTAAAGCGCTGGACAATCCCTCGACAAGCATCATTGTAACCTTTGATCCCCATCTTCTTGGCAGCATCGTGAGCTGACATCTTAAGCTTCTTATCAATCTCATACTCAACCGGCAGCCCATGGCAGTCCCAACCAAAACGCCGCTCCACATACCTGCCCTTCATAGTAAAATAGCGAGGTACAATATCCTTAAGTGTTGAGGCAACTAGGTGACCATGATGTGGCAGTCCGGTCGCAAATGGAGGCCCGTCGTAAAATATATAAGTTTTATTATCTTTGGTCTTCTCAAGAGTTTTTTGAAAAATTTTGTGATCTTTCCAGTACTTTAAAATATCATGCTCAGTTTTTACAAAACAAAAGGAGTCATTGCTCTCCACCTTCTCAACCATACTTCCTCCCACAATCTGGACTTAGAAAATTTCAATAAAAAGTGTAGCAATAGATTAATTTAGAACGCTCATAATAGCAACGGGAATCGTTTCTTTATCCCAGTCCAGGCCAAATTCCTGCTTCAGGTGATCATTGATAATACTCTCTGAGCTGGCAAAGAGTTCTTCTCTTTTTTCTAACAAGGGTATGTCACTTTTGCACTTGCCATCATCCCCGTTAGCATTTGCCTCCAAAGCATTAAATGCCAAACACCCGTACGGCTTAGACTCCGGAGCAATCATACACCCCTTTGGCCCCTTAGTAACAAATGGACAGTTATAAGTTTTGCGAATCAATGCTTTTGGACCATTTGAAAGTGTGTGCTCCAGACGGTTATGCTTAATACTCTCTTGAATTTTGCCAATAAGCTCTGCCCCCAAAAGCTGGTTGCCAGTCAAAAACTTTACCAGATCAAATGCCTCAATAGGAGTAACCCGAATTGAGTTTGCCACATAAGTACAACAGACGGACTGACAATTCTGACAGTTAATTCCGTCTGCTTTAATTTTGGCCATATTATCCAATAAAATTTGTCGACGCTGCTTTGGATCTATCACTTATGATTCTCTTTGTTTGGTGATTAGAACCAGTGTGACAGAGATGCTTTTGCTTTATAACCAGCTAATTCATCTTTACTACTTGGACCTTTTTGAATCCTCTTTTCAACCAAAGCACCCAGTGTAGCGAATGTATTGCGGTTGAAGTTGTATTTAGCTCCAAAATCTAGTTTGTAGTTGTCTCGTTGCCAGTATCCATCGTCGTGAGTTGTTTGATTGATAAAGACGACTTCGGTATTGAGTATAGCGCTAATTTTTGATGATAACTTATACTCTCCACCTAGTTGGAGAGTTTGTTCATACTGGCGCAACTTCTTTTTTGAATAACTACTATAGTATTTATGATGACTAATAAAGCCGAATACATACTCAAACCAGATCTCAAAGTTTCCTTGCTCATATCCACCGCCGAAATCTGCTGCCCAGTTAGATTGAGGATTATAATCGTTTTTATGGAAGATAATACTAGCTGATAATTCTAAACCACCAAAGGGAAAGTAGATAAACTTATTCGCCAGACCTCGTTGATCATTCAGTTGTACAGTTTTACTTGGATCGTTTTCAAAGTAACCATTACTTGCAATGGAGTACTTTCTGCTAGTACCAAAGATACTAAAATGGTTGATAAGGCCGTGATGGTAGCCTCCATATGTAAATGTAGTTAGAACTAAATTATCTTGATCTCGCCATCCCTGTTCAGTTCCAAGCATTGATCCACCATCGGTATAACAATTTTCAATTGCTCCCCAATGAAGGCGATGAAAGGGAACTTTGCCTTTTCCTACTTTAATTTTGAATTTATCATTGAAGCGATAGCTGACTGTCATTTCTTCAAAAATATTGTATTTTTCGTCCATCTTACCGTCGTCTAAGTCAAGCTTGATTTTAGCATTGAACTTTTCATGCTGGGCATAAAGTTTCAGATCCAAAACCCCAATACCAAACTCATATTTTTGATCTTGTGATTCTTTTTTATTTGTAGACAACAGGTCTATGGCGACAAAGCCTTTAACCTTAGTATCAAAGGCAAAAGCAGGTCCAACTGAAAAAACAGATAGCAAAAGTGCTGATAAAACAATAAATTTCATATATTTTCCCCCCGAGGTAGACAAGATTCTGACTTTTCCTATCATCTCAAATATGAAAAAGGAAGGAATTCTTTGGGAAGTCGCTTAAATTTGGTAAGAAATTCACTGGAAACACTGAGTCACACCGCCCAATGTATGGTTTATTTAGAAGGCTATTGTAAACGGGAGACTCATAGACAAAAAGACGATCTCGACTTTATTATTATTTGCTGGAAATTCCGCTGTTGATCCCCCAGATTCGTACTCAGCAAGCTCCCTCATAATATACTCGATATTTAATGCCACCAATTCAAATATGCTGTAGCCCGCACCAAGCTTCATAGCTACACCAGTAACATCCACTTCACCACCTGAATACTTGCGAGTAGCGTTATCAATAAAATAGTATCCGCCCCATAATCGAAAAGGGCTATCTAAAAACTCTATTCCGACAACGACACCTAGCGAAAATGATGGACTATCAACATCGCTGGTAGCGGAATCTTTATAGATAATAGTGGGCATCCCCATAAGAAAATCGGCCCCAATAAAGGGTAGCCCAAAACTAACTCCCGTTCTGGCCCCAAAGTATACCCCGTTGGCCTTGTCGACTGTTGTATCTTCATGATTTCCTAAACCGTACCCAACAAGTGGTTCAATAAATAAGTGGCTTGCAATCGCAACTTGGCAACTAAAAATCATAACAAACAATGCAGCAATAATGTTTTTCATAAACTTTTCCTTTTAAGGTACACCCTCAGTGTCTTAACCTGAATTTTTCATCCTAAACTTGATCTGATCTTCAAATACCTGTCCTGGTCATTGACATGGTCATTTTTACGATATTTTTCCTTAAGCAGTCTGCAAACAATAAATGTTGGCCTATTATACAAAGAAAAGTAT
>JADHTQ010000097.1 GCA_016784965.1 Bacteriovoracaceae bacterium | reverse complement strand
CCCAGAGTTCCGGAATTTTATTTTTTGTATTTATTTTGTTTTCAATAATTTCTAAGGATTTTTTAATTATTTTCTCTTCTTCAATACTTACAATTAAGTTTGTTCCTTGCTCTACTGTTACCGGTCTCTCAGTATTCTCCCTTAAAGTTATGCAGGGAACTCCCAACACTGTTGTTTCTTCTTGTATCCCTCCAGAATCTGTCAATACTAACTTGCTATTAGCCATTAAACATAAAAAATCCAAATAACCTAGAGGATTGGTTATCATCAAATTTTCCATTTCTTTTATTTTATCATCAAAACCAAACTCAGAAAATTTTTTCTTTGTTCTTGGATGTACTGGGAAAATAACCTTGATTTTTTCTTGTATCCTAGTGAGCATAGTAAATATTTTCTCTAAATCTTCCTTTTTATCTACGTTGCTAGGTCTATGTAACGTAAGGAGAGCATAATTTTTCTTGTCTAAGTTGAAATTTTCTAATATCTTTGATTTTTGTGATTTTTCTTTGTTATTGAGAAGAGTATCTATCATCACGTTTCCAACAAAAAATATTTTATTTTCAGAAATTCCTTCGTTTTTAAGATTTTTATTCGCACTTTCTTCTGTAGTAAACAAAAAATCACTTATTTTATCTGTTTCGATTCTATTAGTCTCTTCCGGCATGGTAAGATCAAAGCTTCTGAGGCCTGATTCAATGTGTGCTATTTTTATTCCTAGTTTTTTTGAGATTCTGGCTGCTGCCAAGGTTGAATTTACATCTCCCACAACTATAACCAAATCCGGTTTTTCTTTTTCTAATATTTTTTCAAGTTTTCGCATTACTTTCTTTACTTGTTCTTTATTGGTTCCTGAACCTATCCCCAGGTTGATATCAGGTTTTGGCATTTCTAAATCATCAAAAAAAAGTTTGCTCATCTCTTGATCATAATGTTGTCCGGTATGCACAAGCATGTGACTAACTTTCTGCTTGTTTATCTCATTTATTAAGGGAGCAATCATCATAAAATTGGGTCTTGTTCCAACAACACTTAATATTTTCATACTTCCCCTGAATCAAAATTTATTTAAATAGTTTTCTGCATTAATCCTGTTACATTCAAAATTTTACTTTATTGTTATTAGTAACATTTTTACGATTACAGATTAAGTAAAAAAAATTCAGAACACAATAATTGACAAAAAAAATCAAGTATTTTTCCGTTTCTTAATAAATTTGGCAGGAATCCCTCCCACCACGGTATAAGGTTCAACATCTTTTGTAACAACTGCATTTGCCCCGACATAGCATCCTCTACCCAGCGTAACTCCAGGCATGATAAATGATCTTGCACCAACCCCCACATCATCCTCAATAATAATTTTTTTGTCTCTATAACCTTGATTCTTAATAGCCTGATTGGGGTCCTCATAATTATGTTGTGTTGTCACCAGAGTTACATCAAATCCAATTATTACATTATTACCCAATATTGCAGGTTCCTTAAATGCAGTTAATCTAAACCCGTCCGCAATAGATACATTATTACCCACCTTAAGTAAGGTTGTTATATTCATTATATTTGACCGCTCTCCCAGAGATGTTTTCTCTCCAGCTCCAGTTATCTTCCTAAACAAAAAATTTCTGAATTTTTTGCCTCCAATATACTTACTATACCAAGGAAGATTCTTTGCAACCAGATGGAATAGTATTAAATATATTATTTTCATCATTTCCCCTTCAAAAAAAATTTGTAAAAATCTGCCATAGTCATAAGCTTATAATCATGCTTTTTTGATAAATCATAAAAATCTTTCCATTTAGAGTCTGTTTTACTCTGAGGGTGGAACACGCCTACAACTGGACTGACATTTTTAGAAAACAAAGATTCCATCTTACTAGCAGTATTATAGGGAGCACTAAATACGCTTTTGGAGTCACAAACATTAAATGGAACTTCCCATATAGGAAGAAGCTTTCCTTCAACGCACAATCGAAAAGGTTTAGTCCCAGGAAGAGTTGAATCGATTTTTATTCCATTTAAGGCAAGATACATCATTTCATATTGATTGTATCCCCACCATAGAGTATGATTACGATTAGCTAGGGGGGGGGATTTCCCAACAAAATTTCTAAACGTTTTAATCTGATCCTCCAGTAAGCTATATCTTTTATCGAAATGAATTTGTAAATCTGAATTGATATTCTCCATATTATTTTTAAGCATGTAACTTAGTAAAAAGAAAGTTGAAGACCCACCTATTTTTTTTTCATAGTCTAAAATTTCTTCATCAAAAACATCATCGTAAGTCATAATGGCAATTTTTTTATCTAATTCCAGATATTTATTTCCAACTTCATTGGTATCTGGTAATTTATCAAAAAAGTCCCTCATGGAATCTTTTGGAAAATCAAACCTAAGTCGTTCCAGTATATGGTTCTTAATCTGGTAAGATGCCATTAACCTATCTCTTTTAAGGATTAATTTAATCAGATAAGGTAGAGCCTTAGTAACTGTTCTGAAATTTGGACGTAAAGATGTTTGATTTTTTTTCATTTTTATCTAAGCATTTTTAAATTCACTTACTTAGAATTCTTCTAATTGTTTTAATATTTTACTTATTTAAAATTATTTTACACTGGATTTGTCCAAAAACCGTGTTCCATCAAGAGACTCAATCTATACCTGACACAAAAAAAATTCAAAAATTATCCGGAGTGATTATCAAAATTTATTTAAATAGTTTCCTATTGCTGTAAACAATGAAAAAGTTAAAGGTAGCTATAGTGATGCCAACTCATTTTGACATAAATTCCTCTCTAAACAATTTCATTAAAACATATCAGAATTTGATAAAAAGAGGGAAGATTGAAGTTACCTTATTTACGGATATCAGCAATCATGTTAAAGTTCCAGGGTTCAAGATAAAAAAAATAAAGAGTTTAGATTATGGTACTTTCCTAAGTAAAATTTTATTTGTTCTTGGAATTCCCAGATTTTATTATTTTGGTTTAAAAGAACAATTGAAAAATTATGATGTTATTAATGCTAATAATCCTGAATTCTATGCTTACTCTTATCAAGCTTATAAAGCAGCAAAAAAACACAATAAGCGATTTATCTTGCGTACTTCTCAAACCGTTGAAGGGTTTTTTCTTTATAAGATCAGTAAATATCTTGTTAATCCTATTGTGAAGAAATGTTATGATTATGCAAGTTATTGTATTTTTACCAATCCCGAAGCAGAAGCTAGAGGTCTAAGTCTTGGGTTGATAAACAATAATGGGAAGAGTGTGATAACTGGCCATGCTACCGATACAAAATGTTTTACTCCTAAGAAAGTCAAAAAAGGGAAGAATACTGTTTTATTATCTGTTGGAGGCTTGTACAAAATAAAGGGGCATCATGTTATCATAGAGGCTTTGAAAAAAATAATTGATTCTGGAAGAAAGAATGTTGAACTATGGATTGTTGGAAAAGGTTATTATGAAGATTATCTAAAAAATCTAGCCAAAAATTTGGGAATAGAAAAAAATGTCAAGTTTCTTGGGACTAAGGGTCATGGAGAGCTTTCCAAGATCTATAATTTGTCTGATGTTTTTGTGCTTGCAAACTATCAGGAGATAACTCCTGCTGTGAATGAAGCTCTTGCTTCCGAAATTCCTGTTGTGGCTATGGAATGTGGCGGAAGAAGTTTTGTGATTCCTGATGAAACGTATGGGTTGATAAGTAAAAAGTTTGATGTTAATGATATGTCAAAAAAGATAATTAAAGTATTGGAGAATAAGAAGCTTGCATCTAGTATTGCGAGTAAAGGAAGAGTCCATATTCTGAAGAATTTTTCCATAGAAAAAGTTGCTGATAAGCTTTATACTGCTTTCACCATCTAGGATTATCTTATAAGAATGTTTTATCTTCTTGTCTATGCGGTCCTTGCTTTATATTTAATATCTTAGAGTCTGAAATGAATTTTACTGAGTGTCCTGAATTAAACAGGATTGTGTCTCCTTTCTTCAGCATGATTTCTTCATAAAGCTTGTCTTCAGGATCATACACTCCTATTTCCAATTTTCCTTCGGTAACATGGACTATTTCTTGGAATCTTAACGTATCTAGGTTTAAGAAATCCGGGTGTTTGTGAGGAGTTATATTTTCTCCCTCCTTGCGATTATGTAATCCTACTTGAAGAGAAAAATTTTCAGGAGTAACAAACTTAACTCCTTCTTCATAATCAGTTCCATATATGATTATTGCCAGGATTTTCTCGTTATCTTCTATGTATCTTATTTTTTCCATTTGATATGAGTTCTATTTAGATAATATTAATTCAATATATAAACTTATTTGGTGTAGTGGTTTAAGTATATTAAATGTGTTAGTTCATTCAAAGTATTTATAAATAATTTAAGTTATTCTTCTCAAAATGAAAGTTACGGTAGTGATTCCCACTTATAACGAAGCAGAGAACCTCCCTATAATTGTGGAGAAAATAGAACGTATAGTTTTGAGTAAGTATCTTGGAGATATTCTTATCGTCGATGATTACTCTCCAGATGGTACTGCTGGTATTGCAAGAAAACTGAATGAAAAATATAAGAACATAAGTGTGATGCAGAAAAAAAAGGAAGGGATAGGTGCAGCTACCAGACTGGGTTACAATAATGTTAAGGGAGATTTAATTGTTTCTACAGATGCAGACCTTTCATTTGATATCGAAGATATGCTTAGGCTCATCTCAAAAATTGAGGAGGGTTATGATTTTGTGACTGGTAGTAGGTACACCGAAAAAGAGAAGTATGAAAAATCAACTTTAAAAACGCACATTAAGAGTTTTATCAGTAAGAACGGAAATAAGATGATTCGTTTGTTGTCTGGAGTTAATATAAGTGATTTTTCTGCAAATTTCAGAGCAATGAAAAAAGATGTTTGGAGGGATATAAAAACTCAGGATAATACTAATTCAATTTTTTTTGAGATGATTATCAAAACAGCATACAAAGGATACAAAATTTGTGAGATTGATGTAGAGTATAAAGAAAGGCTTTATGGTCAGAGTAAATTAAGTCTGCACAGGGAAGCTCTAAAATTTTTTTGGAAAGTCATAAAATATTCATCTAAGTACCGGGTTAAAAATGGTTAAGCTAGGGAAAAATTCTGCGATACTTGTTACTGGAGGTTCTGGACTAGCAGGAAACTCTTTGATATCAAGATTGAAAAAACTGGGCTATGAAATGGTACTGGCTCCTACTTCAAAAGAACTTGATCTCAGAAACCAGATAAAAGTTGATGAATACTTTAAAGGTCACAAGATAGACTTCGTCTTTCATTTAGCTGCACGATCTGGAGGGTTTGGGGCAAAAATGAAGGCTCCTGCATCTTTTTTGTATGATAACATTATTATGTCTTGTAATGTGATTGAGGCATCAAGAAAGTCTAAAGTAAAAGGACTGGTTTTTGCGGGTAGCGCTACGATATACTCTACAAAAGATGTTCAACCTTTCAAAGAGAATAGTTTGTTGTTGGGAAAACTGGAAACCATCAACGAAGGTTATGCCTTATCTAAAATTGCAGGACTAAAACTATGTCAATATTACAATCTGCAGTATAATACTGAGTTCCTAGGGTTAGTGATCTGTAATTTGTACGGACCACATGATGATTTTCATGCTTATCCTCAAGTTATACCTTCAATGATCAAAAACTTTCATGAAGCGAAAAATAACAAGGATTCTTTTGTAGAGATAAGAGGGTCTGGAAACGCTAGAAGAGAGTTCATATTTGTGGACGACCTTACAGACGCAATGTTGCATTTTGCTGAACAACAAAATAAAAAAGAGTCAGGAGAATTTGTTAATATCGGTCCTGGAGATGACATTTCAATAAAAGATCTTGCGTTTCTTGTTAAAGACATAACTGGCTATTCAGGGGAAATAAAGTTTGATGCTACAAAACCCGAGGGGATATCCAAGAGATTGCTGGACGTTAGTAAAGCGAATGCTCTTGGTTGGACCGCTAAAACAAAACTCAAAGAAGGAATTAAAAAAACTTATGAATGGTTTCTAGAGAACGGATCTTAATCTTATTTCTTGACAGCTTTACACACGACATATATTGCCCATTTAGGGTTTTTTATGAAGCTTGGAATGTTATTGAATTTCACTATTCTCATTTTTTTGCTTATTTCCCTTAAGATTTTTTGATGAGAAGAAACGTGATGTTCTTCTATATTTGGAACCAGTATTTTTGTCACCAAATCCACTAAAGGATTTTTTGGGGGGAAACCAAAAATTACCTCTCCATCTTTCTCCAGAATTTTATCAATGTTCTTTATAGCAAGCTCCACATCATGTATGTGTTCTAAAACACTCACGCAGACAATTGAGTCATATTTATCTTTGAATGTGTTTGCTTTAAGTACATCGCTCTTGAATATTTTAGCTTTTATTCCTTCGGTTTTAACCATACTTTCCACAGTATCCAAGTTATCATGTACATCAGTGCCGTGAAGGATATCGGCATGTTTACTCAATTCTGGTAATAGTACTCCGGCCCCACATCCTAGATCAAGGAGCTTATTGTACTTTTTTTTGCCAAGTAATTTTACGGCACTCTTTAATCTTTGTAGCAAAGGTATCTTGACAATAGGCATGTAATAGAATTTAAAAGGATCACTATCGCTGGTTTCTATTAAATCTTCTTTGAGGGTATTCTTAATCGCATTTTTTAACAGGAAAAATTTGAATATATAAACTTTCACTTTTTATCAAAAAAAATTCTAATTAAAGAAAATCATCAGAGGACTAGTAGAAATCTATAAATTTATTAAATGAAAAGAAAATTCTAAGTTTATGGATAAGAAAAAGGTGTACTTCTTTCTTCTGTTGATTATTTTGTTAGGTTCGTTTTTGAGATTTTATGATATTTCGGGAGAGAGTTTTTGGATAGATGAAGGAGCAACAGTTCTGGCTTTGAAGAAACATGGGGGGTTAGGGGTCTTGAATAACATATATGAACAAGGAGCTATCATCCCGGAATACTATCCTGAGTACAATTCTGATTTGCCGGCATATTATCTTATTTTATCTTTGTGGTCTGGACTTTTTGGAGTTAGTGAATTGGCAGTTAGGTCATTTTCAGCTATTTTGGGCTCATTAGCTTTGATTGTTGTTTTCTATCTTACAAGGTATCTTTTTGATAACAAAATAGCTTTGCTTTCAACTTTTCTTTCCTCAATAAACCTCACTTTAATCTGGTATTCTCAAGAGGCAAGACAGTATAGCTATCTTTTGTTTTTGAGTTTGTTGTCTGTGATGCTGCTTTTAAAATCTTTAAATGAGGGAAAAGTGAAGTATGTTGCGGGGTTGTTAATTGTAAATGCACTCATAATTTATTCACATTTTCCGTGGATTATTTTCATTGTTTTTGAAGGGGTTTACTCACTTTACAGAATTTATAGTTTGTATGCTAATAAAAAAAAGTTACACAAGAGGATTATTGTTGCGTTTGTGATTATGGGGGTATTATACTTGCCAATCATGGGAAGAGCTACCTCAAATGAATTAGATGTTGCTGATTTATACGGTAGGCCAGACGTAAGTAAGTTAGCTGAGTTTGGAGTCCAATTGGCAACTTGGTTGTACCCTAGCTTAGAAATGCGTCAAAAAATTTATGATAACACATTTGATTTTTCTTTGGTTGAGTGGGGAACTTTGACTTCTGTGGTTCTTTTGGCTTTGCTTTTGGGGCTGATGTTTTTGTATGGGGTTAGAAAATCTTTAAAGAATCCTAAATCCTCTATATTTCTGATTATGTTCTTTTTTGTGCCTATCGGTTTAGCATTGTTTTTGTCTCTGGTTCATCCCACCATAACCATATTTCAGCTAAAGCAGATGATTTATGTTATTCCGGCTTACTTAATTTTTGTGTCTATAGGTATTCTAGAAACCAAAATATCAAAATACTTGATTGTGTGTATATTGTTGTTAAGTGTGCTTCCTTTAAGTGCATACTATCTAAATCCTGACAAGCAACAGATCAGGGAAGCTGTGGAAGTACTTCCTATTGACAAAAAAATATTCTTGAATATGCCTACTTCTGAAGCGGTTTTCAAGTATTACTACGGAGAAAAGGACAATGTTATTCGTCTGGAGAATATTGAGCAGTTTGAATCAGAATTGTATGATGAAGAATCATTTTGGGTATTGCTCACATTTACCAAATATTCTGATCCCGAAAATAAAATAAAAGAATTTTTAATGGAGCATTATGAGTTTGTCGGAAAAACTAGCTTTTTTGATGTTGAGTTATTTGAGTATAGGACTGTTTAATCATCTTAATTTTTAGCTGATTATACTCTGATACAAGACAAATTTAAAAAATTGTAAGAAAGTTTAAAAATAAGTAATTTCTACAAAATTAGAAATATGGAAAAAGTAGCATTGATAACTGGAGTGAACGGACAGGACGGTTCTTACCTAACTGAGTTTCTTTTGAATAAAG
Organism: Bacteriovoracaceae bacterium; assembly: GCA_016784965.1. Taxonomy (GTDB): domain Bacteria; phylum Bdellovibrionota; class Bacteriovoracia; order Bacteriovoracales; family Bacteriovoracaceae; genus JADHTQ01. The sequence goes on along the minus strand of JADHTQ010000097.1, from coordinate 75 downwards.
GATATGTTGTTCATGGTATTGTGAGAAGGTCTAGCTCCTTCAATAGGCATAGGTTAAGTAAGGTCTATGATTATG
>JADHTQ010000096.1 GCA_016784965.1 Bacteriovoracaceae bacterium | reverse complement strand
GTTTCCTAAAACCAGATCGCCATTTAGAGTCTGCTTTGAAGAACCATTGCTGAATTCAAAGCTATACTCCAGCAAATCTGCCTGACGTTTTTTTAATAATCTACCCAAACCATCATAGTTATAGGTCAGATAAATTGCGTCTGACTTGCTGTCAACTGATGGGTAAGTTTTTGATATCAGTTTTTGGCCAAGATATGTTTTTTGTCCTTTAAATCTCAACGATCCATTTAAAGTTTGGGCCTGATTTACAATGTTACCAAGGCCATCTACTGTAATGGTTAAATCTGCTCCAGAAGTTAAAAGATTGAAATCCTTTTTGTATATAAGGTAAGTATCTGCATTTTGTCCCTCTTGGACTTCAGGTGTAGCAACTTCAGATGTAAAAGGGGTTAAATGATAAATAATGGCCTTATTATTTTTAATCTGCTTTAAAATGCCATCATCATAAAAGTCATACTCAAATAAGATTTGTCCATCTCTGTGTATTTTATTTAAATTAAATAAGTTGCTATCATAGGAGTAAGAGTAACTTCCAGCTTTTGAGGTATATGTACTGGCCAGAGGAAGACCCTCATAATAGCTTACATTTTGCCTATGTAACTCATCAAAGTCTGATTTAATCTTAATTTTTCTACCCAAGTGGTCATAAGCGATTCTAACACATTTTTCACCCTTACAAATCTTTCTTGCTAGTCCATGATCATCACGCATTCTTGCTTTTAAAATTGGCGATAATAGCTTGCCATCTCTTCCAACTTCCTTTTTATAATTTAATACCCTCATATAAAAATTATCTAGGTAGTCATGGCCAACATTTATCATCTTTGCGCCATCGAGCATTTGGTCGTGGTAGCTAGAGTACAGCCCATGCCCTTGAATATGAGTGTTAATGGTCAAAGGAAATATTTTTTGAGAAGGCCCAGCAAGCTGCCAGTTATCAAAACTTTTGGTCGTTTTTTTGCTTTTGGTAATCATATATTTATTATCATTATCTTCTATTTCATATTGAAGTACATTGTTTTGGGCAATATGGACAAAAGGGTGTACTCTTTTGCCTGATAATTCTAATAAGGTCCAGTGATTCCTTAGTTCTTTTTTGTCAGGAAAATTTGTAGCATCTGCTTGATTTTGTGAAGTGACTTCTACTTGCAAAAGACCAGAAATTTCACCCTTGGTGCCCAGTACGTAATCTCTAACATTTTGTTCGGTATAAAATCCACGCTCTATCGTGTGTTCAATAATCCTTTGTGTTTCATCAGCTGGATATGAAACCTTCATGGCAATCTGGCCATATCCTGTAAATACATGGGTTATAGGATCAAAGGCCTTACCTATATAATCAAATCTTTTTATAACTTCCGCTTTCTCATCGACGGTTTCTAAAGATTTGACGATAAAGCGTCCCTCTTGGTTTTGATAGTCAATTTTTATATGGCCACCAAAAGGAGAAAGTAGTTGGGCCAAAAGTTTGCGTCCTGAAGATCTAATGTGTTTTTGTGTAACTCCAGCTTTAATAATTTGAGTTGTTGATTTTTTTCGCAAAGTTTTGATCTTTTTGGCCTGATAAATTTCTAATTTACCATTTCCATTTAGGTCAGCAAAGCTAAAGTCATTAAGCTCAACGTCTAGCTGTTGATCTCCTTTTTCAAAGATATTTTGGGCCTTATTGGAAAAATCATCCTTTACAAACCCGTGGCCTCCATTGTTGAAATAGATATCTTTGCCAGAGATTACATCAACAAAACCATCCTTATTGTAATCGACAAACAAGGAGTGTTGATGGCACCGGACTTTAAGGTCAGCTCTTGGTTTCCAATTATAGCTTTCAAGGATAGATGCGGATGAAAATGTTTCCCCTTGAGTGCTTGCCTTAAGCGCATCTAAAAATTCAAAATCTGCCTTTTGAATGAAAACCGTTGCAATGTCGCCAGCAACTTGAAATGGATTTACAAATTTATTTGTATCGATACTATTTTCAGGATATGCAAAAGTAATCGCCTGCAGATATAGTGGGGAAACAGATCGCTTAACGTTTTTACCATTTACAATAAATGGACTACTTTGGATCTCAAATTTCTTGTTGGCAAACTCTTGTGAGCCTGGGCAACTTACGATATCTTTTTTCCCATCTGAGTTTAAATCGACAAAGTTTACTCCATTTGCAAATGTTTTGATCTCCCAATACTTGATAGTATATCCATCTTTTTTAAGGATCTTCTTTTTTAAAAAGAAGTTTAATAAGCGTATTTGCTGTAAGACCTTTAGTAGTTTTGTATCTTCTAAGAACCTGATTTGAGTATCACTATCTTTTATCGAAACCTTTAGATCAATTACCGGCAATTGCTCTAAAATTGGATTGATTTTATCCATTTTTGATTTTTTTAACTGTAAAGTTCTATTTCCTTCATCAACGTAATCTGCAAAATCTATCCCCTTGTAGAAACTTTCAATTTGATTAAAAATTGCAGTGTAATCAAAAGTGATCTTGTCTTCTATTCCATCATTGTTGATATCTACAAACATTTTATAAATATGTGAGGTAGGATCTATGATTTGCGCAGTTGCAGTCTCAGAACTGTCGATAAAAACAGGTAGTTTGTCATCATGGACCAAATAGTTATTTGTTTGTTCTCCAACAATTTTTGCAGCATACCCATTATATTTTCCTTGAAATAACGGCATTAGAGCCGATTTGTATTTGGCAGTCAGCAAGTATTCATCGTCATAAACGAATTTAAGGTGTCGTACTAGCTTTTGCTGGTTCCAAGTTTTAATAGATTCAATGCCTTTTGGAAGTGAAAATAGCTGGCGATGATATGATGTTTTTTCATTGAACTTATTTAGATACTTTATATCCATATGCCAGTTTTTATGGCCATCTTCTAGCTTGATTAAAACGTTGTCTTGCCATGTAAAAGTAATGTGATTATTTAATTGATTAATCATGCCTACTGGTAGGCCCTCTTTATTTAAAAACCAACGGTTTCCATTTAGCTTAACTATCACCCAATAAATTCCATCGGTAGTTGTCATCTTGACAAAGAGATCAAAACTACGATCAACCAAAGGCCTATAACTATTCATGCCAACTAAGTCGACATTTGGCCTTAAGGTTTTTAAGTTTAAAACTAAAGAGTCTTTTAATTTGCTTAAAACTTCTTTGGTTTCGACTAAAGATCCGCTTGCCTTTTTTCCATGAAAAGTATACTTAACTCTTGTGGTAGCACTAGACTCGTAAGTTATAAAAGGTAAGTGCCACCCAAAACCCACACCTAGTCCATAATTTGCACTTTGAGCACTATTATAATTAAGTGTCAAAAATCTAAAGTTTGCCAGGTTAGAAGGCATCTCTATGCTAAAGGAAGTTTTAAAATTTCCTCTGTTCCCATTTAGCTCGATAACTGGATCAAAGTAAAAACCTCTATGTTTTTCATAACTAATTTGTTGAAGATTAATACTACTTTCATAATTTAACAAGTTGGTATAACTTGGAATTTCCTGAGATAAAGCAAACTGGATAGACAAAAACACAAAGAAAAAAAATAGATATTTCAAAATCATCTCCTCACTACACTAACATCATAGCTACTACCATCTTTGCCTTTTTGAGCAGGCCTATAGGAACTCAATGAAGTCCCGGCAACTCCTTTGCCATGCTTACCTTTTTTACCACCGCGACCTGGTATATTTAGCGCAGCAAGTCGCAGTTGTATCGTTTCTTGCGAGTTAAGGGTAATTGAAACCTTGCCACCATTGCCCCCTTGACCACCATCACCTCCTTCTATTCTAGGAAGCGAAATCGTCTGCTTTTTAGGACTCTGTAGTACATTTACATGCTGCTCATACTCCATACATATTGGCCTCTCCATTAAACGCTCTGGAGCGTCAGCTCCACCTGTATCTATCGCCCAGACGTTATCAAAAGTAACAAGTATTAGTATCAATCCTGTAATGTTGATTTTTTTCATGGTGTACCCCACTGAATGCATCTACCTCGAGTTGTTTGAGTTTCATAAAGTCCAACATCAAATGTTGTATTGCTGGCCCAAGGATATTGATCCCAACTAGAGTGTGCATTTACATGATCAGAAACTACATGCCCTGTTAAACCACTGCTGCCATTTGAAATAAAAAGAGAGTCGAGACTAATCTTATCTGTTTTGATTATGATATCCCCACCATTAATTCCATCAGCTCCCGTGGCCTGTTTGTAAACAGTCTTATAAAAACTCTCTGATCCGTTATAATCAATAAAATACTTATTACCAATTTTACCCTGCGATGGCCTTATCATATTTAAAAAAACCATAAACCCATTAGGAGCTGTTTGTATTGGAGACTCAGCACTGGTATCTATCCATAAGTTAGAGACTTGTTTGCTCTTTAACATAAATTTTTTCCCAGGAACAAGTATCATGGATAGTGGATGAAAGTTAATCTGATCACCCACCACTTTAACATCGTAGTTGTTAATGCGATAGATACCTGGCAAGACGTCAGCTGCCTGATTCTCGGTCTCATTAACTGGATGGCCTAAATCAACTTTATACCATGAACCAGAACTAGAATTTACAATATCGATTTTTCCGGCCAATGTCTTATATTTATTACCTTGCTTATATAAATCAAAGTTGTGGTTAAACCTTTGAAAAAAATGTAAATCAAGTGCCGCAATCAAGTTTGTCACCACTTCTTGGTAAACCTTCTGCCTTTTGTCGTTAGGTGCTGATTGTTGCTTTTGCCCTTGCACAAACGATAATTTTAGAAATTGAAATTTGTAATAATCTAGTGCCATAAAGATTTCGACGTATCTTTTATTGACATCACTTAAATGTTGATCAGATCCAGTGTTGTAAGCAAGACCTTCTAAAGTCCCTTCATATCCTCTACTTCTTACCTCAATTCTTGATGGGGAGGATGTTCTTAGAAACAATGCTCGATCGATATACAGTTGTATATACGGGTGATAGCGCATGCCATTGCTAGCTAGCTGCTGCAGTCTTGCACTATTATCAGTAAGCTTAACTAATGATGATTTAAACCGATTCATAAGATCATAGAGGCCGTTCACCTTAGATTGCCAATCAAGATATGTTATTAAAGCATAACCATCAGAAAAATTATCCTTTGGAACAATCATAAACTGGACCAGACGATCTAAAGCTCTAATCATCTGTACCAGGTTATCCTCACTACTATCTTTTTCAAATTTGTTTATTGCATTTTTAGCTAGAAATGCCACTGAGTTGATATGATTATGGTTTAATACATACTCCAGGTCATTATTTGTGCTATTTTGTGCGAGATAATCCATAAAATCAATATACAAGTTTATTAATGCTAAAGGTGACTTGTTGCCAATAACAACCTTTTTAAGTGGTTCTTCAAAGATTTTAAAAACCTTTTTGCCATCTGAAATTGTCTTATATAAAGTAGAGTAATAAGCAATAACTTTTCCTCGCGCTTTTTTAGAATCTGCAAGTTCAATTTGAAAGGTCAAACGTTCTTTAAAATAAGCGACTATTTCATCTGTAATCAAACTTTGAACTCCAGTGCTCGTATATGCCATCTCCTGGTTTGTTAAAAACTGTATTAAAAACAGATCTTCGGTTAAATTAAAATGCATCTGCCTTGCTTTTAAAGCGATAAAAAGATCTTCTATCTTATCTTTAAAATCTATACCACCTTGCTCAATAAATGTTTCTGCTTTTAAAATCAATGCCAGATTGTTAATAGGCCCAGAGTCAGTGAGCGTGCTTAGTAATTCCAAAATGTTTCCAAGGTTTTGGTATTGTCCCTTGATTGTTTGTGAACTAGCATTTTTTGTTTTTATCCTGATATCGTTGACTTTACTAAATGTATTAAATGCTATTTGAATTTTTTTAAGGCCCTCTTCTCTTTCAATGACTCGATCATTGATTCCTCTTACAACTCTTTGAGTCTGCTCTAAAATATCAAAATCAGATGTATTGTGCTTTATTTCTGGTAGCTCATGACTTTTATTGTTGGACTTACTATTAGGAGGAGAATTTTTTTTACCACAACTAGATATAAACAAAAAGATTGCAACAAGAAATAGTAAAGTGAAAATCACTGATTTATTATTGATCTTGTATTGATGCTTGGACGACCTAACTACCATATGTTCTCCTTGACTAAATAAAAAAACATGGAAGTCTAACCTATCATGCCGCAACGCGTTATGCAACAAGTTTCTCATATTTAAGCATGGATATTTCATTTTTGAAATATCTGCGGCTTCGCCATCATGACCTGTATATTGAGCATTCGACATTACATTCTTTGCAAGTAGTGGTTATTCCGTCCTCTAATATTTTTGTTGATTTATTTTAAAAACAATAATGGTAAATACACTATCACAGGGCATTGAATGAAGAAAATAATTCAAGTTAATCAGTTTAAAAAGAGATTGCCAAGTTTCCTCTTGAAGTGTGTGAAGATATTTTTTTGGTTAATAGTGCAATATTATAGATGACAGTTTTTTGTTGAAAAAAATAGTGAGCTCTATACTACGCCCTAGAGGCTTCCAAAATGAAAAAGATAACAATTTTTTCACTTTCAATCAAGCGGCTAACCCAGAGTCAACTCTGCCACTTATAGACACTACTCAGTTAGCCGTTCAGCTCATTTGGAGGGGGCTTTGGCGTTTTCTTACATTGGCCACATGGTCTTTTTTGTGTTAGTTTTTATAAAAATGAGGAGAAAAAAATGATTAGGAAACTTAGTGATAAAGAGCTTATTGTTCAGGTAGTGAGAAAAGTTAAAGAAGAAAAACTTATCGTTTCAGAGGTGTTAAATTATCTAGAGGAGATCGATAGACGAAAAGTCTTTATTGATTATGGTGTGCCATCTCTATTTAAATTTTGTACGAGAATTCTTAAGTATTCAGACAGTGAAGCTGCAATTCGTGTAAAAGCTGTCCGGGCATTTAAGGCCTCACCGATTGTTAAAAAAAAGATTGCAGATGGTAGTCTAGGGCTAACAACGGCCGCTTATCTCGACTCATTTTTTAAAAACAATAAAAAGCAACACAAAGAGGATGTCGTAAAACAGGTTTGTGGTAAATCTAGCAAACAGGCCAAAGATATTTTAAATTTATTGGCCGACAATCCCGTACCTAGAACATTGAAGATTACCCTTCCTGAACATCTTTTAAAAAAATTTGAAAGCTTGAGTGATGACTTTGAAGGGTGTAGTGAAATAGAGATTATCGAGTCTTTGATAGACCGACATATTGAACAAATAAAACAGGGCAAAGCAAAAAGAAGATCGACTAAAAAATCTAAGAATCAAAGGTATATCACCAGAGTTGTTAAAGAGGGTGTAGATCAAAGGGCCAAGAATAGATGCGAAGGGATTTCTCCTATTTCGGGGAAGCGTTGTCAAAGCAGAACTAATTTGCAATACGATCACATCCAGGCAATATCCAAAGGTGGTGATAGCTCTAAGGAAAATATTAGAAAATTGTGCTTCGGGTGCAACGCTAGGGCAGGTGTGAAAGCATTGGGTGTGCAAAAAATGTTGCAAAGAGACAGTGCTACATTGCAGGCAAGCACAAATTATTATTTAGAAGAAACGGGGGCCGGACCACAATATACATTTATTGCACCTGGGGGATAAAAAGCTAGCTTCTGCTACTTTCTGGATTGTGGTTCATTAAATGTAGATGGTATTAAAATTTCGTGCGTTTAACTAAGTTCTCTGTTGAGATTCAAAAATCCTCCGGCATCTCCTTTTTAGCACAATCCGGGCAGATTCCATGGGAAAACTTTGCACCAGACTGCTTTTTAATAAATTTTTCCACTTGTTCCCAGTAGCCCTCATCATTTCTGATTTTTTTGCAGTAGCTGCAAATGGGTATTAAGCCAGACAGGAGCTCTATACTTTCTAGAGCTTCTTGTTGTTGTACGATAAGTTTTTTGAGTTCAGCTTCCAGCTTACTTTTTTGTAAAAGTTCATCTAATAATTGATACTTGATTTGATAGATATGGCCAATGGTTACAGCAATGATTAAAAAAACAAAGTGAGAAAAAAAGAAATTGGCCCCTATATAAAACCCTATGCTTTGGCTGCCCATTAAAGAAAATAGTAGTATGTGAACAGGCGCAAAGAGCAATGTTAAAAAAGCTCCCCAAGCAATCCCGAAACTGATGGCCATGTAAATTATCAAAAAAACCACAAATCCGATGGCGGCAGGTCCCACATGTGGAAAGAGAAAATAAAATATAACTAAGTAGCAAAGCAGTAGAAGCAAGGTGTATAAAACTTTGTTTTGAAATCGTTGATTAGATAAAAATAAAGGTTTTATATTCACTGAAGATTGCCTTAGAGTTTATCAAGTCAGTTAATACTAAGTTACGTAGTTTTATGTTGCAAGTTATAATTGACCTGGAGTTTCTAATTAAGGTTGGACGGAGCTTGTAATTGTTTTAGTGGCCAAAATTTATGAGTGTAATTTGAATGCCATCTTGAATACGACTATATGTTGTTGCTGGAGAAAAAGCTTTAACTACCTCTGAATGTACCTCTTTTGCATAATCTATCGGGTGATATAGGCGAATGTTTCCTCTGGGTTTCATAACCTGAATTTTTCATCCTAAACTTGATCTGATCTTCAAATACCTGTCCTGGTCATTGACATGGTCATTTTTACGATATTTTTCCTTAAGCAGTCTGCAAACAATAAATGTTGGCCTATTATACAAAGAAAAGTAT
>JADHTQ010000095.1 GCA_016784965.1 Bacteriovoracaceae bacterium | reverse complement strand
CTCCTATCCTCTTGATGACAATTTAAATTAACATGAAAATGTTTTTGACTTTATAAATAAATTAGTTTACTTAACTGATTGTGCAAAATGAAGTTTCTTGCTTTGTTCAAAAACTGCACTAATTCCTGAGACATGTCGCCTCTGATCCCCAACGATACATTTTACGATATGCTGTAATAACTTTTCTAATCCTCGGGCGTATAGCGACAGGTGGGCGTCCCGTCGCCTTCAACTTTCCCAGGCCATCAGGACCTCTCTCTCTGTAATCTTTTTTCCAGCGCTGTATTGTTCTATCTGCAATTTCCATTGATTTCAAAAATGCTGATATATGAAGTTGTTTAGAGTTTTTATTTATTTCTCCACTATATTTCATTTCAATTTTTGAATACTCTAAAAGGATGTTAATCCTCATGAAAATTTCAGCATCTTTTTTTCTGAATTCTTTTGAATCTTTTCTCAATTTTTCTAGGTTTAAAATCATTTTTATCTCCAATGTTTAGATTAAAACATTGGAGGCCAACTGTGAATTCTTACATTTATAGATTTAACCGACTATAATTGTCTGCAATACGCCAAAACTTCCCGGTCAGCATATAAAACAACCATATATACCTGATTTTCGTATCTAGTTATAACTATATGGCGAGTAAACAGATTGAAAAACTCGCCGTTTCATGCTACAATGGACAGATGACAGTAGCAAAAGAGGTTAAACAAATAATATTGAAAGCAGAAGATGGTGCAGTAATCACTTACGATGATTTTTCTTATCTTCAAAATTTCAATGCAGTTTCAAAAGTACTTAGTCGCCTGGCGAGGGATGGAGTAATAAAGCGGCTGGAAAAAGGACGTTACTATAAAGCTGGTGTTACTAAATTTGGTGAAAAAGGGCCGCTGGAAGCTGATGTTGTTAAAAGTCTAGCTGAGGGCGGATATGTCTCTGGAAATGTCATTTATAATGAGCTTGGTCTCACCGATCAGGTGCCCAATGAAATTGTGATTATCGGCAAACAATACAATCGAAAAAAAGAAATTGGTAATATCTCTATTAAATATCAAAAGCGGGAAGGAAAATTTAATCATAAAAGTAGAAAATACCTCCAAATATTAGATGCGATGAAAGACATAAAGAAAATCCCAGGAGTAGCACCCAGCGAAGTGCTCGATAGATTAATTATAATTGTTAAAGCAATGAATATGACCGAACAAGAGCGTTTAGCAAAATATGGAACAGAATATAAGCCAATGGTCCGAGCACTACTAGGGGCAATATTTGACGAGCTAGGATCTAATCTATCTTCATCCCTAGAAATGAGCTTAAATCCACTTACAAATTATAATATTGGGTTAAAAATGAGCAGAGTTTCAACACTAAAAAGGTGGAAAATTGCGTGAAACTACGTAAGTTATTGGTTTTATGTGTGTCAGCAATAGCAAATGCTTGTAGCCAAAAGCGGTAAAATTGACAATTAATTGCAAAATAGTTGAAAATAAGTTGTAATTGTATTACAAAAAGCCGATAAGTATTTAACAACTTCATTGAAATTTAGGGGTTTTTATGAATACAACTTTTCAATTTATAGATTTTATGGAGGAAAATGACCTCTATAAAGACGGAACAAGTGATATAGATCTATCAGCTCTAGCTAAATTGTTAGAAGTTCAACAGAAAGATCTCGCAAAAGCATTTAACATAAGTGAAAGTCAGATTAGTCGTGGAGCCACCAATGTTACGGGCAATGCTTTCCTGAAGCAGTGGATGGGAGTTTTTGATATGCTCAGTTCTCATATCAAAAACAGTGAACCTGCTGCAGATAAAGAGCGGATTAGATTAAAGATGAGTAGATGGCTCAAAACTCCTAGTATTCATTTTAAAAATAATACTCCACTTGAAATGATGATAGATGGAAAGACGAGAAGGGTTATTAAGCTACTTGAACAAATTACAGGTTAAGCGATATGAGTATATTGGATGCTAATAATCCAGAGCTTTCATTTAAGACATTAAAAGAAGTAAGGGCCTATTCAAAGTTTTTCTTACAGCATGATCCAATTGAGTCACAGTGTGAATTTTCAACAGAAGAGTGGAGTGAGTTTTGTGAGCGTAGGCAAATTCAGCTTGAAGCTCAACTCGATTCTTTTAAAAATATCGATTTCTCAAAGGCAAACACAACATCAATCAAGGCTTCATATTATAGGATTGTTCCTGCTAGATATGTGAATGCTCTTTCGTCTGAAGGAAGTGAATATCGCTCAAGTCGTTTTAATTATAAAGATGTCAATTATTTAAAAAATAGAGTTATTTATTTTGGAAAAACACAGCAGTGTTGTGAAATTGAAAAGTTTTATCTTGATTATCAAATTGCTCAATTAAAACAAATGGTTCATGGCACTATTGATGATATGGATGTTGTTTTTAACCATCTTGAAAAACAACATGTTTATGAATTTAATGTTCAGTTGGATAATGTTTTAGTTTTAACATCGAAGCCAAGTTGTGATGCAATTAATATTCTAATGGGAACTTATCAAAATGAGTGGTTTGAAATAAACGATGAGTACGACATCCCATCCTCAAGTCAAATATTAGGTACACTTGCAAGAAATTATGGTTTCTCTGGAATCATGTACACAAGTGTTAGATCTCAATTACAAAATAATTTAGTAGTTTTTGAAAAGAAAACAGATCCGTTAAGTTTTAGCCAGATTTCAAAAAAAGAGTTCAATCCAACGCTCGAACTCTTTTACTAAAACCTGTCTATTTGCTAATCTACAATGAACTTCATGGAATTGGTTCTAAAGTCATAAATAGAGATCTCTGAGCTGTAGGCACAGACAACATGGTACTGGAGTATTTTCACATAAGATGGATTACTGTAAGCGGTATCAAACTTATAACTAATTTTGGTGTCATAGTTAATAAGCTTTAAAAGATCAGGGTTCAAGAATGCAACCCATTTATCTCTTTTGGCAATAGCACCATGTTTTGCTTCATCATTTCTAAAGAAGCAGATCCTCTCCATGTATTTTTCAGGATTAAGTTCTGTCTTAATTACCCCGGTCAAATTATCAATGAGAAATCTTTTGGATTTCGATAGAAGCTGTGAAAAATTTAATTCCATATCGTCCCCTTCAGCAGAATGCTCGTGAATCAGGAGAAGTTCGTTACCGCTTTGTTTTAAGAGGCACAACTTCTTTTTTGAACAGCAGGCAACATAAAGGGTCCCTTCATAATGAAATGCTACAGAGCTTACAATTTTAAGATTTGGGCCATAGAAGCCACTAGCAATTACTTCAAATCCTATAAGTCCGCGATACTCAAACCAAGATTCGTTTTTATCATCATTAAAATATGAGATAACTACTCCACTTCGATCTTCAAGCGGAGCTACTGATACCGCAGGTTCATCTAGATTAAATTCACTTTTAATCGAAAGGTCACTTGCTAGGACATAGATCTTTTCGTTTGATGTCGTTAACCAAATTTGATCTTCATATTCATTGAAGCTTAAAATTTTTGCATCTTCAAAAAGTTTAGCGGATCGTAGTTCTTTACCGCTAAGAGAAATAGTTGTAGCTAAAGAATCATTGGAGATAATAGTTATATCTCCAGATGGACTTTCAATAACTCCCATAATTGGAGCTACAGAAAGAGTGTGATTAGATATTGTTGGTTTTGAATTTTGATCAAACATAGTTTCCTCCTAAAGTTGTGTGTATAGAGATTTATCTTTTGCCCCAAGTGCATACTCGCAGCTACCTTCAATTCGATGGCCAAAATAAACGGAGTTGGTACGGTGATCAAAAAAGAGTGCAGTTTTCCCAACTGCTTTTTCAATACTTCTAGTCGAAACAGGGTTTAACCCTTTGCTAATTTGATCTAAATACCATTTCCGTTGGGTGCCATTTTTTTGTTTCTCTAGAAAACGAGTGGCAATCAAACCTTCAACATGAAGATTATCTCCAAAATTATCTTTTAGCTCTTTTAAAACAACTGCCCTTGCCTCATCTCTATTTTCAATTTTCTTCTTCGGCTTAATGACACCATGGAAAATTGGCACAGACTTTTTGTATACCCTTGAACGTTGAGAAGGTTTAATTCCATGAAGTGCAAGAAACGCATAGAACTCCTGCAGTCTTCCTTGTTCAAACAGGGAGAAGGCAATTGCATGATTAAGATGCGTATAAACAATCACATGGTGCTTTTTCTTTCCATGCCCACAACATCGACCAAGAAGACCCTGAGCAATAGTACTAAGTGCGGCAGTTGGAGAATAATCATAAACAAATCGCACATGCTCAGTACTCATTGAATTGCCCATTGCCGCTTTTCTCTGAACAATAACAACAACGAAAACTCCCTCACGAATTTCGTTAAAATACTTTTCTGGATCTAGCTGATTCCCTTGGTTCCAGTGCTTAACAAAAACATGTTTCCCTCTGATCCGCTTATTAATTTGAGCTTCAAGAAACTTTGCCTGTTTTTTATTTTTAACTCTGATGATTCCATAACCTTCAACATGTTGCCTCGCCAACGTCTTTAAATGTAAAAAGACATTTGCCTTAGGATTGAAAATCGTGTTCTCACCCTTCTTCTGAGTAATTAATACATCTGGTTCCACGACCCAATTCATTTTAAGCATCCAACTCACATTTTTATAAGTTGGCATAAGTTTAGAATCAAACTGAATAATTGGATTTACTGCTGGTATTATAAATTTTGACATACACCCTCCAGTGCTCTTTCCATTGATGAAAATGGAGTTGCTGAAATTCCTATAAAAATAACTCGCTTACTTGGTGCCAATCCGTTTCGTTGTATCCACGTATCGATGGTCTGTTCAAGCCCATCACCAAAGTGATTCTCGTCGAAAAATAGAATAATTGGATCATTGGAAAATCGGTTGATATTTTTACCTTTAATCTGATCTTTTTTACGATCAGAAAGTGTTAAGCAATAAAGATCGATCTTTTCTAAATGTTCAAGCCGATCCCAATTTTGTTTTCTGAAATCTAAATGATCATGAGCGGTGGCATAGAGACTTAAGGTGTTAGGATAAATCTCCCTCATAAGTTCATGCATACATGCAATAAATTCAGTTTTTCCTGATTGCATCCCAGCGGCCACTACTATGAAATTCAGTAGCGAGTCCGTTATCAGATCAATTGACTCACGAACGGCCTTTACGACTTGATCGTGATATTTCTTCTTTCGCTTTTTTGCCATACAGTCCTCCTGTAAAAAAAGTTATAGTTATCCACCTACTCAATTTTTGAGCACATAAATATTTTATTAATGTTGGTAAGTTAGAAAAATATTATGAATCAATCATGACAAACCTCCCGCAAGGCTTCGACAATGGCATACATCGCATACGTGTCCATTCCGCAGTACTGTAGAAGCGAGTCATAGATTTCTCGTTTCTTCCTTGAGGTGGTCTTATCATCAATCATTTGAAGATAGCTTATGAAGGCATCTGCCCCATTTGAAATATTTAAATCCTTGTATGAAAGTTTCGGCACCATCACTGGTAAAACTTTTTTAATACTGGTACTCCCTCCAAATTTTGAAGAGAGATAATATCCCTTGGTAAAAATGGTTTCAAGATCCCAAAGGCGATCAATGATGCTCTCCATTTTATAAGCAAACTTTGGATATTTTTTAGCGAGTTCTTGGAGTCGTCCTTTCTCATAGCTTGCATGATAAACAACGACTGATCCTTGTTCGCCAATATTTTTATTTAGAAAAAGAGCGAGGTCATAACGAGGGTCACTGTCTTTATCATGGAGAAATTCAATATGCTTAAGTTCTGCCTCTGGAGATTCCTGAATGTGCACAGACACTTGAAACGTGATCTGCTCATAAGGGGAGCAACCTTTGTATCTTGGTATTAAAATTGGAGCTGCTTCAAAATCTAGGTACCATATTGGATACCTGAGAGTTTTAAGAGCAGCTATAATTTTCTTTTTATCGACAATATCATCTCCGGTTCTTTCCGCTTCCACTTGAAGTTGTTGATACGCCGAGAGCTTGGTAAATGGCGGTATATCTTTTAGATAATAAATACCAGCTTCAAGGAGTTCATCAATTTTCTTGCCACCACGACGAAGATTAAAAATAGAATAATCTAAAAGGTCTGGCGAACAACTATTGATAAATGGACAGCTCAAACAATGGCGACCAATTTCTTTTTTAGGAGACCTTTTGGCCGCTGCAGTCTTGCGAGCTTTTTCAAAAAGAACTGCTACTTCAGGAAGGGCCTCATTCACTCGATCAGTTACATCTTCAGCTTTTATAAGCTTTTTTGGATTTAGAGTTGTTGCTAACGTGTAATCATTATTAACAAAAGCCAGCTTGTATTTACCCGGATCTTTATCAAGCTCTCTAAGCAACTGAGCCTGGATAGAAATATCCAGAATATCATCTTCGCGAATTGATGTGGATGATTTAACTTCAATGAGTTCTTCGTCAGTTAAAATATCCGTTCTAGCTAGTACACTATTGTTACTAAATGTTTTTTGTGTTTTTGCACTTGGAAAAAGAGAACGAACAATATCTTCAAACTTATAGCCCTCAGAAACCAGATGCGACATAAACGAATCTTCTCCCTGAACCTTAAGTTCTGGAGAATTCAATTCAAGATAAAGACGCCTCAAGCAGTCTATGCAGGATTTTATTAATGTTTTTGTTATTAGCTTCGTTGTCATGAAAGCACTCTACCACAATGCGTCAATATTGTCTAGCATAAAAATTGTATTGCAATCTCTCTTGACGCATATTTTTTGTTATGCAATAATTTCAGTATATTGGAGTACTCATGGTAAGGCAAATTGGACAAAAAAAGAAAGAATATAAAAAGCCAGCTGATTACCCTCAGCTTGCTTTTAGGCTTGATAGCGACACAAAAGAAGAAATTTTATCTAGCATTGATGAGCTTGTAGATTTGTTAAACGAAAAACGCGAAGATGATAGTTATGTAATCAGAAAAAATGACGTTTTTGTTGAAGCAATACGAGAAGGAATTAAAGCTCTCAAGAAAAAGCATATTAAATAATTGATAAAAACTATCAACAAAAAGCATTTGCCACCCAAGTTGTAATAGCTTGTAATAAGTCTTATCTAGTGGTCTAATATAGTAAACATTTCGAATAGATGGAGGAGCTTCAGTGAATATTATAGAAACTGAAAAGTGGCTCTCCGTAGAGCAAATTGCGGATCACTTGGGTGTTTCCAAGGAAACAGTTTATCGATGGCTGGAGAAAAAGAAAATTCCGGCAAATCGAGTTGGGCGACTATGGAAATTTAAGGCCAGCGAGGTTGATGAATGGATCAGAGCTGGTGGTGCGGAAGAAAATCAAGAAAAGATTAAGGGGTGATTATATGTTAGGACTAAAATTAAGACCAGAGTTTGCGGCTTCAACCATTTCGGGAACTGTAGTTAGTTTGGATTCAAAATATTCTGAATCTTTCGTAAATCTACCTACCCAAAAAGCATTAGATGTCACCTATCCATCAGTAGATTTAATTCAGGCTCTAGAAGCTTGCTTCGGCGAAAATAACAATAGATATCTTGTTATCATGGGAGAACGAGGACAAGGTAAGTCTCATATTATGGGAGTTATTCATCATGCGTTTAAAGATCCCAAGATGTTTATGTCGTGGATTGATACATGGAGGGGAAAACTTTCTCATAGTATAAAATTATCAGAACCACCATCAAACTTTCTTGCTTTGACAGTGCCTTTGCACGAACAAGGCTATGAGTTTTTATGGGATCCAATTTTTCAAAACCATTCAGAAGGTAAAAAATTAGAGGGAAAGTGGGAAGCAAGAAAAGATACGATGCCAATACCTGCGAAAGCAGATTTAATCGAAGCTTTAAAAATCCAGCCAGTGGCATTAATACTGGACGAGTTTCAAACTTGGTACGCAAACTTATCTGGAAAAGCCGAGAGTTGGGCATTTAATTTTATTCAGATTTTATCTGAGATAGCTAAAGAATATCCAAATTTATTGAAGTTAGTAGTTTCTGTTCGTGATGGCGACAGTGATTCATATAAGCAATTGCATCGTATTAATCCAATTATTGTGAATTTTACTAGTGCAGCTTCAAGACAGGATAGGCATAGACTTTTGATTCATAGAATTTTTGAAAATAGAGGTCAAATACCTTCAGATCAAATTAAAGGGAAAATTGATATCTATTTCCAAGAGTGGTGCCGACTACTGCAAAAAGAAGGACCTGAGGTTGCGGAGCTTGAGCATCAATCAATCGAGATGTGGCCATTCTCATTTGACTTAATCAATGTTCTAGAAGAACAGATCTTATTATCAACCAATGCTCAAGGAACAAGAGACCTGCTTCAAGTGCTTGTCTATCTTTACAAGTCAACAGGAGAAAACGAATCAGTTATAACTCCTGCACACTTTGGCTTAAGTGAGGATAAGAATATTGAACTAGATAAACTAATTGCGGCGATCGGCACAAAGCAAACAGGGCAATTGGCTAAAATAGCACTGAAAAACATAGAAGTTGTTAAGCAAAACTTAAAAGAAAATACTCCGCACTTTACTGACAAGGCATTGGCTTCTCTCTATATAAGAAGTTTAAACATGTCACGAACGAAAGGAGTTGTAAGAGAGCAGATACAAGCGGATATAAGTACCCCCTGTCTCAGGTAACCGTGCAGTATAAACGCAAGAGATAAAAACTTTATTCTGAAGAGTAAAAAATACACTTTGGCACACATCTAGCATATTAATTGGGGCGTGAGGAGTATTTACAATGAAGAACCTTATCGA